>JBKPTH010000007.1:0-126724 GCA_046765915.1 Acidobacteriota bacterium | reverse complement strand
CGCCAGCCGGGCGCCGGACGCGCCGCGGCGGCCGCTCGCTCGCTCGCCGGGCTCGATCTGCCGGGCGTCTTCGCACGCGCGCGGCGGCGCCAGGGTCCGCCCGAAGTCGTGCCGCCGCCGCAAGGCCCCGTCTCCCTGCTGCTGTCGCAGGAAGCCACCGCCGGGCTCGTCGAGCTGCTCAACCGGCAGGCGTTCACCTCCGACTCGTTCCACTCCGGGGCTTCCTTCCTGCGCGGCAACCTCGGGGAGGCGGTCTTCCACTCCGGGATCAACCTGCGCGACGATCCCACGGACCCGCGCGGCCTGCCGTTCCCCTTCGACGTCCTGGGCGCCGCCGCGCGGCCGGTGGACCTCGTGACCAACGGCATCGCGCTCACCCCGGCCGTCGACAACCGTCTGGCCCGCGAGCTTGGGCTGGCGCCCTCGCCGCAACGCGTGGCGCCGGACGAGGCGGTCTCCGCCCATCTCTTCCTGCTGCCCGGAACTGCTTCCGAAAAGGAGCTGCTGCACGCCGCGGACGGCGGCTTCTGGGTATCGGCGCTGGAGCCGCTCGAAGGCTACGACGCCCGCGCGCTGCGCTTCCGCACCGTGGCGCGGGGCGTCCGTCTGATCACCGGTGGAGCGCTCGGACGCTCTCTCCCCGACCTCGTCTGGGAAGACGATCTGCGGCGCGTGCTCTCCCAGGTGCTGGCCGTCGGCTCCGACCTGGTGCCCCTGGCCACCGGAGCCGGCCTCTTCCGCGCCACCACCGCGCCGATGCTGGCGGTGGCGGAGGTGGCGGGGTTGCGGTTCGCCGTGGAGTAGCTACTCCCAGATCTTCACCTCGAACCGTCCCCCCGAGTCCGCCGCGCCCCGGTACATACCCTCCGAGTTGAAGACGAGCGCGATCGAGCCGTCGTGCGAGACGCCGATCACGCCGCCGTCTCCCGGCTGGAGCTTCTGCCGGATCACCCGCTCGGCGGCCTGCTGCAGCGTGAGGCCACCGTACTCCATGAGCGACGAGATGTCGTGGGCCACCGTGTGCTTGATGAACTCCTCGCCGATGCCGGTGCCGGAGATGGCGCACGTCCGGTTGTTGGCGTAGGTGCCGGCGCCGATCACCGGCACGTCTCCCAGCCGGCCGAAGCGCTTGTTGGTGAGCCCGCCCGTCGAGGTCGCCACGGCCAGGTCCCCGTGCACGTCAAGGGCCACCGCTCCCACCGTGTCGCGGTCCTTCTTCTCCTTCTTGAGCTCCTCCTGCCACTGCTCATACCGGTACGGCGTATCGAAATACGTGTTCGGCACCCGCTCCACCTTCATCTCGGTGGCGAAGGCCTCGGCTCCCTCTCCCACCATGAAGACGTGCGGAGACTTCTCCATCACCAGCCGCGCCAGGCCGATCGGATTCTTCACCGTCTTCAGCAGCGCCACCGAGCCGCAGGAGAGGTCGCGGCCGTCCATGATGGCGGCGTCGAGCTCGTGCGTGCCTTCGTGCGTATAGACGGCGCCCTTGCCGGCGTTGAACAGCGGATCGTCCTCGAGGAAACGCACCACCTTCTCCACCGCGTCGAGGCTGGTGCCGCCCTGCTGCAGCACCCCTTGGCCGATCTTCAGCGCCGCGGCCAGGGATGCCAGGTACTGCTGCTTGCGGTCCTCCGGCAGGGTCTTCGGGATCGTGCCCGCGCCGCCGTGAATGGCAATCGCCCACCGCGGAGCGCCGGCCCGCTGGACCACGATCTTCGCCGCGTCTCGCTGCTGTGGCGCGGCCGGCGTCTGGGCCGCCGCGAGGAGAGTAACCAGCGGGAAGAACAACATGGACGTCAGGGTCTTGCGGTTCATAATGCGGGGAATTTTATCCTCACTACTGGGCCTTCGCCGGCTTCGCGCCGTACGGCGTTCCCGGCAAGGAGGTCTGGTGGGTGGGTCCGCCGCCGGGATAGGCCTCGATCAGGCGGGCGCCGCGGTAGGTGCCGCGGGTGGCATAGAGCTCAGCAGTCTTGTCAGCGCGGAGATAGAGGACCAAGGCCACGGCCGCAGCGGCCAGCACCGCCAGGCCTGAGACGAGAATCCGGCGGCGCTTGCTCCTCACACAGGCTGGTGATTTTCCTCTGCCGCTTCCACCACGGACTCTTGCGTCTCTGCTCCATCGGCCGTGGCAGATTTCCTGTCGAGCTTGCGCTGAAGCTTCTCCTCGCGCTTCTGTTTCTTGGCGACCTCGCGCTGGCGCTTGAAGAATGAGGCACGGTTTCTTGGCATGCTACGCCCTCCCCGGAAGCTGGTTGAATGAGAGTTGGCGCGTGAAACTCGCCCCAGAACAGCGCCCCTTCATCATGCTCTTCAGTCTATCACCGATGAGAGATGCTCTGGAACGCGCGGCCCCAGCGACAGCAGGAGGGGCCTCAGGACGTCTCTTCCGTGATCAGCTCGCGCACCCGCAGGCGGCCGACCTCCAGCTCCCGGATGACCAGCCGGTCGATCGAGCCCGCCTTCGCCGCGAACCGCTTCACCGCCAACCGCCCGATCGCCAGAGCCCCGATGGCCAAGGCACCGACGGATAAGGCTCCAACGCTCACCGCCGCCAGCGCCGTGCCGACCCGGGCGAAGGCAATCTGCGATCCTGCTTTGGGATAGGTCAATTCGGTTCGCGCCATCTCAGCCTCCTTGTGAAGCCGTTGGGGACCTCACCACCATCGGCAGGCCGACATCCTACCCGTAGAGACGTTCCAACCCGTCCACGAGATCCATCCGCAGGCCACGGGGACGGCGGAACGTCTCCTCGGAGGGTTGACCGCCTAGGTCAGGCAGCCCTTTCCGCCTTGGCCCGCTCGTAAAGCGTCTCCGGCGCGACGTCGGCTCCATTTGGCCATCCCACCGTTCCGCCGTCGAGAAAGAAGCGTTGGAAGTATCCGATGTCCTTGAGCGGCTCGAAAACAGGGCCGTGAAGCCATTGAGCGAAGTCGACTGTGCTCTGCACGCCGTCGTTGAACGTCAGGTGGATCATGTACTCTCCACGGTACTCAGCTTGGATCACGATCGGCAGAGGATTCATGGCGCCTCCTTAGTCCAGCGGTGTGATTCTCTCCAGCGGACGACCCGCCCTTGCGCGCTCCCAGTTGGTTTCCAACTCCTGCCGGTGCGCCACTGCCCACTCCTCGATAAGCCGCTGTGCCGTGCGGGACCGGATTGCACCCGCCAGCAACCTTCCATCAAAGGTGAAGGTGGCTTGCTGGCCCTGGTATTCGGCGTGAAAGTGGGCAACTCCATGCTCCTGAAAGAACATGCGGATCACGATGCCAAAGAAAGTAGAGATGACCGGCACAGCTTGATCTTACTCCGTCTCTCGCGCCTGGCTAAGGCGTGTTCACCACCCCTTCGCCGCCTCTTCGGCATCCGCCAGCTCTCCGTCCCGCCGGTGGTAGCCATGCTTCTCGATCAGGCGGCGGGCCTCGGCCAGGGCGGCGCGGTCACGGAAGAGGCGGGCGCGATAGAGTTGGATGTCGGCTTGGTGCAGCGGCATTGGTCCCCGCTCGGCGATCTCCCAGGCTTCGTCTAGGTCCGCCCGGCAACCAGCCTCATCGCTCGAAAGGCGTCGCAGCCAAGCACGGGTCAGCAGGCCACGCGGAAGGTAGCCGATTTGGCCTGCCGTGCGGAGACCGTCGACAGCGGCGGTGACGTGGTTGCTTTCGAAGCATGGAACGGGAAATGGGGAAAGGGCTTTGTACAGCATGGCTCGGGCCAGGGTGAGGTGGTCTAGGGCAATGTCGAGGAGCCTGAGCGTACCTGTGATCCAATTCAATGACTGCGTGGCTCGTTCGATGACGGCATCACAGACGGCAATAGAGGTTGTGAGCACTTCACCGAGTCCGTTCTCATCGGCAAGCCTACACTGCCAAGCTGTCCTTTCCGCTTCGGATAGCAGGAGATCGCAGTAACGGAAGCCCCACAACGAAAAGAGCAGCGGGGTCTGTGGCTTATATTTGGCTAGTCTGGATTCCGCGTCCTCGAATAGACGCCGCGACTTGACGCGTTGACCCGCTTGATGCAAGGCGTCGGCCAGCGACGTGCGGAAGGCACTCTGCCAAAACGTGTCCCCATGACGATCGATATAGGTCACCGCATGTTCACCAACAGTCACTGCCGCGGATATCTCACCCCGCATGAGCTCCAGCTCGTTTAGGTTGCTGGCGCCCTGAGCAGTATTTCTCCAGTCATTTAGCTCAGTGGCTATATCGATCCCGGCCCGCATCGGCTCGACTGCCTCTTTCAACCGTCCCAGGGCTTGCAGTCTGAAGCCCGCCTCATTGAATAGCCACGCTTGAACGGCGGGCTTAAGATTCGACGAAAGGGTGGTCCACGGTATCGTGAAGAAACACGCCACCGCTCCTAGGTCCGCACCTGTCGCACCGAGTGTTCTCATACTATAGAAGCCAGCGTCTCCTGTACCTCGCTGGATGCGATCGCGGTAGACATCGGCTCGCGTCTGCTCGTATAACCCAGCCAGGCAGCCGTGGGCAGCAGCCTGGTACAATGGCTGGAGACCTTCGATCCCCTCCGGCCAGTACGGAGCAGTGCCGCTCAAGTGCTCGAACAGCCGCCGGTGACCGGCTCGCCACGCCCCTGGAAACTGCGTCCGGACTTGCTCGGCGAAACACTCGCGCAACAGCGGATGAGCGTCCAGGGAGGGCGACTTGTCCGCTCCAATGAAGTCGATCAACCGTAGATCACGCAACTGGCTGAGCACGCGATGCCATTCAGCCTCGGAGATCTCCTCTCCTGGGTTCCGATCTCGCAGCCATCGTCGGAGAGGATAGAGCAAGCGTTGAAACCCCTTCTCTCTCGGTAGTGTTCGACCGGACCCGAGCAAAGGTCCGGTCACGTCGGCTAGCGAGTCCTCTATGCGCTTTGACTGAGGCCGTCTGTCAGCCGGTATGTCTTCTTTCGACCATTCATAAACCACCGCCTTCCGTGCCCGTAACACATCTAAGAGTTCCCGGTCGGCCGCACGGTCGAAGAAGCCAAGCAGACGCAGAACTGTCACTGCCGAACTATCTTCGCCCAGATGCCGCACGTAGGCCGCAAACATGTTTCGCGCGTGGCTGCCGTGCTCAGGGTCTTCGGCCAGCAGCACAACCTCGCGCCGCCGGCGAATGTCATGGTGCTCCGTCGCGTTCTTGAGAAATGAGCCCAACAGCATCAGCGAGTACGCGTGCCCGTGAAACTCGTCCGAAGCCTTCTTCAGCTCCTCGTCCGGGCCGACGACCTGAAACTGCCTCAACAGCTCTGCCCCATCGTCGCGATGCAGATGCTCGAGCGACTGCTGGATGACCGTCGCTCCCCCGCGCCCCTCCAGCTCGATCACTGCCTGCCGCGATGTGGTCAAACACAGACCGCGCGTCTCGTCGTGTGGCGCGTTGGCCAACGACAGCAGCAGCCGCGCGATGCCGGGGTCTTTCAGACGGCCCCGCTCGGCATGCAGCGGAGGATGCTGCAACGGTTCGAGTCCGTCCAGAACCAGCAGGCCATGGTGCTCGATGAGCAACCGGGCCAGCTTACGTCCCCGTTCATCGGCCTGGGTGATCGGCTCGCCCCGATAGCCGAAGTAGGCGAGGGCCTGCTCGAAGAACAGCTCCGACGAGGCATTGCGCCGCTCGTCGCTCCCCTGGCTGTAAAAAGAATGAACGAACACCCGGCGCGCCCCGCGCCAGCCATCGTCCCGCATCCGCCGCAGCCACTCGACCACAACCCGGGTCTTGCCCGCACCGCCTTCGGCATAGAGCGCGAAGATCCGTACCCCCTCCGCCCACGCCTTATCCAGCGCCTCCAGCTCCTCTCGGCGCCCGACGAAGCCCTCGCCGTAGATGCGGAGTTCATCGGACCATTTCGGCTCCATGAATTCGGTGGGCTCCTCTGTGACTTCGAGGGGCTTCTCGGTGTGAGCTTCGGCATCGACCCCGAGCCGCTGCAGGATCAGTCCGGCGATCTCGGACGCGGGTCGGCTGCCTATGTCCACGTAGCCATCGCCCGACAAGATGCCAAGCTCCGAGAGGTCGCCCGATGAGCCGAAGCTCACCAGCATGATGTGGTCCTCATCCAGCGTTGCGATGAGCTGACGGATGTGGCGCCACTCCAGCCGGCACCATCTCTTTTCCCTGTATTCCGGGCAGAGGAAGAGGACGATCAGCTCGGACTGCTCGCGGTACAACCGGGGCAGGTAAACGTCGAGATTGACGCGGGCGAACTCGGCCTCGTGGAACTTGTCGTAGAGCACCTGCTCCCGGCCGACCGCGGCGGCGAGGTGCTCCGCCACCTGCTCGACGAACGGGCGATGCTCGCCAGGGTACGAAAAGGCGATGCGGAAACGCCTTGGAGCAGGGCTATCGGGAGTCGCTGCGGCCATAGAGAACTCGTGACGGTTCACCCCTCATTATGCAAGAGGCGGAACGCTGAAGAACAGAGGGAGGCTGAGGATCAGCCCTCGCGCGGCCGCCTGTAGAGCGCCTCGCGTTTCGCCGTTCCCTTGCGGGCGAGCTCGAGCCGGTCTTCGGCAAGCATGCGCCGCAAGACGTCCGAGGCGGTTCGCGATCCAACGGGTTCTTCCAAGTGGTCGGCGTAACGGCGGCTGGTCTCCTCCGCTACGGCGGTGGGCCGAACGGCTCCTGCAGGTCCGGACTCTCGGCGACCAGCTCCACCATCCGGCCGACCCTCTTCCGGCCGGGAGGCGGAATCTCGAACTCCTCGCGTCTACGCACGGGCTGGGCCGCCGCCGAGGCGGCGAAGGTGCGGAAGACCTCCAGATCCTGCACGACCTTTTCCAGCTCGGCCACGTGGAGCGCCCGCTGCTCCTGATGATGCACTACTTGCTGCGCGTGAAACGCCTCCTGGTCGCGATGGAAGACCTCCTTCTCGCGATGGAGCGCCGCGCGCGCCTCCAGATTGGCCACCACGTCCTGGACGGAGAGCTTTGTACCCGCTGCAAGACGATACCACGTCGGATCCTATTTGCGGTGAATAAGCTTGTCTTGCGGTGAATTGTTCTAGTTGCGGCGCAGAACGGGACTTGCGGTGAACAAGGCCAGTTGCGGCGGCTTATTCTACTTGCGGCGCAGAAGGTGAGTTGCGGCGAAGGAGCTTGTCTTGCGGTGCATTATCCTAGACGCGGCGCAGAAGACGAGACGCGGTGAACAAGGCCGTTCACCGCAAAAGAAGACCAGTTGCGGTGAAGAAGCCTAGACGCGGTGAAGAAGGCGAGACGCGGTGAAGGGCCCGCTTTGCCGCAACTTCTTTTTAGTCGCGGTGAAGGAGAGACGCCACGCCGATCTAGTCCCGCCGCAGCAACACCACCGTCTGATCGTCCCCCTGCGGCAGCCCGCGGGAGAACTCGCCGACGGTGCGCGGAATGGCGTCCAGCAGCTCGGATAGCGGCTGGTAACGCTGCCAGCGGAGCAGGTCGATCAAACGCCCCATGCCGAACTCCTCTTCGTCGGGGGACTCGGCCTCGGTGATGCCGTCGCTGTAGATGCAGAGCAGGTCGCCCGGCTCCATCGTCACGGCGCGGGACTGGAAGCGCGCCTCGGGGAGGAGCCCCAGAGGCAGGCCGCCGGCGCCGAGCTGCTCGACCGTGTTGTCGCCGCGCAGCAGGATGCCGGGGTTGTGGCCGGCGTTCATGTAGTGCAGGACGCCGGTGTGCGGGTCGAGCTCGGCGATCAACATGGTAATGAATTTGTTGGCGGCGCTCGACTCGACGATGTGGCGGTTCAGCCGCTCGAGCAGCGACGGTCCGAACGGCGTATGGTCCAGCAGCAGGCGCAGGGCCGAGTGCAGCGTCGAAACCATGAGGGCCGCCGGCATCCCCTTGCCGGAGACGTCGCCCAACACCAGGCCGATGCGCCCGTCCTTGCGGGGAACCAGGTCGTAGTAGTCGCCGCCCACCTGGCGCGCCGGGCGATACCAGCCGGCGAGCTCGTAGCCCGGCACCACCGGCGCGCCCTTGGGCAGGATCTGGCGCTGGATCTCGGCGGCGAGGTGCATCTCGCGCTCCAGCCGCTCCTTCTCCAGGGCCTGCAAGTGCAGCCGCGCGTTCTCCAAGGCCAACGCCGCCTGAGTGGCGAAGAGCGAGAGGGTGCGCCGGTCCGGCGCCAGGAAGGGACCGACGCCGCGGCGGCTCTCCTTGTCGCCCACCGCGATCAGACCGCGAGGTCCGCTGTCGACTTCGATCGGCACGCCCAGCAGGTGACGGGCGCCGGGCAGCAGGTTCGGCGGCGCCTCGCCGCCGCCGATGAGGAACTCGTGCAGCTCCGGATCGTCGAGGGCGAACCAGGGAGCCGCCTCACCGCCGAACGTGCGGTCCAGGCGGTAGCGGCCTTCCTCGAGGATGTAGAGGGCGCCGCGCCGCGCGTCGAGCAGGCCGACGGCTTGCAGCAGGATAAGCTCCGAGAGCCGGTCCAGGTCCAGGGTCGAGGTCACCGCGAGGCCGACGTCGAAGAGGGCCTCCAGCTCGACCACCCGGTAGTTCACCTGGAACTGTTGCTCTTTCAGGTCCTGCCGCAGCCGGCAGCTCTTGAGCGAGGCGGCGAGGAGTACGGTCAGCGCGTCGCTCGCCTCGGCGCCGAGGGCTTCGCGCGGCGAGTAGAGGAGCCGCCCGCCGGAGAATGGCAGGCTGCCGTAACCCTCGGCCATGCCGCTCAGATCGAGGAGATCCGGCAGGCCGTCTCCCACCGCGGCCTCGCGCTCCAGCAGATCCCCCTTCTCGATGTAAAGGCCGGCGGAGGCGGCACCGCGCTGCTGGCACCAGAGGTCGAGCAGCCGCTCCAGGAGCTGGCGCTCGTTGGCGTCGTCGCGGGAGAGGGCCAGCAGCTCGTCCCAGGCTTGGACGACCATGCCGGCCGGCGCGGAGCCCTCCATGTCGCCTCCCGGATTCAGGATACCCGCATCTGGGCCACCGCCGCCGTCTCGTCGGCGAAGATGGGCGCGTACTGCGCCAGGCCCATGATGTGGAAGGTCTTCTCGATCGTCGGCGTCAGACAGCAGAACCCCAGCTTGCCGTTGATCTCGATCATCTTCTCGATGATCTCGATGAGGATCGAGATGCCGATCGAGTTGACGATCTTGGTGCCCGCGAGGTTGAGCAGCAGCACCTTGTAGCCCTGGTCGAGGAGCTCGTAGGAAACCTTGGCGATCTCCTCGCCCCCCTGGTTGTTGATATACCCCTCCGTGTAGATCACCGCCAAACCCTCCCGGCGATCCACGGTGACGTTGAGGCTCTCGGTCATCGGTTCGCCCCCGCTTTCATCGCAGCTTGCTCATGACGACAGTCGTCCCCTCAGGGCCGGAGCGGATCTGCAGCTCGTCCATCAATCCTCGCATGATCTTCAACCCCCAGCCACCCCCCGGCCGCGGCGTCGGCGCCTCCGGATCAAAGCCGACGCCATTGTCGTGCACCATGATGCGCAGCTTCTCCGGGTCCTGCTCCCCGACCACCTGAAAAGTCACGAAGACCTCCTCGGCCTGGCTGTACAGCAGAGCGTTGATACAAGCCTCGATCACCGCGTGCCGGACCTCGTCGATTCTATCCGGACTCATGCGGATCGACTCCGCGATGGCAGCCGCCGTCTTGCTCGCCTCGATCTCCATCTCGGGGACCATCGGCAGAGCCAGCGTGACCTCGTTCAAAACGCCGTCAGACATGTCCGTGAGGGCCGCCCCGGCGCAGATCAGAAAGAGAGATAGATCTGAAGGGCGTAGATCACTATGGGGTGGACCAGGTCATGAGACAGCAACCAGCCGAAGCTGGCCAACGAACCCACGGACAGCAGCACCTTGACCGGTACATAGGGAACGGCAACGTGCTTGCGAACGGAGTCTAGCATGGCATTCCTCCTCATCCGCGGCTCCTTTATCGCAAGGCCGCTGCCAGGTCCGTGTCACCGCGTGTTCGACCCCGTAACTCTTTTGTTTCCATCCTGTTGTGCACATTTAAGCGCCAGGGCGGCCAAGATGCCCCAGGCGGGGCTGCGACAATTTGTCTCTCGCTGGCGGGCTACGCCCCTCACAGACCTCGAAGAAAGTCCAGTCTGCCTCGGTTTTCCAGAGGATTGGGATAAAAAGTCGCGGATGGGTCAACTTGTCGCGGATAAGCCCGCCAGCCAGTCCTTGATGAAGCCGATGTATTCGGCCACTTCAAGAGTCTCGATATCCTTTGGAGAGTATCCCTGGACGTAGAGACTCTGCAGGTCGTCCCAGAAGAGGTTATAGCGGTTCCACAGACCGCTGCCGCTGAGGAGCGGCCTTCCCGTGACGACCCGAAGCCAGTTCCGGACCTCCCGGACCACCCTTTCCGGATCGCCTTCATGAGAGCGAATGTCATTCCCCGAGATGTCGGAAAGAACCTGCTGATAGCGGTAGCGTCCCTTTTCCAGGATCAGGCACTGCTTGGTCGCCAAGCTCTTGCCGCCATAGTACCGGCATCCCAAATCAAGGCCGAGCTCGAAGGGCATGTTGAATCTGGGCAGGTCTCCGGGACGAAGCGGTTCAATCCGGGATATATCGTGAATGCTGTACCGACAGGACCGGATGAGCTGACGGATCTTCTCGACTCGCACCTGTCCCGAGTCAGCCTGGTCGGAGGAGATCCTCGGCTCCAAGCCGCACGACAGGACTGTAAACAGGAGAGCCTGGGCGAGGGGAAGGTAATCTCGATCGAAAGGACAGTTGATGAAAAGACTGCCTTCAAACCGGCCATCCTTCGGAGGCATGGGATCTTTCGGCGGAGATCTGGCGGGGTTCTTGGGCTCAGCTCGCCTGTCTGAAGCTCTCTCTCTCTCGCACGTGTGCATTCCTGTCATGGACAACAAGCTCTCCGCCGGAATTCCTGGCCAGGGCCCGGCCGCGCTCCACGGCCGCTTCCTTGGTGCCGAAGACTTCGCTTCTCCTCGGCCGGTTTTCGCTCACCACCGCCCAGTGGCCACGGGAAGAGATGACGTGGAAGCGATTGCCGTCGGATTTAATCTTGCGCAACGTGGCGAGGAGCTCGGCTCTTTCGGACGGGCTCAAAGTCAGGGATTTTGACACGCTCACCTCCTCGCTCTCCAGTATAGCCGACTCAGTCACTTTGCTAGAATCCCTTCCTCTGCAACGTCTTGCGATCGAGGCCGAGGATCTTCGCCGCCTCGCTCTTGTTGCCGCCGGTGAGCTTGAGGACGCGGGCGATGTGGCGGCGCTCCAGGGTGGCGAGGTCGAGGGGCTCGGGGGACTGCTGCGAAGGCGTGCCCATGAGCGAGCGGACGAGGTCGGCGTCGATGTCGCGCTCGGCGAGGGAGACGGCGCCCTCGATGAGGTTCTGCAGCTCGCGGACGTTGCCGGGAAAGTCGTAGGCGAGCAGCAGCGCCAGCGCCTCGGAACGCAGGGCCGGAACCGGGATCCCCTCGCGCTGGCAGAACTCTTCGAGGAAGGAGCGCACGAGGTGAGGGATGTCCTGCCGGCGCTCGCGCAGCGGCGGCAGCTCGACCTCCACTCCCTTCAGGCGGTAGTAGAGGTCCTCGCGGAACCGCCCTTCGCCCACCAGCGCCTCCAGGTCCTGGTGCGTGGCGGCCACCAGCCGCACGTCCACCGGGATCGGCCGCCGGCCGCCCACCCGCGTCACCTCGCGCTCCTGCAGGGCGCGCAGCAGCCGCACCTGCAGGGAGGTCTGCATGTCGCCGATCTCGTCGAGGAACAGGGTGCCGCGGTCCGCCAGCTCGAACTTGCCGGGACGGGCCTGGACGCCGGTGGCGACGCCGCCCTCGATGCCGAAGAGCTCGCTCTCCAGCAGCGATTCGGGCAGCGCCGCGCAGTTGACGGCGATCAGCGAGCCCTCGCGGCCCGAGAGGTGATGGAGGAGCTTCGCCACCAGCTCCTTGCCGGTGCCGCTCTCGCCGCGCACCAGCACGTTGACGCCGCGCGGGGCCACCCGCTCCACCACGTCGAGGACGCGGCGCATCGGCGGCGCGTGGGCCACGATCCGCCGGCCGGCGACCTCCAGGGCGAGCCGGCCTTTG
This sequence comes from Acidobacteriota bacterium, assembly GCA_046765915.1. Taxonomy (GTDB): domain Bacteria; phylum Acidobacteriota; class Thermoanaerobaculia; order Multivoradales; family UBA5704; genus DATARR01. The sequence goes on along the minus strand of JBKPTH010000007.1, from coordinate 114,713 downwards.
AGCGCCTTGTTCTCCTCCTCCAGGCGCTCGCGCTGGGTCTCCAGCCTCTCCACCTGTCGCGCGGCGTCGAGGGCGGCGCCGGCCAGGGAGGCCACCGAGTCGAGGAACCGGCGGTCCTCGGGCGGGAAGGCGGGGTTGGAATCGCCGCGCACCTCCTTGTCGAGCACGGCGATGTAGCCGAGGAAGACGCCGCGATAGGCGAGCGGCGCCGCCAGGAGCTGCTCGTAGCGCCGGCCGGCCAGCTCGCCGTGAGAGCGGGCGAGGGTGCGTCCCTCGGTGAGCAGCTCGCGCCAGATCGGCGCGGCCAGCAGCGCGTCGCCTGAGGGCGCGTCGTCCACCCAGCCGATGGTCGCGACGCCGCGGGCGCCGCCGTAGGCGTCGCGCGTCACGGCCACGGCCGCCGCCGGATCGAGCGCGGCGCAGACCCGCTGCAGCAGCTCGTCGACCAGCTCCTGCTCCGGACGCTGCGCGTGCAGCGCGATCGCCAGGTCGTAGAGCGTCTCGAGCTGGAGGGTGCGCCGCTTCTCGGCGATGAGGGCGTCGTTGCGCGCCACGTCCGTCATTGTACCGCGTCCTCGGGGGCCGGCCCGGTGCGTTCCGGGCGGCCCACCAGGTATACGCGCGCCGGGCGCGGCGGTTTCGCGCTATCTACTCGTACCAGCAGCCGCCGACGGTGTTCCACGAGCCGCAGGTGACCGTGCGGCAAGGGCGGTCCGTCCACTTCGGGCAGCCGCAGACGGTGCTGCTCGGCTTGCCCGGACAGTAGGTGTCGCACGAGGGGGGACACGAGGCTTCTACCGGGTTGGTCCGCGAGGCGAGAGCGATCACCGGCAGGGTCGCGCAGAGGAGGAGGAGTCTGAGTTTCTTCATGGGCTCTCCTTTCAAGGATCTCCAAGAGACACAGTGCCTCGAAACCTTGAAAAGAGACTTCAAGGACAGCAAGGACTACCGCCGAGCCCTGCCGCCGCCGCCCGCGGCGCGGCGGCGCGGCGCCGGCAGCACCTGCTTGAGGTAGCGGCCCGTGTAGCTCTCGGCCACCGTGGCCACGAATTCCGGCGTGCCTTCCGCCAGCAGCTCGCCGCCCGCGGCGCCGCCTTCGGGTCCGAGATCGATCACCCAGTCGGCGGTCTTGATGACGTCGAGGTTGTGCTCGATGACGACCACCGTGTTGCCGAGATCGACCAGGCGGTGCAGGAGCTTCAGCAGCTTGCCGACGTCGTCGAAGTGGAGGCCCGTCGTGGGCTCGTCGAGGAGGTAGAGAGTGCGTCCCGTCGAGCGCTTGCACAGCTCGCGGGCGAGCTTCACCCGCTGCGCCTCGCCGCCGGAGAGCGTCGTCGCCGGCTGGCCGAGGCGGATGTAGCCGAGCCCCACCTCGCAGAGGGTCTCGAGGATGCGCTCGATGGACGGGATGTTGCGGAACAGCTCGTAGCCCTGCTCCACCGGCAGGTCGAGGATCTCGGCGATGTTCAGCCCCTTGTAGCGCACCGTCAGCGTCTCGCGGTCGTAGCGCTTGCCGCCGCATACCTCGCAGGTGACGTAGATGTCGGGCAGGAAGTGCATCTCGATCTTGATCTGCCCGTCGCCCTTGCAGGCCTCGCAGCGGCCGCCCGGCACGTTGAAGCTGAAGCGGCCGGGCCCGTAGCCGCGCATCCGCGCCTCCGGCGTCATCGCCATCAGGTTGCGGATGGGATTGAAGACGTTGGTGTACGTCGCCGGGTTCGAGCGCGGCGTGCGGCCGATCGGGCTCTGGTCGATGGCGATCACCTTGTCGAGCTGCTCCAGGCCGAGGATGCGGCGGTGCTCGCCCGGCTTGTCGGTGGCGCGATAGAAATGCCGCGCCAGCGCCTTGTGCAGGATGTCGTTGACCAGCGTGCTCTTGCCCGAGCCGGAGACGCCGGTCACCACGGTGAAGACGCCGATCGGGATCTCCACCTCCAGGTCCTTCAGGTTGTTCTGCCGCGCGCCCTCGATGACCAGCTCGCCGCGCCCTTGCCGACGCTGCCGCGGCACCGGCACCTCCAGCTCGCCGCGCAGGTACTTGCCGGTGAGCGAGGAAGGATGGCGCGTCACGCCGTCCGGCGTGCCCTCGGCCACCAGCTCGCCGCCGTGCACGCCGGCGCCCGGTCCGAGGTCGATCACCCAGTCGGCGGCGCGGATCGTCTCCTCGTCGTGCTCCACCACCAGCACCGAGTTGCCGAGGTCGCGCATGCCGCGCAGGGTGGCGAGCAGGCGGGCGTTGTCCTTCTGGTGCAGGCCGATCGACGGCTCGTCGAGCACGTAGAGCACGCCCATCAGCTTGCTGCCGATCTGCGTCGCCAGGCGGATGCGCTGGCTCTCGCCGCCCGAGAGCGTCCCCGAAGCGCGGTCGAGCGTCAGGTAGCCGACGCCGACGTCGTCGAGGAAACTCAGGCGGTCCTGGATCTCGGTCACCACCTTCTCGGCGATGGCCCGCTCGCGCTTGTCGAGCGGCAGGGTTCCCATCCAGGCCCGCAGATCGCCCACCGCGAGGCGCGACAGCTCGTCGATCGCCTTGCGGTGCACCTTCACCGCCAGCGCCTCCGGCCGCAGCCGCCGGCCCTCGCAGGTCGGGCAGAGATGGACCGACATGTACTTCTCGATCTCGGCGCGGATGGTCGGCGAGTCCGTCTCCTTGTAGCGCCGCGCGAGCATCGGGATCACGCCTTCGAAGCGGCCCTTCCAGGAGTAGCTCGACTTCTTGCCCGTCAGGCTGAAGGAGAGCTCCTGGTCGCCGCTGCCGTTGAGGACCACCTGCCGCGCTTCGGCCGGCAGCTTCTTCCACGGCGTCGAGAGGGAGAAGCCCATCGCCTTCGAGAGGGTCTCCACCATCTTCAAACGCCAGGACTTCGAGCCCTCCGGCCACGGCGCCACCGCCCCGGCGAGGATCGAGCGCTCCGGGTCCGGCACGATCTTGTCGGGATCGACGCCCATCAGCGTCCCCAGCCCCGAGCAGGTCGGGCAGGCGCCGTACGGGCTGTTGAACGAGAAGAGGCGCGGCGTGATCTCCGTCAGGCTCGTGCCGCACTCCGAGCACGAGTAGTTCTGCGACAGCGTCTCCTCGGCCGCGCCTTCCGGAGCGAGCACCACCAGGCCGCCGGCTACCTTGAGGGCCGTCTCGATGGAATCCGCCAGGCGCTTCTCGATGCCCGGCTTGACGACGAGGCGGTCGATGACGATGTCGATCGAGTGCTTCTTCTGCTTGTCGAGGTTGGGTAGCGCGCCGGAGAGCTCCACCATCTCGCCGTCGATGCGGGCGCGCAGGAAGCCTTCGCGCGCCATCTGGCCGAGCTGCTTCTTGTACTCGCCCTTCTTGCCGCGCACGTAGGGCGCGTAGAGCACGAGGCGGCTGCCCTCGGGCAGCTCCATGACGCGGTCCACCATCTGCTGCACCGTCTGCGGGCGGATCGTCTGGCCGCAGTTCGGGCAATGGGGCACGCCGATCGAGGCGAACAGCAGGCGCAGGTAGTCGTGGATCTCGGTCACCGTGCCCACCGTCGAGCGGGGATTCTTGGAGACCGACTTCTGCTCGATCGAGATGGCCGGCGAGAGCCCCTCGATGGAATCCACGTCCGGCTTCTCCATCTGCTGCAGGAACTGCCGGGCGTAGGAGGAGAGCGATTCGACGTAGCGCCGCTGCCCCTCGGCGAACAGGGTGTCGAAGGCGAGGGACGACTTCCCGGAGCCCGAAACGCCGGTGATCACCACCAGCCGATTGCGCGGGATCTCGAGGTTGAGGTTCTTCAGGTTGTGCTCGCGCGCACCGCGAACGGAAATCGAATCCATGGGACCGGACATCCTAGCAGAGGGAGGAAGACCGGAAGGGTCTCCCGGAGGCGCAACAGCGGCGGTATCAGAGGAATTCCCCACAACCTCGCAACGGCTCTCAACACCGCCGGAATCACCGCCGCTGACCGACGGTACGACGTGCCGTAGAGACGCCCCGGTCGATCTACTCCGACGCTGCGGAGGCCACCGCCGGAGGGGCGTCTCCGCGTCCCGTAGGCGCTTCTTCCACGACTCACTCCACGATCGTATTGTGGACCGGCCGGATCTCCGGCTCGCCGGGATCGATGCCGAGCTCCTGCAGGATCGGCATCAGCGTCTGGCCGAATTTCTCGAAGGTCTCCATCGACTCCCAGATGTCGATCACCCGCAGATCGCTGCCCTCGCCGTGGCAGACGTGATGGAGGCGGCCCGGAGGCGCGCCGGCGCCGGCCGCTTCGAGCCGGCGAAGAGTTTCGTGGTAACGGTGAGTATCCATCGCGGCTGGCTTGAAAGAGATCGCGAAAGCCATGTCTTCATTCCTCCCTTGGATTTGGTTTCAAACACCTCTACGCGCGAACCCGGCGACCCGGATGACACGCTAGAATCCAGACCATAAGGAGGCCGTGATGAAGAAGACGATCCTGGCGTTCCTCATCTCTGGACTGGCGCTTCCCGCCCTGGCGCAGGACTGGGCCTTGAAGCGCCTCGAGCAGTCGCCGCGCCATCAGGAATGGGCGGCGATCAAGAACGGCAAACGGACGGTCCATGCCTTCGTCGTCTATCCGCAGGTCAAGGACAAAGCCACGGCGGTGGTGCTCATCCATGAGAATCGCGGCCTCTCGGATTGGGTGCGCGGCGTCGCCGATCAGTTGGCCGAGGCCGGCTACGTCGCCGTCGCTCCCGATCTGCTCTCGGGCGCCGGGCCCCAGGGCGGCAGGACCAGCGATTTCCCCAGCTCGGACGCGGCCCGCGAGGCGATCTCCAAGCTGACCCCGGAGCAGACCATGTCCGATCTCGACGCCGTCGCCGACTACGCGGCGAAGCTGCCGGCGAGCAACGGCAAGGTGGCGGTGGGCGGCTTCTGCTGGGGCGGCGGGCAGACCCTCCGCTTCGCCACCCACCGCAAGGACCTCAAGGCCGCCTTCGTCTTCTATGGCACCTTCGATCACGGCAAGGAGGATCTCGCCCGCATCGAGGCGCCGGTCTACGGCTTCTACGGCGGCGCCGACGCGCGCATCGGCGAGACCGTGCCCAAGACCGCGGCCCTGATGAAGGAGCTGGGCAAGACCTACGAGCCCGTGACCTACGAGGGCGCCGGCCACGGCTTCATGCGCGGCGGCGAGGATCCGCAGGGCTCGGAGGCCGACCGCAAGGCGCGCGCCGCGGCCTGGGAGCGCTGGATGAAGCTGCTGAAGAGCCTCTGAAACCAGCCGCGGCGGGACAAGGCCCGTCAGGCCGGCTACGGCGAACCCACGGCCGCGGGCTCGCGGAGCGCGCCGGGAGCCCACCAGTAGAAGACCGAGCTGCGGGAGACGCACCGCTTTCCCCTCCGGGACTCCACCGTGAACTCCCGTCCGTCGCAGCCTTCCTCGATGTCGCGGACGACGCCGGCGGACCAGCCCTCCTGGGCCTCGGAATCCTCGTAGGCGATCAGGAAACCGAGCTCGGGAGCTCCGGCGGGTGTCTCGAGTGGCAATCTGATCATGCAGTCCGCCTCACGTTCCCTTTCGTCTGTTCCCCGCGACCTTCGGCCGGTTCAAGCCCGGGCTGGACGCAAAGGCCCCGGGTGGCGCTAGAATGGGGGCCGTTCGCGATGCTCCGAACGCTTTGACAAAAGGGGAAACGTCATGCATGGCAAGACCGCTCTCGCAAGCGTCTGCGTGGCTGTAACGCTCCTTGGCTTGGTCGTCGCGGGCTGCGGGAAGGGCTATCGCCAGGTCGTCGTCATCGACGGCGAGAAGGCGGAGTTCGTCACCTTCGGACCTGGGCCCAAAGAGCCCCAGCAGATCTGGGCCCCCGGCAGGGTCCTCGTCTTCCGCACCGATTCGCCGGTGCCGGGCGCTCCGAACGGCGCCACCGGCAGGGCCGGCCACGTCTACCGCGTCGGCGACAACATGGAGCTGGAGGAGGTAGGCGAGTTCAAGCTCACCATCCCGAACGACACCCTGGCCTACCGCTACGGCAAGTGACATAAGCGGCTGACCGGACCTCCGCAGACCCTGTAGGGGGCGGTCCTATGTGGCCGCCCTGTCCGCCAAGCGCAAGCGCACCTCCAAAGGACCCAAAGGACTGCAAGGACTCCAAGGACAGGTGAAACTCGGATGCCTTGTCCTTGATGTCCTTGATGTCCTTGTCGTCCTTTCTCGCGCGGAAGCATAGAATCCCGGCTATGGACGCTCAACCGGAGGAGATCACGGCGCTCCTGCGGGCCGCCGAGGGCGGAGACCGCGCGGCCCTGGATCACCTGTTCGGACTGGTCTACAAGGAGCTGCGCAAGCTCGCCCGCCGGCAGTTGCAGGTCACGCCTCCGCAGTACACCCTCAGCACCACGGCCCTGGTGCACGAGGCGTATCTCAAGCTCTCCTCCGACGTCCATTGGTCGACGCGCGACCGCTCCCACTTCTTCGCGCTCGCCGCGCGCGCCATGCGCCACATCCTCATCGACCACGCCCGCCGCCGCACGCGGCGCAAGCGCGGCGGCGCCGAGACGCCGCTCTCCCTCGACGACGCCCAGGTGCCGGTGCACGACCGCAGCGACGAGCTGCTGGCCCTGGACGAGGCGCTCGAACGGCTGGCCGCGGTGGACCCCGAGCTGGCGCGCCTCGTGGAGTGGCGTTTCTTCGCCGGGCTCTCGGTGGAGGAGATCGCCGGCATCCTCGAAGTCTCGGACCGCACGGTGAAACGGCATTGGCGCGCCGCCCGCGCCTTCCTCTACCAGCAGCTCGCCCAGCCGGAAGCGAGCGCATGAATCCGCCGAGCCCGGAGCTGTTCCAGCGCGCCCGCGCGCGCTTCGAAGAGCTGATCGAGCAGAGCGGCGCCGAGCGCCAGGCGCACCTGGAATCGCTCGCCGACACCGATCCGGAGCTCGCCGCGGCCGTGGCGGACCTCCTCGCCGCCGATGCGCGCGCCAGCGGCTTCCTCGATCAGCCCGCCGTGCCCACGGCCGTGCAGCAATGGCTCGCCGCCAGCGCCCGGGAGACCGCGCTGGGCCAGACCATCGGCCCCTACCGCACCGTGGCGCTGCTCGGGCGGGGCGGCATGGGCGAGGTCTTCCTCGCCGAACGCGCCGACGGCCAGTTCGATCAGAAGGTGGCGCTCAAGGTGCTGCGCCGCGGCATGGACTCGGACGAGATCCTCCGCCGCTTCCTGCGCGAGCGCCAGCTCCTGGCGCGGCTGGAGCATCCCAACATCGCCCGCCTGCTCGACGGCGGCCGCGCGCCCGACGGCCGGCCGTTCATCGTCATGGAGCGCGTCGAAGGCGAGCCGATCACGCGGTGGTGCGATGCTCACCGCTCCACCGTCGAAGAGCGCCTGCGCCTCGCCATCACCTGCTGCGAGGCCGTCGAGGTGGCGCACCGCAACCTGATCGTCCACCGCGATCTCAAGCCGTCGAACATCCTGGTCAGCGCCGGCGGCGAGGTGAAGCTGCTCGACTTCGGCATCGCCAAGCTGCTGGGGGAAGAAGACGGCGACGAGACCCTGCTCACGCGCGCCGGCGTACAGGTGCTGACCCCCGCCTACGCCGCGCCCGAGCAGATCCTCGGCGGCCCGGTCACCACGGCGACCGACGTCTACGCCCTCGGCGTGGTGCTCTACGAGCTGCTGACCGGCGCCCTGCCGCACGACCGGCGGGCGACGACCGGCGCGGAGCTGGCCGCCAAGGTGTCGCGGGAAACCGTCGAGCGGCCGAGCGCCGCGGCGCGCAAGACCGTGGAGGTGGAAACCGATGTGGCGGACCGCAGGGGCCGCCGGCTCTCGCGGCGCCTGCAGGGAGATCTCGACACCATCCTGCTCAAGGCGCTGCACCGCGACCCCGCGCGCCGCTACGCCGCGGCGGCGGCGCTCGCCGACGACCTGCGCCGGCATCTGGAAGGCAGGCCGGTTTCGGCGCGACCCGACACCTGGAGCTACCGCACCGCGAAATTCGTCGAGCGCCACCGCTGGGGCGTGGCCGCCGCGACGCTGATCGCGCTGTCGCTCGTCGCCGGGCTCGCCGCGGCCTTGTGGCAGGCACGCGCCGCGCGGGCCCAGGCGCAGCGGGCCGAAGAGGCGCAGCAATTCCTCACCAGCATCTTCCGCATCGCCGATCCGGACCAGTCCAAGGGCGCGCAGCTCACCGCCCGCGACCTTCTCGACAGCGGCGCCGCGCGGGTGGACGACGAGCTGGTGGATCAGCCGGAGCTGCACGCGGAGATGCTGAAGGTCCTGGGCAACGTCTACTTTCAGCTCGCCCTGTATCCGGAAGCCCTGAAGCTCTATGAAAAGGCGCTAGCGATCCGCCGGACGCTGAGCGACGAGCCGAGCTGGGAGCTCGCGGAGAGCTACCGCCGCGTGGGATTGACGCTCCACAAGACCGCCGAGTACGCGAAGGCGCGACCGTTCCTCGAACGCGCCCTGGCCATGCACGAGAGCCGCGGGGACGAGCTCGCGATGGCCTCGGTGCTGAACGATCTCGGCAACCTCTCGCGCGCCGAGGGCGACCTCGAAGGCGCGCAGCGCCTGCTGGAGCGCGCGGTGACCTTGCGCAGCCGCGGCGAGCCGCTCGACAGTCCGGAGCTCGCCAAGTACCTCAACAATCTCGCCCTCGCGCTGCAGCGGCAGCGGCAGTATCCCGAAGCCGCGCGCGTCTACCAACGCGCGCTCGCCATCCATCGCAAGAACGAGGGCGAGCTGTCGTCGCTCGTCGCCGGCACCGAGGACAACCTCGCGATGGTGCTGAACGAGACCGGCGACCTCGCAGCCGCCCGCGCCCATAATCAGACCGCCCTCGCCATCGCCGAGCGGTTGTACGACCGGCCTCACCCGAACCTGGCGCTGTTCCTCAACACGGCCGGCTATCTGGCCGCGAAGCGGGACGCGCACGCGGAGGCGATCCGCTTCTATGAGCGGGCTCTCAAGGTCTACGAGCAGACCCTGGGCCTGGATCATCCCGACGCCGCTTACACCTTGCAGAACCTGGGCAGGGAGCGCGCCCTCGCCGGCGATGCCAAGGCGGCGCTCGCGTTGCACCAGCGCGCGCTCCGCATCCGCGAGAAGGCGTACGGCCCCGATCACCTCAACGTGGCCACCAGTCTCCACGACATGGCCAACGCGTATCGGCTGCTGGGGAATTACGCCGCCGCCGAGGCCGCCCTGCGGCAGTCGGCCGCGGTCTTCCGCGACAAGGCAGGACCGCAGGACCGGCGGACCGCCGAGGTGCTGCTCGATCTCGGCGAGGTCCTCACCCTGCGCGGCCGCCGCGCGGAAGCCGAGGCCGCGCTCCAGGAGAGCCTGAGCATTCAGCGGGCGCGGCTCCCGGCCGGCGATCCGGAGATCGTCAAGATCGAAGCGGCGCTGGCCAAGGCGCGCGGTGGCAAAGGGGTTGCAGCACCTGTGAAGCCGTCATGAAAGCCGACCTGCCGCCCTACACGATCCCCGCCGATACGGACATCGGACACGTTCACCTCAAGGTGGCCGATCTCGAGCGGGCGCTGGAGTTCTACTGCGGCGTTCTCGGCTTCCAGCTCACGTCGCGCTACGGACCGCAGGCGGCCTTCGTCTCGGCCGGCGGCTATCACCATCACATCGGGCTCAACACGTGGGAGAGCCGCGGCGGCTCCCCCGCCGCCGCCCGGCCACACCGGCCTCTACCACGTCGCCATCCGCTACCCGACGCGCCAGGCGCTGGCCGTCGCGCTCCAGCGGCTGCTCGCGGCGGGAGTCCAATTGCAGGGCGCCGCGGATCATGGCGTCAGCGAGGCCCTCTATCTCGCCGATCCGGATGACAACGGCCTCGAGCTCTACTGGGACCGGCCGCGGGAAGAGTGGCCCCGCTCAGCGGACGGCTCGCCGGCCATGCGCACCGATCGCCTGAACCTCGAGGACCTGCTGCGCAGCGCGGCCGGCTAAGAGTACATCTCCTTGATCTTGTCGATGTCCTTGGCCGACAGCTTCGTATTGGAGTTCGTGGCACCGAGCCCGTCGGCGAACAACTTGCCGTCGAACGAATAGAGCATGATCGACTTCGGATCGAAATCCGTGGCCGAGACGCCCGTCGGCGAGTACTTGGCCAGCACGTTGTGGTTGATGTCGTCGGGCGACCAGAAGTTCGGCGGTCCCTGGAAGTACTTCAACACCGCCTTCTCGTTCCACTTGCGGGTGAACTTCGGCGATTGATGCTCGTGGATGCAGCCGAGCGCGTGGCCGAACTCATGGAGGACGACGCGCGAGTACTCCTCGTCGTTAGTGTCGTCGCGCAGCCAGCCGTAATTCATCGTCGGCTGGTGCAAGGGGAAGAAGGCCTGGTTCGTCGCGTCGCGGCCGACCGCCGACCAGGAGCCGCTGTCGGCGAAGAAGGAGATGCGGATCTCGGCCGTTCCGGCGGAGACGAATTTGAAGCGGATCTTTGCGAATTGCTCCCACTGGTGAGCGATCTTCTCCACCTTCCGCCGCATCTTCAAGCTGCCGTCCAGGAACCGGCAGCGCAGCGTCTGTCCCGTCGGCCACTTCTTCGACTTGATGACGGCCATGCGGGCGATCTGGCCCATCTCGTCGGCGTTGAGCGTCCTGCCGGTGTTCGCCGCCATCTCCGTGCGCAGCGCACGCCGGACGGCCCGCTCGGGGTCGAGCTCGTCGGGAATGATGCGCTCGAAACAGATCTTGACCGGCCCGTCCGGCGCGTCAGCCGGTGCCGGCGCGGTTTTCGTCGTCTTTTTCTTCGTAGCCATCTCCAATCTCCTTTCGCGGAGTCTGCAACAACAGGCGTCCGGACCCGTGACAACGTTACCCGCTACGGCACCCGACCTTCGAGGATGGCGCACAGCTTGGCGGCGTCGAGATTGCCGCCGGAGACGATGCAGACCACCTTGCGCGCCTCCGGAACTCCTTTCAAGGCTACGGCCACCGGCGTGGCGCCCGCTCCCTCGGCGATGACACGGTGGCGCTCGGCCAGCAGGCGGACGGCGGCCGCGATCTCTTCGATGGAAGCGGCGCGGGCCCCGGCGAGCAGAGTGCTGACGATCGGCCACATGTCGGGAAGGAGGCCTTTCCCGCCGATGCCGTCGACGAAGCTCGGCTGGTATTCGATCGTCTGCGCCGAGCCGGCGGCAAACGACGCGGCGAGCGGCGCCGCGGTCGCCACCTCGCAACCATAGACGCGCGCCTGCGGGCGCAAAGCGGCGAGCGCCGCGGCGATGCCGCAGGAGAGCCCGCCGCCGCCAAAGGGAACGAGAACGGTGTCGACGTCGGCAAGATCTTCGAGGATCTCCAAGGCGATCGTGCCGTTGCCCGCCATCACCGCCCGGTCCGCCACGGGATGAACGAAGAGCCCGTCGAGTCCGGGAAACGTGTGCTCCTCGATCACCCGCCACCAGCGCTCCCACGGCACCTTGATCACCCGGCCGCCGAGGCGCTCGATGGCGGCGAGCTTGGTGGCCGGCGCGTTCTCGGGCACGACTACGGCGGCCGGCACGCCGAGCTCGCGGGCGCTCCACGCCACCCCCTGCGCCATGTTGCCGGCGCTCGCCGTGTAGACGCCGTCGCGCAGCTTTTCGGGTCCGGCGAGACGCATGGCGTTGGCGGCGCCGCGCAGCTTGAAGGAGCCGATCGGCTGCAGGTTCTCCAGCTTGAGCCAGACCTCGGCGCCGACGCCGTCGGCGTTGAGGCGCACGAGCGGCGTGCGCACGACCGTGCCGGCCAGGCGCTCGCGGGCGGCGCGGATCTCGTCGAGGCTGGGGGCGGTAAGGGTGCGCATCGCGCGAGAGCTTACCTGAGGAGAGGAATGAAAAGGACCCCAAGGATTCCAAGGATTGCAAGGACAGGTACCGTTCGAGTAAGCCTCTCTGTCCTTGCTATCCTTGGCGTCCTTTTCGTCCTTTACAGAGCGGCCGTTCAAGGACCGACCTGGAAGTTGACGGTCAGGACGTAGTACACCTTCACGGGCCTGCCCTCCAACGTGGCGGGAAGGAACACCCATTGCCGGACCGCCGCCATGGCGGCCTCGGTCAGACCGTCAGGCAATTCCTGGAGCGGCCTGATAGCGCGCACGCAACCCTCCTCATCGAGGATGGCCTCCACGATCACCGTTCCGGTCGTACGCGCCCTGCGTGCCTGCTCCGTGTACTCCGGGTTCACCTGGTGGAGGATCTCGGGCCGGCGGACGTCGCCCTCGACCCGCATCGGCGCCGCGGCGAGGATCGGGGGCGGGGAACCCTTGTCCTCGCTCCGGCCCGGCGCCGCGGCCTGCTCCTCCGCCGGCGCAGGCGCCTCTTCCGAAGGCGCCTCTTCAGGCTGGCGGGCGCGCGCCCCGCATAGCAGGACACGCGCCTCCTTGAGCGCCGTGCCCTCGGGCCCGGCCTCCTGCAAATACCGGCGTGAGGCTTCCACCGTCTCGGCCCACTTCTGCTGTCTGGCCAGCACCTCCGCGAGGTTGTAGCGGGCGAGGGCTCCCCACGCGCCGCCGAGATCCGCCCCCTGGCGCAGGGCCTCCTCGGCCTTGCTCAGGGCGTCGGGGCCTCCGCGGGCCACGAGCGCAACTCCGAGCTGGTCATCGGCACGCGCCCGCAGGCCGGGGGATTTCAACAGAGGGATGGCCTGCTGCACGGCCTCCACGGCCCGATCCCAATTCCTTTCCCCGGCGTAGACGTGCGCGAAGCCGAGGAGGCATTCGCCGCACGGTCCCCCCGCGAGCGCCGCCGCCTTTTCGAGATCCTCCTGGGCCGGCTTGAATTTCCCCTCGGAAATCAGCCGGTAGGCCCGCTGCAGAACGCTTTCCAGGGTCTCCTGCGGTGCCGCCGGGGGCGGCGCCTTCTCCTCCTGCGCGGAGATCGGGGCCGTTCCGCAGATCGCAAGGATCGCGCAGGCGGAGAGAAGGAAGCGAGGTCTCATCCGGAATAGATTACAGGATTCAGCGCGGAACGCCGTAGACCTCGGTCTGCGGAAAGAACCCGTACCAGGCGAACCAGAAGGAGACGTGGCCCGGCAGCCGTTCGAGCCGCGGCGAGGCCTGTCGATCTCCGGCGTCCGCGAGCAGCGCCTCCTCGGTGATCCGCCAGGCGCGGCCGGTTTCATCCCGCAGCTCGCCCGCGTCGCGGCCCGGCGAAAGGATATGGCCGTCGCGCCGGTAGGCGCGCACGGCGCCGGACTCCGGGTCTCCGATCACCACCAGATCCACGCCGCCCAGACGATCATTCACTACCTTTTCCTGCAGGACCCGTTCGATGGGATAGGCCTTGGCGAGCTGGCCCATCCGCAGCGCGTAGACCTCGGCCTTGGGCTCGAGGGCCTTGCTCTTCAGCCACACCGGGAAGGAGACGCCGGCGCGGGCGCGGTCCGCGGCGCCCGGCGCATAGGTGTAGCTCCAGCGCCGCCCGAAGCTGTCGTCGAGCTTGAGCACCGTGGTGTCCGGATGCGCGGCGCGCCAGCCTCCCCACGTCGTCACCGTGGCCGGCAGGATCTCGAGGCGGATCGGGCTTTCCGCCATCCGGCCGACGACCGGCTCGCCGGTGAGGTTGCTCCACAAAGTGTGCGACTGGCGGTCGAACATCAGCTTGTTGCTGCGGTAGAGCAGGCCCGAGGTGCCGAAGGTGCGCCGGCCTCCCGGCGTCCTTCCGGAGTACGCAATGCCTGAGCCGCAGAGCGTGCAGTAGCTGAGCGTCACCGGCTCGCCTCCCACCACGTCGTTGACCATCTCGTGCCAGCTCAGATACCGCAGCGGATAGGCGTGATGCGCGCCGCCGGCGCTGACGCCGAAGACCAGCTCGCGGTCGGTGAGGAAACCGGCCGCCGCGGCTGGAACACGCGGCGGATCTTCCAGCGCAGGAATCCCGTCGAGCTTCACCCCGCCCCAGACGATCTCCTCCAGGCGGATGCGGGCCGGCGCGCTGCGGTAGAAGATCTCCTGATACCTGGGATCGATGCGGGAGAGCAGCGAGAGCTTCCACTCCATGTACCCCGGCCTGCCGGTGAGACCGGTGCGGCGGCCCACGAGCTCTACCCAGTCGTAATAACCCGTGCCGGCATCCTCGCCGGTGAGGCCGCGGAGGACCTGCAGCAGCTCGGCGCGGGCGGGCTTCGGCGTGAAGAACAAGGCGTCGACGAGCGCCGGGACGAGAGAGACGTCGCGGCCCTTCAGCAGCTTGCGCGCCGCCTCCCGGCGCTCGCCGTCCTGTCTGGACATCAACCGCCGTACGAGAGAGTAGCCCTCGTCGAACGGCGTCGCGGCGAGCAGAAGGATCGCCAGCGCGGCGAGCAGGATGGAGCGCGGCTTTCTCACCTCAGTCGATCGCTGGCCGCGCCGCCGAGAGCGCCGCGACGGCCACGTCGTGCACCGGCGTCTCGACTCCGGCTTCGCGGCCGAGCCGCGAGACCGCGCCGCTCAGATCGTCGATCTCGGTCCGCCCGCCGGACTCCAGGTCGAACAGCAGGCTCGGCTTCATGGCAGCGGGCAGGGAATCGACGAAACGCAGGATCTCCGCCTCCTCGTTGCCCGTCAGCGCCACGCCGCGGGCGCGCGCCACGGCGAGCACCTCGCGCAGCGCCCGCTCGATCAGCAGGCGCCCCAGCGGCGCGCCGCGGACCGGACCGATCGGCGAACGGGCCAGCCCGCAGGCGGCGGCCATCGTGGCGATGAAGGCGAGCTTCCGCCACAGGTCGGCGGTGATGTCGGCCGAGGCGCGGGCATCCACGCCGGCCGCACGGAAAGCCGCGGCGATCCGCTCCGCACGCTCGGAGAGGCCGCCGGCCCGCTCGCCCACCACCACCCGCTGGAAGGCGCTGCGACGCTCGACGATGCCTGGACCGACGCGGACGGCGCTGATCTCCGTCAGCCCGCCGAGCACCTGCGGATCCGGCACGCCGGCCGCAACGAGCCGCTCGGCGGCGTCCACACCGTTGAGCAGCGGCAGGATGATCGCGCCGGCCTCGGCCAGGATCTTCACCGCCGGCGCGATCTCCGCCAGCGAGTAGTTCTTGACGGCGACGATCGCCAGCTCGGCCGCTCCCAGCTCCCGCGGATCGTCGCTCGCCTCGACCTCGGCGGTGAACGTCCCCTCCGGCGTACGGACTTCGAGGCCGCGCTGGCGCAACGCATCGAGATGCTCGCCGCGCGCCAGCATGGCAACCGGATGTCCGGCGCGGACGAGCAGGCCGCCGTAATAGCCGCCGACGCCTCCCGCGCCCAGGACCGCGATCCTCATAGCTCAATCCTAGCGCGCTCGCCACTTCTTACGACCACAGCGCGAGTTGCAGATCGGGGATTCTTCCGAAATGCCGCTAATTCAGAGTAGCCACCGCCATCTTGTGGGTGAGCGCCGTGGCGGCGATGAGAAGATCATGGGCACCGATGATCTCCCCCCGCCTCTGGAGGTCGGCCCAGAGCCGGGAATGAATCCGCGCGACCTCAAGCGTGAAAGGGAGGACCGGAATGGACCGTAGGACTGTTTCGACGAATTTCTCACGGCGGCCACGGCGAACGGCACTGTCCGCGCGATGAACTCCATGGAGCAATTCCGAAGCCGTTATGACCGCGAGAGCGACCCTTTGAGTACCGAGGCGGTCCATCAAAGCCGTCGGATGCCCGTCAGAGCGCTCGAGGGCGACGAAGAGGCTGCTGTCGATCAGGAATGCCAAGGGGATTCGCCCGCCAACGGCTGTTCGGCTTGGATCCTCTCCAGATCGTCGGCGAACTGTTCGTCGGGCTTTTCCGCGAGATCCAGCACCGCGATGAGCTCACGAAAGGTGATCCCGGGGTGGGATTCGACCGGAGCCAGTTGGCCGATGGCCTCCCCGCCGCGGAGAATCACGAACGTCTCGCGCTCATAACGGACCCGATTGAGAAGCTCTGAAAAGTTGCGGGCGGCTTCCGTCGCTGTGACCTTTTGGCTCATGTGGATAGCTTAATCAGAAAATCTGATTCGCGCAAGCTTCTCTATCGGAAAACCCAAGAGAGCACCGCAGTATGATTGGGCAAGGCAGGCGAGAATCAGACTCATCGCTCGAGAAGGACCAATCATGGGACAAGACACGGCCGCAGCGCGTTTCCCAACCGTCGGCGACGGCAGCGGGTTCGCCGACACGGAGCGGGTTTTCAGGGAAGAGCTCCAGTTGGCTCTGCGCAACCGGGGAATGCTCCTGGAAGGACTGCGCTACCAGGTCACCCCGACCGGCATGCACTACCTTCTGGTCCACTACGACATCCCGGAGGTGAACGCCGAGGAGTGGCGCCTGGAAGTCGGCGGCCTGGTGTCCCGGCCGATGAGCTTGTCCCTGGAGGACATCCGGAAGCGGCCGGCCCGTACCCTCGCGGTGACCATGGAGTGCGCGGGAAACGGCCGCGCCCTCTTCGCCCCTCGGCGCATCAGCCAACCCTGGTTCTTCGAGGCGATCGGGACCGCGAAATGGACCGGCACGCCGCTCCGGGGAATCCTCGAAGAAGCGGGCGTGCGCCACGATGCCGCCGACGTCGTCTTCACGGGTCTCGACAGAGGCGTGGAGGGAGGCGAGGTCCAGCACTACCAGCGCAGCTTGACGCTGAGCGAAGCGCTGAGGGACGAGGTGCTGCTGGCCTACGAGATGAACGGTGAGCCTCTGCAACCCCAGCACGGCTATCCCCTCCGCCTGCTGGTGCCCGGCTGGTATGGCATGACGAGCGTGAAGTGGCTGCAGGGGATCGAAGCCGTGGCGGAGCCCTTCCAGGGATACCAGATGGCAAGGGTCTACCGCTACTCGCGGACGCCGGAGGAGCCCGGAGAAGCGGTGACCTTGATCCGAGTGCGCGCCCTGATGATTCCGCCGGGAATTCCGGATTTTCTGACCCGGACCCGCTTGGTCCAGGCCGGCGACGTCACGCTCACGGGCAAGGCCTGGGCCGGGCGGCTGGGCGTCTCGCGCGTGGAAGTGAGCGTGGACGGCGGCTCTACCTGGCGCGACGCCCGCCTGGACGAACCGGTCTCACCCCATGCCTGGAGGACGTGGTCCTTCCTCTGGAAAGCGAGACCCGGCGCGCACACCCTCTGCGTGCGCGCCACCGACTCCGCAGGCAATGTGCAGCCGCCGGAGCAGCAGTGGAACTTCGGCGGTTATGGCAACAACAGCGTCCAGCGCCTGACCGTCATCGTGGAGTGAGGACACGCCGCGCCGCTTCGGCCTCGGCCCGCCGGCGGATGCCCAGCATCATCTTCCGCTCCATGATGAAGTGGACGGGATCGAAGACCACGAAGCGGAATGGGCCTTCCTTGGCGCCGCTGCGCGAGCGAACGAGGAAACGCGTGGTGCGATCGTCGATCGGCTCGAGGATCCACGCCCACGTGCCGTGCGATGCGATGCCCGTCTTCCCGATCGCCTCATAGTCTTCCGGTGTTACGGTGACGATGGCCCGTCCGGGATCGAGCCGCGCCACCCGGGAGCAGCCCTTCCCGCCGTATCTCTCGCGCGGCGCCATCCAGACCGTGTCGCCCACCTGCCGGCTCTGGCATTCCGGAAGGATCCGGTCGGAGTTGTGGATGCGGGCTCCGAACAGGTTCTCCAGCCAGGAATAGCTGTAGAAGCCGCCGCGGTCCTGGCCGATCTGGACGAGCCAGGGCCAGACGAGCTCCACCGGCGCGTGGATCGTGACGGCGCGCGTCGCCTCGGAGACCGGATTGGGAGACAGCTCGTCGCCGGGCAAGGTCTTGTCGAGCTCCTCATCCGTAGCGCCCCAGCGCAGGAACAGCGGCCGGGTCGCCAGGCCGATCGTCGCAAGAGCCGCCGCGCCGGACGCCGCAGCGGTCAGGGTGGTTCCGAATCTCGCCTTCATAATTGCCTCCTGGAGCCGGACACACCTGGCTCCGTCTCCAGGATGACCCGGCAGACGGCCGGAGAGACCATTCGGGCGGGTGGTTTTTCGAGACGCGGAAGGGCAGGGCTCAGCGGGACGGTGACCGCGCGCCTCGAGCCGTAGAGTCAGCCCGCAGGATGCTTTTGCCGCAACCCGATCTGGTTTGCCGCGACATCATCCCGAATCGCGACGCCTCCAGATGAGACACCGCAAACGCGAACGACTGGACCGCAACTCCCGACTGAGTCGCGGTGCCGTCAACTCCTTTGCCGCGATTCCAGATGCTTGACGGAGATCCCAGCTCGAGTCGCGGTGCCGCCAGCCAGGAAGCCGCAATCCGAAATACTGCCGCCGAGACTCCAGCTCGCGTTGCGGCGCCGCGAGGTCCTATGCCGCGACTCCAACCAAGATGCCGCAATTCCGGCCTGATTTGCGGTGCCGCCAAAGACTACGCCGCGATCCGAGCTGACAAGCCGCAACTTCATCTGAAGTTGCAGCGCCGCCAGAGGCCTCACCGCGACTCCGGCTCGCTTGCCGCGATCTCATCCTGAGTCGCGGTGCCGCCAGTTGAGATACCGCGATCCAGGAAGCTTGGCCGCAACTCCAACGGATCTCGCGGCATGTCAGGCTGTGGCACCGTGATCTCAAATGCTTCGCCGCGACTCCAGTCTGCGTTGCGGCGCCACAGGACGCTTCACCGCGATCTCAGAGGCTTTGCCGCAATCTCAGATGAAGTGGCGGCGCCGCCACCTGATACGCCGCGACTTCATCTCGCGTTGCGGTGTCTCAAGCTGCTGCGCCGCGACTCAGTCTCCTTTGCCGCAATCCGAACGCGCTCTCCGCCAGCATACCCTTCGCAATCTTGGAGGCGAGGGACGGTTCGCGCGGCGCTTGAATTCGAGCGGCAGCAGAGACTTGCCCGGTAACGCGCCTTCACGAACGCTGCGGAGACTCTAACGTCGCCCAAGCTTCCCAGCGCCTCGATGAACTGGGCGCGTCAGCCGGAACGCCTCCTGTAGGGGTGCCCCGCTCGGATGATCAGGAAAGTCCGAGCCAAAGTTTCAGCGCGGAATCCACCGCAGCGAGTTGAGCAGGCGTGAGTGAGCCGATGCGATTGCGGATATGGTCGGCGTCCACGGTGACGATCTTGTCAACCTGTATGAGCGAGGGCTGATCGAGGCCGTTGGTCTTGGTCGGATTGACGAGAATACGGACGGGATTGACGAATTCCACGGAGCCGGTCATCAGGCACATCGTGATGCTTGACCCCTCGGCAATGAACAGCGGCGACTGAATCACGACCGCAGGTCGCTGTTTGCCGAATGCGCGGGGAGGGACGACGTAGTAGATCTCACCACGCTTCACCGTTCACTTCCAGGAAACGTAGTCTGCCCAATCATCCTTTTTGTCCGCTTCGGCGATCTCGCGCAGGATCCGCGCGGCCTCGCGCTTGGTGACGGTGACGATAGGCTGCACCTTCGCTACCGGCTTTCCCTTCACTTCGATCGTGACAGGACGGCGAGCCTTGATCTCGGCGGCAATAACCGAAACGGCGGCTGGTGTAAGCGGTACGGACTTCATCTCGTTCTCTCGTTCTCCTTCAGCCTCGGATGGAGAGCTTACCACGATCGGAGGTACCTCATAGCCCGCACTGAAGTGGCGGGAAAGTTCGATTTCTTATAGAACATCTCCGCGCGGCCGAAGCCCACTACCCGAGAGGATCTCTATGGAACTCCACCGCCTTGTTTCACGCCTCGCCCTGACCCTGCTCCTCGCCTCGGCCACCGTCTCGGCCGCCGCCGTGCCGCCCGAGTCGTTCTCGGCCTTGCGCTGGCGCCTCGTCGGTCCGCTCCGCGCGGGTTGGGGCACTTGCGCCGCCGGTGTTCCGGGCCAGCCGGAGACGTTCTACTTCGGCGCGGCCGATGGCGGCGTGTGGAAGACCACGGACGCGGGGCGCACCTGGCAGCCGCTCTTCGAGCACGAGGCGACGGGGGCGATCGGCGCTCTGGCCATCGCGCCCAGCGATCCGGCGGTCCTCTACGTCGGCACCGGCCAGGTCACTACCCGCTGGGACATCACCGCCGGCAACGGCGTCTACCGCTCGGGCGATGGCGGCAAGACGTGGGAGCACCGCGGCCTCGCCGGCAGCCGCCACATCGGCCGGCTGTGGATCGATCCCCGGAACGCCGACGTGGTGCTCGTCGCCGCGCAGGGGCACTTCTTCGGCCCCAACGCCGAGCGCGGCGTCTTCCGCTCCGCCGACGGCGGCAAGAGCTGGAACAAGGTCCTCTTCGTGGACGAGAACACCGGCGCCGTGGACCTCGCCGCCGATCCGACGTCGCCGGACACCATCTTCGCCGCCACCTGGCAGGTGCGCCATTATCCCTGGCAGGCCTACTA
Source organism: Acidobacteriota bacterium (assembly GCA_046765915.1). Classification (GTDB taxonomy): domain Bacteria; phylum Acidobacteriota; class Thermoanaerobaculia; order Multivoradales; family UBA5704; genus DATARR01. Next base: position 94,519 of record JBKPTH010000007.1, on the reverse strand, counting down.
CATGCCGGGTACCGGGCCGGGGAGCGGCATCCACAAATCGACCGACGGCGGCAAGACGTGGACGCGGCTCTCCGCCCACGGCCTGCCCGCCGGACCGCTGGGACGCATCGGCCTCGCCGTGGCGCGGGGCAGCCGCGGCGCGCGCGTCTACGCCACCATCGACGCCGGCGCGGATTCCGGAGTGTACCGATCCGACGACGGCGGCGCTTCCTGGCAGCGGGTCAATCCCACGGCGAGCCTCGCCGGCGCGTACTTCGCCATGGTGGAGGTGGATCCCAAGAATCCCGATGTGGTCTACGTGACGGGCCAGTCGCTGCGGCGCTCGACGGACGGCGGCAAGACCTTCTCCTTCTTCCGCGGCGCGCCAGGCGGCGACGACTACCATTACCTGTGGATCGATCCGGATCATCCGGAGCGGATGATCACCGGCGCCGATCAAGGCACGGTCGTCACCGTCAACGGCGGCGAGACCTGGAGTTCCTGGTACAACCAACCGACCGGGCAGTTCTACCACGTGGCCACGGACGACCGTTTTCCCTACTGGATCTACAGCGGCCAACAGGACAGCGGCACGGCGGCGGTGGCGAGCCGCAGCGACTACGGCCAGCTCACCTTCCGCGACTGGCATCCGGTGGGCGGCGACGAGCGCGACTACGACATTCCCTTTCCGGGCAATCCCGACATCGTCTACGGCAGCGGCCTCGGCGGGCGCCTGTCGCGCTGGGACGCCAAGACCGGACAGGTGCAGAACGTCGCGCCCTGGCCGGTATCGAGCTATGGCCAACGGCCGTCGGCCGTACGCTACCGTACCACCTGGATCACGCCGCTCGCCATCTCGGCCGTGCCGCCGCACGCGATCTATCTCGGCACCCAGGTGCTCTTCCGCTCGACCGACGGCGGCCAGAGCTGGGAGACGATCAGCCGGGATCTGACGGGCGCCGTAGAGGGAGCCAAGGGCTGCTCCGGCGACGTGCCCGTCGAGCGCGCGCGGGCCTGTGGCTACGGCGTCATCGCGACCATCGCTCCCTCGCCGCTGGAGAAGGACACCGTGTGGGTGGGCGCCGACGACGGCCTCATCCATCTGACTCGCGACGGCGGCAAGACCTGGCAGGACGTGACGCCGCGCGGCCTGCCGGACTGGAGCCGCGTCGCCCAGCTCGACGCCTCGCCCACCGCGGCCGGCACCGCCTTCGCCGCCGTGGACCGCCACCGCCTGGACGACTTCCGGCCGTACGTCTACATCACTCACGACTTCGGCAAGACCTGGCGCGAGGCGCACGCCGGCCTGCCGGAGGATGGCTGGGTCGGCGTCGTGCGCCAGGACCCGTTGAAGGCGGAGCTGCTGTTCGCCGGCACCAGCCGCGGCGTCCACGTCTCCTTCGACGACGGCGGAAGCTGGCAGCCGCTGCAGCTCAACCTGCCGACCTCCGGCGTCAACGACCTCACCATCCACGGCAACGATCTGATCGCGGCCACCGAGGGGCGGGCGATCTGGGTGCTGGATGATTACACGCCGCTACGCCATGCCGGCCGCGAGACCCTCGCCGCGGAAGCCCAGCTCATCCCGCCGGCGACGGCCTGGCGCGTGAACGCCAACCAGAACCGCGACACGCCGCTGCCGCTCGACGAGCCGCGGACTCCGAATCCGCCGGCCGGCGCGGTCATCGACTACATTCTGCCGGCGGCGCCCCGCGATCCGATCATGATCGAGATCTTCGACGGCGCGGGGAAGATCGTCCGCCGGTTCGGCAGCGACGAGAATCCCCACCGGGCCGAGGCGCGACAGTACTTCGCCGACGACTGGCTGCAGCCGCTGGCGCCGCTGCCCGCGCGCGCCGGTCACAACCGCTTCGTCTGGAGCCTCCGCACGGTGAGGCCGACGGTGCCGGACTACGACTTCTCCATCGCCGCCGTTCCCGGAGTGGACACGCCCGTCCTGCCGCAGGGCATTTTCGTGCCGCCCGGAAAATACGAGGTCCGCCTCACCGCGGGCGGCCGCACCTCGCGCCAGCCCCTGACCGTGGAAATGGACCCGCGGGTCAACGTGGCGCCCGCCGATCTCGCGGCGCAGCGCGCCTTCTACGATGCGCTCGCGCAGGCCCTGGAGGTGAACACGTCGGTCTTGAAACAGGTCCAGGCGATCGCCGGCCGCCTCAAGACTCTCGACGCGGAGCTCGCCGGCAATGCCGTCCTGCGCGAGGCCGCCAAGCGTCTCGCCTCCGACGTCGATCGCTTCCAAGCCGGCACCGCAGAGGAGAACCTCGACGCCATCGCCGGCGTCCTCACCGCGCAGATCACGGACGTCGAAGGCTGCGACTGCGCGCCGACCGGACCGCAACGCGAGGTCTTCGAGATGTACAAGAAGCGGCTCGACGCGGCGCTGGCGAAGTGGCAGGCCCTGGCGGACGGACCCGTGGCCGATCTCGACCGCCAGGTGCGGGCGGCGGGTCTGGCGCCGGTGGTGCCGTAGAGGCGGAGGTCCACTCGCGATGCTCACCATGGAGCCGATCGGCACGATCCGCAGTCCGTATACGGACAAGGCGCAGATCCCCAAGGGCCCGGGCGCCGAGCATCACGCGGAAGGAGTCCTGGAGATCCTGCCGCAGCTCGAAGCTGGCCTCACCGATATCGAAGGCTTTTCTCATCTCTACGTTCTCTGGGTGTTCGACCGCGCCTCTGCCTATGAGCTGCTCGCCACGCCGCCCACGGACACGCGGCCGCACGGCGTCTTCGCCACGCGGGCGCCGCGGCGCCCGAACCCGATCGGCCTGACGGTCGTCGAGCTGCTGCGGCGCGAAGGAACGAAGCTCCATGTTCGCGGCGTCGACATGCTGGACGGCACGCCGATCCTCGACATCAAGCCGTACCTTTCGAGCGTTCCCGCCCACGAGCTGCGCCGCGGCTGGATCGCCGAGGTGGAGGCGCGGTCCCGCGCGGGCGGAATCAACGGATAAGGCTCTCGAAGAGGTTCTGGCCGCTCGGCTTGTGCCAGACCAGCCCTTGTCTGATAATGGGCCTACACCTTAGAAGGGAGTAAAGTCATGAGCCAGCCATACCCCCACGAGTCGACCACAACCTCCCGAAAACTCGACGAGACGCCCGACGTCGAACGAGAGGACCGCAAGCGCCAGGCGGCGGCTCTCCTCCGCCAGTGGATGTCAGAACCTGACGAGTACGATCATGAGGTCTGGCCTCTTATCAAGGAAGAACTGGGAGATCTGCGTATGCGGTGTCGAGAATGAAACTGCTCCTGGACACGAATATTCTTACCCGCCTTTGTCATCCTACACACGAAGAAAATCGCCCTGTGAGCCAGTGGTTCGAGAAGGCCCTCGGCCTGTCAGGACCCGAGGTCTCTATCTGTATTCCGGAGATCGCTGACTACGAGGTACGAAGAGGGCTTCTCCATGTCGCTCTTCGCAGTGGCCGTTCGATGACCAGAAGCCTGCTTCGGCTCGACCTGCTCAGCGACTCTCTCGAATACCTTCCTCTGAATACTCAGACGATGCGACGGGCCGCGGGACTGTGGGCCGAGGCGCGTCACGCCGGGCAACCCACAGCTCCCAAGGAAGCTCTGGACGGCGACGTGATCCTTGCCGCCCAAGCTCTGGAGGTCGCTGGCCTGGTCGTCACTGAGAATACCAGCCACCTTTCTCGCTTCGTGCTCGCCTATCACTGGCAGGAAGTACCTTTGAAGCTCTAAGGAGGACCGTCCGCTAGACTTCTCCGCGATGCCCCGCCTGGCCGTCGCTCTCGACGCCTACGTGTCTGTCGTTTCTTGGTTCGGCATGAAGAACGGCGGCCACGTAGGGCCGCCGCTACGACCCTTCGGCATTCTGTAACGTAGAATCAGGCCGGCATGCTCCACCTCCTCAAGCGGCACCCACTGCCGGTGCGGGCCTTCTTCCGGCATTGCCTCGTCCTGACCTACGCGTTTCCCGAACGCGTACTGATCCCGCTGTTGCCGCCGGGGCTCATGTTGGACAGCTACCAAGGTCTCGGGTTCCTGGCGATCGCCATGGTGCAGACGGAGAAGCTGCGCCCGGTGGGCGTTCCGGCGGCGCTGGGACAGGATTTCTTCCTGACCGGCTATCGCATCTTCTCGCGCTTCCGCACCGCGGCGGGACGGACGCTGCGCGGCTTGCGCATCCTGCGCAGCGACGCCGACCGCGAGCTCATGGTGCAGGCGGGCAATCTGCTGACCCATTACAACTACGTCAAATGCGACACGCGGCTGCACGAAGAGAGCGGCAAGCTGGAGGTGCGTATCGACACCGGCGGCGAAGCCGATCTGCACGTCATCGCGGACCTCGCCGGCAAGCCCGCGCCGCTGCCTGCCGGCTCGCCGTTCGCGACGCTCCAGGAAGCCCGCAAGTTCGCCGGGCCGCTCCCCTGGACCTTCGACTACGAGCCGGAGACACACTCGATCGTCCGCATCCAGGGCGTGCGGCAGCGCTGGAACCCCGAGCCCGTCGCCGTCGAGGTGCGCCAATGCACCTTCCTGGAGCGCGAGCCCTTCGCCCGCGAGCAGGCCGTCCTCGCCAATGCCTTCCACCTCCAGGACGTGCCCTACCGCTGGGAGCGCGGCATCCTCGAACCGCTGCCGCGGACGGCCGAGGAAACCCGGGCGTGAGCGATGCTTTTGTGCCGCGCGGTCCCTACCATGGGCTGCTGCAGATCCTGCGCTACAACCAGCCGGTATTCGCCAAGACCGGCATCGCGGCGCTGGCGGCGATCCTCGCGGTCGTGTTGCTGCCGATGCCGCGGTTCGTCGTGGTCCTCGCGTTGGCGGGAGTCGCGGCGGCCTTGCTCTGGTCGGCCTCCTCGCTGCTCGTATCGCATTGGATCTACGACCGTTCGCCGCTGCGCGAATGGGATTGGCTCGCCGGACTCTTCGCGGCGCCACCTCGGCGCTGGACGAGCCTCCACGCGGGCCTGGACGAGACCTTCGGCGCCCTGCCGCGGATCTTTCCGGCCGAGGGCGGCACGATGCTCGACATCTACGATGCGGCGGAGATGACGGAGCCTTCCATCGCGCGGGCGCGGCGGCTGTCGCTCGACCGTTCCGCCAAGCCGGCGGATTTCAGGTCTCTGCCGCTCTCTGATGGCTCTCAGGATGCGGTCTTCCTCATCTTCGCCGTTCACGAGCTGCGCCGGCCGGAATCGCGCCTCCGTCTCTTCCAGGAGATCGCCCGCGCGCTCGCCCCCGGCGGCCGGGCGGTGCTCGTCGAGCATCTCCGCGACGCACCGAACTTCCTCGCCTTCGGACCGGGCTTCCTCCACTTCCTGCCCCGGCGCGAGTGGCTGCACGCCGCCGCCGCCGCGGGCCTCGCCGTGCGCGAAGAGCGCCGCGTCACGCCGTTCGTCGCCGTCCTGGTGCTGGAGAAGCGCGCGTGAGCCTCGAGGTCCACCTGCGAATCGCGGGCGTTCTGTTGCTTCTCCTCGCCGCCGCCCATCCTTTCTTCCCGAAGCAGCTCGGCTGGCGGGACGATCTCGCCAAGCTCACGCTGCTCAACCGCCAGATCTTCCTCGTGCACGCCGGCTTCATCGTGCTGCTCCTGGTCCTCTTCGGCGCGCTCGTCCTCTTCTTCGCCGGCGATCTCGTAGCCCCCTCGCGCCTCGCCACGGCGGTGCTCGCAGGGTTGACGCTGTTCTGGGGCCTCCGCCTGCTCACGCAGCAATTCATCTACGACCGCAGCCTCTGGCGCGGCAACCGGCGGAATACGATCCTCCATGTCCTGGCGAGCCTGCTGTGGACTTACCTGACGATCGTGTTTGGATTGGGATGGTGGCGGCAGGTGGCAGGCGGGTAAACCTATGTGACTTGACATCGGCTCGGCCTCTTCCCTAGGCTCGACGTAAGGACCGAAGATCATGACCACCCTCAATCTATCTTTACCGGACAATCTGAAGGCCTTCGTCGAGGAGCAGGCGGCTGCCGGCGGCTACGACACGGCTGGCGATTACGTCCGTTCCCTGATCCGCGAGGCCCGGGACCGCAAAGAGATCGAGGATAAACTGCTGGCTGCTCTCGAAACAGAGCCAAGCGAGATGCAGGAAGCCGACTGGGACCGGATGCGCGAGCGGGTGCGCCTGACGGCTGCTAAGAGGTGAGCGGCCGCGTCATTGTCCGGCCACTGGCGAAGGACGATATCGACGAGCAGGCTCTCCATATCGCTCAAGACAATGTCAACGCCGCGCTCAGATTTCTGGACGCAGCGCAATCAGCCTTCGACCGGCTTCGAGCCTTCCCCGAGATTGGCAGGCGTCGTGACTTCCTCCATCCTGACCTGACGGATGTCCGTTCGTGGCCCATTTCGGGCTTCGAAAAGCATGTGATCTTCTATCGGGCTTCCAAGGGAGTCGTCGATATCCTCCGGGTAATTCATGCTGCCCGGGATCTGGACAGCATCTTTGGGCCTGAACACCGATAAGGACTTGTGATGCACTGCACGATGGGGAGGATAAGCGCTCTCGCGGGAACACTCGCCTCTCTCCTCGCCGCCCTCCCCGCCGGGGCGCAAGACGCGGCGCCGATCCAGGACAACTCCTTCCTCATCGAAGAGGCGTACAACCAGGAAGCCGGTGTGGTGCAGCACATCAACGCCTTAGCCCGCGATGACGACAGCGGCGACTGGGTCTATACCTTCACGCAGGAGTGGCCGCTCGGCGGGCAACGGCACCAGATCAGCTACACGATCCCATGGCTGCGCTTCGCGGACGGCGGCTCGGGCGTGGGCGACGTCGCCGTCAACTACCGCCTCCAGCTCGTCGGCAGCGGCGAGACTCCGGTCGCCTTCGCTCCGCGCCTGAGCGTGATCCTACCCACCGGCGATGAGAAGAAGGGACGAGGCGCGGGGGCCGCAGGCCTGCAGGTCAACCTGCCGTTGAGCGTCGCCCTCGCGGACCGCTTCATGACCCACGTCAATCTCGGCGCGACTTACACGCCGAAGGCCCAGAATTCCGCCAGGGACGAAGCGGACGTCGCGGCCTACAACTTCGGCCAGAGCTTCATCTGGCTGGCGCGCCCGAAGATGAACCTCATGCTGGAGCTCGCCTACCTCAGCGGCGAGGAGATCACCGGGCCGGGAGTCACGGAGCCGAGCGACAGCTTCTTCATCAGCCCCGGCCTGCGCTGGGCGTGGGACCTGCCGGGCGGCTTGCAGATCGTGCCTGGCATTGCCGTTCCTCTCGGCGCCGGACCCAGCTCGGGCGAGCGCCAGATCTTCCTATACCTGAGTTTCGAGCACCCCTTCCGCCGCGCCGGCGGTTGAGGGAGGGACCGGCGCCGCGGCCATCTTGGCCTCGACGGCAGCCGAGCGCAGCATCGAAAGCGCGGCGTAGAGGACGACGAAGACGACCAGCCAACGCATCGCGGTGAGCGGCAGCTCTTTGACGATGAAAGCGGCGAGCAGCACGGCCGGCACGCCGCCGAGCGCGAGCCCGAGGGTCGTGCGCAGGCTGTAGCGCTCACCCTGGATGAACTTGGCGCTGCCCACCGGCATGAGAAAGGCGCAGGAGCCCATCATGATCGGGAAGGCAGCCTTGAGGTTCATCCCCAACAGACTCACCAGGATCATGCAGGGCCCGTAAAGCCCGACGCCGACCTCCATCAGAGCCCCGAGGACGAAGTTGCCGGCGAAGCCCGCGCCGAGCTTCCAGCCGGCGAGGCCCTCCGTATTGCCGCCAGAGGGAGTCACGTCGAAGATCTTCAGCACGAAGAGCGTCGCCGCGGCCAGCAGCGCGAGCCCCATGGCGATCTGGATCTTGCGCCGCGATGCCTTCGCCACGACTCCCGCTCCGAGCCACGAGCCCAGGCACGCGGCGATGATCATCAGCACCAGGGTCTTCATGTCGACTTTGACGATGGCGATGAAGATGTAGGCCTGGGCGAGCGTGGCAAGGGTATGCCCGACGTTCAATGTGCCCGGAATCTTCTCGTCGGGAACGAGGCCGCGCAGCTTGAGCACGGCAGTCGTGGGCGCGAAGGAGCCGATCCCCAGGGTGTCGAAGAAGCTGGTGACGAAGCCGAGCGCCACTTCGAAGAAAGTGGGTTTGACCTCCCGGCCGCCGGCGCGGCGGGCGCGGAGCACGGCGCGCACCAGCACCGCGACGTAGAGGACGCCGAAAACCGCGAGGGCGACAAAGAGGGCGAGTTTCATGGCGGGAATGGTACACCTCTTCGCGCCCGCTCCCCACGTGCATCTCCGACCCTTTTTCGGTACAGAATAGGCGCCGCATCGCCGGCGGACAACCAGCACTTAAGGGTCCACTCACGGAGAGACTATGACCGATTACGTAGCGTCGTTGATGGCGGAAGTGAAGGCGAAGAACCCCGCGGAACCCGAGTTCCACCAGGCCGTCCAGGAAGTCACCGAGTCTCTGGCCCTCGTCCTGGACCGCCACCCCGAGTACCGGCACAACAAGATCCTCGAGCGCATCCTCGAGCCGGAGCGGGTGATCATGTTCCGCGTCCCCTGGCAGGACGACCGGGGGGAGATCCACGTCAACCGCGGCTTCCGCATCGAGATGAACAGCGCCATCGGCCCCTACAAGGGAGGCCTGCGCTTCCATCCTTCCGTCAACCTCGGCATCCTCAAGTTCCTCGCCTTCGAACAGGTGTTCAAGAACTCGCTCACCACGCTACCGATGGGCGGCGGCAAGGGCGGCTCGGACTTCGATCCCAAGGGCAAGAGCGACGGCGAGGTGATGCGATTCTGCCAGAGCTTCATGAGCGAGCTCTGCCGCCACATCGGGCCCGACACGGACGTGCCGGCGGGCGACATCGGCGTCGGCGGGCGGGAGATCGGCTTCCTCTTCGGCCAGTACAAGCGGCTGCGCAACGAGTTCACGGGGGTGCTCACCGGCAAGGGACTGAACTGGGGAGGCTCGCTGATCCGTCCCGAGGCCACCGGCTACGGCTGCGTCTACTTCGCCCAGGAGATGCTGGCGACGCGCAACGAGAGCCTGGAGGGCAAGACCTGCCTCGTCTCGGGCAGCGGCAACGCGGCCCAGTACACGGCGGAGAAGCTGGTCGAGCTCGGCGCCAAACCCGTCACCCTCTCGGACTCCAACGGCTACGTCTACGACGAGCACGGCATCGACCGCGAGCGGCTGGACTTCGTCATGGAGCTGAAGAACGTCCGCCGCGGCCGCATCAAGGAGTACGCGGAGAAGTTCCCGTCGGCGGTCTACACCGACATCGATCCCAAGGCGGACCACAATCCGCTGTGGGACCAGAAGGCCGACTGCGCCTTCCCCAGCGCGACGCAGAACGAGATCAACGGCAAGGACGCCGCGAACCTGCTGCGCAACGGCGTCTACGTGGTGGGCGAGGCGGCGAACATGCCGACCACGCTCGAAGGAGTCCATCAGTTCGTGGACGCCGGGATCCTCTACGCCCCCGGCAAGGCCGCCAACGCCGGCGGCGTCGCCACCTCGGGCCTGGAGATGGCGCAGAACAGCATGCGCTACGGCTGGACCCGCGAGGAGGTGGACAACCGCCTGCGGATCATCATGAAGAGCATCCACCAGGCCTGCGTGCAGACGGCGGAGCGCTTCGGCACGCCCGGCAATTACGTCAACGGCGCCAACATCGCCGGCTTCCTCAAGGTGGCCGACGCGATGTTGGATCAGGGGTTGGTGTAGCGGAGAAAAGGACTTACACGGACGGGCACGGACGAATCACGGACGGTGGAGGCTCTGCCGTCCGTGGCAGTCCATGGGGGTCCGTGGTCGTCCGTGTTCTTACCTAGGGGTGAGGGTTTTTTGGCGCCGTGCTAGCCTTTCCTCAGGGCTTCGCCATGTCTTCCACCACCCCCGGCGTCCGCTTCCACGACTACCAGGACCTGATGCGCTACCGCATCATGCACGTCCTGCTGGTGGCGACGCCGTACGAGCGCTTCGTGCTGGAGGAGGCGGGGGAGCTCAGCGAGCGGATGCTGGGAGAGTTCCGCAACCTGGACGTCCACTACGCGCCGGGCCTGACCGGTGTCTCCTCGGGCAAGGAGGCCCTCGATCTCGTCAAGCGCGAGGAGAGCATCAACCTCGTCATCGCCACGCCCCGCGTGACGGACATGAGCCCGGAGCGGCTGGCCCTGCAGCTTCAGGGGGTGCGCGACATCCCCGTCGTCCTCCTCGCCTGGGACCCGGCCGAGCTCCACGGTTACGCGCCCCGCTACGGCTCGCCCATCGAGCGGACGTTCCTCTGGCAGGGGGACGCCCGCATCCTGCAGGCCATCGTCAAGTCGGTCGAGGACTGGCGCAACGCCGAGCACGACAGCCGCTCGGTGGGCGTGCAGGTGATCCTCCTCATCGAGGACAACGTCCGCCACTACTCCTCGTTCCTGCCGTCCATGTACTCGGAGCTGCTGGAGCACTCGCAGCGGGTGATCGCCGAGGGGCTCAACCTGTCGCAGAAGATCCTGCGCATGCGGGCGCGGCCGAAGGTCCTCCTCTGCACCACCTTCGAGGAAGCGCTGCAAGCCTTCCAGGCCTTCGCCGGCGACGTGCTCGGCATCATCTCGGACGTGGAGTTCCCGTTCAAGCCCGGCAGCAAGCCGTCGCTGGAGGCGGGGCTGCGCTTCGCCGAAACCGTGCGCGCCACCTATCAGGACATCCCGATCGTCCTCCACTCCTCGAAGCCCGAGAACGCCAAACTGGCCCGCCAGGTGCGCGCCGAGTTCCTGCTCAAGGGCAATCCTCACCTGCTCGAGGACCTGCGCAAGGTCATGGTGCAGGACTTCTGCTTCGGGCCTTTCGTCTTCCGCAGCGAGAACGAGGAGACGGTGGATCGGGCGGACGACTTGCGCAGCCTGGAGGCGAAGCTGCACACCCTGCCGGTGGACTCGCTGCTCTATCACGGCCGGCGGAACCACTTCTCCCGCTGGTTGAAGGCGCGCACGGAGTTCGCCCTCGCCCACGCCCTGCGGCCGCGCCAGCTCGAGGACTACGGCAACGAGCCGGAGAAGCTGCGCGCCGATCTCATCCAGGCCATTGCCGACTACCGATTCGAGCGCGATCAGTCGGTGGTGGCGGATTTCGACCGCGCCACCTTCGATCTCGGCAGCGACTTCTACCGCATCGGCGGCGGCTCGCTGGGAGGCAAGGCCCGCGGGCTCGCCTTCGTGCGCCGGCTGATCTCGACGCACGGGCTGCGCTGGCGCTTCCCCGGCGTGCGCATCGCCATCCCGACCACGGCGGTGCTGGGGACGGACGTCTTCGACTTCTTCCTCGACGCCAACGACCTGCGCTCGTTCGCCATCGATTGCGAGGACGACGAGGAGCTCTGGCACCGCTTCCGCGACACGCCCTTCCCGGAGGAGGCGGAGCGGGACCTCACCGCGTTCCTCGAGCGGGTGCGTCAGCCTCTCGCCGTGCGTTCCTCCAGCCTGCTGGAAGATTCGCTCTACCAGCCGTTCACCGGCGTTTACGACACGCTGATGGTGCGCAACAACGCCTGGAGCGTGGCCGAGCGGGTGGCGCAGGCCGAGCTGGCGATCAAGCGCGTCTGGGCCTCCGCCTTCTCGCAGCACACCAAGGCCTACTTTCACGCCACGGCCTTCCGCCTCGAAGAAGAGAAGATGGCGGTGATGCTGCAGGCCATCGTCGGCGCTGCCCACGGCCCGCGCTTCTACCCCGACCTCTCCGGTGTCGCGCGCTCGCACAACTTCTACCCCTCGCCGCCGATGACGGCCGAGGACGGCATCGCCGCCGTGGCCCTGGGGCTCGGCCGCGCCATCGTCGAAGGCGGCGCCTGCCTGCGCTTCTGCCCGCGCTACCCGCTCCACGTGCCGCAGCTCTCGTCCGTGGCCGAGGCCCTGGAGAGCACGCAGCGGGAGTTCTGGGCCCTGCGCCTGAGCGGCGACGACGGTCTCGCCATGCGCGAGGAAGCCTTCGGGCTGAACGCCGCCGAGGCGGACGGCACCCTGGGCCGGGCGGGCTCCACCTACTCGCCGGAGAACGACGTCATCTATGACGGGCTCTCGCGCGCCGGCACGCGCCTGGTCACCTTCGCGCCCATCCTCAAGCAGGGCGTCTTCCCGCTGGCGGAGATCCTGCGTACCCTGCTCGCCGCCGGTCAGGAAGGCGTGGGAGCGCCGGTGGAGATCGAGTTCGCCGTCAACCTCGACGTGCCGCGAGGAGAGCCGCGGGAATTCGGCTTCCTGCAGGTGCGCCCGCTGGCGCTGGCGCGGGAGTCCGAGGCGATCGAGCTCGGCGAGGTGGAGGCCGGCGCCGTCCTCTGCGCCAGCCAGCGGGTGCTGGGCAACGGCCGGCTGGAAGGCATCCGCGATCTCGTGGTGGTGGACTTCCAGCGCTTCGAGCGAGCCCGCAGCCGCGAGGCGGCGATGGAGATCGCCAGGCTCAACGGCAAGCTCCTCGCCGCGGCGAGGCCCTACGTCCTCATCGGCGTCGGGCGGTGGGGCTCGCGCGATCCCTGGCTCGGCATCCCCGTCACCTGGGACCAGGTGGCGGGCGCCAAGGTCATCGTCGAAGCGGGGCTCCGCGACCTCAAGGTGACGCCTTCGCAAGGCAGCCACTTCTTCCAGAACCTGACCTCGTTCAACGTCGGCTACTTCACCGTCGACTCCGACGACGGCAAGGGCAGGATCGATTGGGACTGGCTGGAGGCCCAGCGCCATGAGACCGACGAGGCCCACGTCCGGCATCTGCGGCTGGCCGAGCCGCTGCTGATCAAGATGAACGGCACCAGGGGCGAGGGGGTGATCCTCAAGCCGGGACGGGCGTCATGACGAGACGATCTGCCGCAGCAGCGCGATGTTGTCGCGGTGGCCGGTGAGGCGCGCCGTGACCTTGCCGCGCATGGGATAACCGAGAAGATAGAGATCGCCGACGATGTCGAGGATCTTGTGGCGGACGAACTCGTCCGGGAAGCGCAGCTCGGTGTTGATCACCTCGTCCTCGCCCACCAGGATGAAGTTGTCGAGCCGGCCGCCGGAGCCGAGGCCCAGCTCGTTCATCATCTTGAGGTCCTTCATGAAGCCGAAGGTGCGGGCCGGCGCGATCTCACGCTTGTACGCCTCCGCCGAGGTCAGCGCGAACTCGTACGACTGCTCGCCCACCGGCGGCGGATAGCGCAGGAGATAGGAGACCGAGAAGCTGCCCGCCGGCTCGATCGCCAGCAGCTTCTCGCCGTTGCCGTTCACCTCGTAGCGGCGGTCGATGACCACCTCCCGCTGCGGCTCCTCCTGCTCGGCCACGCCGACCTCCTCGAGCAGCTTGCAGAACTCGAGGGCCGAGCCGTCGAGCACCGGGATCTCCCCGTGCACCTTGATCAGCAGGTTGCCGATGCCGTAGGCGTGGAGCGCCGAGAGGAGATGCTCGACGGTGCGGATGCTCTCTCCGTCGTCCGCCAGCGTGGTGGCGTAATCGGTGTCCGCGACGGCGCGCACGTGGGCCGGGATCTCCAGGCCGGTGGGCAGCGTCACGAAATGGACGCCGCTGTTCTCGGGCAGGGGCTGCAGCGCCATGCCGGTGCGCTGGCCCGAGTGGAGGCCCAGGCCGTAGATCACCGTCGAGTGCCGGATCGTGCGCTGGCGCCGGCCGGTCTCGGCGAGGAGCGGCAGGGCGGGCGGAGCCTCGAGCTGGCGCTCGCGGTCCCGGGTATGGTCCGGCGCGACGTCGATGGCGCCCGGTTGGAAGGAACGCTTGAAGGCGAGGGCTCCGGCCGCCGCGTCCACCGCCCGCTTGTAGGAGAGCGGCTTCTCCAGGTAGTCGTAGGCGCCCATCTTGATCGCCTTGACGGCGGTGGCCGTGGTGCCGTGCCCCGACATCATGACGACGGCGGCCGAGGGATCCGCCTCGCGCAGGGCCTGCAGGGTCTCCAGGCCGTCGCGGTCGGCCAGCCAGATGTCCAGGAAGACCACCGCCGGCTGCTTCGCCTCGTAGAGGGCGAGAGCCTCCTCGCCACTGGTGGTGGCGAGGGTCGCGTACCCCTCGTCGGAGAGGATTCCTCCCAGCGTGGAGAGGATCCCCGGCTCGTCGTCGACGATCAGAATCAGCTCAGACATGAAACTCCTCAGGCATCGGCGCGTAAGGATACCAGGAACTCACGGGCAGCCATGAAAGGAAGGCCTCCCATGACGCAACAGAACCTTCTCCTCTGCCGTACCTTCGCGCAGAAGATGATCAATGAACGCGACCTGTCTTCAGCTTCCCGGGTTTTCGGTATGCGCACATGGACATCAAGACTGTCCATCCGCGATGACTCATCGTCCTGTTTTGGAAACACCCCTGGCGGCCGGGCTCCTGGGCGATAGCCTGGTATGACCTGTGCTGAGGAGCGCTGAAGCCGTTGTTCGACAGTTGAGGGCGCCTACGGAAGGGGGATCCGATGTCGCAGCAAGAGAATCTGCTTCTCTGCCTCAATTTTGCGCAGAAGATGATCAATGAACGCGATCTCTCTTTAGCTCCCCGGTTCATCGCCGCCGACTCCGTCCATCACGAGCTGGGCGAAGTGCCGTCCGACTTCGAAGGTGGACCGCGCGCCATGGCGCAGTTCTTCAATCTCTACCTGCGCGCGTTTCCGGACCTCCGGCTGACCTTCGAGGACGCGCTGGCCGACCGCGACCGGGTGGTGACCCGCTGGCGCCTGGAGGGTACGCAGAACGGTCCGTTGATGGGCATCGCGCCCTCCGGCCGGCGGGTGAGCATCGAGGGCATCCGCATCGACCGGATCGAGAACGGCAAGATCGCGGAGAGCTGGATGCAGATGGATACGATGGGCCTGCTGGAGCAGATCGGAGCCCTCCCCAGGCTGCGCCGCGAGCCGTTGCGCGAGGTGCCGACGGAGAAGCCGCCGGCGACGCGCGAGTCCCGCTTCGTGGCCTGAGCGTTACGACGCCTTTCGCGCCATCGCGCCCGTAGAGACGTTCCAGCCGCTTACGATATCCACCGCAGTCCACGGGGACGGCGGAACGTCTCTCCTCAAAGAGATCGCCCCGCCTGTCTCCCCTGATCAGGACGCCTGCCCCTCGATCACGCATTGCCTCGGCATCGTTCTGCCCCTCCGGAGACGTTCCGCCGTCCCCGTGGCCTGCGACAGTTTGTCGTGGACGGGCTGGAACGTCTCTACGGGAACCTCTCCGCCGGCTTGGCGGTCCCGTACTGTGACACCGAGTCCGTAGAGACGTTCCAGCCCGTCCACGACACCCATCCGCAGGCCGCGGAGACGGCGGAACGTCTCCTATCGGTCCCAACGCTTGGGATTGTCGCGAATGTAGGCGCGGAGGCGCTCAAGATGCGTCGGATTGCGAATGATCTCGTCGTGGAACCGCGGCTGCCATCCGAAATCTCTCTGTCTTAGATTCCACCAGATCCGTTTGGTCACCTTGGACTTGAACTGACCTATAACAGCACCGAGGGATTGGGATTGCAAATGCTTCGAATCTCGCTGGCTGCCCTCACGGCTCTTGTCATGAAAGACCAGGATGCCGTGCATGTGGTCCGGCATGACGATCCATTCGTCCAACTTGACCCGCGACTGCTGTTGGGGAATCTTCAACCATTCTTCGGCGACCACCGCGCCGAGAGGCGATAGGGAAACCTCACCGTCCACGACCTCGCCCAGGCAGCGCACTCGCCCGTGCGTGCAGATGGTCACGCTGTAAACGCCGGCCCACCGGTAATCCCATCCCGGATAGCGGGCAGAGGGAATCCGAAACCGCCTCCTGAACAGCAGGTCGTCAGACATTTCCCAGAATTATGTCAAACACATCTCCCGTCCCGCGACGCCGGTCCCGTAGAGACGTTCCAGGCCGTCTACGACACCCATGGCAGGCCACGGGGACCGCGGAACGTCTCCGCAGGGGCAGGCGGAGGGCAAAACCTCTCGAAAAGAAAAGAGAGACGTTCCGCCGTCCCCATGGCCTGCGTTAGGTTGTCGTGGACGGGCTGGAACGTCTCTACGGACACGGTGGCGCGGGAAGGGTACGTCGGCAGAAGGGAAACGGCGGCGGACGGCAACCGCGCTCTACACCAACCCTTTCCTCTGCAGGTAGAACGCCAGCTCCAGGCGGCCGGGGATCTTGAGCTTGTCGTAGATGTTGTGCAGATGGATCTTGACGGTGCCTTCGCTGATGTGGAGCTGCTTGCCGATCTCCTTGTTGCGCAGGCCGCCCGCCACCATGCGCGCGATCTCGATCTCGCGCGTCGTGAGCACGGCGGCGACGCCGCGCGCCTCGGTCTCGCGATCGAGGGTCCGCTGCAAGGCCTCGCCCACGGCGCGGCGCTCCAGCCATTGGCCGCCGGCGTGCACCTGGCGCACGGCGCGCAGCAGGACGTCCGGCGCCGTCTCCTTGAGCACCACGCCGTCGACGCCGAGGCGCACCGCTTCGAGGACCTCGGCGTCCTCCAGCGCCGCCGTCAGCAGGATGACCCGCGGCGGCGCTTTCTCCCCGCGGAGCTCGCGCAGCACCGCCAGCCCATCCTTGACGGGCATCTTTAGATCGAGGATGAGGAGATCCGGCCGCTGCAGACGCACCGCCTGCAGGGCCTGCTCGCCGTCCGGGCAGAGGGCGAGGATGTCGAAGTCCGGCTCGCTGCGGAAGAGCTGCGCGAGCCCGTTGAGCACGATGGGATGATCGTCGGCGAGCACCAGGCTGATCATCGTCCGGACCTTGTATTCAAGCACCTGACGGCCAGCTTAGGAGCGCCGCGGAGAGGTGTCAAGCCGGAGCGGGTCCCCTGAGCTATACTGGCAGATATAGAAAAATATATCACCCGACAAATTCCCTTGCCGCCCGGAGATCCCTAGAGTGGGCTGCAGGTTTGATCCCGGCGGACGGAAGCATCAAACCCACAGCGCGCGGAATGCCTCCAGCGCCGATCCCAAGGGAGATCCATCATGCCGACCCAGAGCAATATCACTCTCTGCAATGACTTCGCGCAGAAGATGATCAACGAGCGGGATCTGGCGCTGGCCCCCGAGTTCGTCGCCAAGAGCTCCATCCATCACGAGTTCGGCGACGTGCCGGAACGTTATCGGCGCGGCCCGAGCGCCATGGCGCAGTTCCTCAACCTGTACCTGCGGGCGTTTTCGGACCTGCGGGTGACCTTCGAGGACGCGCTGGCCGATCGCGACCGCGTGGTGACCCGCTGGCGGCTCGAGGGCACCCAGGACGGGCCGCTGATGGGCATCGCGCCCTCCGGCCGGCGGGTCAGCATCGAGGGCATCCGCATCGACCGCGTCGAGGACGGCAAGATCGCGGAGAGCTGGATGCAGATGGACACCCTGGGCCTGCTCGAGCAGATCGGCGCGCTGCCCAAGCTGCGCCGCGAGCCGCTGCGCGGGATCGCTCCGGAGTACGTGGAAGAGCGCTACGTGGCCTGAGCGCCATGATCCCCGAAAAGTCGTAGCGGCGGGCCCCCCCGCCCGCCGTCCTTGCCAAGCGACACCCCTGCTCAGGCGCCCTCTTGCGTGGGCGCCGCCTTTTTATGGGGTGGGTTCCCGCGCCGGCAGCTCCAGGACCAGGCGATAGGCGGTCACCTCGTGCGAGGGATTGTTCATCACGCCGGCGGTGCCCATGTAGAGGAGCCGGAAGAGGCGCCAGGTCTCCTCGCCGGCCTGGCGGACGATCTCGTCCTTGTTCTCCATCCAGCGGCGGTGGCCGTTGCGCGCCCAGAGATGGTAGTTGCGGCGGTCGTTGTAGAGGCCGACGAGCTGCAGGGCCGAGTTGTCGAGCGCCGCCATCAGCTCGGGCATGTAGACCATGCGGAAGGTGCCCGGCCAGATGTACTTGGTGATGAAGCTGGAAGTGCCGAAGGGGACCTTTCCCGCCGCGAAGTCCAGGTAGATCCGCCCGCCCGGCTTGACCAGCCGGGCGAGGCCCTCGCACACCCGGGGATAATCCGAGAGGTCTTCGATCACGCCCATCAGCGACACGGCGTCGAACCGGCGGCCCGGCTCGAAGGTGAAGAAGTCCTGGTAGGAAGCCGTGGCGTCGAGGCCGCGCTCGGCGATCAGCCGCTGGGTGTAGGCGAGCTGATCGCGCGACAGGGTGATGGCCGTCACCCGCACGCCGCGCTCGGCGCTGAAGCGGGTGAAGCCGCCCCAGCCGCAGCCGATCTCGAGCAGCTCCTCTCCCTTGCGCAGCCGCAGCGAGTCGAAGGCGAACTCGTACTTGCGCCGCGTGCTCTCCTCCATCGTGTCGTCGTCGCTCTCGTAGATGCCGGGGGTGTAGGCGAAATACTCGCGGTCCGTGGAGTAGAGCTGGATGTTCTTCGAGTCGTAGTGCTTGGCGATCCAGGCCGGGTTCAGCCTCTCGCGGCCGAGCAGCAGGGGCTGCATCCGCCGCCAGAGCTTGAGCCAGGGGCTGCGGTCCGAGAGCGCGTCGCGCAGCCACATCGCCCGCACCACGTCGCCCTCGAGGTCGAGATCGCCGCACACGTAGGCGTCGGCGATCATCAGCTCGTGCAGCGAGCGCAGGGCCTTCATCCCCCGCTCGTTGCGGATGTAGAGATCGAAGACCGGCTCGCCCTCGCCGAGGACGGTGCTGCCTCCTCCGGCGTGGACGGTGAAGGCGAAGGGCAGCCGGCCGGCGCGCGCGAACCATTTCCGGACCCCCTGCAGAGGCTCGGGCTCAGCCGTGCGCGCGGCGACCGCTGCTCCCCCGGAATAGGTATTTTCAGTCATGGAGCGAAGATTTTAGTGTAAATCGGGCATCCGTCAAGAACCCCCCAACGGGCGTCCCTTACTCGTAGCGGATGGCCTCCAGGGGCTCGACGGCCGCGGCCCGCTGCGCCGGCAGCCAGCTCGCGACGAGGGCCACCGCCGCCAGCAGCACCGGCACGGACGCGAACGTCGCCGGGTCCCTGGGGCTGACACCATGGAGCAGGACCAGGATGAGCCGCGTGAGGCTGAAGGCGGCGGCGAGCCCGATGGCGATGCCGAGGAAGGCGAGGGCGGCTCCCTCGCGCAGCACCATGCGCGAGATGTCCCGCCGGCGGGCCCCCAGCGCCATGCGGACGCCGATCTCGCGCGTCCGCTGGCTGACGACGTAGGAGATGACGCCGTAGATCCCCACCGTGCCGAGCAGCAGGGCGACGGCCGCGGCGATGACGAGGAGCGTCATGGTGAAGGAGGTGCGGGCCATCGAGCGTGCCACCACCTCCGTCATGGGACGCACCGCGGAGAGGGCCAGGTTGGGATCGAGCGACCAGATCGCCCGGCGGACCGGCGCCACCAGCGCGGTGGGATCCCCCTTGCCTTTCACCACCAGGCTGAAGCTCCGCGGCACCCACTCGGCTCCATTCCCCTTGCCCGGCTCGGGCCGCAGCACCGGGGAGTACACCGTCTCGAAGAGCTTCTCCTCCAGTGCCTGATCGCGGACGCTCCCCGCCACGCCGACGATCGTGCACCAGGGGCTGTCTCCGGCAAGCCCGTTGGCCAGCCGCTTGCCGAGCGCGCTCCCGCCGGGCCAGAAGCGCCGGGCGAGGGCCTCGCTCACCACCACCTCGTTCGACCGGCGCGCGGGATCGATGCGGTCGAAGAACCTTCCCTCGACGAGAGGGATGCCCATGGCCGCGAAGTAACCGGGGCTGACGAAACGCGTGCCGAGGATGGGCGGCACCTGGTCGGGCGGCAGCGGGAAGTCCTCGAAAGAGTAGCCGCTGTTGGAGTTGCTGCCGGAGAGGGGCAGGCTGGTGACCGTGCCCGCGCTCACCACTCCGGGAACCGCCCGCACCCGCTCCAGGAGCTGCCGGACGAAGCGGGCGGTGGCGAAGGCGTCCTTGTACTCGGTCTCGGGAAGGTCCAGGTGCAGGCTGAGGACGCCGCGCGGATCGAAGCCCGGATCCACGCCGCGCAGATGCCAGAAGCTCCTCACCATTAGGCCCGAATAGAGCAATAGCATCAGGGCGAGAGCGACCTGGACGACGACGAGCGCGTTGCGGGCGCGGTGCCGCGCCCGGCCCGCCGTGTCGCCGCGCCCGCCTTCCTTGAGCGCCGGCGCCAGCGCCGGAGCGCCATAGCGGAGGGCGGCGAAGCCGCCGGTCAACAGCCCCGCGAACAGCGACAGCAGGAGGGTGAAGGCGAGCACCGCGCCGTCGACGCCGATCTCCTCCAGCCGCGGGATGCCCGGCGGGCGCAGGCTCACCAGCAGGCGCACGCCGGCGATCGCCAGCGCGAGCCCGAGGACGCCGCCGGCGAGCGAGAGGGCCACGCTCTCGCCGAGGAAGAGGCGGGCGACGGCGCCGCGCGTGGCACCCAGGGCGTTGCGCACCGCCACCTCCCTCTGCCGGCCCTCGGCCCGCACCAGGAAGAGGTTGGCGACGTTGGCGCAGGCGATCAGCAGGATGCAGCCGACGCTGCCCAGGAGCACCCAGAGGGCGCGCTGGATGTCTCCCACCACGTCGTCGCGCAGCGGGTGGACGAGCACGGCGAGCCTGGCGCTCTCGATCATGCCGCGGTTGATCTGCGCCTGCGGGAACTCCTCGGGAATCCGCCAGACGAGCGCCGAGAGCTCCCGCTCGGCCCGCTGCGGCGAGACCCCGGGCCGCAGCCGTCCCACCGCCTCGTAATTGAAGTTCCCCGCCTCCAGCTTGGCGGGATCGATGGTCATCGGCAGCCACAGCTCCGCCGCCGCCGAAGGGAAGTGGAACCCCTCGGGCATGACGCCCACGATGCGCGTCGCGACGCCGTCCACCCGCAGCGTCTGCCCGACGGCCTCCGGATCGCCGCCGAACCGGCGCCGCCACAGCTCGTGGGAGAGCACGGCCACCTTCTCGGCGCCCGGCCGCTCGTCCGCCTCCTGGACCGTCCGCCCCAGGAACGGCGGCACGCGGAGCACCGAGAAGACGGAGCCGGTGAGCCCGGCCGCGCGCACCCGCTCGGGCGCCTCGCCGCCGGTCAGGGTCACGGAGGCGTCCCAGTAGATCCCCAGGTCCTCGAGCACCCGGTTGTTCTTGCGGTAGAGGACGTAGGTGGCGTCCGAATGCTCGAACCGGTCCATCTTGAGGCCGGGCGCGGTGTGCCACACCATCACCAGGCGCTCCGGCTCGCTGTAGGGCAGCGGACGGATCAGCACGGCGTTGACGACGCTGAAGATCGCCGCGTTGGCGCCGATGCCAACCGCCAGGGTGAGGACCGTGACGAGGAGGAACCCGGGGTTGCGGTGGAGCTCGCGGACGAGGGAGCGGAGCGCTGTCGGAATGGAACCCATGGCCTCAGAGACTACGAACGGGAGGGCGGCAGGGTTACAAGCGGCGGGGGTATCGCCAAGAAACGGGCTCTGGTATTAGGATGGCGGCCGGATCGATCGCTGAAAGGAGTCGCCTATGAGAGCGCAACTGGTTGCGAGTCGGGCGCTGGCGCGTCCCGCGGCCCTTCTGCTGCTGTCCTGCATCGCGAGCGGCCCCTCCTGGGCCGCCGGCCTCGTCACCTTCAACCAGATGATCGTCGAGCGCTGCCCCGAGAGCTCCTGCGAATGGAAGCTGAGCTGCGGCGTCGGCGGCGCGCAGGAAACCGAGTTCTTCTCCGGCAAGGACGCGCGCACCAAGTACAAGGTCAACATCGGCCGCAGCCTCGACGCGCCGCAGTTCCCGGCCAAGATCCACTGCACGGCCTGGGAGGACGACGGGTGGTTCGGGACGAGCTGGGAGAAGGTGGGCAGCAACTCGGTGGAGGCGGCGCAAGGCGGCGACTACCGGTTCGACATCGCGAGCAGCGACCAGGGGACGGTGAGCGTCCTGATGTCGGTCGACAGCCTCGACATCGCCCTCGCCGCCCCCGCCGCGGCCAAGCCGGCGGCGCCGGCGAAGAAGGCCGCCCCGGCCAAGCCGGCACCCGTGTGGCGGTTCGCCGCCGCCTTCAATCCTCTGCCGGGAGGGCGCGCGGCGGTCGTCGGCATGGAGTCGAAGGCGTTCAAGGAGATGGTGGACAGGCTCGCCTCCGACGGCATGCAGATCGACGCCGTGGGAACCGTCGAGCAGGGAAGCCAGAGGCTGTGGAACGGCATCTTCCGCAACAGCCAGGAGCAGGTCGTCCTGATCAGGGACCAGGACTGGGACAAGTTCAGCGCCAGTTGGAAGAAGCTCACCGGCGGCCGCATGCGGCTGGTCGCCCTGGAGGTCTACCCGAGCGGCGGCAAGAACACCTTCGCCGGCATCTTCCGCGATCTCGGCGAGAGCCACAACTTCTGGGTCGGCCAGAAGCGCGACGAGTTCGAGGCCAAGGTCAAGGAGCTGTCGGAGAACAAGGGCCAGAAGCTGCTCGACGTCGCGGTCTACCGGCCGTCGGGCGGCGGCGGCCTCCTTTACGCGGGTCCGTTCCGGCAGAGCAACCTCGAGACCGCGCTATGGGCCGGCCTCACCCGGGCGAAGCTCGACGAGAAGCTGCAGGGGATCCGCGGCAAGGAATTGCAGGTGGTGGACCTGGAGACCTACCGGGACGGCAAGGAGCGTTACTACGACGCGCTCGTGCGCTTCGGCCCCGCGGGAGAGGTGGTGATCGGCCTCGACGCCGCCGCCTTCACCGCC
Organism: Acidobacteriota bacterium; assembly: GCA_046765915.1. Classification (GTDB taxonomy): domain Bacteria; phylum Acidobacteriota; class Thermoanaerobaculia; order Multivoradales; family UBA5704; genus DATARR01. Next base: position 72,025 of record JBKPTH010000007.1, on the reverse strand, counting down.
AAGTGGCGCGAGATGGCCGCCAAGGGCCTGCGGTTGGTGAGCTTGGAGGCGTATCAGGAGTAGGGGTGGAGGTTCATCCACCGTTCTTCCCTTCGAAACCTCACCCCCTGGCCCCCTCTCCAGCGGAGCTGGAGAGGGGGAACGCAGGCGAGGCTGCGCATCGCCAAGCGCATCCCGCTGACCAGCGGCGCCAACCTCGAGCTGATCGCCGAGGCCTTCAACCATCGAGACCATCCTGTCCCTCCTCTCCTATTGGGGAGGAGGGACGGGCGCGGGTCTGGTAGATGAATTGATACCGGAGAGCGAAATGGAAGAGAACGGCAGGGCTCACGGGACAGGATCGTTTGGCGGAGTTGGCCAGCGAGCTCGCCAAGGATCCACAGCGGTTTCGCGAGCTCTCTTTAGAAGAACTTGTCCGAAAGATCACGCCAACGAACCGCCATGAAGAGACGAACTTCGGGCCACCCGTCGGCCGCGAGATTCTGTAGCGCCCTACCTGTCAGACAGTGGCTGCATCCTAGGCGTGCCGCCGCAACGGCTCGAGCTGCTCGATTTGAGACGCTTCCTTGCTGTGCATGGCGTGCCAGAGGTCCCAGTCCTGCTGCAGACCGAGCCAGAAATCGGCCGACATTCCGAGGACACGCGCCAAACGAAGCGCCGTATCAGGAGTCACAGAACGCTTGCCGCGGATGATCTCGTTGAGCCTCGGGAACGAAACCCTCAGGCGAATCGCGAACGCCGACTGGCTGATTCCGAGTGGCTTCAGGAACTCCTCGAGCAGCATCTCGCCCGGATGCGTCGGAGGCAGGTGACGCGGCAGCCGGCGCTCTACCAGGGACCCGAGCCTAGTGGTAGTCCGTGATTTCGACTTCATCTGCATAACCTTCCTTCCAGCGGAAACAGATCCGATATCGCTCGTTGATCCGGATGCTATGTTGGCCGGCGCGGTTTCCTTTCAGCCGCTCGAGTCGATTCCCCGGCGGCACTGCCAGCTCAGCCAGTTCGGTAACATGGTTGATCTGCGTCAGCTTCCTTCGTGCGATCGCCCAAAGCCAAACGGGGCAAACAGACCGTGCGTCCCTGGTTCTTGCGCCGTCAAAGACATCTTCGGTGCCTCTGTCAGCGAAGGACCGTATCACGGCTGCCATTATAACGGCAGGCGGAAGTCTGCGACAAGAGACGCCTCAAGTGGGTACCCGCATCAGTCTGGAGACCGGACCAGCGCTCCAATCGTCGCCTCGATCTCGGCATCGGACTTGCCCATCGCCCGCAGCAGCCTCCGATAATTTCCGAAGGCTGCTTGTAGGTGCGGATGCTCGTGCCCGGTGCGGCGTGTGAAATCGAGGAAGATGACCAGCATCCGTCGCGTTAGCAGCTCGGCCTCGACCAAGCGGTTCGTGGCCTGGAGCAACTGGGCCAGGTTGTTGAGGCGGATAGCGACGTTGGGATGATCCGGCCCGAAGCTCTTCTCATCGATGGACAGCGCCCGACGCATCAGCGGCTCTGCTTCGGTCAAGCGGTTGGTGTCATGAAACAACTGGGCCAAGTTGTTGAGGGCGGTGGCAACGTTGGGGTGATGCTCGCCGAGACTCTTCTCGGAGATCGTCACCACTCGCGCCATCAACGGCTCCGCTTCGTCCAGACGATTCGTGGCCTGGAGCAACACGGCCAGGTTGTTGAGGTGGATAGCGACGTTGGGATGATCCGGCCCGAAGTTCTTCTCGCCGATGGACAGCGCACGACGTATCAGAGGCTCCGCCTCGGTCAGACGGTTCGTGGCCTTGAGCAGCTGCGCCAGGTTGTTGAGGTCTCGGGCGACATCGGGATGATCCGGCCCGAAGCTCTTCTCGTCGATGGACAGTGCCCGGCCCATCAGCGGCTCCGCCTCAGCCAGGCTATTTGTGGCCTGAAGCAACGCGGCTAGGTTGTTGAGGCAGGTAGCTACTATAGGATGATCCGGCCCAAGGCTTCTCTCATTGAAGGCAAGTACTTGACGCATTAGCGGCTCGGCCTCGGCAAGCAAGGCCTTGGCATAAAACAACTTGGCTAGTTCGTTCATCAGCCGTCCGGTGGGCTCGCCGAGACCTGCGGCATCGGCGAATCCGACGACGGCGCGGACGTGAGGGGCTAAGGGGTCAAGGATAAGCCAGGTGCGGACATCTTGGGAATCGCCCACAAAGCGGCGTTCACCCAGTGGAGGGCCTCTGTCAGCGACTCGTTGACGGGGTCGTTTCTCAGGCTGCGGCGGGTAACGTCCTGCACCAAGCGGTGGACGGTGAAGGAGGGTGCCTCGGCCGCGCGGGTCACCAGAGAGTAGGTTTCGAGTTCCACAAGGGCATCACGAGGGTCCAGGTCCGACTCTGGCTCTGGAGGATCGGGGACCGGCACGCCCAGAAGCGACTCCGGAATCGGCTCCGGCCCCAACCAGACGAGGCGCTCGAGCAGGCGCCGGGCCGGAGCGGAGAGGCGGTCGAAGGAGGTCTGCCAGGTGACGGCGACGCTCGCGGGGTAGTGGCTCACCCGCGGATCGAACCATGTCAGGACCTGATCGTGTCGCGACTGCCAATCTTCGAGATAGGCGGCCAGGGTCAGCCGGCGTTCGGCGATATAGGCACCGGCCTGCTCGAGCGCGAGGGGAAGGTATCCGAGCTCCCTGGCGAGCTGGGACGCATGGGCGACGTCCTCCTTCGTCGCTCTCCGCCGTCCCGCGGTGCGCGCCAGAAGGAATCCGCCGGCGGCCTCTTCGGTCAGCACGTCTAGCTCGATCAGCTCCACCTCCGCGCTCCAGCGGGCGAGCCGGCCGGTCAACAGCACGTGACCGCCATGAAGGCGCGCGGTGAGAACGTCCACCGCCGCCGCGGCGTCTTCCGAGTCGACGTTGTCGAGGATCAGCAGCCATCCCGGATTCTCCTGGAGCCAGCGGAGGACGGCAGCCTCGCGGACCTCTTCCTCGGTCGCTTCCTGCTCGGGCAAGTCCAGGACGGAAGGAGCGCAGAGGGCCGCGAGGTTGCGCCGCAGGTCGGCTGGCGACTGCGCGCCGACGAAGAGCACCGCCGAGTACTCCGCGGCGTGCTGCCAGGCGTACTCGACGGCGAGGCGCGTCTTGCCTACACCGCCGAGTCCATGGACCGCCTTGCCCGCGATGGCCGTAGCTCGTCCGGCTGGGGCCGCCTCAAGGCTTTGACGCAGGCGCGTGAGCATCTCCTCTCGGCCTTGAAAGAGATCTCCGAGGCTGGCGTAGGGGAGGACGATGGGCTTCGGGGTGCTGAGGTCGGGAAAGGGTAGGACGAGCACGTCCTCGACCAGCTTTTCCTTCGTCGTCAGCGAGTCGTAGTTCTTGCCCGAGGCTCGCAGCCACTCGCGATATAACACCTGGCAGGCCTGGAGATCGGCGCCTTCGGGATTCGCCTCGTCCGGCTTGAATCCCGGTTCGCTGAGAAAGACGTAGGTCTTCTTGCCGTAGTGCTTGGCGAGAAAGAGCTCCCACTGGGTGTAGGAGGCGCGCGCCTCTCCCGTGGCCTTACGGTAGTCCTCAAAAGTCGGAACCGATCCCAGGGCTGCCGCGTGCTCGTCCGTCGGAAAAGCTCCGCGACGCTCGCTGACCAGGAGGATCATCGCGTCGCAGCGCTCGATATACGCCCGAAGCTGCTCGAGCAGCGTGGCCGGACCCTGACGGAAGTGCTCCTGTTCCCGCACCTCCAGCTCCTTGCGCCACAGCACGCGGGCGATCTCTGTCCGATAAGAGCCAAGCTCCCGTGTGACGGCCGAGAGGAAGACGCGGTAGGTGGCTGGAGCTCTCATGGTCCCGCGTCGCCGTTCGCGGACCTGCGGACAAGGAACAAGTTGATGAGCATTGTCGTACCAAGTATCCCACGGGAGGGAATGCGGGACCGCCCATGATAGGGAGGAACAGAAGTTTGGCCAGCGGACCCGGCGTCATCGTCGGCCATGCCGGCCGCAACGCTGAGAATCTCGCCCCGATCCTTGACAGTATCCATCCAATCGTTGGGAATAAGTGCCGCAGGTCCTCGAGAACCGAAGGCATCCTCGACATGATCGGGCACTAGATTGGGAATACCTTGCTCCGCATTGTCAAAACCTCTTTCATCCGGAGACTGACGGTTGTCAGCAAACACTTCGCCGCGAAATACCCAACTCTTCGTGCGGTTCTCACAACAAAATAGGCGGAACGATTGAAGCGCTTCCGCGTCAGGATGGAAGAATAGCCGGGCGCGGAAGGCGAATGCACCGAATTGGCAGTGTCTTGCGACTAAATCCCAACGATTATGCTGGTAGTCTCAAAGATGACGCCGGTCATCCTAAGGATGACCACTGAATCGCACCGCAAGCTCCTCGATTAGGCAACTTTTTGCCCTTGCATCCTGAGGAAAATCGCGGCTCACCGCGCGGCCACGGCCGCGAGCGCCGCTTCATCGTGCCGCTCCATGGCCAGCTCGGCCTCCAGACTTTCGCGGTCGCGAAAGACGGTAGCCACGGCGGCGATGCGGCCTCCGGCGCGGAAGGCGACCGTGGCGCTCTTCTCGGCGAGCGAGCCGCTGATTTCGATCGCATCCCACTTCGCGGCGTGGCCCACGTAGTTGATGACGACGTCGTAGTGCTGGCTCCAGAAGAAGGGGACGGCGTCGAAGCGCTCGCGCCGGCCGAGGATGTTTCGCGCCGCGGTCTGACCCTGGCGCTCGGCGACCACCCAGTGCTCGACGCGGATCCGCTCGCCGCAATGCGGATCGGGCCAGCTCGCGATGTCTCCGGCCGCGTAGACGCCGGGCGCGCTGGTCTGCAGGTGCTCGTCGACCAGCACGCCTTTATCGACGTCGAGCCCCGCGGCTTCCGCCAGCGCGACGTTGGGACGCACGCCCACGCCCACGACGACCAGATCCGCCGGCAGCGACTCGCCGTTCTCCAGCTCGACCGCGTGCTCGCCGAACGCCTTCGGCTTCGTGCCCAGCCGGAACTCGACCCCGTGCTCCTCGTGCACGCCGCGGATGAAATCGCCCAGTTGCGGCCCCATGACGCGCTCCAGTGGCCGCTCCTCCGGTGCCACCACGGTCACCGCGACCTTCCGCGCCCGTAGCGACGCTGCGACCTCGAGGCCGATGAAGCTCGCGCCCACCACCACGGCCCGCTTGGCCTCTTTCGCTTTCTCGATGATCGCCCGGCTGTCTGCCAGCGACCGTAGAGTGTGGACGTGCGGCAGGTCGGCGCCCGGCAGCGGCAGGCGCACCGGATCGGCGCCGGTGGCGAGGAGCAGGGCTCCATAGTCGAGCGAGCGGCCGTCGGAGAGCGTCACCCGCTGCGCCGCGGGATCGAGGGCCGTCACGCGCACGCCGAGCAGGAGCTCGATGCGATGCTCTTCATAGAACTCGCGCGGACGGAGCGGGATCCATTCCTCGGGCGCGTTGCCGGCAAGGTAGTCCTTGGAGAGGTTGGGCCGGTCGTAGGGCACATCCGGCTCGGGACCGACGACGGTGATCGGACCGCCGTAGCCTTCCCGGCGGAGCATCTCGGCCGCGGCGTTGCCCGCGGCGCCGGCGCCCACGATGACGACCGAGGACGGGCCGGCCGCCTCGCGATGCGGCGCCGGCTCGGCCTTCTCGCGCACGGCGATGCGGTCCCCGTCGCGTTCGACCTTGTAGCAGGCAACGGGATTCAACGCCGGCGCCCGCACCGCCTCGCCGGTGCGCAGGCTGAAGCAGGCGTGGTGCCACGGGCAGCGCACGGTGTCGTCCACCACGAGGCCCTCGGCGAGCGGTCCGCCATAGTGCGTGCAGGTGGCGCCGACGGCGAAGATCTCCTCGCCGCGCCGCACGACGAGCACCGCCTCGCCGCCCGAGTGGCCGAGGAGCTGGCCGCCGTCCGGCACCTCCGCCAGCGGCACGCCCTGCGCGAGATCGGGTCCGGAAAGCTGGGTTTCAGCGCTCATGGGGGAACCTCCCTCCAAAGGCATGGTACCTGATGCGAACGGCGTGCCCTGCGAAGCCTCAGGACACACCGATTCGATCACGAACTGCCTCCCCACACCTCCACCTCCCCCGCTTGCACCGAAACCATCGTGCCCGCCTCGCCGCGCGCGATGCGGCCGAGATCGGCGAGGGCGCCGATGGCGGCGGTCTTGCCGGTGCGCTCGGCGAAATCGCTCGCCGCTTCCACTTTCGGTCCCATCGAGCCGCCGGCGAAGGGATACGCGGCGAGTGCCCGCGGCGAGGCCCGCCGGATGGCGCGCTGCGTGGGCTTGCCCCAGTCGAGGTAGACGGCCTCCGCGTCCGTCGCCATGATGAAGAGGTCCACCTCCAGCTCGCGCGCCAGCAGGGCGCTCGCCCGGTCCTTGTCCACCACCGCCTCGGCGCCTTGGAGCTTGCGGCCCGGACGGTACATGGTGGGAATGCCGCCGCCGCCGGCGCAGATGACGATGCACCCCTTCTCCAGCAGCCAGCGGACGGGACGGATCTGGAAGATGCGCTTCGGCATCGGCGACGGCACGGCCCGCCGGAAGCCGCCGGCGTCCGGGATCATCGTCCAGCCTTTCTCGGCGCTCAGCCGGCGGGCGTCCTCCTCGGAGTAGACGGGACCGATGGGCTTGGTGGGATGCTGGAACGCCGGATCGTCGGGATCGACCTCCACCATGGAGAGGATGGTGGCGAACGGCTGCTCGAAGGGCAGGATGTTGCCGAGCTCCTGCTCGATCATGTAGCCGATCATGCCTTCGGTCTGCGCGCCGAGCACGTCGAGAGGATAGGGGCTGACCTCGTCGTAGGCCGCGCTCTGCAGCGCCAGCAGGCCCACCTGCGGACCGTTGCCGTGCGAGATGACGAGCTGGTGCTCGCGGCCCAGCGGCGCCAGGGCTTCGGCGGCGACGCGGACGTTCCGCCGCTGGTTCTCGGCGGTCATCTCCTCGCCGCGGCGCAGGAGAGCGTTGCCGCCCAGGGCGACCAGGATTCGCATGCGCGAAGTCTATCCCGCGACTCCGCCCGTGCTACCATCACCATCCTCAATACAAGCTTTTCAGTCTGGAGGAATGCCATGGCGAGGAATCCTTTCGTCCGCCGCACCTGGGGGCTCGGCATCTGCCTGCTCGCGCTGCTCATCGCCCAACCGCTGTGGGCGCAGCTCGAGCCGGCGCCGGAGGCGGGCGGCGGCGGATCGGCCACCGAGCCGCAGTCCTCGCCCGGCGGCGCGCCGGCGCCCGCCCGGGTCCCGAGAGTGGTCGCCGTCCAGTCGACCAACGGAGATCATCCGCACTGGGCGGCTCTCGGCGACGGCATCACCGTCAAGATGGAGAACATGACCGCCACGAGCATCGACCAGATCAGGAAGGGCTGCGAGGGTCTGATCCTCTTCCTCAACGAGATCCCCATCAAGGGAGTGCCGCCGGACTCCTGCAGCCTCGCCACCCACACCGTCCGCTTCACCCTCGATCGCACGGACGAATCGGACAAGGCCTGGCACGCGCTGCTGGAAGAGCCGATCGCCTTCCACAAGAAGATCTCCGTCAGCGTAGGACCGGACGGCGACCTCTCCTTTCCCACCGACGTCGACGATTTCGAGCTCGTGGTGCTGCCGGAGGTCCAGTTCTGGACCTACTTCGTCGGCCTGGCCCTATTCCTCGCATTGCTGTTCTGGCTGGCCGGGCGCACCCCGCTGCTGCGCGACCGCACCCCGCTGACGCCGGCGGGCAAGCTCCCTCCCTACAGCTTGTCGCGTTTCCAGATGGCGTTCTGGTCGTTCCTCATCATCGCGGCCTATCTGTTCATCTGGATGATCACCCAGGAGCTCGACACCATCACCGGCTCGGTGCTGGCGCTGCTCGGCATCGGCTCCGGGACCGCGTTGGGCGCCACTCTCATCGACAAGGAGAAGGTTACCAACTCCGCGGCGGGCGAAGCTCAGGCTCCGGCCGCCGCCGCGCCGCCGGCCAAGAGGGTGGCGGTCTCGGAAGGTTTCCTGCGCGACGTCCTCTCCGACGACGAAGGGATCAGCCTCTACCGGCTCCAGCTCTTCGTCTGGACGCTGGTGCTGGGCATCATCTTCATCGCCTCGGTCTACGACGGCCTGCAGATGCCGCAGTTCAATCCCACGCTCCTCGGCTTGATGGGGATCAGCTCGGGGACCTATCTCGGCTTCAAGGTGCCGGAGAGCCGGACGCCGCCGCGGGTGGAGTAAGCCTACCGGCGCCGCAGCTCGTTCCTCACCACCCGGCCGCCCTTCATCACGAAGACGACCCGCCGCAGGGCGTTGATGTCCTGCAGCGGATCGCCGTCGACGGCGATGAGGTCCGCTTCCAGGCCGGGCGCGACGGCACCGACCTTGTCCGCGAGGCCGAGGGATTCGGCGGCGAGCGAGGTCGCCGAGACGATGGCGGCCATCGGCTCCTGCCCGCCCTTCTCCACGCGGTAGATCAGCTCCTCGAAGTTGCGGCCGTGCGAGCCGGCGACGGCGTCGGTGCCGAAGACGACCTTGAGGCCGGGCGTCCGCAACGCCTGCTTGAAGACGGCGAGCGCCTTGGGCACCGCCTGCCGCATCTGCTCGAAACCCGCCTCCGTGTAGTTGCCGATGCCGAGGAAGCGCTGCTTGTTCTCGAAGTAGTTGCGGAACACGAGGTCGATATTGGGATCGAACCACGTGCCGTGCTCGGCCATCAGGCGCAGCGTCGCGTCGTCGAGCAGGACGCCGTGCTCGATCGAGGTGCAGCCGGCGAGGACGGCGCGCCGGGTGCTCTCGACGCCGTGCGAATGGACGGCGGCGCGCAGATGGAGCGCCCGCGCCTCGCCGCAGGCGGCGTCGAGCTGCTCCTGACTCAGCGTCGGAGCGCCGCCGTCGCGGATGCTCTTCGAGGCGAAGATCTTGATCACGTCCGCGCCTTCCGCGGCGCGCCGGCGCACAGCCTCGCGCATCTTCTCCGGCGGTCCGGCGTCGTCGCCGATCGGCTCGAGCGAGGTCAGGATGCGCGGCCCCGGGATGACGTCGCGGGCGATCCAGTCGCGCAGATCGCGGTCCTCCGGCGCGCCAAGGCTCTGCACCGTCGTGATGCCGCCGCGCACCGTCTCCACCGCGTTCTCGACGGCGTAGAGCATGGTCTGCCCGGGCAGCTCGCTCTTGGTGTCCGGGTCGTAGAGCTTGCCGTTCTTATCGAAATGCCAGCCGATGTGGACGTGCGTGTCGATGCCGCCGGGGAGGAGCGTCAGACCGCGCAGGTCATAGGTGGCGTCCTCCCGCGGACGAGTCTCCACCGCCGCGATGCGCGAGCCCTCGATCACCACGGTTGCCTCGTTCATCGCGCCGCCCCGGCCGTCGAGGATTTTGCCGGCACGGAGGGTGATCTGGTTGCCCGGCGGATCGGCGGGTATTCCAGGGTGGGCGAGGGCGAGGAGCAGGAGGAGGGCGGTGAAGAGAGGCTTCATTGAGATCTCCGGCTAGGCTCCGCAAAAGGACGACAAGGACGACAAAGACGACAGGGACAGCAAGGATAAAGAAGGGTTCACCGTCCTTGTTGTCCTTGCTGTCCCTGTCGTCCTTTGGGTCGTACCTTCATCCTGTTTGTGGGTTCTTCCTACAGCCGCCGCAACGCCTCCTCCAGCCGCGGCAGGGCGGCATCGATGTCGGCGAGCGAAACCGCTCCCACGCTGAGGCGGAACCAGCCGTCGTCCTCCATCGCGCCGAAGGCCTGGAAGGGGACGACGCCGATGCCGGCGGCTTCCAGCACGTAGCGGCGCACGTCGTCGTTGGTGCGCAGCTCCGCGCCTTGCGGGGTGCGCGCGCCGAAGGGATGGAGGCGGGCGGTGAGGTAGATGGCGCCCATGGGCGGAATGCTGTCCACCGGCAGGCCGCGCTCCTTCATGGCCTGCAATCCGTGGTGCAGCCGGTCCAGGCGCTCCTGGAGCCCGCGCTTGAACGGCTCCAGGAACTCGCGGATGCCCTCCGCGTCGTCGAGCAACTCCACGGTGGCGATCTGCTCGGCGCGCGGCGCCCAGGCGCCGACGTGGCCGAGGACGGCCGACATGCGGGAGATCACGTCCACGGGCCCGATGCCCCAGCCGACGCGCAGCCCGGTGGCGGCGAAGCCTTTGCTGATGCCGTCGACGAAGAGGGTGTAGCGCGCCATCTCCGGCAGCAGCTCGGGCGGCGTCACGTGGACGACGTCGCCGAAGCAAAGCATCCAGTAGATGTGGTCGTAGAGGACGAAGAGCGGACGCTCGCCGCGGCGGCCGCGGGCCTCGTTCTCCTCCAGGATCGCTTCGCAGATGCCGAGGAGCGCCTCGCGCGTGAAGGCCGTGCCGCAGGGGTTGAGGGGCGAGTTGAGGCAGAGCAGGCGCGCCCCGGGCAGCAGCGGCAGGAGGTCCTCCCGCGTGGGCAGGAACCGCTGTTCCGCGCCGCACACCACCGGCACGCCGACGCACTCTACGAGGTGCACGTAGTGGTTGTTGTTCCAGCTCGGCACCGGGTAGATCACGCGGTCGCCGGGATCGCAGACGGTGCGGAACGCGCAGTAGATGACCGGACGGGCGCCGGCGAAGATGACGACCGACTCCAGCGGATAGCGCAGGCCCAGCTCCCGCTCGTAGAACCGGGCTACCGCCTGCCGCAGATCCGGCATGCCGTTGGCCGGCGGATAGTTGGTCTCGCCGCGCGTCAGGGCCGCCTGCACGCCGGCGGCGAGCCGGGGCGGGATAGGAAAGTGCCGAGGGTCAAAGTCCCCCACCGTCAGGTTGCAGATGGAACGGCCGGCGGCCACCAAGGCCCGGATCTCGCTCGCGATGCGGAGGATCTCCGAGCCGACGAGACCGGTCGCCATCGTCGAGATCCGGCTCCCTGGATCGGGACCGGCGTCCTTGGCGATCGACGCGAGGTCGAGGCTGGTGTCCTGGATGGTCATGGTCGGTAGATTATGACAGGGATCGGCCCAGGTTAACCCATCCTCCGCAACCCGTCCGAAAGATGCCTCAGCCCCGCGGCCACGTCCTCCGGCGCGACCGCGAAACCGAGTCGGAAGTGCCGCGGCGCGTCGAAGAACTTCCCCGGCACGATGGAGGTCTCGCGGCCGCGCAGCCAGTCGTGGAGAGGCTCGCTGTCCTCCTCCTTCCTGAGGCGGGGGAAGACCGTCATCGAGCGCGGCGGCACGACGCAGTCGAGCCACTCCTCGTGCGCGGCCAGAAAGGAGCGCACCTGCGCGATGTTGGGCTCCATGATGGCGCGGCTGCGCTCGATCAGCCGCGGGAGCTGACGGAACGCCGCCAGCGCCAGCGTGTCGCTCGGCACCGAGTCCACTGACTCGATGAGGTCCTTGACACGGCGCAGCCGGTCCGCCACCTCCGGCGCGCAGAGGATCCAGCCGCAGCGCAGGCCCGAGAGACCGTAGCTCTTGGTGAGGCTGCTGGTGGCGAGGAAGTGCGGCCCGAGATGGACGTGGCTCGGCGGCGCCGCCTCGAACCAGACGTCGCGGTAGACCTCGTCCACCAGCACGAAAGCGCCCGCGCGCTCGGCGAGACGCCCGAGCTCGGCGATCTCCTCCGGCGGCAGGAGGACGCCGCTGGGGTTATGCGGATTCGCCAGCACGACGAGGCGGACCCGATCGAGCGGGCGGATCTCGTCGAGATCCAGCCGATATCCATCCTCGAACCGACGCCTGAACCTACGGATACGAGCGCCGAGAAACGAGAGCGCCGCGAGCAAGGGTTCATACGTGGGTTGCTCGATCAGCACCTCGTCGCCGGGCTCGAGCAGCGCGGCGAAGGCGAGAAAGTTGGCGCCGGAGCATCCCGGAGCCGCGACCACCTGCTCGGCGGCAACGCCGTACTGCCTCCCGATGGCCTCCAGCAAAGGCGGATAGCCGTCGCGGTTCGGCCCGTTCACCTGTACGTCGCCAGGCTCGAGGACGAGATCGTCCGTCGAGCAGGCCAGCAGGCCGCTGTTGGCGAGGTTGTAGCGCGCCACGGCGTGGTCCTTCGCCCAGCGCATGTAGACGCTGCCTTTGGTCATGGGATCGCCTCAGGAGGTCAACCGGCTTCGCCAATAGTTCGGGCGCCGCCGGAAGTGGGCCACCGCCACGATCCGGATACGATCCGGTTTTATCTGATAGATCAGAAAATATGGGAAGCGGTTCACGCGGTACTGGTGGGTATTCTCGGAGAGCCTTTTCCAACTCGCGGGACTCTGGAGAATCCGGGAAATCGCCTGCCTGACCTCCTCAGATAATTCCTCACCGAGCCCGGACCGGTGCCCGTTGTAGACCTCTACTGCCTCCCGGAGCTCGGCTCTAGCCGAGACAACGAAGGTGTACTTCATCCCTCGTCGCGAACCTTCAGCGAAGCGAAGACTTCCTCTCCTGGAATTTCGGCGAGCTCGCCACGATCGCAGGCCGCAATGCGATCCTCCGCCTCCTTCGCCCAGAGCCGGTCCCACTCCTCTTGATCAAGGTCTTCCTGATCGGCATCGTGCAGGCTTTCGAGCAGCCGGTGTGCAAGCTCGGCCCTGACCTCCTCCTGAAGAGCCAGAGCGGCGCGGAAGATCTCTTCTCTCGACATGATCCCTCCTCTTTCAAGCCAATTCTACACCTGGTGATCTCCCCTGCCGCGCCGAGACCGCCAGGCGAAATACACCGGCACGCCCAGCGCGAAGATCGCGACACCCATCAGCGCGTTCATCGTATCGGTAAAGAAGATGTTGACCACGATGCCCACGCCCGCGAGGCTGAAGAGGATGGGGATCCAGGGATAGCCCGGCGTCGGGAACGGCCGCGCCGCCGCCGGCAGCTTGCGGCGGAAGACGAGGAGCGCGAGGCCGGTCGCGGCGAAGAAGATCCAGTCCGCGAACACGGCGTAGCTCAGCAGGCGGTCGTAGCTCTTGGTCAGGGCATAGAACGCGGCGAGCGCACCCTGCAGCAGGATCGCCGCGGTCGGCGCGTGGAAGCGCGGCGAGAGCCGGGCGAGCGAACGGAAGAAGAGACCGTCCGCCGCCATGGCGTAGTACACGCGCGGCGCCGAGAGCAGCGAGAGGTTCATGAAGCCGAAGGTCGAGACCACGACGAGCAGGCTGATCACCTTGGCCCCTGTCTCGCCGAAGAGGCGCGCCGCCACATCCGCGGCCGGCGTCTGCGTGGCGGCCAGGGCCGGCGCGCCGAGCACGTGCACGTAGGCCACGTTGGCCGAGACGTAGACGACGATGACGCAGAAGACGCCGATGAGGATCGCCCGCGGCAGGTTGCGCTGCGGCTCCCGCACCTCTTCCGCGACGTAGTTGAGGTTCTGCCAGCCGCCATAGGCGAACATGGCGGGCACCAGGCCGGCGAAGAAGGCGGAGAGGAGCGAGAGGCCGCCGAGCTCAGGTGGCGCCAGCGGCTCGAACGTGACGCCGGAACCGCGGGTAAGCAGGAAGGCGCCGACGACGAGCGCCGCGAGCGCCAGCGTCTTGGTGAAGGTGATGACCTTGATCAGCACCGCGCCCGGCTTGATGCCCAGGGCATGGAAGCCGGCGACCGCGAGGAGGATGGCGGCGGCGAGCCAGGGCGAGGCTCCCGCCGGCAGCGCGAACAGCCGGTCGACGTACTGCGCGAACGCCACCGCCACCGCCGCCGTGGCGCCGGACTGCACGATGAGCAGCAGCGCCCAGCCATGGAGGAAGGCGGCGAGCGGGTGGAACGCCTCGCGGAAGAAGGCGTACTGGCCGCCGACCCTTGGCACCACCGTGCTCAGCTCAGCGAAGACGAAGGCGCCGAAGAGCGCGATGACGCCGCCGGCGATCCACACCGCGAGGATGAGGAACGGCGTGCCGACCTTCTGCGCCACCACGTAAGGATTGATGAAGATGCCCGAGCCGATGATGCCGGAAACGACGATCATCGTGGCGTCGAACAGCGTCAGACGCCGGACGAACCCCGGGCTTGCCGCTTCGCTCATCGTAGGCCGCTCCCTGCGTGGATCGTGAACGCGCGGGGAGTCTATCCCACCTGTCACCCTCGCCTGGCAAACCCCTTGCACCTTGTATCCGTAGGGGCACCTCCCACCCGGAGGCGCTCCGCAGCAGTATGGCGAGACACGCAGTCGTACCCAGAGAACGGCAGGACTGGACGGAACCGGAACCGCCGCAGAAGAAACCGGAAATACCCGTCCCGCGGCGGCCTCTCAACGAGCGCGGGCTGCTATGGGTGATCGCGATCGCCGGCCTCCTGCTGCTCGGCTTCTTCGTCGCCCGCCACTTCGACGAGTACCTGCGGCGCACCCTGGAGTCGCGGATCAACCAGCGGCTGCAGGGCTACAGCGTCCGCATCGGCCGCGCCCACCTGAGCCCTCTAGGGTTGGCGCTGACCCTGGAGCGCGTCATCATCCGGCAGCAGGCCAATCCCCAACCCCCGGTGGCGGACCTGCCGCGCCTGACCGCCAGCGTCGAGTGGCGGCAGATCCTGCACCGCCACCTGGTGGCCGACGCGACGTTCGACCGCCCGCGCGTCCACATCAACCTGCCGCAGCTCCGCAAGGAATCGCGCGACCGGGTGAAGCTGACGGACCGCGGCTGGCAGGAGGCGTTGGAGTCGATCTATCCGCTCAAGTTCAACCTCGTCGAGGCGCGGGAGGGCGACCTCGTCTACATCGACGTGGATCCCGACCGGCCGCTCCACGTCTCCCACTGGAACTTCATCGCCTCCAACATCCGCAACATCCAGTCGCGCGAGCGTACCTATCCGTCGCCGATCCACTCGGACGGCGTGATCTTCGACCACGGGCGCGGCGTCCTCGACGGCCACGCCGACTTCCTCGCCAAGCCGTATCCCGGCGTCCAGGCCGTCTACCGGGTGGAGAGCGTGCCGCTCGACCGCCTGCGGCCGATCGTCAACCGCGCCGACGTAACGGTGCGCGGCGGCGTCCTTTCGTCGCACGGCGACTTCGAATACGGCCCGCGGCATCGCGACGTGCACGTCGCCGACGTCACCATCCAGAAGCTCCGCCTCGATTACACCCTCACGCCGGCCACCACGACGCCCGCTGAAAAGGCCGTCGTCGAAGCCAGCAAGAACCCGCAGCCGGGGGGCGTGCCGGTACGCGTCGACCGGCTGCGCCTGGCGGACAGTCGCCTCGGTCTCTACGGTCAGGCGAAAGACCGGCGGTTCCACCTCTATCTCTCGAACGCAGATCTCGACGTCACCAACCTCTCGAGCGGGTTCATCCGCGGGCCGGCCAGGGCGAAGCTCACCGGCAGCTTCATGGGCAGCGGCGCCACCAGCGGCTACGCCACCTTCCGCGACAACCGCAAGGGGCCGGACTTCGACATCAAGGCCGAGGTCGTGAACGCGAGCCTGCCGTCGATCAACGACCTGCTACAGGCCTATGGCAAGTTCGACGTGGCCAAGGGGACTTTCTCGGTCTACTCCGAGGTCCACGTCAGCAACGGTCGCATCTCCGGCTACGTCAAGCCGCTGTTCAAGGACATCGACGTCTACAGCTCGACGCAGGACAAGAAGAAGCCGGTGCTGAAGAAGATCTGGGAGAAGATCGTCGGCGGGCTCTCCCACGTGCTGGAGAACAAACCCCGCGAGCAGGTCGCCACCGTGGCCGACCTTTCCGGCACCATCGAAGATCCCAACACCAGCACCTGGCAGATCATCGTCCGCCTCGTCTCCAACGCCTTCGTCAAGGCGATCCTGCCCGGCTTCGAGCGCGAGTACGAGGCGGCGATGAAGCGGCTGTAATCACTCCCTGCCCTGACCACGCCTTGCCATCCCCGCCGGCCTATGTTACGGTGGCTTTTGTAGGTCACTGGTTCGGCCGCGGCGCCGAGCTTCCGAGACAAACCCTACAGTCATTGGTGCTACGGGCCGGACCTTGTTTCCGAAAGGAGTAAGTATGGCTACAACCACCCTGAAAACCGAGCCGCAGGTCCTCTCCGCGACCACGATCATCGGCGACAAGGTGATCAATCCGCAGGGCGAGCACCTCGGGGAGATCAAGGAGTTGATGATCGATCTCGACCTGGGCCGCGTGGCCTATGCCGTGCTCTCGTTCGGCGGCGTGATGGGAATGGGTGAGAAGCTCTTCGCGATCCCGTTCCAGGCGCTGCAGCTCCGTCCGGATCGTCACGAGTTCGTGCTGAACGTCGACAAGGAGAAGCTGAAGAAGGCGCCGGGGTTCGACAAGAACAACTGGCCTTCGACGGCGGACCGGACGTGGGGCGCGCAGATCCACAAGTACTACGGCTACGAGCCCTACTGGGAGACCAGCCGCGTGTAAGGCGGATCCAGCGTCGAAACCAAACGCCCGCCCCTCGGCGGGCGTTTTTCGTTGGGGCGCACGGGAGCGGCGCCCTCCCTCACCAGCAGGATGACGGAATGGGTACGCGATTTGGCGTCCTCGAGATCGCGCACCAGGCGCTGGGTGTCCGGACCTTCGAGCGTGCGGACGTCCTTGCCCCCGATGAACCGCCTGCCGTCGCGCTCCATCCGCCAGTCCACCACCAGGCTGTCGCCGTCCCAATGCGCGGTGGAGACGTAGACGAGCGCGCCTCCCGACATCTCCTGGTAGGTTTCCTTGCCGTCCGGCGAGATCACCAGCGTATTCGTGGGCTCGCCGTTCTCGTCGTGCAGGGTGATCTTGAGCTTCGCGCCGCTCTGCTCGATGAGCTCCAGCGGATGGCCGGCCTGCTCCGGCGTAGGAGCGGGCGGCGCCTCGACCTTCGGATCGCCCGCCGCGGGCTTGAGCGTCTTTTGGGAAGTCGAGCGTTGCGGGTCCGGACGCCACTTTCCCGCGAAGTTCGGCGTCTCGGCCGCGGCAGGCGAGAGGGCGGCGGCGATGGCAAGGATGAGAACGAAGATTCGCTTCATTCACTCCTCCCCGATGTCCTCGTTCCAGACCTCGGGATGCGCTGCGATGTAGCCGGCGAGGAGGCTAACGCACTCCTCGGAATGGAGATCGATCACCTCGACGCCGTTCTCCCGCAGCCAGTCGACGCCGCCGGCGAAGTTGACCGACTCGCCGACCACCACCATGCCGATGTTGAACTGGCGCACCAGGCCGCTGCAGTACCAGCAGGGCGCGAGCGTGGTGACCATGATCTTGTCGCGGTAGGAGCGCTGCCGGCCGGCCTTGCGGAAGGCGTCGGTCTCGCCGTGCACCGAGGGATCGCCCTCCTGCACCCGCCGGTTGTGGCCGCGGCCGAGGAGCCGGCCCTGGCGGTCGAAGAGCGCCGCGCCGATGGGGATGCCGCCCTCGGCCAGGCCCTGCCGGGCTTCCGCGAGGGCGATCTCCAGCATCGCGCGGTAGTCGGGCGCCTCGCTCACTGGCCCTCGATGGACAGCGCGACGCGCTCCACGGGGATCGGCACCTCCGCGCCGGCGGTCCCCGGCTCGAGGACCAGCGTCACCGAGACGTTGTCGCCCAGCAGCAGGCGGTCGCCCTTCTTGAGCCGCTTGAAGGCCCGGCCGGCGTCGAGCAGGAAGTCGTCGCCGGGAGAATCCGGGGCGGGATCTTCGAAGGAAGTCATGCTGCCGACGTAGTGGAAATCGGTCGTCGGGGTATCCGCGGTGGCGTTGGGGAGGTTGACGAACACGCGGATGGTGGCGCCGGCGGGCGCTTTCACCCGCTCGATGGAGAGGCGCACCACCGGTCCCGCGTCGACGCTGGTCGGCAGCTTGCGCAGGGCGCCCCGCAGGTCGTAGGACGCGTGCATGACCACCGTCACCGGCGCGGAGCCGCGGAGAGGGACGAGCGGCGCTCCTTCGACGTTCAGCGCGGCGGTAGCCGTCCGGGGCAGCCCGCAGAGCGCCAGAAGACCCAGTCCGAGAGCCAACAATAACGGGGCGGGGCGTCGGGCGAGCATTCGCGACCCTCCGTGCTCGCCTGGGGGCGAGCGGCAAGCGTGGAATTTCCACAACTATAGCCCACCTCAGCCCTGAATCAGGCTCCAAGGATAGAATTACCCGCGGAGCAGCTTGGAGAACTGGTTTTCTCCATATCGGGGGATGACCCTGTCGAGGAAAGGAGAAACGCATGAGAGTGGCTCTGGCCAACCTCAAAGGAGGCGTCGGCAAGACGACGACGGCGGTCAATCTGGCCGCGGCGTTCGCGCGGAGCGGGCTCACCACGCTGCTGATCGACCTGGATCCGCAGGCCTCGGCGAGCTACTCGCTGGGGGTGGAACGGGAGCAGGCCGAGATCTCGGCGGCGGAGGTGCTGACCGGCAAGGCCGAGGTCGGCGACGCGGCCGCCGAGACGGCGGTGGAAGGCCTGCACCTGCTGCCCGCCTCGCTGCGGCTCGCCGGCGCCGAAACCAGTCTCATCCGCAAGCACGAGCCGGAGAAGCTGCTCAAGCGGGCGATCGCGCCCGTCCGCCGCTATGACATGGTGGTCATCGACAGCCCGCCCGGCCTCTCCATCCTCACCCTCAACGCCCTGGCCGCCGCCGACGCCTTCATCGTTCCCGTCGTGCCCCACCGCCTGGACGCGGCGGCCCTCGGCGGCTTCCTCGAGCTGGTCGAGGAGGTGCGCGACCGCATCGGCCGCAAGACGGAGATGCTGGGCATCCTCCTCACCATGGTCGATCACCGCACGATGGTGACGGACGACGTGGTCGCCGCCATCCGCCGCAAGTACGGTCAGCAGGTGTTCCGCACCGAGATCCCGATCAACATCCGGCTCGCCGAGGCGCCGGGCCGCGGCCTGCCCATCTTCAACTACGAGAGCTGGTCCACCGGCGCCGCGGCCTACGGCCGGCTGGGCGCCGAGGTGCTGCGGAGGGCTCGGAAGGCGGAGATGGTGTAGGGGGGCCTCGGCGAGAGCCCGCCCGGCGCTCCCGCATCGGGCTATCGAGACGTCGCCCAGAGGGCGATTCGCTTCAGAGAAGCGACGTTTCGATAGCCCGGTGCGGGAGCGCCGGGCGGATAAGGCAGACCTTAAAAAATCGTCAACCCCCCTTCCCCGCCGCCCCCTGCGCCCGGCCGATGTACTCCATCAGCCGCCGCATGTTGGCGGAGTCGATGCCGGCGACGGTCGTCTCCTCCCGCCAGACCCTGCCGACGGCCTTCTCGATGCCGGGATTGCCGCCGGTGAACTCGCGCACGAGGCCCGACCAGCGCCGGGCGAGCTGCTGCACCCGCTCGTCCGCCGGGTCCGTGCCGCGGTCCATCTCGGCCTGCACCTGCTCCATGAGCTCCTTCCACTCGCCCTCGGCCTGACGGATCCTCTCGTCGCCGAGCGCCTCGCCACGCTGCTTCAGCTCTTCCCTCTGCTCCGGGGTGTAGTACTTGTCCAACATGTTCGTCACCTCGATGACTTGCAGGAACTCCTCGGTGGAGACCGTCTCCTC
Source organism: Acidobacteriota bacterium (assembly GCA_046765915.1). Lineage (GTDB taxonomy): Bacteria > Acidobacteriota > Thermoanaerobaculia > Multivoradales > UBA5704 > DATARR01. Next base: position 52,723 of record JBKPTH010000007.1, on the reverse strand, counting down.
CGAGCGCCAGCGCCGGGCCATCGCCTCCAGGCGATCGCAGAGGCGCTGCTGCAGCTCGATCTGCTCCTTGAGATGCGCGATCTGGAGCTGCAGCACGCTTTCGGGTGAAACGTCGGGCCGGCTCAGGAAACGCCGGATCTCCTCCAGGGAGAATCCCAGGTTGCGGAGCGACCTGATCTGCTGCAGGCGGATCACGTCGGCTCCGGTGTAGAGACGGTAGCCCGCGGCCGTGCGCTGCGACGGCGAGAGCAGACCGATCTCGTCGTAGTGATGGAGCGCCCGCACGGACACTCCGGTCCGCTTGGCCAGCTCGCCCACCTTCCAGGGCGGAGGCCTCATCCTCCCTCCTTTCCGCCGCCTCCAGGCGGCCAGGAAAGGGAGGATAAAGCCTTACGTTACGTGAGGGTCAAGGGGGAATTTGAAGTCGATTCAATAATCCGCGTACCCCTCGCGATGCCGTACCCGCTCGCCGAAGCCTTTGACGCGGATGTCGATCTTGTGCCACTTGCCGTCGCCCCTGGAGTTGCTGGGGTAATAGCCGATGGCGTACTGCTGGCGCAGCTCCTGGAGGATGTTGCTGAAGGCGAACGAGAGCTCGCCGGCGCGCTCGATGGGCAGGATGCGGCCGCCGCTCTCGCGCACCGCCTTCTCCAGATCTTCGTACTCGCGGTCGTTGGCCGCGTAGTCGCGCCAGGAGGAGGTGAAGGACTGGTGCTTACCGCCGAGCTGGATCCAGTAGATCATCGCCTGGCCGGCGCGCGCCTTCCACAGGACGTCGGAGGCGGGCAGGACGCTGTGCACGTCCGAGCCGTCGGAGAAGAGCACCACCACCCGCTGGCCCTGGCGCATCTCCAGCGCCTTGAGCGAGAGATAGAGGAAGTCGTTGACGGCCGTACCGCCGGCGGACTTGACGCCGCTGAGCGTGGAGGCGAGGGCCGTCTTGTCCGAGGTGAAAGGCGTCAGCCGCAGCAGCCGGTCGGAGAACAGCGCCACCATGGCTTCGTCGGCCGGCTTCATGCCGTCGAGGAAGGCCTTGGCGCCCTGGCGGACGGCTTCGATCTCCTTCTCCCGCATGCTCTCGCTGGTGTCGAGGAGCAGCACGGCGGTCAGCGGCAGCTCGTCGCGGCCGAAGGTCACGATCTCCTGCGGCGCGCCGTTGTCGAGGACCTGGAAATCCTCCTGCGCCAGGGTGAGGTTGCGGGAGCCGTCCGAGGTCACGCTGACGAAGACGGCCCGCAGCTTGAGGTCCAGCTCGTCCATGATCTGCACCGGATTCGTCACCAGGACGTCGGCCCCGCTGGCTCCGGACCTGGTGTAGGCCACGGCGCGGAACTCGCGCCGCATGTTGTCCTCGCCGGCGTCCACCCGGATGCGGAAGGGCGGGGTCTTGGTCGAGCCCATCAGCTTGCCGTTGAGGAAGACCTCGACGCGGTCGATCGGCTCGCGGGCCTGCACGCCGACCTTGACGTCGACGGGTCCGAACACCGGCTGGTCGGCGGCCGGGCTGAGGATGCTGACCGCCACCTGGGCGGACGCCGCGGCGGCGAGGAGGAGACCCAGGGTCAGGACGAGGAGCGAGGCGCGGCGGATCATCGCCCCACCTCCGTGATCGCGACGTCGGCCTGCGAGGTCAAGGCCTGCGCCAGCACCGGCAGGCGGGAGCGGGAGTTCTCGGCCAGGAACGAGCGCGCCTCGGCGAAGGCCTCCGGCCGCACCGTGTTGTAGAGGTAGCGGGCGGAGGAGGCCTCGCGGGCAGAGGGAGAGGCGAGGATCCTGGCGATCAGGGCGGTCGCCTCGCGGCCCTCGCCCTTGCGGTCGAGCACGGCGGCGAGCTGGATGGTGAGCCGCGCGTCGTCCGGGAAGCGTTCGAGGGCCTGCCGCAGCACCTTCTCCGCCTCGTCGGGCTTCTCCCGGTCGCTGGCGAGACGGGCCAGCTCCTGGTACGCCAGCGGCGTGACCCAGGAAGGATCGGTGGACGCCGTCAGCCCTTCGAGGAGCTTGCGGGCCTCCGCCATCTGATCCTGCCGCTTGAGGTTCATCGCCAGGCGGAACCTGCCTTCGGCGTTTTCCGGATCGGCTTCGAGAACGCGGCGCAGGTACTTCACGGCGCTCTCCACCTGGGCGTTCTTCTCGTAGATCGTGGCGAGGCCGAGGAGGGCGGCGATGTTGCGGCCGTCCAGCTCGACCGCCTGCTGGAACATCTCCGCCGCCGGCAGTTGCTGGGCCGACTGCAGCAGCAGCCCGCCGAGGCTGGTGAGCAGCCGGCTCGACACCAGCGCGGCGCCCTCCGAGCCCGACTGCTCGCGGTAGAGAATGGCGAGGTCGCGCGCCATCGAACGGGTATGGGAGAGCGCCGTCGCCTGGCCGCGCGCCCCGCGATCGAGCATACGGCGGTAGGCCTCGTGATGGAGCACGGCGATGGGCACCAGGACCTCGAGGTCGGCCGCCCCCACCTGGTGGATGACGGCCTGCTCGGCCTTGAGCAGGGTCTTGCGGGTGCCGAGATCCCCCTCGACGACGACGGACGTCTCGAGCTCGATCAGCTCGTTGGGCGCCCGCTCCGTCTCACCGGCCGACCAGTCTTTCAGGATCCGGCGGTAGATCTCCTGGATCCTCTCGGACGGGATCTCTTCTCCCGCCTTCAGTCCTAGAGAGCCGTTTTCCGCTGCGGACGCCGGCGAGCCGGGCGTCTGAGTCCAGGCGACCTGGCCGGCCCACAGCCAGACCGCCGCGGCGAGCCAAGTCAAAGGCTCGCGAAGATGGTTCCTCTCCGTGCGCGCACGCATGGGACCTCCAACAAGAAATTCGCCTCCGTCCTCTCCTCCGGGAGGTCCAAACCGGTGCTTTTTAGACAAACTCCATCAAAGGAAAAGAATGGGACCGGGGCATAGTATAGATCCAAGTCAAGGTGCTTGGGAATCAAAATTCGTGACAACCCGCGGGAAGGTGCGCGGGGCGACCCCATGAGGCCGCCCCGGAGAGGCAGATGACGGGGTCTACCCCTTGCCGCCGCGCCGCGGACGGTGCGGCTTGCCGGGAGCGGGCTGGCCGTCGATGATCCACTGGGGCACGCCGAGCGACCGCAGCAGGCTGCGCCGGGCGCCATCGGTGAAGACGAAGCCCACGTCGCCGCCCGCCGCCTTGGCCGCCTTGTTGGTGCCGAAGACGAACGGGTAGAGGTCGACCGGCGGGATCTCGCCGCCGAACTTGGCGTTGATCGCGTCGATGAACTGGTTGGCGATGAAGGCGTAGCCGAAGGCCGTCGGGTGGACGCCGTCGTAGGAGAAGACGCCGCCGGTGAGGAACGAGCTGCGGTAGGTGATGCCGCCGACGTTGACGCCGGTGGTGGCGAGCTGGCGCAGCAAGGCGTTGGCGTCCACCAGCGCCGCACCGCGCTCGTTGGCCACCGCCGAGATGGTGGCGTTGTAATGGTTGATGTGATCCTGGATGGCGGCCACCTCGGCGGCGGAGAGCACCTGGTTATCGCCGAGCGGCGGACCGATGCCCGGAATGCCGCGGCCGGCGGCGATGTCGGCGGCGGCGGGGAGCAGCACGAAGTCCCCGGCCTGCAGCGGTCCGTTCGGGCCGACGAGAGTCACGGTCTGGCCGGTCGGCAGGGTGACGAAGCGCGAGACCGTGGTGACGAACGGGATGCTGGTGACGTCCGGGATGTTGGCGACCGCCATCTTGGCGCCGACCGAGGCGATGGCCCCGGCCGCCTGGCGGTACTCGGCGTCGAACTGCGCCACCGGGGTGAGCGTCACGCCCTCGATGGCGATGCCGGAGGTGGCGGCGGCCAGCACGTCGTTGTTGCCGATCCACAGGGTGGCGAAGGTCGGCTGCAGCGACAGGCCCTGCTGGAGCTGGGTGAAGCCGAGCCCGCGCAGGATGAGGTCGTGGAGGCCTCCCGAGGTGGTGGCGAGGAGGTCGTGCAGCCGGGCGCCCGGAACCGCGATGTTGTCGTACGGGCGCGGCAGGTTGAGGTTGAGCGGCTGCCCCTGGCCGGCCGACTGCACGATGGCGGGCCGTGGCACGATGCTCTGCAGCGTCAGGATGCCGGGGATGCCGGGCTCGCTCACCAGCGGCTGCTCGAAGCCGGTCGTCTTGCCCGTGGCCTGCCGGTAGATGAGGATAGGATAGCTGTTGCTCTGGTACGTGCGCACCAGCGAGCCGCTGTTGAAGCCGGCCGTCAGGCTGTCGCCGAACGCCACGTAGCGGGTGAAGTTGGCCGAGCCGGTGTTCGGCTGAGCCAGGGCCGCGCCGGCCGCGAGGAGGAGGGCGAGCGTCAGGAGGCTCGCCAAGACCTTGAGACGTTGCATCTTCGTGTCTCCTTGAGCGGGGTTAGAAGTTGACCGTCAAGCCGAGCAGGATGGCCTGGGTGTTGTAGGTGCCGAAGAAGGGCCCCTCGCCGGGGAAGCTGCGGTGGCGGCTCCTCTCCTTGAAATCGAGGTACATGAGGGCGACGTCGTAGCCGATGCCCCCCGTGTGCCCGTAGCCGATGGTGACGCCGTTGCGGTCGGCGTCGGGCAGCAGCGGCGAGACGCCCTCTTCCGGCTGCGGCGTCTCGTCGAAGACGTAGCCGAAGCGCCACTGCGAGGTCGGGCTCGCCGTCCAGCGCAAGCCGGCCCGGTAGTTGTAGACGTCGTCCCATTGCTCCGGCAGCGTCTGGCTCGGCAGGGCGTTGCCCGGGCCGCCGGTGAAGGTGATGGGCACCTCGTCGAAGCTGCTCCAGCCGGTCCAGTTGACGTCGGTCTCCAGCAGCAGGTTGGGGGAGAGCGCGAAGGCGAGGCCGAGGCTGGCCTCGTCCGGGAACTCGATCTCGGTCTTCACCGGCAGGTCCTTGTCGAAGGGCACCTGCGCGCCGAGGAGCGCGTCGAGCTGGGCGTTGCCGGTGAGAATGCGGTTGACCCGCGCCTCGCCCTCGTACTCGACCTTCACCTTGCTGCGGTACGAGAGGCCCCAGGAGAAGCTGTTGTTCACCTTGTGCAGCAGGCCGACGTTCCAGCCGTAGCCGGTGTCGAAGTCGCTCTCCAGCTTCAGGCGGCCGATGTCGATGATGCTCTGGGTGAAAGGATTGTTGAACGGGATGTTGCGGTTGAGCTCGACCTTGGAGAAGCGGCCGATGGCGCCGAAGCCGAGGCCGAAGTTGGGCGTGATCTGCCAGCCGAGGGTGGGGTTGAGATCGATCACCTGCAGCGACGCCTTGGTGCTGAGGAAGCGGCCGGCGAACTGGTCGGGCTTCTCCCATTCGGTGACCAGGCCGAACGGCGTCTCGATGCCGAGGCCGAACTTCCAGATGCTGTTGATCGGCTGCACGTAATAGGCGTGCGGCGGGAACTCGGAGAGCTTCTTCTGCTCGGCGTGATAGCCCGGACCCGGGAACGGCGCGGCGCCGTCGAGCTCCGCCTTGGTGCCGTGGATCCAGGTGGTGCCGACCGAGAACTGGCGGTCGGTGACGAAGGCGAGGCCGCCGGCGTTGTGGAACAGCGCCGTCGGATCGTCCGCCTGGGCGGTGAAGGCGCCGGCCATGCCCATGGCCTTGGTGCCTTGCTCGAAGATGCTGAAGCCGGCCGCATGGATCGGTCCCGCGGCCAGGGCGACGAGGGCAACGAACACCAGGGCCCTCCCTATGAAACTGCCTCGTCTCTGCATGGATCTCCTCCTGTCGTATCTGAGAAATGTGTGACCCGCGGGACTGTTTTGCTCCGAGCAAACCCCAGAAGTTGCGGAAAGGCGGGTCTCGGAAAGGTCTTTCGCGGCTCGCCCAACGTTATGCCCAATGCCGCGGAGTGTCAACGCCCGCGCCGGCCTGAACTGCTGCTAGAGTAGGGCTGCTTTGGAGGTGGCAAATGTTCGACAGTGCGGTCCACCAGGAGACCTTCGAAAAGCTCAGGGAGTACCTCGGGGAGCTGTTCGAGGACCCTTACCACGATCCGGAGAACGATCACTTCTACGTGCGCTACGGCACCACCGTGCTGGAGATCTCCCTGGAGCCGTACGGCCCGGAGGAGACGATGATCGTCATCATGTCGTATTGCGCGCAGGACGTGGAGATCGAGGAGGAGCTGCTGGCCGGCCTCCTGGAGCTGAACCACCAACTGCCGTGCGGCCACTTCTCCGTGGTGGGCAACGACATCTTCTTCGCCCATTCCCTCTTCGGCCGCAGCCTCGATCCCCGCGACCTGCTGCGGGCGATCACCGCGGTGGCCACGGTGGCCGACGATTACGACGACCGCATCGTGGCGCGATACGGCGGCCAGACGGCGCTCGAGCGCATCCAGGACACCGGCGGCCGCCGGCGCCGGCAGGAGGTGGGGACCGACTGAGGTCTCCTCAATACTGGCCGCCCTTGATGGCGGCCTCGGCCTCGCGGTCGAGCTCGCGCGTCTTCTCCGCCTCCCGCTTGTCGTAGAGCTTCTTGCCCTGCACCAGAGCGAGCTCCACCTTGATCCAGTTCCCCTTGAGATAGACCGCCAGGGGCACCACCGTCAGCCCCTTCAACTGCGTGCGGCCGAAGAGGCGGTCGATCTCCCGCTTCTTGAGCAGCAGCTTGCGGACGCGCTCGGGATCGCGGTTCTCGCGGTTGCCGTGGCTGTAGGGGCTGACGTGCGCGCCCACCAGGTACGCCTGGCCGTCCTTGAATTCCACGTAGCTGTCCTTGAGCTGCACCCGGCCCTCGCGCACCGACTTCACCTCGGTGCCGGCGAGCTGGATCCCCGCCTCGAAGGTCTCCAGGACGTGATAGTCGTGCCGCGCCCGCTTGTTGCTCGCCAGGGGGCGGACGGCGTCTTTGGCTTTGGCGGCCATTGGGGGATCTTATCGTCCTACGACGGCGCCGCCGCCTTCGCCGCCTTGCCGAGCTCCTTCAGCTCCGGCACCTCGCGGCCTTTCGTCTCCGGCCAGGTGACGCGGCGGGCGGCCATGGCCTTCTCCAGCCTTTCCCAGAGCTCGCGGTTGAGCACGGGCTGGCCTTCCTGGGTCTTCCAGCCGCGCCGCTTCCAGCCGTCGAGCCAGCGGGTGGCGCCGTTGCGCAGATAGTCCGAGCCGGTGTGGACGGCGACGGCGGTGCCGGGAGTCAGCCGTTCGAGGACCGCGATGGCGCCCAGCAGGTCGAGCTGGTTGGAGGTGGTCGAAGAGAGGCCGCCGGAGAGCACCGTCTCCCCGCCTTTGTGGCGGACGAGGGCGGCCCAGCCGCCGCGGCCGCCGGCGCAGGAGACCCGCAGGAAGACCTCGGCTTCCGGCGCCGGCGCGACGATTCTCCCGCCTCGCTGCTGGCGGATCTCTTGGGTCGCCAGCTTGTCCGCCCGTTCGTTCCATTTGTTGCCGGCGTGGCCCCGCACCCAGTCCCAATGCACCTCATGGCCTTCGATCAGCTCGGCGAGGCGCCGCCAGAGGTCCTCGTTCTGCAGCTCGCCGGTCTTCCGCCGCCAGCCGCGGCGCGTCCAGTCGGGCAGCCATTCGGTGATGCCCTTGCGCAGGTAGAGGGAGTCGGTGAAGAGGTGGACCCGGCAGCGCCGCTTCAGGGCCTCCAGGGCGCGGATCGCCGCCGTCAGCTCCATCCGGTTGTTCGTGGCGTGGGGCTCGCCGCCGGAGATCTCCCGCGCCTTGCCGGTGGCCGCGTCGATCAGGATGGCCGCCCAGCCGCCGGCGCCCGGATTGGGATCGGCGCCGCCGTCGGTGTAGATGGTGACCTCGGGGAGGGGCTCGGCCATGGCGGGGGTACTCTCTCAGAGAAGGGCCTGCCCGCGAAGCCCTCAAGGACGAACACGGACGAACACGGACAGGCAAGGACATGAAGGCTCCTTGCCGAAGCTTGTTCGTCCTTGCTGTCCTTGTTGTCCTTTTCGTCCTTTCCCGGTGAGGTTGGGAAAGAGGGCGGCGGAGATAGAATTCAGCGCCGGAGCCGCCGACCCTTGGAAAACCCCGAAATCGCCCGCGTCCTCGAGGAGGTCGCCGACGTCCTCGAGATCCAGAACGAGAATCCCTTCCGCATCCGCGCCTACCGCAACGCCACGCGCACCGTCGAAGGCCTGACGACGCCGCTGCGCAAGTGGGTCGAGGAAGGGCGCAACCTCACCGCTCTGCCGGGGATCGGCAAGGAGATGGCGAGCCACATCCGCGAGATGGTGGAGACCGGCACCCTCGGCTTTCGCGACGAGCTGCTGGCCGAGGTGCCGCGCTCGCTGATCGAGCTCATGCGGCTGCCCGCGCTCGGTCCCAAGAAGGCCAGGAAGATCCACGACGAGCTCAAGGTGGGCTCGATCGACGAGCTGGAGGCCGCCGCCAAGGAGGGCCGCATCGCCGCCATCCCCGGCTTCGGCGCCAAGAGCCAGGAGAAGATCCTCGCCGGCATCCAGGAGTACCGCCAGCACGGCAGCCGCTCCCTGCTCACCGAGGCCGACCGCGCCATCGAGCCGCTCCTCGCCTACCTGCGCGAGATCCCCGAGGTGGAGCGCCTGGAGGTGGCCGGCAGCTATCGCCGCCGGTGCGAGACGGTGGGCGACATCGACCTGCTGGCGATCGCCTCCCAGGCCGTCCCGGTGATGGAGCGGTTCCGCGCCTATCCCCAGGTGGACAAGGTCCTGATGGCGGGCGACACGCGGAGCACCGTCGTCCTCGGCACCGGGCTGCAGGTGGATCTGCGGGTGGTGCCCGCCGAGTGCTACGGCGCCGCCCTCGTCTACTTCACCGGCTCGAAGGAGCACAACGTCAAGCTGCGGCGCCGGGCCGTCGAGCGCGGCCTGCGCATCTCGGAGTACGGCGTCTACCGGCTCGACGAGAGCAACCCCGACCCCGAGGGCGAGTGCATCGCCGGCCGCGAGGAGGCGGACGTCTACGGCACCGTGGGGCTCGGCTGGATCGCGCCCGAGCTGCGCGAGGACCGCGGCGAGATCGAGGCCGCGGCGGCCGGCCGGCTGCCCCACCTCATCCGCCTGGGGGATCTGCGCGGCGACCTCCACATGCACTCCACGTGGTCGGACGGCCGCAACAGCATCGAGGAGATGGTCGAGGCCTGCGCCGCCCGCGGCTATGAGTACATGGTGATCTCGGACCACAGCAAGTCGCTGGCGATGACCGGCGGCCTCGACGCCTATCGCCTGCGCCTGCAATGGGCGGAGATCGAGAACGTGCGCGCCCGCCATCCCGAGATCCGCCTCCTGCGCTCGATGGAGGTGGACATCCTCGGCGACGGCTCGCTCGACCTGGAGGACGAGATGCTCGCCGGGCTGGACCTCGTGCTCGTCTCCCTCCACTCCCGCCTCGACCTGCCGGCGGAGCAGCAGACCGCGCGCGTGCTGCGCGCCCTGGAGCACCCGGAGGTCAACGTCTTCTGCCATCCCACGGCGCGCTACATCAACCGCCGCAAGCCGGTCGACATGGACGTCGACCGCGTCCTCCGCCGGGCCGCCGAGCTGGGGGTCGCCGTCGAGCTGAACTCCAATCCCCACCGCCTCGATCTCAAGGACACCCACCTCCGGCTCGCCAGGGAGCTGGGCTGCAAGATCGTCATCGACAGCGACTCCCACCGCACCCGCGAGCTGGACCTCCTGCGCTACGGCGTCGAGCAGGCCCGCCGCGCCGGCCTGGAGGCGAAGGACGTGCTCAACACGCTGCCGTTCGAGCAATTCCAGGCGGCGATCCAGCGCGTGTAAACGTGCGCGCGGGGTCCGGGCAACCTTTACAAGCGGTTGCTGTTTCGGGGGCCCCCGCCGGGGCCCGTCCGCGGCGTTGGGCCTCCCTGATCCGTAGAAGGAGGCGTGCGGCACGAATTTTGGATAAAGCGATGGTACGCCGCACTGTCTTGGCGCCCAGGAGGGGAGCAGCATGAGTGAGAACCTTCCACTGCCCCGCAAGGTCCTGATGACCGCGGACACCGTCAGCGGTGTCTGGACCTACGCCATCGAGCTGGCGCGGGGGCTCGCCGAGCACGGCGTCGAGGTGGCGCTCGCCACCATGGGCGAGCCGCTCAACGACCTGCAGCGCGAAAAGGCGGACCGCATCCCCCACCTCAAGGTCTTCGAGAGCGCCTTCAAGCTGGAGTGGATGGAGGACGACCCCTGGCGCGACGTGGAGAAGGCCGGCGACTGGCTGCTCGGCCTCGAGGAGCGCATCGGTCCGGACCTCATCCACCTCAACGGCTACGTGCACGGGTCGCTGCTCTGGAGCGCTCCGCGGGTGATGGTGGGCCACTCCTGCGTGCTCTCCTGGTGGCGGGCGGTCAAGGGCGAGCCGGCTCCCGAGAGCTGGCGCCGCTACGCGCGCGAGGTCGCCGCCGGCCTCGCCGCCGCCGATCTGGTGGTCGCGCCGTCGCAGGCCATGCTCGCCGCCCTCGCCGAGAACTACGGCGGCCTGCCCGCGGCGCGGGTGATTCTCAACGGCCGCGACCCGAAGCTCTTCAGGCCCGCGGCCAAAGAGCCCATCATCTTCTCCGCCGGCCGCCTCCGGGACGAGGCCAAGAACCTCGAAGCGCTGGAGCGGGTGGCGCCGCGCCTGCCCTGGCCGGTTTTCGTGGCCGGCGAGAATCACCATCCGGACGGCGGCGAGGCGCGCCCGCACCACACGCGGCTCCTCGGCCGTCTCTCGCAGCGGGCCCTCGGCGCCTGGCTCGGCCGCGCCGCCATCTACTGCCTGCCGGCCCGCTACGAGCCCTTCGGCCTCGCCGTGCTGGAGGCCGCCCTCTCCGGCTGCTCCCTGGTGCTGGGCGACGTCCCCAGCCTGCGGGAGATCTGGCGCCACCGGGCGGTCTTCGTGCCGCCGGACGATCCGGAGGCGCTGGAGGATGCGCTGGGCCGGCTGATCGCCGATCCGGACCGCCGCGCCTCGCTCGCCGCCGGCTCCCGCGCCCGCGCCCTCCAGCTCACCTCCGAGCGCATGGTGGAGGCCTATCTCGGGGCCTATGGCGAGGTGCTCGCCGCGCAGGGAGCCGTAATGAGGGAGGTGGCATTCCCCGCCCAGGTGGCGGTCTGAGGGCCGCACCTCGTATGACTTCTTTTTCATCCTGGGCGCCGGTGCCCGCATCGCCGGTCTGGAGGCACTTCCGTGAGGCACGAGCCGCTCGACTTCGTCATCCTGGGCTTTTCCATCACCTCGTCGGCGAACGGCCACGCCACCACCTACCGCGCCCTCGTCCGTGAGCTCGAGCGGCGCGGCCACCGCGTCCTCTTCCTCGAGCGCCATCCACCGCGGCACGCCGAGACGCGGGACCTTCCCGAGCCGCCCTACGGCCGCACCGAGGTCTATGCGAGCCTCGACGAGCTGCGGGACCGCTTCGCCGACGCCGTGCGCCGCGCCGACTTCGTCATCGTCGGCTCCTCGGTGCCGCAAGGCGTCGAGGTCGGCCACTGGGTCACCGCCACGGCGCACGGCGCCACCGCCTTCTACGACCTCGACACGCCGGTCACCCTGGCCAAGCTCGCCCGCGGCGACCACGAGTACCTGACGCCGGAGTTGATCCCGCGCTACCACACCTATCTCTCCTTTACCGGAGGCCCGACCCTGAGGCTCCTCGAGCGGCGCTACGGCGCGCCGGCGGCCAGCGCCCTCTACGGCTCCTTCGATCCGGACCTCTATCAGCCGGAGGAGACCGAGCCGCAGTGGGACCTGGGCTACCTGGGCACCTATAGCGACGACCGCCAGCCGGCCCTGGAGCGCCTGCTCCTCGAGCCCGCCCACCGTTGGACGCGGGGCCGCTTCACCGTGGCCGGCGAGCGATATCCGGAGCAGCTCCGCTGGCCGGACAACGTCGAGCGTTGCCAACACCTGGAGCCAATGCAGCACGCCCGCTTCTACAACCGACAGCGCTTCACCCTCAACGTCACCCGCACCGACAGGTTCGCCGCCGGTTTCTCGCCCAGCGCGCGCCTCTTCGCGGCCGCCGCCTGCGCGACGCCGATCATCAGCGACAACTGGCCGGGCCTCGGCACCTTCTTCCGCATCGGCGAGGAGATCCTCACCGCGAGAACTCCCGGCGAGGTGCTGCAATACCTGCGCGAGATCCCCGAGCACGAGCGCCGCGCCCTCGGCCAGCGGGCCCGCCGGCGCGTGCTGCACGAGCACACCGCCGCCCATCGCGCCGAGGAGCTGGAGGGCCACGCCCTGCGCCTGCTGGCGCACCAGGCGGCTTGAAAGGAGACGACGATGCCTTCGAAACGCGAGCTGATCGATACCGGAAAAGACAAGCGCTACGTCCGCCGTGACGAGAAGGGCCGCTTCAAGGAAGTGGTCGACGTCGGCAAGTCTCTGGCGCAAGACAGGAGGACGAAGGCGAAGACGGTCGCTCCCAAGGGGCAGGGCGACCGCGGCGATCAGAAGCGGTAGCTCAATCCTCGCGGAGCCGTCAGGCGTATACTCGACCAAGGAGCCGGACGGCTCCTTGGGAGATATATGGCTTCAAAACGCGAGCTTATCGATACCGGAACAGACAAGCGCTACGTCCGCCGCGACTCAAGGGGTCGCTTCAAGGAAGTTGTGGATGCGGGCAAGGCCCTCTCCCAGGACCGGCGGACGAAGGCTCGGACGGCCGCACCGAAGGCACAGCCTGAGTCAGCAGCCTTCAAGATTACTCTTCCCCCGCAGCACGCTTCGAAGCTCGTGAATCTCGCGAGAGACGCTGGGGTATCGCCTGAGGAATTCCTGCGCGCGAAGGTCGAGACCTGGCTGGCTCATCTCGAAGCCGACTTCACCGAAGCGGCCGCCTACGTCGTCAAGAAGAACGCCGATCTTTATCGAAGACTTGCCTAGGCCTTGTGCGGTATCTCACCTTGGAGGAGGTGCTGGCGCTGCATAGGCTCTTGATCGAGCAGGCGGGTGGTATCGATGGTCTTCGGGATTTGAACGTGCTCGAATCCGCCGTTGCACAGCCACGGATGACCTTTGGCGGTGAGGATCTATATCCGACCCTCGTGGACAAGGCGTCCGCACTCGGTTTCTCGCTGATCAAGAACCACCCGTTCCTCGATGGCAACAAACGGGTCGGACATGCGGCTCTGGAAACGTTCTTGGTACTGAATGGCCGGGAGATCGATGCTCCCGTCGATGAGCAGGAGGAGATCATCCTGCAAGTTTCAGCAGGAGCCCTGGACCGCGATGGGTTCACCCAGTGGCTCCGCCCCCGCGTGATTCCCCGGCTGCTATCCTAGCGGTATGGATACCCAACCTCTCCTCGGCCTGCGCACCGCCATCTACCACGTGGACGACCTGGCGAAGGCGAAGGCGTGGTACAGCGAGGCGCTCGCCACAGCGCCCTACTTCGATGAGCCTTTCTACGTCGGCTTCAACGTCGGCGGCTACGAGCTGGGGCTCAACCCCGACGTCGCGAAGGTAAAGCCGGGGGCCGGCGGCGCCGTCGTCTACTGGGGCGTCATCGACGCCGATGCCGCCCTGGCGCGTCTCCTCGCTCTCGGCGCGCGGCCGCACGAGGAGGTGCAGGACGTGGGCGGCGGCATCCGCGTCGCCACGGTGCTCGATCCCTTCGGCAATGTCCTCGGGATCATCGAGAACCCGCAGTTCAAGCTCGAAGGCCCCGGCCCCGTGCCCGCCTAGGGCGCGCGGTCACACCCCCCTTTTCGGCACGGATCTTGCGGTTCGCCGCTCTGAAGCCCTCCCGGCGCTCGAAAGAGCGCCGATCTCACAACCTGGCAACGACAAGCAAGGAGGCGCCATGAAGTTGGAATCCCTCAAAGACCTCTACCTCGAACAGCTCAAGGACCTCTACAGCGCCGAGACGCAGCTCATCGACGCGCTGCCGAAGATGGCGGAGGGGGCGAGCTCGCCCGACCTGCGCAAGGCCTTCGAAGATCACCTGCGGCAGACCAGCGAGCACGTCCGCCGGCTGGAACGCATCTTCCAGGACCTGCGGGAGAGCCCCAAGGGGCATACCTGCGAGGGGATGAAGGGCCTGATCAAGGAAGGCGACCAGATGCTCCACATGCGCGGCGACGCCACGGTGCTCGACGCCGGACTGATCGCCGCCGCGCAGCGGGTGGAGCACTACGAGATCGCCGGCTATGGCACGGTGCGCACCTACGCCGAGCTGCTCGGCAAGGGCGAGCACGTCTCGCTGCTCGAGCGGACGCTGCAGGAGGAAGAGGAGACGGACGAGCGGCTGACCGAGCTGGCGGAGAGCCACGTCAACCAGGAGGCGCTCGTCGGCTGAGCCGAGATCCAGGAGAGGGGCGGCATGCCCGCCCCTCTCCTTGCCCGCGCGGAGGGAGAGAAGGTGCCGAAGGAGAAGAGCGAGAAGAAGGCGAAGAAGGGCAAGGCGGCGAAGAAAGGCCCCAGGATCCCGCCGCAGCACCAGGAACGCCAGCCGGGGATCGAGGCCGAGATGACGCCGCGGCCGCGCGCCGAGGACACGGCCCAGCCCGGCAGCGGCAAGCTGGCGGGCAAAGTAGCGGTCATCACCGGCGGCGACAGCGGCATCGGCCGCGCCGTCGCGATCGCCTTCGCCAAGGAAGGCGCCGACGTGGCCATCGTCTACCTGGACGAGCACGAAGACGCCGAGGAGACCCGGCGCCGGGTGAAAAAGAAGGGGCGGCGGTGCCTGCTCATTGCCGGCGACGTGGGGGACGAGTCCTTCTGCAGGAAGGCGGTCGAGCGCACCGTGCGCAAGCTGGGGCGGCTGGACGTGGTGGTCAACAACGCGGCCGAGCAGCACGAACAGGAGCGCCTGGAGGACATCCGCCGCGAGCAGCTCGAGCGGACGTTCCGCACCAACGTCTTCTCCCAGTTCTTCCTCACCCGGGCGGCGCTGCGGCACCTGGGGGAAGGCAGCACCGTCATCAATACCACCTCGGTCACCGCCTACCGCGGCAGCGACCACCTGATCGACTATGCCTCGACCAAGGGCGCCATCGTCGCGTTCACACGGTCGCTGGCCCAGAACCTGGCGCAGCGCAAGATACGCGTCAACGCCGTGGCGCCGGGACCGATCTGGACGCCGCTGATCCCTGCCTCCTTCCCGCCCGAGAAGGTCGAGAGCTTCGGCAAGGACGTGCCGCTCGGCCGGCCGGGACAGCCGGAAGAAGTTGCCCCCTGTTTCGTGTTCCTTGCTTCAGACGACTCGTCCTACATGACGGGTCAGGTGCTGCACCCCAACGGAGGCGAAATCGTCAACGGGTAAAGACAGCTCGGTACCAACCAGCTCGGAGGGGTAGACAATGTCATCGACCAAGACCACGACCGACCACGACCAGATCCGCCGCTGGGCGGAGGAGCGGGGCGGGCGGCCTGCCGCGGTCGTCAGCCCCCTGCAGCAGAACAAGATCGCCGGAGGTCTGCGCATCGACTTCCCCGATTACGACAGCGGCGAGATCCTGCAGGAGATCACCTGGGCGGAGTTCTTCGACAAGTTCGAGGAGCAGAACCTGGTCTTCATGTACCAGGAGGAGATGGTCTGCTGAGCAGATAGAGCACCTGGGCTTCGAGACGGCCCAGACCGTTGGAATCCCCCCGCTTCCTGGCGGCGGCGAGCGCCTCCGCCAGGGAGCCCTGCAGAAAGGTCTCGATCACCACCGGGTGGACGTAGTACTTGCGGCAGATCGCCGGGCGGTTGCCCAGCTCGCCGGCCACCCGCTTAATCGCCTCGACGACCGCCCGGTTGGCCTCCCTCTCCGTATCGCAGGGCCCCGCCTCCAGCAGGGCGGAGAGCGCCAGCACCGTGCCGCCCCAGGTGCGGAAGTCCTTGGCGGTAAAGTCCTCCCCGGTGGTCTCGCGCAGGTAGGCGTTGACGTCCTCCGAGCTGACGCTCTGGCGCACCCCCTCATCGTCGAGGTACTGGAAGAGCCGCTGGCCCGGAAGGTCCCGGCACTGCTTGACGATGCGCGCCAGCCGCCGGTCGTGGATCTCCACCGAGAGATCCTTGCCGCTCTTGCCGCGGAACTCGAAGCGCAGCTTGGAGCCGGAGACGTCCACGTGCCGGTCGCGCAGGGTGGTCAGGCCGAAGGAGTTGTTCTGCCGGGCATACTCCTTGTTGCCGACGCGGATCAGCGTCGTCTCCAGCAGCCGGACCACGGTGGCGAGCACTTTCTCGCGCGGCAGCCCGGGCAGGGCGAGGTCGCGCTCGGTGCGCTCGCGGATCTTCGGCAGGGCCTCGCCGAAGGCCGCCATGCGCCCGAATTTCGTCTCGTCGCGCACCTGGCGCCAGTCGGCGTGGTAACGGTACTGCTTGCGGCGCCGGGCGTCGCGCCCCGTGGCCTGCAGGTGGCCGTTGGGGCGGGCGCAGATCCACACGTCCGTCCACGCCGGCGGGATCGCCAGCTTGCGGATGCGCTCGAGCTGCCGCGGATCCTTGACCGTACTGCCCTCGGGATCGAGATAGGTGAAGCCTTTGCCGCGCTTGCGGCGGCGGATGCCCGGCTCGTCGTCCGTGACGTAGCGCAGCCCGGCGGCCTTGGCGCTCTCGACGGGATCGACGACGGCGATGGTGGTCGGCATGGGCGCTCCATTGCAAGAATTACCCGCTTGAGTGAGCCTCCGGGAGCGGCGACCGTTCCCCCGACCCCAAGCCCCGGGAACGGCACGCCCTTCTGCATCAGCCATGCCCAGCCCTTCCGCCATGGCACGCAACCTGCACCCCAGGCTTCCTGCGTCTTTACAGCGCCCCCTCGCGTCCGCGATGGCTCTCGACGTGAGGGTCCGGTATGACTCTCAACCTGATCTACAACCCAAGAAGGGCTTCATGAGCACCGCCGCCTCCGCCGTCCTGTTTCCCGAGCCTCCTTCCGCGGCCCGCGCCGGCGGGCGTTTCGTCGTCGTCTCCGACCGCCTGCCCATCGTCCTCAACCGCGAAAAAGGCCAGGGCTGGCGTGTCTCGCCGGCCCGCGGCGCCCTGATCTCCGCCCTGACGCCGGTGTTGCGGGAGCGCGGCGGCGTCTGGATCGGCTGGCCGGGAGCCACGGCCGAGGAGGTGCCCGAGCTGCGCCAGGTGCTGGCAGGCGCCATCCAGGAGGGCTTCTCGCTGCGGCCCGTGCTGCTCAACGCGGAGGAGAAACGCCTCGGCTGCGGCGGCTTTTCGAGCCAGGTGGTGTGGCCGCTGTTCCATGGCCTGCCGCTCGAATGCGGCTTCTCTCCCGGCCACTGGCAGGCTTTCCTCAAGGTCAACCGCAAGTTCGCCCGGGCGGCGGCCAAGACGCTGGCGCGCGGCGCCGCCGGCGCCGACCTCGTCTGGGTGCACGACCCCCTGCTGATGAACCTGGCGGTGGAGCTGCGGCGGCTCGGCGTCTCCTGCCGGGCGGCTTTCTTCCTCCACCTGCCCTTCCCGACGCCCGATCAGTTCTGCAAGCTCCCCTGGCGGGACCGGCTGCTCGCCGGCCTGCTGGCCTTCGATCAGGTGGGCTTCCAGACCGAGCGCGATCTCGAGAACTTCCTGGCCTGCGTGCGGGCGCTCGCCCAGCCGACCCTGCAAGCGCCGATCGCCGGCGGTCTCCGGGCCCTGGCGGGGCGCGTCGGCGGCGGCGCCTTCGACCTCCGCGCCGGCGCTTTCCCCATCGGCGTCGACGCGCGGCAGATCGAGGAGCGGGCGGCGCGGCCGGAGGTGGCGGCGCGGCTGGCGGACCTGCGGACCGCGCTGCGCGGGTGCCAACTGGTGATCGGCGTCGACCGCATCGATCGCGCCACGGGGATTCCCGAAAAGCTGCGGGCTTTCGCCGAGGCCCTCACCCTCTTCCCGGAGCTCAGGGAGCGGGTCACGCTGGTGCAGGTGGCGGTGCCCGGCCGCGAGGGCCTGCCGCGCTCCGCCGCCCTGCGGGCGGAGATCGAGCGCCTGGTGGGCGAGGTCAACGGCTGCTTCGGCAAGCCCGGCTGGGTACCCGTGCACTACCACCGCCGCGAGCTCGCCCCCGAGGAGCTGCTCGCCCACTACCGCCTGGCCGACGTCGCCCTGGCGACCCCGCTCAAGGCGGGGATGCACCTGGGAGCCAAGGAGTACTGCGCCGCGAATCTCGAAGAGCGGGGAGCGCTCGTCCTCTCCGAGTTCGCCGGCGCGGCGCAGCAGCTCGCCGCCGGCGCGCTGCTGGTCAATCCCTTCGACAGCCAGGGGGTGGCCCGCGCCCTCGGCCGCGCCCTGCGCATGAAGCAGCGCGAACGGGCGGAGCGCATGCGCAAGCTGCGCGCGGAGGTGCGGCGTCACGACGTCTCCTGGTGGGCCGACGCCTTCCTCGCCTCCGCCCTGGCCGGGACGGCGACCGCACAAGCCATCGAAATTTCATGACTCCCGCTTCTTGTTTCCGCTTGCGCGGCACCTGTCGGCCTTCTATAAATAGTCGGCGCACCGGCCGCTCCGCCGGGCCCCGCAGGAAGGACGCGCCATGGACATCTCAGAACCGCCGCTGATCCCTCCGCCGTCCAGCTCGCCGCGCGAGGAGCTCGCCGAGCTCCTCGGCCCCGGCGCCGTCAGCCTCGGCCCCGAGGGGAAGGTCCGCTTCGAAGATCCTCGGGGCCTGGAGCTGTTGCTGAGCTCGCAGATGCGGTCGGTATCGCAGATCTCGCCGGCGGTGGCCCACGACCTGCGGGCGCCGATCAACGCCATGGTCTTCAACCTCGAGATCCTGCAGGAGATGATCGCCTCGGGCCGCGCCGCCGATCCCGCCAACCACGACAAGCTGCTGCGCTACGTCCACGTGCTCAAGGAGGAGCTCTCGCGCCTGCACCGCGGCCTCGAGACCTTCCTCGGCTTCATCTCGCCGCGCAGCGACAAGCTCGAGGCGCTCGACCTCGGCGAGCTGGCGCGCGAGCTGGCGTCGCTGCTCGTGGCGCCGGCCCGCAAGCAGCAGGTCCAGGTGCAGGCCGAGCTGCCGGAGGAGCCGCTGCCCACCGAGGGCAACCGCTACCTGTTGCGGCAGGCCCTGCTCCACCTCGGCCTGGCCGCGCTGGCCGAGGTGCCGAAGCAGGGAACGCTGCATTTACGCCTGGAGCGGCTGGACGGCCGCGCCCGCCTCTCCGTTTACGGAGTGATGGGCACGGAGAGCCCGGCGGCGGCGGAAGCTTCGCCGGCGCCGGGATTCGACCTCCACGTCTCGCCGGGCGGCGTCCAGGCGCAGCTCTGGGTGGCGCGCTCGATCCTCGCCGCGCACGGCGGCGCGGTGCGCGCCGGCGGCCGCGGGGAAAGGCCGGACTCCGGGGACCTCACCGCCTATGAGGTAGAATTGGAGATCCTGGGCCACCCGAGCACTGGTACGAAGGAGTGACGTGACATGCCACATGCACTCGCGGTCGATGACGACCCGAATTTTCTTTCCGCCCTCGCCGAGCTGATCGAGGGGCAGGGTTTCACCACCAATACGGCCTGCACCCTCCGCGACGCCCGCGCCCAGGTGAGCCACCGGACGCCGGACGTGGCGCTGGTCGACCTCTATCTCCCCGACGGCAGCGGCATCGACCTGCTCAAGGATCTCGAGCTCGGCAATGGGACCGAGGTCGTCCTGATGACCGGCCACGCCGACGTCGAGAGCGCCGTCCAGGCCCTGCGCCTGGGCGCCAGCGACTACCTGACCAAGCCGCTCGACATCGGGCGGCTGAAGAGCATCCTGGCCAACGTGGCGAGCGTGCAGCCGGCGCCCACCGCGGCCGAGGCCGTGGAAGAGGTCCAGGAGGGCGGCCGGCTGGGCCTGCTGCTGGGCGCCTCGCCGCCGATGCAGGCGGTCTACGAGATGATCAACCGGGTGGCGCCCACCGACGCCTCGGTGTTCCTGGTCGGCGAGAGCGGCACCGGCAAGGACCTCGCGGCGCAGACGCTGCACCTGCTCTCGCGGCGGTCCAAGGCGCCGTTCCTGCCCCTCAACTGCGGCGCCATCTCGCCCACCCTGATCGAGAGCGAGCTGTTCGGCCACGAGCGCGGCAGCTTCACCGGCGCCCAGCGGCGCCACAAGGGCTACTTCGAGCGCGCCCACATGGGGACGCTCTTCCTGGACGAGATCTCCGAGATGCCCATCGAGCTGCAGGTCAAGCTGCTGCGGGTGCTGGAGACCAACCAGCTCATGCGCATCGGCGGCGATCAGACGGTGGAGGTGGACGTGCGGGTGATCGCCGCCACCAACCGCGATCCCAACAAGGCGGTGCAGGACGGCAAGCTGCGCGAGGACCTCCTCTACCGCCTGCAGGTGTTCCCCATCCACATGCCGCGGCTGTACGAGCGCGGCGACGACATCCAGCTCCTCGCCGACTACTTCCTGGGCCAGCTCAACGAGCGGCAGGGCACGGGCAAAGCCTTCAGCGACGAGGCCAAGGAGCGCCTGCGCACCCACACCTGGCCGGGCAACGTGCGCGAGCTCAAGAACGTCGTCCACCGGGCGTTCATCATGGCCGACCAGGAGATCACCCCCCGCAGCCTGCCGCGGGAGGTGGGCGGCGAGTCCGGCTCGGTGCGCAGCCTCAACTTCCAGGTGGGCGCCTCGATCGAGGAGGTCGAACGCCGGCTCATCATGGCCACCCTGGAAGCCCACGGCGGCAACAAGCGGCAGACGGCGGAAGTCCTGGGCGTCAGCCTCAAGACCTTGTACAATCGGCTCAACACCTACCGGGACGACTAGGCCGCGACCGGCGCGGGACGGCCCCGGTTCCTCCCCCTCTTGAGGAGGGGGACGGGAGGATGTATACTCCCCGCTCGTCCGAGACTCACTGTCGTACCTTGACCCAGGAGGGCTGTGGCACAAATTCTGCTTCAGAGCAATCTGTACGCGTGGAACTGACGCCACGGAACTCGAACGAACACACAAGGTCAACAGTGAGGAGGATGCCATGAACCGTAACATTTGGCTGCTGCGTGTACCGGTCGTATGCTTCGTGCTGGTGCTGGCGCTGGCTCTGGGCGCCTGCAGCTCGACGAAGACGGCCGGGACCCAGGTGGACGACGCCGCCATCACCACCAAGGTGAAGGCCAAACTGGCGGCGGACGGCGACATCAACCCCTTCAACATCGACGTCGACACCAACGAGGGCGTGGTGACGCTCCAGGGACGAGTGGCGAAGGAAGAGGCCCGCACCAAGGCCGAGCAGCTCGCTCGGGAGACCGAGGGTGTGAGGAGGGTCATCAATCTGGTCAAAGTGGGCGATAACGGCTAACATCGCCCCGTCGTCTTAAATCAGTTTCATTTAACAAGGGAGAAAACAAAATGAAGAAGCTGTCCGTTCACCTTTCGCTTCTGTGCCTGCTGGCCCTCTTGCTGATCCCGTTCGCCGGGTGCAAGAAGGAGGAGACGACTGAGGAAACCCCGGCTACCACCGAGATGGAAACCACGACCGAGCCGATGGCCACGACCGACATGGGTACCACGAGCACCGACATGGGCACCGACATGACCACGTCCGAGCCCATGGGTACCGACATGCAGCCGCCGGCCGGCCAGTAAGTCTCCGGACTTTCGCGAAGTATCAGGGCGTCCGCCGGTCGGGCGCCCTTTTCTTTTCTACAACTACGACACCGGCCGGAAGACCTCCTCCAGGAACTGGCCGGCGGCGGCGCGGAACTCGTTCGTCCACTCGTGGCCGCCGTCGAAGACGCAGGGGCGGACGTCGGCTCCCTTGCGGCGCAGGAGCTCGACGTCGTGCTCCATCTTGGCGGCGTCGTACCACTCCTCGCTGGAGCCGCGGCCGAGCAGGACGGGCGGGAAGCGGCTGAGATCGTGGCTCTCCAGCTCGGGCGGCACGTCGCCGCCCAGCACGATCACGCCCTGGCAGGGGTGGCCGGAGCCGGCGGCGGCCCGGTACGCCATGGCGGCGCCCTGGGAAAAGCCGAGGTAGACGAGCTGGTCCGAGACGGCCAGCTCGCGCTTCAGCTCGGCCACCACGCTCGCCACGTAGCGGACGTTGTCGAGGATCGCCTGCTCCCGCTGCAGGCGGGTCATCCAGCAGGCGATGACGTCGCCCGAGCGGTTGTAGAAGGGGTGCAGGGCCTGCACGGCGCAGAGGGCCCAGCGGGAGGCGCCGGGCAGGCGGCGCAGCTCCTCCAGGTGCTTCTCGGCGTTCTCCCCGTAGCCGTGGAAGCCGACGAGGAGAGGAGGGCTCTCGGCGTCCGGCGTCTCGACGAGGTAGCGGCCGTGCACCAGGGCCGCGATCTCGCGCTCCTCCCGGCGGCGCTCGCCCATCAGGCCCGCCTTCTCTCGGCCTGCTGCCGTAGGGGCGCGGAGAGGGCGCGCACCCTCTCCTCCAGCATCGCGGGCAGCCCGGGAGCGCCGGCGTTCTCCTCGATCAGCCGCACCAGCGCGCTGCCCACCACGACGCCGTCGGCGATCTCCCCCACCGCCGCCACCTGCTGCGCCGTCGACAGGCCGAATCCCACAGCGAGCGGCTGGTCGAGCCGCTTGCGCAGCCGCTTGACGTCGCGCAGCAGATCGCCGGGCAGGGCCGCCCGCTCCCCCGTCACCCCGGTGCGCGAGACGTAGTAGACGAAGCCGGTGGAGACCTCCGCCACCTTGCTCACCCGCTCGCGGGTGCTGGTGGGCGCCAGCAGGAAGACGCTGTCCACGCCGTGCTCGCGCAGCGCCGGGACGAGCTCCCGCACCCCCTCCTCGGGCGGCAGGTCGACGCACAGCACGCCGTCCACGCCGGAGGCGGCGGCCTGCTCGGCGAAGCGCTCGATGCCGCGGGCGTGGAGGGGATTGAAGTAGGTGAAGAGCACCACCGGCACGCGGATGCGGTCGCGGTGCCGCGCCACGAGCTGCAGGATGGCCGAGAGCTTGGTGCCCGCGGCCAGCGCCCGCGCGGCCGCCCGCTGGTTGACCGGCCCGTCGGCGATCGGATCGCTGAACGGCACGCCCAGCTCGATGATGTCGGCGCCGCCGGCGGCGAGCGCCTCCATGTACGCGCCGGTCGATTCCAGGTCCGGATCGCCCGCCATGATGAAAGGGATGAAGGCCGCCCGCCCCTGGTGCGAGCAGTTGAAGAAGACCTCGTCGATGGCGCTCATCGCGTCTCCCCCCGCCGCGCGGCCGCCGCCGCGAAGGACTCCACGTTGTCCCCCTCGTGCTGGCGGTCCCAGGCGAGCACGGACTCGAGGTCCTTGTCGCCGCGCCCCGAGAGGTTGACCAGGATCACCCGCTTGCGCGACAGCCGCGGCGCGCGCTTGACGACCTCGGCGAGCGCGTGCGCGCTCTCCAGGGCGGGCAGGATGCCCTCGGTGCGCGCCAGCAGGTGGAAAGCCGACACCGCCTCGGCATCGGTCGCCGAGGTGTACTCCACCCGCCCCGCGTCGTGCAGCCAGACGTGCTCGGGACCGATGGCCGGATAGTCGAGCCCCGCCGAGACCGAGTGGGTGGCGGCGATCTGCCCTTCCTCGTCCTGGAGGACGAAGGTGCGGGTGCCGTGCAGCACGCCGAGCGCGCCGCCGGCGAAGCGCGCCGCGTGCTCGCCGCGGGCGGCGCCGCGGCCTCCCGCCTCGACGCCGATCAGGCGCACCCGCGCGTCCTGCAGGAAGGCGGTGAACAGGCCGATCGAGTTGCTGCCGCCGCCGACGCAGGCCACCGCCACGTCCGGCGTCTCGCTCCCCGACTGGCGCTTCAGTTGGATGCGCGCCTCGTCGCCGATGACGCGGTGGAAGTCGCGCACCATGCGCGGGAAGGGATCCGGGCCGAGCACCGAGCCGAGGACGTAATGCGTGTTGCCGACGTTGGTCACCCAGTCGCGCAGCGCCTCGTTGATGGCGTCCTTGAGGGTGCGGCTGCCGGCGTCCACCGGCACCACCTCGGCGCCCAGGAGCCGCATGCGGTCGACGTTCAGCCGCTGCCGGCGCATGTCCTCGCTGCCCATGTAGACGGTGCAGGTGAGGCCGAGCGCCGCCGCCGCCGTGGCCGTCGCCACGCCGTGCTGGCCGGCGCCGGTCTCGGCGATCACCCGCTCCTTCTCCATCAGGCGCGTCAGCAGGCACTGGCCGAGGGCGTTGTTGATCTTGTGGGCGCCGGTGTGCAGCAGGTCCTCGCGCTTGAGGAAGATGCGCGCGCCGCCCAGCTCCTCCGTGAGGCGCTCGGCGTAGTAGAGCGGCGTCGGGCGGCCGGCGAAGTCGTTCAGCAGGGCGGTCAGCTCGCGGCGGAAGCCGCGGGAGCGCTGCGCCCGGTCGTACGCCCGGGTCAGCTCGGCGAGCGGCGCCATCAGCGTCTCGGGGACGAAGCGGCCGCCGTAGCGGCCGAAGTAACCCTCCGCGTCAGGGAGGGGTTTGGGTCTCGCCATGCCTCACCTCCTCGAAAAGCCGCCCCAGGAGCCCGAGATCCTTGATCCCCGGCGCCGACTCCACCCGCGAGCAGACGTCGAGAGCGTAGGGCCGCGCGCCGGCGACCGCCTGGCGGGCGTTGTCCGGCCCGATGCCGCCCGCCAGGAACAACCGGCCCGGGAGCTCCGCCAGGACGCCGCCGGCCGCTCCGTAATCCCAGGCCGCACCCGTGCCGCCATAAAGCAAGCCGTGCGCCGCGTCGATCAGGATCCCCCACAGCGCTCCGAACGCCGCCACCTGCTCGCGCCGCGGCGGACCGCCGGTGCGGAAGGCCTTGATCGCCCGCGGCGCGAAACGGGCCACGTCCTGCGGCCCCTCGTCGCCGCTGAACTGCAGGAGGTCGAGCCCGACGCGGCCGGCGATCTCCTCGATCTCGGCGGCGGGCGCATCGACGAACACACCCACCAAGGGCACCCGTCCGCCCACCGCGCCGGCGATCTCCAGCGCGCGGCCGACCTCGACGAATCTCGGGCTGCCCCGATAGAAGTTTAACCCCAGGTAGTCGGCGCCCAATTCCACCGCCGCCGCCGCGTTGGCGGGATCGGTTAAGCCGCAGACCTTGACCTTGACGGGCATCGTCAGACCTCCGGTCCGATCAGCAGCTCGCGCAGCTTCGCCGCGGGATCGGCGGCGAGCAGGAGCGACTCGCCGACGAGGAAGGCGCCGAAGCCGCTGTCGCGCAGCAGGGCCACGTCGAGGCCGTCGCGGATGCCGCTCTCGGCCACCTTCACCGCTTCCGCGGGCAGCATGGGCAGCAGCGAGATGGAACGCTGGAGATCCACCTCGAACGTCCGCAGATCGCGGTTGTTGACGCCGACGATCTCCCACTCCTCCCCTTCGAGCTTGGCGACGTCCTCGGCATCGTGGGTCTCGATCAGGGGAATGAGCCCGAGGCCGCGGGCGAGCACGGCGTATCCGCCCAACTCGTCCGGGTCGTCATAGAGCGCGGCGATCAAAAGGATCGCATCGGCCCCGGCCTCGCGCGCCCAGACGAGCTGGATGGGATCGACGACGAAATCCTTGGCGATCGCCGGCAAACCCGAGGCTTCGCGGCAGGCGGCGAGCAGCTCGTAGCTGCCGCCGAAGAAGTCGGGCTCGACGACGACGGAGAGCGCCGCCGCGCCGTTCTCGGCGTAGAGGCGGGCTTGAGCGACCGGATCGACCTTGCCGTCGAGAGAGCCGAGCCGCGGCGAGCCCATCTTGACCTCGGCGATGATCGCGGGCGTATCGCGCCGGGCGCGGAGGGCGGCGTGGAACGCGTTGTCCACCAGCGTGAACGGATCGCCCGCGGCCATCTCGTCCACTTCGAGGCCTCCCACTTCGGCGATCCGCTGCCGCCGGCGCTCGGCGATGCGCAGGAGGATGTCGGGAGCGGTCATGCGTTGAAGCTCCGCAGCTCTTCCAGCTTCTCCGCCGCGGCGCCCGAGGCGAGGACCTCGCGGGCACGCTCGACGCCCTCTTCGAGCGTCGCGGCGCCGCCGCCGACGTAGAGGGCGGCCCCGGCGTTCAGCGCGGTGACGTCGGCCAACGGTCCCCCTTCGCCGGCGAAGACGCGGCGGGCCGCCTCGGCGTTCTCCTCCGGCGTGCCGCCCGCGAGGTCCTCCAGGCGGGCGCGCGGCAGGCCGAAGCGCTCCGGCTCCAGCTCGTAGAGCCGCACCTCGCCGTCCCGGATCTCGGCGACGCGGGTGCGGCCCGTGGTGGTGATCTCGTCCAGCCCCTCGCCATGCACCACCAGGGCGTGCTCGGCCCCGAGGTCGCGCAGCACGTGGCCGATCGGCTCCACCAGGCTCTCGGCGTACACCCCCATCACCTGGCGGCGGGCGCCGGCCGGATTGGTCAGCGGACCGAGGACGTTGAAGATGGTCCGCAGGCCCAGCTCGCGGCGCACCGGCATCACCTCGCGCATGGCGGGATGCAGCAGGGGCGCGAAGAGGAAGGTGATGCCCACCGCGTCGAGCGTGCGGCCGGCCGTCTCGGCGTCGACGTCGATCTTCACGCCGAGAGCGGCCAGCACGTCGGCACTGCCGGAGCGGCTGGAAACCGAGCGGTTGCCGTGCTTGGCCACCGGCACGCCGGCCGCCGCCACGGCGAGCGCCGCGGCGGTCGAGATGTTGAAGGTGCCGCGGCCGTCGCCGCCGGTGCCGCAGGTGTCGACCACGCCCTGCCGCTGGTGCGGGATGGGGATGGCGCGACGGCGCATGGCCGCGGCGGCGCCGGAGATCTCCGCCACCGCCTCGCCCTTCATGCGCAGCGCCACGAGCAGCGCCGCCTTGAGGGTCTCGGTGACCTGGCCGTCCATGAGCTGGCCGAAGAGGGCCTCCGTCTCCTCGCGGCTGAGGCTCTCGCCGGCGGTGACGCGCATCAGGGCTGAACGGGCGTCAAGCTCGGGCATCGGCGGTCTCCTCGGCGCAGAGAGCCAGGAAATTGGCCAGCAGATGCGGCCCGCAGCCGGTGAGCACGGACTCGGGATGGAACTGCACGCCCCAGTAGGGCAGCGCGCGGTGGCGCATGCCCATCAGCGTGCCGTCGTCGGCCCAGGCGAGCGGCTCCAGCTCCTCCGGTAGGGAAGGCTCCTTCACCTCCAGGCTGTGGTAGCGGGTGGCCTCGAAGGGATTCGGCAGGCCGGCAAAGACCCCCTGGTCGCCGTGGCGGATGGGCGAGGTCTTGCCGTGCATCAGCCGGGGCGCGCGGTCCACCGTGGCGCCGAACGCCAGGCCCAGCGCCTGGTGGCCGAGACAGACGCCGAGCAGCGGCAGCGGCGCGCGCCGGCGGATGAGGTCCAGGCACACCCCGGCGTCCTCCGGCCGGCCGGGACCGGGCGACAGCACGATGCCCGCCGGCCGCCGCGCCAGCATGGCCTCGGCGCTACAGGCGTCGTTGCGCAGCACCTCCACCGCCGCCCCGGCCGCGCTCAGCATCTGCACCAGGTTGTAGGTGAAGGAGTCGTAGTTGTCCACCATCAGGATCACGATCGTCTCTCCAGCTCCTCGGCGAGCGCCACCGCGGTGAGCAGCGCCGCCGCCTTGTTCTTGGTCTCCTGCTCCTCGGCCGCGGGATCGGAATCGGCCACGATGCCGGCGCCGGCGGTGACGGAAGTCTCCCCTTCGCGCACCACCAGGGTGCGGATGGTGATGCAGGTATCGAGATCGCCCGAGAAAGAGAGGTAGCCCACGGCGCCGGCGTACGGCCCGCGCGCCTGCGGCTCGAGCTCGTCGATGATCTCCATGGCGCGGATCTTCGGCGCCCCTGAAACCGTCCCCGCCGGGAAACAGGCTAGCAGGGCGTCCAGCGCGTCGCGGCCGCTCTCCAGCTCGGCCTCGACGCTCGACACCAGGTGCATGACGTGGCTGTAGTGCTCGATCTCCATGAACGTCGGCACCCGCACGCTGCCGGAGACCGCCACCCGGCCCAGGTCGTTGCGCCCGAGGTCGACCAGCATGACGTGCTCGGCGCGCTCCTTGGGATCGGCCAGCAAGTCCTCGGCGAGGCGGCGGTCGCCCTCGGCGTCCATGCCGCGCGGCCGGGTGCCGGCGATGGGCCGGGTCTCGATGCGCCGGCCCTGCTTGCGTACCAGCATCTCCGGCGAGGCGCCGACGAGCGAGGCCTCCGGAGTTTCCAGGAGCACCATGTAAGGGCTCGGATTGACCATGCGCAGGGCGCGGTAGAGGGCGAACGGCTCGACGCGGCGCGGCACCCGCCAGCGGCGGGCGAGCACCACCTGGAAGATGTCCCCCGCGGCGATGTATTCCTTGGCCCTCAGCACGGCCTTGCGGAAGCTCGCGCTGTCGAGGCTGGGAAGGTCGGTGGCGGCCGGCCCCGGCGGCTGACCCGGCATGGCCACGCCGGCGCCGCCCGCGGCTTCGGTGAGCAGCTTCGAGAGCCGCGCCAGCTCCTTCTCGGCGGTCGCCATATCCGTCTCGCCCTCGACCTCGTTGGCGATGGCGAGCACCCGCTGGTGCGCGTGATCGAAGAGCACCAGCGTATCGAAGCGGGCGAGCAGGGCGATGGGCAGGCCGAACGGGTCGGGCGGCGGGTGCGGCAGCCGTTCGACGAGCCGGATGACGTCGTAACCGAAATAGCCGACGAAGCCGCCGGTGAACGGCACCGGGCCGGGCTCGCTGGTGATCGAGCCCAGCACCTCGTGCAGAGCCTGCAGCGGCTCGCCGGGCACACGCTCGGTGCGCCCCTTGCGCTCGACCTCCAAGCGGTCGGCGTAGAGGCGGTAGATCTCCCGCGGCGCCGCGCCCAGGAAGCTGAAGCGGGAGACGCGCTCGCCGCCGCTGACGCTCTCCAGGAGAAAGCGGTGCGGCGAGATCGCGGCCAGCCGCCGGTAGACCGCCAGCGGAGTCAGGCTGTCGGCGAGGAACTCGCGGATGTGCGGCACGGCTCTCATGACAACCCCACGATCTGGCGGGCGAGGCTGAGCGGCAGGTCCTGGCCCGTCATCATGCGGAACTGTCCGCGCGCCTGGTCGATCAGCACCTCGCGCCCGTCGATCGCCACCGCGCCCCGCGCCGCCGCCTCGGCGAGCAGGCGCGTCGGCCGGTCCAGGTGATAGACGAGATCGATGACCACGGCGCCGGAACGCAGCTCGTCGACCGGGAAGGGCAGCGGCTCGTCCTCGCCGCGGCCGAGCGAAGTGGCGTTCACCAGCAGATCGTAGCGGGAAGGCTCGAGGCCGGACAAAGGGAGGAACGGCAGCTTCAGGCGCTCGGCGGCAGCCTGTCCGCGCTCGCCGTCGCGATTGACGAGGGTCACCCGCGCTCCAGCTTTCGCCAGACCCTCGGCGGCCGAGCGGCCGGCGCCGCCCGCTCCCACCACCGCCGCCTCGAGGCCTTCGATGGCGAGGCCGCGGTCGCGCAGCGGCAGCACCACGCCGTCCGGATCCGTGGCCTCAGCTTCCCAGACGTCATGGTTCCAGACCAGCGTATTGGCGGCGCCGATGAGGCCGGCGAGCGGGCTCTCGGCGCCGGCCACCGCCAGGGCCGTCTCTTTGAACGGCGCCGTCACCGAGAGGCCGCGGATCGGCAAACCGAGCCCTTCCAGCGCGCCGCTCTCCACCACCTCCAGCCAGAAGTCGCCGAAGGATTCGGTGTGGAACGGCAGGTACGCCGCCGGGATGCCCAGCGCGCGGTAGGCGGCGTTGTGGATGCGCGGCGAGAGCGAGTGGCTGACGGGATTGCCGACGATGCCGAAGAGCGCTTCCACCGGCGGCAGATCCGGCAACCCATAGTCGCGGCGCAGGCGCTCGATCGTGAGCTGTCCCGGCGCCCCCGGCGTCTCCCCGAGCGAGCCGTAGACCACCGGCGCGCCGAGCCGGGGCGCCACGAAGCGCGTCCAGGCGCCGCCGGGGCCCGCCGCGAAGGCGGCGACATCGCGGCGACCGAGGGCCTGGAGCAGCATCAGCGGCGCCAGCTCCTCCCCCGGCTGCGCGGCCGTGGGCACCAGCTTGTAGAGGGCCGCCTCCGTGCCGGCCATCTTCTCGAAAGTCGCCTTGAGGCCCTCGACCGGCGTGGCGGCTCCATGCCAGGAGAGGATCCGCTTCTCGGCAGGCACAGCCTTCAGGATCTCCGGCGTCAGATCGCGCGCCGCCTCGAGATCGACCAGATCGAAACGCTTCGCCGCGTCGAGCAGCCGCCGCTTCCGCCGCTCGGGAGACCCTTCGAAGCCTCCCCCCTCGGCCCGGCTGCGCAGCGTGTAGAGGAGCTTGCCCGGGAACCCCTTGGCGAGGCGCGCCGGGTCGAGGTCCCCCACCAGATCGGCGCGGACCTCCAGCCACTCGACGCCTTCAAGATCCACGGAGGTAAAGCCTTCCGAGGGAAGGGCCGCGATCGTGGCGACCAGGGTGGCGCGGTTTTGCTCCAAAAACGAAACCTCCTTCCGGACCCGGAAGGAGGCGACGTGTGGCGTCAGGCGGTCTCTCGTCCCGGGTCCGTGTCGGCCGGGACGATCCGGCTCAGCTCACGGAATGATGATGCACACACCAGGCCCAGGCGGCGGCAGGCTCGAAGCGGCATGGGGTCCTGGAGCGCATCGTCAAGTTCCCGATCAGGCTCCAGAGCTTACCTCAGCGGCACGGCGGTCTGTCAAGGGACGCTCGCGAAATGGCGGCGGTGGACCGTCCGCCGGCGGGGGAGGAACGCGCGCCTGACCCGGCGGGCAGCGCGCCGGAGGGAGTGGAACGCGCGCCTGACCCGGCGAGCAGCGCGCCTGAGGAAGTGGAATGCGCGCCTGACCCGTCGGGCAGCGCGCCGGAGGGGGTGGGCCGCGCGCCGCCTCCGGTACGCCGTCCACCGGCGGAGGTAGGCCGCGCGCCTGGCCTGGCGGCCGGCGCGCCGGAGGAGGTGGAACGTGCATTGGCTCCGGCAGGCCGTCCATCGCCGTCCGGCGGTTGCCCCCCTTTTGACGAGCCCCTGGCCCCGCCGGTATCTTCACCGCATGGAAGGGATCGTCGCCCGCCTCATCGAGTACGGCCTGCTCGTCGTCTTCGCCAACGTCTTCCTGGAGCAGCTCGGCGTACCGGTTCCAGCCCTTCCGACGCTGATCGTGGCCGGCGCCCTCACCGCCCGCGGACGAATGGATCTCGCCACGCTCGTGGTCGTGGCGCTCGCCGCCTCGCTCCTGGCCGACACCATCTGGTTCTTCATCGGCCGCTGGCAGGGCCACCGGGTGCTGCGCACGGTCTGCCGGCTCTCCCTCTCGCCGGACTCCTGCGTGCGCGGCACCGAGGACCTCTTCGAGCGGGCGGGGATGCCGTCGCTCGCCTACGCCAAGTTCATCCCCGGTTTCAGCACCATCGCGCCCCCGCTCGCCGGCGCGATGGGCAAGACCCTCGGCTCCTTCATCTTCTGGGACGCCATCGGCGGCCTCCTCTGGATCGGGCTCGGCATCGGCCTCGGCATCCTCTTTCACCACGCCATCGACCAGGTCCTGGGCTACCTGGAGACCCTCGGCTACTGGGCCGCGGGAGTCGTGGCGGTGGTCCTGCTGCTGGTGGTCCTCGTCAAGTGGTGGCAGCGGCGGCGCCTCATCAAGCTGCTGCGCCTCGCCCGCATCTCGGTCGACGAATTGAAGAGGCTGATGGACGCCGGCGAGAGCCCGGTCATCGTGGACGTGCGCAACCGTTCCGCCCACCTCCACGATCCGCGGCGCATCCCCGGGGCCCTGCGCATGACCGTGGACGAGATCGACGAACGTCTCCGCGAGCTGCCGCGGGAACGCGAGATCGTCCTCTACTGTACCTGACCGAACGAAGCCTCCGCGGCCCGTGTGGCTCGCGTCCTGTTCGAAAGAGGGTTCACCCGGGTCCGTCCCCTGGAAGGAGGCCTCGACGCCTGGATCGACGCCGGCCACTACGCCGAGGACGAGACGATCGTGGCGATCCGGCGGCCGGGGTGAGCCTCGTAGTAGGATATGGGGCTGGGAGGTATTGAATTGCCCAAGAAGCAGATCCGCCGCGAAGACGTGCAGGCGACCTCCCCCCGGCAAGCCGTTCGAAGAGGTTTGGCCGATCAGGGCGCCACCGCCCGCCTAATGCGCAGCAAAAATCCTGTTGAGAGGAAGGAGATCCGGCAGATGGTCAGTCGGATCGTGCGCCGATTTGATCCAGAGAGAATTATCCTCTTTGGCTCCTATGCGCGCGGCGATGCGCGTCCTGACAGCGATGTCGACTTGCTGATCGTCTTACCCTTCTCCGGATCCAGACACGAGAAGCAAGTGGAGATCCGTCTCGCCCTGCAGGATATCCGCATTCCGACCGACATCTTGGTCACGACACCAGAGGATTTCCTTTGGCGGAAGGAGGTCCCGGGCACCATCGAGCGACCGGCAGCGCGGGAGGGGAAGCTCTTGTATGTCCGACCCTGAGGACCTGGTCGCCGTATGTGCAGAGTGGGTCGCCAAGGCTGAGAACGATCTCGTTACCGCCGCTCATTTGCTCAAGCTGGGCCTGAGCTGTCCCACGGATACTGTCTGTTTTCACGCGCAGCAGTGTGTAGAGAAGTACCTGAAGGCGCTTCTCGTGGCGGAAGGTATCGACTTTCCGAAGACTCATAACTTGAAGAGGCTGATAGCGCTCGTCCCCGCAAGCTTGAAGCCGGAAATCAGCTCCGAAGAGCAGGTTCGGCTGACCGACTATGCAACCGGGGCTCGCTATCCCGGTTGGGGAGAAATCCCAATGGCCGCAGCACGGCGCGCGTTAGCACTGGCGCGCAGAGTCCGCAAAGAGGTTCGGCGAGAACTACCCAGAAAGGCCGTGCGTCGGAAGAAAAACTGACCGCCTACACGGCAGATCTCAACGAACCGCGGAGATAGCGATGATCACGAGAGTATGGAGAGGGAGGACCAGCGCGGCGAACGCGGATGGGTACGAGGCCTTTCTGAAGGAGACGGCATACCCGGATTATGGGGGCGTCGAGGGCAACCGTGGTTGGCTCCTCCTGCGTCGGGCTACCTCGGAATCTGTGGTGGAGTTCATGTTCGTGTCGTTCTGGGATTCGATGGAGGCGCTACGTCGCTACGCTGGACCCGATCCGGAACGTCCCAAGTATTACCCGGAGGACAAGGCAGCGCTTCTGGAGCTGCCGGAACGGGCCGACCACTACGACGTGGTGGACGCCCAGATGAGTTGGTAGGCGCACCGCCCTACCTTCTGGTTGTCGCCCTTGACAGCCGATCCTAAGGTCGGTCACGATCACTCTCGAAAGAGGTGCTAGGGGCTACGGCCCGTAGCATATTTACCACCCCCGGGTCTGCTCAGCACACCCGGGGCTTTTCTTTGTCTAAAGCAGTCCGCCGCGTTGTTACTCCCGACCTCGGACTACGTGTTCAAAGAAATCCCTGGCCTTGCGAGACGAGAGATACCAGAGAATCAACGCGACAATGGGGACGCCGATCACGGCACGAGGCTCGATACCCAACGCTGCATTGATGAGGTCGCCGGTGAGGTTCACAAGTAGCAGGGTCACGCCAAGCCGAAACCCCCACCGCCTGCCACGAAAGAATCCGTAAGCCGAAGCCGCGCAAGCCATACAGACGGTGCCGAGGAGTAGCGGCGCCCAGACGCCCATGCGCAAGAAGGCTTCGTGTCCGCGCGGGTTCAGCCGCCACATGGGCTCCAGAGGCCCGCCCGGATTGAGGAGTGAAACCAGCGAGAGCCCGCTAGCAAGCGTGCCGAAGGCGAAGAGACCGGCGAGCGCGGTGACGCCGGGCGGCCGATGGAGCGAAGGAGGTGTGGACACAGAATGAGGACCGCGTGCTCAAGGAAGCCGTATTCCAGATAGGCCTAAGCGGTGCCGTCAGGCGTCTGCCTTAAGGAGCCGAATGGAGGCTCCGCGTCGTCACTATTTCGCTTCCACAGCTCACGGAATCTGGTGAGCTTTTCCGTCAATTGGTCAAGGACCGGGCCGTGGTCAGCATTGAGCATATTGCTCACGGCTACGATTGAGTTCGCTGCCACTCCCGCTGAAGTATCGGATATTAGTTGGGCATCGCCATCCGTTATAGGGTCAAAGGCTCTGATCTCATAGGAGCCATTCACTGGCCGCAGGTGGCGCCGTTCGAGCACGTTAAGGTTGTTGTGGGAATGCCAGCAGAGATCCGCATAGGGTCCTTCGTACTGGCCAATTTCGCCTGCGAGTTCAAATCGTCGTCGCACTTGGAGAGGGACAACCCCGCGCCGCCGCAGCTCGTTAATCTCAGAACGCACTTCGTTGAGGACAGATTGTGCTTCTGGGTGCTCAGCCAGTCTTACCAAGAATGTACTCGTGCCGCCTCGCTCTACAGCGGCCTCAAGCAATCTTCGCTTTTGAACCAAAAAAGCAGCGTGCATGAACTCTGCGTATCCGGGATCCTTGGCCACGTTGCGCAGGTCAACGTACGCTTCGAGAAGGCTTCGAAGCAAAATAAAGCCGCAGGCACCATCCTTCCGCTCGAGCATGGTGTAGATACCTTCGACTTCCTCAAGCACTCTACCGAGTAAGGCGCCAACGATGAGGTGCTGCCGGTTTGTTGTGCTGAAGCGGAAGGTGCCGGTAAGCACGTACACCTCGTCCAGAAAGACGCGAAACAATCGAAGAATTTCTTCAAGCATACTACAGCCCACCCTCCACCACCCCCCGCACCGCCCGAATATCCCCCTCCAGCACCCGATCCCGCAACATCGTCTCCGCCGCCTCGCGCACCACCAAGTAGGCCCGCCGCGTCCCCTCCCCCAGCTTCTCCGCAATCCCCTCCCTCCGCTCCGGCCGCGTCCGCTCCTCGAACTCTTGTGTCTCACGGTCCGCCTTGTCCCAATCGGAGAGGACCCGCGAGCGCGGCTTGACGGGATCGATCTCCATTCCCACCCGCCACTCGACGGCCTGCGCGGCCACCAGGAGCTCGATCGCCAGGACCGTCTGGGCGTTGCGCAGCACGGTCCGCAGCTTGCGGGCGGCGATGGTGGACATGGCGTTGTGGTCTTCAGAGTTGGCGGAGGTTGGAATGGAATCGACCGTCGCGGGATGGGTGAGGACCTTGTTCTCCGACACGATGCCGGCCGCCGTGTACTGCACGATCATCAGGCCCGTGTTGACGCCCCGGTGCGGGATCAGGTTGGCGGGGAGATTCCGGTTCTGGCGCGAGTCGAGCAGCATGGCCGTTCGCCGCTCGGAGATATTCCCCAGTTCCGCGAGGCCTATCGCCAGGACGTCCGCCGCCAGGCCCACCGGCTCGCCGTGGAAATTGCCGGCCGAATAGGAGATCCGCTCGCGGCCGTCGTATCCCTCGGGCCAGTTGGCGGCGAACTCGTGATCGAACGGCACGATGCCGTCACCGGGGAAGAACAGAGGATTGTCCGTCGCCGCATTGATCTCCGCCTCGGCCACCCTTCGCGCGTAGGCGATGGCATCGCGAGCGGCACCATGCACGGCGGGAGCGCAGCGCAACGAATAAACGTCCTGGACCGCGCCGGCGCTCTCGATCAGCTTGCTTCCCTTGATCAGAGCGCGGATGTTCGCCGCGCTGGCGATCTGCCCCTCGAGGCCTCTCGCCTGGTGGACGCGCGGATCGAAGGCGCGGGCGCAGCCGCAGACGGCCTCGAGGCTGAGCGCCACCGATACGTCGGCCGTGTGGGCCGCGCGTTCGGCATCGTGGACCCCCAGCGCGAGGAGCGCCGCCGAGAAGGTGGCGCCGTTGATGAGCGCCAGCCCTTCCTTGTAGCTGGGCGCGGGGATCTCCTCAAGTCCAAGATCCTCGCGGAGCTGGTCGATCCCGCTCCTCAGCTCG
Source organism: Acidobacteriota bacterium (assembly GCA_046765915.1). GTDB lineage: Bacteria > Acidobacteriota > Thermoanaerobaculia > Multivoradales > UBA5704 > DATARR01. Next base: position 17,265 of record JBKPTH010000007.1, on the reverse strand, counting down.
CGCGGCTTGTAGGGAAGATCGGTGGCGTCACGAACGACGTAATACCCGCCCTCTCCCAGCAGCACGACGAAGAGGTGAGCGAGCGGACACAGATCGCCGCTCGAGCCGACGGAGCCGCGGATGGGCACCAGCGGCACGATGCCCCGGTTGATCATCGCCTGGATGGTCCGCACCATCACGGGGCGGATTCCCGAGTGTCCCTTGAGGAAGGCGTTCAGGCGGATGGCGAGGGCCGCCCGCACCACGTCCGGCTCGAAGTAGTTGGCCGGATTGCCGGAGTCGGCCGTCTCCCCCGCTCCGGCCGAGTGGCTGGTCAGGAGGTTGCGCTGCAGCTCCTCCAGTTGATCGGGCGCGATGGGAACGTTCTTGAACTCCCCGAAGCCCGTGGTGACGCCGTACTCCAGGACCGCATGGGACTCGCCTTCGCTCTCCCATTCCTCCTCGTACTCTCTGGCGAGGGCTTCGATCTGCGCCCGGCTCGCCTCGACGCGCGTCCAGGCCTCCGGATGGACCTCCACCTGGACGCGCGGATCGCGTGCGATACGGGCGAGGTCTGCCAGCGTCAACGAGCCGCCGTCGAGGACGACCGACTCGCTCACCGGTCCTGTCCTCCGATCTGCGCCAGCATCTCCTGGACCGCGGAAACCAGCTCCGCGCGCGGCACCTCGCGCTGCCCGGGCCTTTCCTCCAGCCACTCCTGCCGGTTGGCGAGGGCCTCGGCCCGCTGGCGGCCGACCTCCATGTCCTTCAAGGTGACGATCCCTCTCTCCTTCTCGTTGGAGCCGTAGAGGACGGCGATCGGCACGCCCCAGAAGTCCGCGTACTTGAGCTGCTTGCCTGGTCCCTTGGCGATGCCGAGATACAGCTCCGTGGGGATGCCCGCCCGGCGCAGCTCCCAGGTCATGGCGATGTAGTCCTCCTGCAGGCCGGGGTCCATGTTGGTGATCAGCACCTTGGCGGTCGCCTTCTTCTTCCCTGCCCGGCCGAGATGGACCAGGGCCGCGAGCAGGCGATCGACTCCCAACGAGGCGCCGACGGCGGGGACCTTCTCACCGAGGAAGCGCATCACCAGGTCGTCGTAGCGGCCGCCGCCGAAGACGGAGCCGAACTGCGGCGCGTCGAGCAGCACCGCCTCGAAGACTGGACCGGTGTAGTAGGCGAGGCCGCGCGCGATCGAGAGATCGAGGGAGACCTGATCGTCGCCGTAACCCAGTGCGTAGAGGTGGCTCGAAATCCGCTCGACGAGGCCGATCTCGCGGTCCGCTCCTTCGACTCCGGCGAAGATCTCCCGGAGCTGTGCGACGACCTCGCGGCGGTCCTCCGCGCGGATACGCAGGAAGCGCTCGATCTTGTCCACCTGCTCGTTGGAGAGGCCGAGGCCCGGGATGGGATCGCCGGAGGAGTCGACATAGCCGGTGGTCAGCTCCAGACGCACCTTCTGGGGACCCACCTTGTCCAGCTTGTCGAGCACGCGGAAGACATTCGTTCCCTGCTCGGCCGGGATGCCGGCGAAGGCCAGCAGGACGTTGAGGATGCCGCGCGAGGAGAAGCGCACCTGGAAGGGTCCCGCCTCGATGGCCCGCAGGCTGTCGCACATGCCGGCGATGATCTCGGTATCGGCGATCTCGGACTCGACGCCGACCGAGTCGAGATCGAATTGGGTGAACTCACGGAAACGCCCCGGTCCCGGCTTGTCGGCGCGCCACACGGGCGAGACCTGATAGCGGCGGAACGGCCGCGGCAGCTCGCGGTACTGCGCCACGACGCGCGCCAGCGGCACGGTGAGATCGAAGCGGAGCCCGAGAGCCTCTTCCTCCGGATTGCTGACCGTGAAGATCGACTGCTGGGTCTCCGAGCCCGCCGCGGAACCGCGCAGCACGTCCAGGTACTCGATCGCGGGAGTCTCCAGCGGCACGAAGCCGTACCGCTCGTAGACGCCGCGGATGGTGTCGATCATCCACTGCCGGGCCAACATCTGGTCGGGCAGGAGGTCTCGCAAGCCACGCGAGACGCGCGCTTCTACCGTGCCTGTCATGGGGACGTCCTCTCCAGAAGGGTTTGGTACCGGCGTCCGGACTTGAACCGGAGACCTCCTGATCCACAGTCAGGCGCTCTTGCCAACTGAGCTACGCCGGCCCAGAACGGGAAATCGTACGTGGCGAGGGACGGGATGTCAAAATTCAGCTCGCCACCAGCAGATTCGACGCGAACCGCCCCTCCGAGTCCGTCCACGTCCGCCGCAGCTCGAAGCCGGTCTCGGCGGCGAGGGCCCGCACCTGGTCCAAATCGAACTTGTAGGAATTCTCGGTGTGAATCGTCTCTCCCGGCTCGAAGGAGACCTCGATCTCCGACGCACGGACCGCCACCGTCTGCGTGCGGCGGCTCTCGAGGTGCATCTCGACCCGCCCCTCGTCGGGGTTGTAGCGGACCCGGTGGCGGAATCCGCCGAGATCGAACTCGCCGCCCAGCTCGCGGTTGATCCGCGCCAGGAGATTGAGGTTGAACGCCGCCGTGACCCCCAGCGGATCGTCGTAGGCGGGGAGCAGGATGTCCTCGGATTTCTTGAGGTCCGTGCCGAGGAGAAAGCCCTCGCCCGGGTTCAGCAGGTGCCGTATTTCACGCACGAGGTCGATCCGCTCCTCCGGGTCCAGGTTGCCGATGGTGGAGCCGAGGAAGAGGACGAGCGTGCGGCCGGGGGCGATCCGCTCGCGGCGGATCTGCCGGAGCGCCGCGTGGTACTCCCCGACGTAGGCGGTGATGCGGAGGTCCGGATAGGAGAAGAGCAGCGCCCGGCTGCTCGTCTCGACGGCGGACTCGGAGATGTCCACCGGCACGTACTCCAGCAGGCCCTGTTGGGCAAGGAGCGCCTCGATCACCAGCCGCGTCTTCTGCCCGTCGCCGCTGCCCAGCTCCAGGAGCCAGACCGGACCGCCGAGGGCGGCGACGATCCCCCCCGCATGGAGGCGCAGGATCTCCGCCTCCGCTCGGGTCGGGTAATACTCGGGCAGCGCGGTGATGGCCTCGAAGAGGCGGGAGCCCAGCTCGTCGTAGAAGTACTTGGGAAACAGGAACTTGGGGCTGGACGTGAGCCCCCGGCGGACGTCCTCCGCGAAGGTGGGCATGGAGCGCGCCGCGGCCACGCGGCTCACCCGCAGCCGTTCCGCTACCGCGATTCCTCCGTCCGGGCCTTCAGGATATGCCGTCGACGTTCCCTCCCATGACGGCCAAAGAGCGCCATGGTAGCATCCCGCCCCCATGAGCGACGAGCGCGAAACCCTGGAGCTGGACGTTCTCTTCGTCGGCGCCGGACCGGCGAGCCTGGCGGGGGCGTACCACCTCGCCCGCCTGGCGCGCACGAGCGGCCTGGAGCTCTCGATCGGCGTGCTGGAGAAGGGCCGGGAGATCACCAGCCACGCGCTCTCCGGCGCCGTCGTCGATCCGCGGGCCATGCGCGAGCTGTTCCCCGACGACTGGCGGAGCGCTCCCTTCGAGGGCGAGGTCCACCACGAGAAGCTGCTCTTTCTCACCGAGAAGCGCTCGCTCTCCCTACCCATCCCGCCGCCACTGGAGAACGAGGGGAATTACGTCGCCTCGCTCGGCAAGCTCCTCAAGTGGATGGCCCCCAAGGTGGAAGCCGGCGGCGTGGATCTCTTCTTCGAGTTCCCCGCCGCGCACGCCCTCGTCGAGGACGGCCGGGTGGTCGGCGTGCGTACGGGCGACAAGGGCATCTCGCACACCGGCGAGAAGAAAGCCAACTACGAGCCCGGCGTGGACATTCGCGCGCGGGTGGTGGTCCTGGGGGAGGGCCCGCGCGGCACGCTGGTCAAGCAGCTCGACGCCCAGTTCGATCTCTGGCGGGGCAGGAACCCGCAGATCTACGCCATCGGCCTCAAGGAGATCTGGGATCTACCGCCGGGCCGCGTCGCGCCGGGCGACGTGATCCACACGCTCGGCTGGCCGCTCGGCTTCGACACCTTCGGCGGCGGCTTCCTCTACGGCATGCAGAACGATCAGCTCATCGTGGGCCTGGTCGTGGGGCTGGATTACAAGAACCCCCTCCTCGATCCTCACGCCGAATTCCAGCGCCTGAAGACGCATCCGGAGATCGCAAAGCTGCTCGCGGGCGGGAAGATGAGCTTCTACGGCGCCAAGGCGCTGCCGGAGGGCGGCTGGTGGTCGATGCCGCGCCTCTCGGGCGACGGCTTCCTCGTCATCGGCGATTCGGCCGGCATGCTGAACAGCCAGCGGCTCAAGGGCATCCACCTCGGCATGAAGTCCGGCATGCTCGCCGCCGAGACGATCCTCGAAGCGCTCAAGGCCGGCGGCATCACCGCCGAGCGCCTCGCGGCCTATGAGACCAAGGTCGAGGAGAGCTGGATCAGGGAGGAGCTCTGGCCGGTGCGCAACTTCCACCAGGCGTTCGATCACGGCCTCGTCGCCGGGATGCTCCAGGCCGGCATCGGCCTCGTGACCGGCGGCCGCGGCTGGGGGATCTTCAACCGCCTGGACACCAGGCCCGGCCACGAACGGATGATTCCGCTGGACACCCCCGAGGGCCAGCGCCTGCCGCGGCCGGAGCCGGTGCGCCCCGACGGCCAGCTCACCTTCGACCGCCTGGCCGACGTCTACAACTCGGGCACCGCGCACGACGAGGACCAGCCGGTCCACCTGCTGGTGGCGGACACCGACGTCTGCATCTATCACTGCGCCGTCGAGTACGCCAATCCCTGCCAGCGCTTCTGCCCCGCCGCCGTCTACGAGATGGTGCCGGACCCCGCCTCCCCCACGGGCCAGCGCCTGCAGATCAACGCCAGCAACTGCGTCCACTGCAAGACCTGCGACGTCATGGATCCCTACGGCATCATCACCTGGGTGCCGCCGGAGGGGGGCGACGGGCCGAACTACAGCAAGATGTAAGCCGTCTACGCCGCGCGACCTCACCCCCGGCCCCTCTCCTAAAGGAGAGGGGAGAAAAACGAAAGATCTCCAAATGAAAGCCCCTCTCCTTTAGGAGAGGGGTTGGGGTGAGGTCGATAGGGCAAGACGGCCGAACGCAGGGCAGGGCTTCCTACCCCCCGTTCGGGCTGATCGAGCAATCCCCGCTGCCGGTCTCGACGTGGATCGCGGTGCGGCCGTCGCCGCGCCTGGCGCCGACCACCTTGCGGCCGGAGCGGCGGAGGACGGCGTCGGCGTAGCCCACCTCGAGGTCGCCGCTGCCCTGATCCGATTCGAGGTCGAAGGAGGCGTCGGGGCCGCCCTTGATCTCGACGTCGCCGCTGCCGGTCTCGGCGGTGATCCGGCGCGCCTTGGCGAGCGAGGTGCGCACCGTCACGTCGCCGGAACCGGTCTCCGCCGCCAGCTCCTCCACCTCGACGGCGAGGACCCTCACGTCGCCCGAACCGGTATCCGCCATCACCTTGCCGACCACACCTTCCTGAACGATCACGTCGCCAGAGCCCGTATCGATCGAAAGCTTGCCGGCGGAAACTCTCTGGACCGTGACGTCGCCGCTGCCGGTATCCACCGTGCCGTTGCCGATGAGGCGCTTGACAACGACGTCGCCCGAGCCGGTGTCGATCGAGGTCTCGCCCTTGGCCGAGCCCACGACGACGTCTCCCGAGCCCGTATCGATCAGGAGCTGGCCGGAGTGCGAGGCGATCTCGACGTTGCCGCTGCCGGTATCGATCTCGACGTTCCCCTCCAGATCGCCGCCGCGCACCGGACCCACGGCGTTGCGCACCGCGAGGTTGGAACCGGCCGGCAGCGAGATCCGCAAATTGGCGAAGAGCGTCGGCGCCGAGCCGTGCTGGGAGCGGTAGATCCGCACCCGTTCGCCGCGGTAGACGGTCGAGGTATGCCCGATGTCGCTGAGGAAGCTCAGGAAGGCGGGAAGGTCGTCGTGGTCATCGTCCCGCTTGCCGCTGGGATAGACGAACGACCGGTACTTGTCCACCGGATAGGAGAGCGCCCACTCCTCGCGGCCCTTGCGGTCGTGGCTCTTCACCCATTTCATGCCCTGGAGGAGGCGCTGGGTCTCGGCCGCGCTCTCGCCCTCGGCGTGGACGGTGACTTCCACCGTTACCTGGCTGCCCTGACCGCGGGCGATCTCGATGCGGCCGGCGAGATTGGCCAGCCGGGTCTCCGGCCCCAAAGCCGGCAGGGCCTGGCGGAACGCCCGGGTCTGCGGTGCTGCATAAAGGGCCGGGACTCCGGCCACGAGCATCAAAGCCGCGGCGAGCGCGGGCTTGAGGGTAGATCGGTTCATGACGTGTGCCTCCGTGTCTCGAATCACGTTGGACACTACGAGCGGCGTAAGGGAAAGGTTGCAAAGGTCCTGACTCGTTCCCCCTCTCCAGCTCCGCTGGAGAGGGGGCCAGGGGGATCTGACTCATGGGTAACTCTAAAGCCTTGATTCTGCTGCATCTCTCTGTTGAGACAGCAGTTTACGGGCGCCACGGTTACCCTCTCAAACCCACGGAAACCCGCTCAAACCCGTTCATGTCCGACCTTGGGAGGATACGGATTGGGTACGGCGGAGATTTCTGGGGCGAAGGGTCGATTTCTCGGCGGCACGCCGCCTATTCTCCTCCTCCGGCAAGAGGCCCGCAACGGGCGCTCGTCGCCAGGAGACGTACGATGGAATTGAAGTTCACGAAGGACGCCGTCCAGGCCCTCAAGTACAACCCCGCCGGACCGGAGACCCAGCAGGTCTGGGAGGAGGGAGGCACTAACCTCGGTATCTCCCTGTCTCTCCGGGGGAAGCACCAGTGGATCGCACGGGTCTACGTCCGCCAGCCCGAGGGGTCCCACAAGAAGCGTATCGGCCGGCTGTTCTGGAACGCCAGCATCCGCCAGAAGTCGCTCGATGACGCTCGGCGGGAGAAGATGATCTGGGACGGAGAAGCTGCTCAAGGGATCGACCCCATCGAGAAGCGGCGTCCATCAAGAGCCAGGGTCGCCGCTTCGGAGGGACCCTCGGGGCCGGCAACGGTTGCCATGCTCCTCGATACCTACATGGCCGAATACGTGGCCAAGGAGCTGGAGCCGGGAACCTACGACCGCTACACGAAACTCATCCGGCACATCGACCGCCACCTCGGGACCGTGCCTGTCCCCGAGCTGGACAAGGCGAAGATGAACGCCCTCAAGCGGGAGATGGCGGACATCCGCGAGTCGTTCAACAAGGCCCGGAAGCTGATCTCAGGTGCCTACCGAACGGCTGACGGACGCGACTGGACCCACGGCGGAGGCCCGCTGGTTCCGCCGGGGTTGAACCCGGCGCTGTTCGTGGGTCCCTACGACACGGCCGCCAGCCGGAGGGCAGGAGACCCGTTCGAGCCCGAAGAGGAGGTGGCCCTCATCACCACCGCAGGGACCTTGCTCCGGCAGAATGGCAGGGGCAGATATCCCAGCCGTGGCCGCACCACGGTTGCCCTGGCGGTCTTCCTCCTCTACACGGGGATGCGGAAAAACGAGGGCATGGGCCTCTCCTGGACGAACCTGAATCTTCCCAAAGGAAAGGCGGGCTGGTCCGGGTGGATCGACTTCAAGCGCGGGGTGGTGCAACTCATCCACCACAAGACCTCGCGGCGGAAAGGCCCCCGCGTGGTGCCGCTCTCGCCCCAGGCGCTCCAGGTGCTGGAGCTGATGGTCGGGCAGGATGAGACCTGGGTTTTCCCTGGCTCGACGCCCGGACAGCGGCTCGTGCAGGAGTTCTACGGCTGGCGTCGTCTCCTTAAAGCGGCCAAGGTCCGTCCTCGCGGGATTCACCAGACGCGGCACACCTTCATCACAAGAGCGCTGGAGGCCGGCGCACCGATTGGAGCTGTCGCGAAAGCGGTCGGCCACACGACCGTCTACATCACGGAGATCTACGGCCACATCTCGGACCGGGCCGCCCGATCTGCGGCCGAGCTGGTCGGCAATCACATGCACCAACTCGACTACAAGTTCCTGAACAACAAGGCAGACGTGGAGCCGGCAGTGCAGGACTGAACCAAAGGTGGAGCCCCGCCTCGCGCGGGGCTTCTTTCGCCGCCGAAATCGTGGGAAATCCCTTGAAGCGCCTTGTAGGTGGGGGCTACCCTCCCCTGGAACGATGGAATCCGGAAAGGAGAGCCCAGGTGACGGAAGCCCCAGCTCCTTACGTAAGAGAGAAGCTAGGTCTTGCTTTGTTGGATCTTGGAGACGCACCTGATCGAACCCGACTCGCACGGGCGGTGTTGCGCACACTGTGTACCGTCTTCGAGTCCGATTTCCCTGTCGATCTTCGGCCGAGGCGGGCTGCCATCTGGGATGTCCTCTTGAGGCACGGTAGGCTCTCGTCGGAGAGCTTCGTTTCTCTCTCAGCGAAAGAGGTCAGATGGGCTTGCACCGAACTGAGGGATCTCTGTTTGTCCGCTTTGGCGCGAAGAGAGTCCCGCTAAGAGGAAGGCCCCCGCACCGTCCGGTGGCCTGACGAAGCCATTGCTGCCCGCTTGCTGCGGTACGCGAGAAGGTGAGAGGTGGTCTTCCTCAGTGCTATAATTGCTAAATCGAGCCAACCCGGGTCTAGCTTGACCCGGTGGCGGGCTGTTGCCAGAGCAGGCCGCAGAGAAATCGAGCGAGACCATATATGAAGAACTCACACATGGAGGAAACTGTCATGAAGAGGAACGTCCCTCTTACTACAAGCTCCATGTCGGTTTCGAGTCCGAAGGACCGAGAGGCAGCACGATTGTTAGGAGAGCTTCTCGTTAGCATGGCACTTGAGCCGCCTTTGGATTGGGACGCCCTTCCCTACCAGGTCCTTTGCGAGGTGACTCTTCTTGATTTCGGTCCTCCGGAGAGCGTCCGTTCACCGACGCACCGCCCGCGGAGGCCCTGCACCGGGCCGTTCCGGTCCCCCTACGCGAATTCGCTGAGGATGGCGAGTTGCGGTGGCTTTGCAAGGAACTGGATAGTCGATTGCCCACCCGGAGAAGCTGGGGATTTTCCCTTCGCTTCACACAGATGCCATCTCGGCTGGAAGAGTTTGCGGGACTCATCAGCGGTCTGCTGCATGGCCCCTTCGAACCGCCCGCCGAAGATGTCCTTGAAAGCCAACTGAGGGCAAGCGTAGATTCCGTGTGGATGGGATTGCAGTGCGAGGTGTTGACCGACGAGATACTCAGGCAAACCTCTGGCGGCGGGAGCAGTCAATGGAGTCAAGGCTATCTTAGAGCCTTGCTCGACATCGATTTCATGCGCGGTACAGTCGCCGCCGGATTGCTCCTGGTGGATGACGATGCCGAGATACGGGATAGTTACTGCAAGCTGGCCCGCCTCTATCAATCAAGAGGGGACATTCAAAGGGCGGCGCTTTATAGTTTTACCGCCGTCAATACCCTTCCCTTGGAGATCGAAGCAGCTTCTGGGTTCGGATTCACGAGGAGATTCCGGCTTCACCAGATCATGCTCGAAGCTACCGCAAATTCGGCGATCAGGGATTTCGCTCCGCCCTTGCAGGAACTGTTGACAGAGTTTCAGAGCCTCCTTCCTGAGTGGCGCAAGCTTGAGGTACTACGCAGCTACGAGGTGGAGCGACTAAGTCGTAGAGCCAGCGAAGGAATAGCCGTGTGGCGGGAATTAAATTGTCTTCGCCTCAAGGACGAGGGAAAGATATGTTCACTCACCAAGCAGAAGCTGTCGGCTCAACGGCGTCAGTACTATATGGGCTTGGCAACCGACAATCCATATCGATTAGGGTTCGAGCAAGCCGAAGAGGTCGAGCACAACCTCGGAAGCTGGCTTCTCGCCTCACATATAGCCCCGACGATTCTCTTGAGTCCGCTGGAGATGTTGGCTAATCGTGTGCCGGTAGATAGCTTGAGAACCATAGAGAAGGCCTCACTGTGGGCTCCGGACGCCCGGCTTGAGCGGCTCGCGACGATCGAAGTGGGAGAGAACGAGCTGGGTGCCATTCTCACGGCAGTGCATCAGAATCTCGACATGGAACTTCCCGGCATTGTTGGGTATGCGCGGGCAAGTCTTGCCGCATCACAGGAGAGTGCCAAATGAAGATCGAGATTGAGGGGGTCGAGGTCTTCGGCTCCCGATACGACCGATGGGACGATCTTATAGATGACTACGCACGTGCCGAGGCCGAGCATGGACGAGTGGTGCCGTCCTACGCTCTCGAAATCCTAGTTGTCGCCATCGCACTATGGGTTCTCGAAAAGGCCGCTGATAGAGCCGTAGACTGGATGCTTGAGCGCAAGCAAAACCAGCGGGAGGAGCAGGAAAGACAGGAGCAAATGGAGCGCCTTGAGGCTTTAGAGAGAACTCTATCCGAAGTGCGTTCTCAGGGCGCAAAGATTGCCTCCGATCAGGAGGCGATCCTCAGGGTGTTCCGCGACGTACAAGCCCGGATTTCTGTTTCGCCAGAAACTGAAGTCGAGCGTGATCTTGCTCGGGCACTGGAGGATAAACTGCGAGGGGTAGCACCTGTCGTTGTGTGCTCCACATAACTGGTCTCGTGCCCACCGCTCGTGTCACCAAAGTGAGTTTACATGCCTGGAACAATGGGTCCCTCGCAATACTCTCGTCGATGCGCTGAAGTCTTCCGGATCTTTCCGGAAGACCACCCTTCTGCCCTGTTGTTCGTCCGTCTTCTGCTGGGAGGGTAATGCCGTTCCACAGTGTTAAAAGGCCTTGGGGGAAGGAGGGCGATCCGCTGAAAATGGACGGCCTTGAGCCTCGATCAGCTTCTTGGCTGTGGCTTGGAGATCAGCGAGGTCGGGTTCACCTTCCACGCCGAGCAGGTGCCACGACTGCTTGACTACCTTTTCGGCTAACCGTCCCTCTTCCTCATTGAGACCCTTCTCTCCCCGGAGCTTCAGGAGGTGTACTAGCACTCCACCTCCAGAGATTCTGGGATCGGCGGCTGCTGTCCGCAGAGCCTCCAGATACCAGCGTTCTGCCTCAGCAATGTCGCCAAGTTGATGGCTCACATCGCCAGCTGACTCTTCGAGCGTGCAGCGCTCAAAGTCCGCCCTCTCTGCGAGCGCCTGGGCAGCCAAGAAATCCGACTTGGCAGCCGCCAGATCACCTTGTTCTTGGTGGAGCGATCCTCGAAAACCAATTGCCTGACGGCGCAAGTCCAAAGGCGGGTTCGTCGCCAAGAAGCGATCAATCGTTTCGATGGCACCAGGAAGGTCACTTTGGAGCCAGGCCCTTGTAGCTACCTTCTGCTCCTCAATCCATGCGAGCCATTCGTTTTCCGTGGAATTCCGATTGCTCATGGCAAGGGACACTGGTCAAAGGGCCAAGCGCCATTGTTATGCTTACATCTCCGGAAACAAGCCCCACAATCCTTCTTCGGTCCGTATATCGGCCGATTCCAGCCAGGTTGCGACGTATTCATCAAACACATTTCGAGCAACCTTGTGCAGGTATCCCGGATTCTGCATTCCTCGCAGTCGTCTGCGTTGTCCCACAAGTCTACGATGACGATCCCTACCGCCCAGATTCCAGCTATCCCAAGGAGAGGCACTCCCACGACATCCCCGAACGGTAGAGGTCCGTCTCCGGCAACACATGATCCGCCCGCCACAGCCAACGCACCCGGCCCAAAGAGCCCTGTGGGATCAGCGAAGCGGAGCGGATTCTGTGCCACGTAGTTGTAGGGTTCTTCAAACCCGGGATTGCCAGCCCGAACCATCGCTAGGTAGTACGCGTCGAGAGCATCGATCGGTAAATCGCTCGGCCTGCCGACGTTCTCTAGCATCCCCAGATCGACCGGGTCCGGCCGTGTGTACCTGCCCGTGTCCGATTGATACCAGCGGTATACGTTCTGATACAGCCCGCTCGCACTCCAGCTCGGATCGCTCCACTGGCCCGGAAAGCGAAGGAAGATTCCGGCCGCCTGGGCACCGCTCCAATCGGCACCGAACGGCTCAAATCCGCCGACCCAGCCCGCCGCTGCTCCAGTCATGGCGAGAATGGGAGTGCCGAGATGATCCGTGGTCAGGTATTTCACGCTCGGCCCACCGACGCTCTCCAGTTGTGCTACCGGACGGCCCGCGAAGTAGAAGAGGGAAACTCGGCTCGTCAATGCGCCGCCGGGCAGTCCACCTCGCTGGCGTCTCTGATACAGCAGACCCTGGCTGGTATAGGTGGCCTCGGCCAACAGCGGTGTGCAGGCGCTCGTCTCGGTTGCGGCTTCGGCTAGAAAGCCGCGGCCGTCGGCAGTGAAGCGTGAGCCGGTCTCCTCTATATCCTCGAAAAGTTGGAAAAGCTGGCCGCGTGCGTCGTAGGCAAGAAACAGCTCGCTCAATGGTGTAGAGACCTGAACGACGTTGCCGGTCTGATCATAGCCATAGTAGGCAGTGCCGCCCAGGCCGAGAGCGATCTGCTGTAGATGCGGCGCGTGGCCTCCGGTAGGCGAGAGGAAATAGGTGTAGCTGTCTGTGGTGCTGCCGCGCGTCTCCGAGAGCCGGTTGCCGATCTTGTCGTAGGTCCAAGTCCTCGGTCCCCAAGGACCGCTACCCTGGGTGAGGAAGTACTGCGGGTCTTGATAAGTGAAGGTCACGGAGTAGGGTTGTCCCCCGATGGTTCCTGTGATCTGTGTCGGGTTACCCACGGCATCTTCAGTATAGTCCCAGTCGAGCAAGCTCCCCACCTGAATGCGATCCGGACGGTAGCGGTTGTCGAACAGACGGGTCTCCGTCAAGCCGTTCGCGAAGGAGAGCGAGGTCAGCGGCCCGAAGGGCCTGTAGGCGCTGGCGGTGACCAGGGATTGGGAGCCGCCTCCTGAATCGTAGTTGAGGGTCGCCTCGCGATCCGCGAAGTCGTGGGTATAGATCGCAGAGATTCCTCCCGGGTAGGTGATGCGCGTCTTGTTGCTGTTCTTGTCGTACTCATAAGAGAGCGTCCCGTCCTGCAGCACCCGCCCGAACCTGTCGTAGCCGTAGTCGATGGACTGGCTATTGCGAGAGATGGAGGTGAGGCGGCCGACGTTGAACTGGGCGGGGTTGGTACCATAGGCGTAGGTCGTGTCGAGCGGGTTGCCGGGGTAGTCCACCAACGTAACCCGGTTCGCGGCATCCACCGTGCGGGACGTGAAGACTCCCGGCGCATCGGTCTGGCCCACCAGCTCGCGATGTTCGTTGTAAGACGAGTTGCTGGTACCCGAGGCGGACGAGACCTCCTGCGTCATCAGGTCCCGGTCGGAGTAGGTGTAGCTTGATTCGTTGCCCTCCGCGTCCGTGACAGTTTTCAAGTGGTCCTGCACGTCGTAGGTGTAGCGGGTGATCGCCGTGGTTCCGCCGGCCCCGGTCCAGGGTTGAGTGACCGTTTTCAAGCGGTTCAGCTCGTCGTACTCATAGACCTGAGTCGGCTGGGTTGTTGCTCTCGGGTGGTTGGCGTCCCACACCTTCTCCAGGTTACCGTCGCAGTCGTAGGAATATTCGGTAACCGTGTTGTCGGCGTTGACCGCCTTGTCGAGATGGCACCGGGAGCTGTAGACGAAATCGGTGAAGGTATCAGTTATCCAGGCGGAACCGTTCCAGTGTTGTAGCTCCTCCTTCGTGCGGTGGCCGAAGACATCCAGAGTATAGGAGATGCGCTCGCCACGGGTGTCCGCGTCGGGCCTGCGCTCGACGGAGATGAGACGACCAGCGGAGTCGTAGCCGTACTCGATCAAATTGCCTCGTGGGAGGATCGCGCGGAAGAGATCTCCAAAGAGGTCGTATTGGTACGTGGTCTGGAGATCCTCCGTCTGCACCGCTCCCTTCTGCGTCACCGCCGTCACCCGGTTCAGGTTGTCGTACCCGGTGAGACTCTGGACCTCGTTCGGGTCTTTGACCGAGGTGCGACGGTTGAAGCCGTCATAACCGAAGGTGGTGGCGCCCACGAGAGGATCAGTGCGGGTCAAGGGAAGCAGATCGCCTCGGTCGGGGTCATAGGTATACGACGTCTGGTCGGCGGTCCCGTAACCGGGAGGATCGACAGTGAGAGGCTGACCCGAGCCGTTGAAGGTGCTGATGGTGGCATAACTAAAGCTGCTTCCAGACTCGGCACCCTGGATCGTGCGCGTCTCCAGATTTCCCGAGCCATCGTACGAGAGCACGGTCACTCGTTGCGCCGAGCCTCCGGAGGTGGAGGCCATCTCGATCTGAGTAGGCAAGGCGGGGAAGCTGGGGTTGGTGTATTGCCACATCGTCAAGCGCTGCAGCGTGGTCCCTACCGCTTCGGTCTTCGAGGTCATCCGTCCGTTGGCGTTGTAGCCATATTGAGTCCTGAGGCTGCGACCGTCGATGATCTGGGTGGGGAGCAGAGGATTGGCGGCGTCAGCATAGGTGAACTGAGAGTTCGGACCGGTGCCGCAGACCGGACAATCGCCGCTGATTTTATTGACTCGCGCCTTGATGGACCGCGGGTCCCGGTCGAACTCGTAGGTGGTCGTCTGGCTCTGCGAGGCGTTGATCCACTCCTTGACTTCCGTGCGTGTCGGGAAAGGTGGGTTCGTATATGTGAATTCCTGCCGACTGACGGCGTTCGTCCCAGTGTAAAAGGGATCTCCTGTCCATGCCTTGATCACATTGCCGAAGCCGTCGTACTCGAATTCCGCTGCGAGGCGTCCCATCACGCCACCGGTGCCGATCAGCCGGATCTGCGTGAGGTATCCAGGCCGCCCGCCGTTTTTCGCCGGATCGTAGGTGAATTCCCATGTCGTCCCGTCGGGCCGGGCAATATAGGTGAGCTCATCCCCGCTCCAAAGATAGATCCAGGTGCGCGGAGAGTCTCCCGAGCCGGCCACGGGGTTCTCACTGATAGAAGCCAGCTTGCCTGCATTGTAGGTGAAGGTCTCGCTTCTTCCATCCGGAAAAGAGACGGTCTCCAGTTGATTGCTGGCGTTGTAAGTTGCAAGCGTCGGATGCCCCGGGTTCTGGGAGCGGACGGTCTTTTCCCAGAGGCCGGTGACGCCGAAGAAGTCCTTGCGGCCGTCGAGGTAGTCGAGCTGCCATTTGCCGGCCGCCGAATCGTAGTAGAGCTTCCGGTACTCGTCGCTCGGCGCGTTGGTCTGGTAGAGGCGCAGGCCCGCTCCCGCGGCGAGATTGCTGAACTCGCGGAAGCTCGCGCGCTCGGTGATCAGCCAGACGTGGTTAAAGTTGGGATCGGGAACGATCCGCTGCGCATATTCATGCGACCAGTAGAGGCCCAACGCCGGAGTCCAGCCGGCACTGCCGGGAAAGCCCGGGCCGCCGGCGCCTCCGGCGCGGTACCGTAGGTGTGCGCCCGGGCCAGACTGCTCCGGACTGCACGCAGGTCCGCCACCGCGCGCCGCGGTCGAACACCCCGCGGAGCCGCCGCCAGCGTTCGCGACGCAGCCTTGACAAGAGTCGCAATCGTCGGGCGGCGGCACCGGGCAACCGAGATTGGCGGGAGTCACGATGAAATCAACATTCGTCGTAATCGTCCGTCCGCACCATCCGCACGCTGCGCAATTGGGGTAACAGGGATGGAAGATCGGGCAACCCCCGCAGACGGCGGTCTCGACTTTGTAAGGTCCGAACGTATACGGCGCCCCGGCGCACGTAAGGCCCGTTTGTTGGATGAAGGTCTCTACCTCGTCGGAAGCGAAGTACTGGCAAAGGCTCGGGCTGCCACCCGCGGCCGTCGTCCAGGTGACGTTGAGCCGGCCGTTGGTGTTCTGCCAGGGATTCGAGATCGGGCAGCCGTCAATCGGATGGCATTCCTGGCCTGCCCACCAGTTGTACTCGGCCTTCACGTCCACCTTGCGGCGGACGGTATACGTCCCGCCGCCGGTGGCGATGACTTCGAGGCCCGTAGTCGCTGGTATCGGATTGATGCAGTTCGGCAGCCCATTGCACCCGCTCCCCGGACCGTGGCACCAGGCCGGGTTGGCAGGATCGGCGACGATCTGACCCTGGGCGTTCCGAACATATTTACATTTGACATCGGGCAGAGGACAGACGCCTACGGTCAACGGTGTGCCGGGACAGAGCGTGCAGGAGGTCTGTGCTTGTGAAGCCTGCGCGAGAGTGAACAGAAGGCCCAAAACAGTGCCTCGGACGCATGTCATTACTGGACGCTGAATCCGCATCGCTCCTCCGCCGCTATTCGAAATATCCGTTCACGTCGATGATGAGATGCACCGAGGAGCCACCACTGAGGCCGGCGAAGGCGCGGAGCGTACCCATGCCGTCTCGCGAGAGGAGGAGCACAGCGTTATTCGCTCTCACTTGGCTGGCGGCAAAATTGATCGTGCTCGTCGAGGGAGCCGGCATGTCACCGGGGTAGAGAATCACGAAGCCCCCGCCGGTGTTTGGGACGACGGTGACATTCAGCGAGAGTGCCCGAGCGGTTGCGGGTACGCCGCAGACGACCCCTGCCAGCGTGAAGGTGCGCGGGACTCCCGCAGCCAGAGCGGGTCCGCCATAAGGGCCGTCAGGATTCCGAGTGTCCAACATGCGGCAAGGCGTCAAGGTGTAGAAGTCTTGGCCGGAGGCGACGAAGCGGCGGGCAAGGATCTGCCCGTTCTGTCCCGGCGTTTCCGACTGCCAGACGGCGACAATGCGGTCGGCTCCGCCCCCGGCCACGGCTACATTCGACTGCCGCCCGGCGGCCGAGCTCGCCAGAGGAACGGTGTCGAAGCCCGTGCTTCGAGGGTCGAAGGCCCGGCGGTCCACGTCGAGATCGGTGTCGGTCCCGGCTCGCGGCCACGCCGTCAAGAAGTCTCCCGACGGAGCACTGCCGACGGCAGGACCGGCGAGGAGACTGGCGCTCGCCACCAGGGTTTCGCTGGTGATCGGGATTGCCGAAGAGCGGAATCGCCTCACCAGGACCACGGGCGTAGCTCCAAGAGGTTGCGAGGCCCAGACGACGACGAAGTTGCCGGAGCCATCGCCGGCGATGCGTGGGTTCTGCTGCGAGCCCGCAGTTGTCACGTTGACGAGTTGTTCGGCGGTCTGCGGCGCGCCGGTGGTGCTCAGGGTCCGCCGGTAGATGCCGGAGCCGCCCAGGTCGGTTCCCTGGCTCTGCCACACGACGGCGAAGATGTCCGGGGAGCCGATCCCATAGGCCACCGCGGGCGAGAGCTGGGCACCGGCGGTTGACTGGTTGACCAGCACCGTAGCGCTAGCCTGGATTATTCATGAAAGTCATTTCTACGTCCGGGTTTCTCCTGAATGACGGCTTTACGGCCGTCTTGCGGGGGTTGGGTGATCGGAAACTGGATTGCGGCGCAGTCTTGACCTCCGGCAGAGCCGGCAATGGAGGTCA
>JBKPTH010000006.1:0-9304 GCA_046765915.1 Acidobacteriota bacterium | reverse complement strand
GGTGGCGCAGCCACAACAGGGAGGCGCCGGCGGCGGCGGCCAGCAGCACGGCGGCGGCGGCGATGCCGAGCCGGCGGCCGGGCTGCCACCGCCGGGAGGGCTGGCGAAGGTCCGTGGAGCGGCGGCCGAGGATCGCCGATTGCTGGAGACCGCGCAGGTCGTCGCCGAGATCGCGGGCATTCTGATAGCGCTGCTCGGGTTCCTTCTCCAGGCAGCGGCCGATGATGCGGAGCAGCGGCGGCGGCAGGTCGCGCTTCATCGGCGCGGGCGGGTCGCGGAGGGTCTTCGAGATGACCTCGCCCGCGGAGGCGGCGGCGAAGGGGTGCTCGCCGGTGGCCAGCTCGAAGAGCACGATGCCCAGCGCGAAGACGTCCGACCGGTGGTCCGCCGGTCTTCCCAGCAACTGCTCGGGAGCCATGTAGGCCACCGTGCCCAGCACCCGACCGTCCCGGGTGAGGCCGGCGGGCGCGGCTTCACCATCCTCCGCCGAGAGCTTGGCGATGCCGAAGTCGAGGACCTTCACCCGGCCGTCGCCGGAGATCATGACGTTGGCCGGCTTGAGGTCGCGGTGGATGATCCCCCGGTCATGCGCGGTGGCGACGGCGTCGGCGAGCGGCACGGCGAGGCGCAGGATCTCGCCCACCTCCAGGCCGCCGGGGACGATCCTGGCGCGCAGGGTCTCGCCCTCGACCAGCTCCATGGTGAGGAAGTGGACGCCCTGGTCTTCCTCGACGGAATGGATGGTGACGATGTTGGGATGGTTGAGCGCGGCCACCGCGCGCGCCTCCCGGCGGAAACGCTCCAGGCGCTCGCCGGCGCCGTCGGGCTCCAGCCGCAGCACCTTGAGGGCCACCTGGCGTCCGAGCGTCTGGTCCTCCGCCAGGTAGACCTCGCCCATGCCTCCGGCGCCGAGCCGGTCGCCGATCCGGTAATGGGAGAGGGTCGAACCGGTCAGGCCGCGGGAGGAGCTCGGCGGGCCGTCCAGCGTCTCCGCCTCCAGGATGTCGTCGGCGAGCTCGCCGTCGATGGGCGCTTCTGCCAACCCGTCTCCTCTTCCAAGATCGCTGATCTCTTGGTTCGTCAGTAGGTTAGCCCCCCGAAGGCCGCCGTGGCAAGGCGGTGCGGAAATTCCCCATGCTACGATCCGGTTCCCCGAACGGCGAGGGTTTTTCATGTTCGACGGTCTACAAGACAAGCTCCAGGAAGTCTTCCGCAACCTCAAGGGCGAGGGACGGGTCAGCCCCGAGGCGCTCGACGCGGCGCTGCGCCAGATCCGCATGGCGCTGCTCGAAGCCGACGTGCACTTCCGCGTCGTCAAGCCCTTCATCGAACGGGTGCGCGAGCGCGCTCTCGGCCAGGAGGTCCTCGAAAGCCTCACGCCGGCGCAGCAGGTGGTGAAGATCGTGCGCGACGAGCTCGCCTCGCTGCTCGGCGAGGAGGGCAGCGAGCTGCGCCTCGACGGCCGGCCGGCGGTCATCCTGCTCTGCGGCCTCCAGGGCTCCGGCAAGACGACCACCGCCGGCAAGCTCGCCAAGCGGCTGAAGAAGCGCGGCCGCCATCCGCTGCTGGTGGCGGGCGACCTGCAGCGCGCCGCCGCCGTCGAGCAGTTGAAGCAGGTGGGCGCGGCCGTCGAGGTGCCCGTGCTCGAGCCCGAGCCGGGCGAGAAGGTGGTCGACCTCGGCGCGCGGGCGCTCGCCGTCGCCCGCCAGCGCGGCCACGACGTGCTTCTCATGGACACCGCCGGCCGCCTCCATATCGACGCGGCGCTGATGGAGGAGATCCGCCAGCTCGCCGGCCGCATCGAGCCGCACGAGGTGCTCTTCGTGGCCGATTCGATGACCGGCCAGGACGCGGTCAAGAGCGCCGAGCAGTTCTCGCAGGTGCTGCCGCTCACCGGCGCCATCCTCACCAAGCTGGACGGCGACTCCCGCGGCGGCGCGGCGCTCTCCATCCGCACCGTCGCCCGCGTGCCGATCCGCTACGTCGGCGTCGGCGAGAAGCTGGACGACCTCGAGCTCTTCCATCCCGAGCGCATGGCCTCGCGGATGATCGGCATGGGCGACGTCCTCTCCCTCATCGAGAAGGCCGAGAAGGGGCTCGACGCCGCCGAGACCGAGCGCCTGGCGAAGCGCATGGTGAGCCAGCAGTTCACGCTGGAGGACCTGCGCGACCAGCTCCGGCAGCTCCGCCGCATGGGGCCGCTCGCCTCCATCCTGGAGATGCTGCCCAAGGCCGGGCCGCTGCGCGGGCTCGATGCCTCCAGCGTCGACGAGAGCGGCCTGCGGCGCGTCGAGGCCATCATCGACTCGATGACGCCGCTCGAGCGCCGGCGGCCGGACGTCCTCAACGGCAGCCGCAAGAAGCGCATCGCCAGCGGCTCCGGCACCTCGGTCACCGAGATCAACCGCCTGCTCAAGCAGTACGCCCAGATGCGCAAGATGATGAAGGGCGTGCAGGGCAAGTGGCTGCGCCGCGCCATGGGCATGGCCGGCCCGGCGGCGCGGATGTAACTCGCCGGCCGCGATGTACGATGCACTGTCGGCGGAGCGCTATGCAGCGGCCCCGCTGTACAGTGCAGCCGGCAGCCCGTACGGCACAGCGGGCAGCTTGTACGATGCAGCGGGCAGCCTGCACGGTGCAGCGGGCCGGCTGTACAGTGCATCCGGTAGCCTGTGTGATGCAGCGGGCCGGCTGTACTGTACAAGGGCTCCGCTGCACGGTGCAGGCAGCCCGCTGCATCGTACAGGCAGCCCGCTGTGTCGTACGACGGCTCCGTTGCAACAGGCGGCCGCTCCGCGGGCCTACGCGGCTTCGGAAACCTGTCGTGCGAGGATCGCGCTGCACCGTACGAGAGCCAGCGGGCCCGCCGCCTCCAGCAGGTACGCCAGCGACCACGGCGACCGCACCAGAGCCACGGCGACGTTCATGGCGTCGAACAGCTTGCCGTCGTCGAGCACCACTCCATAGCCGAGCGGATCGGGCTCCTTGCCCGGAACAGGCCGAATCCGAGCCCCGGGATCGGCTCGACAAACCAGGGACCGGCGCGTCGGCCTCGCCCGCCGTCGGCGGCTCGTCCCGCTCTTCGAAGCGGCTCAGGAGAGAGTCCGGCGAGTCAAGATCCGTCGCGCTTGCGGATTTCCTCCAGCAGGGTCTCCAGAGTTGGCAGTGCCTGAAGGTCTTTGGGCCGCCCAGCCGCTCGCTTGGATCGAATCACGTCTTCCAGCGAGGCTACAGGCACAAAAACCGGCTCGATATTGACCCTGACCGCCCGCTGCGCGAGATCAGAATAGCCGGTCGTGCCGGCGGGGACGAAAGAGAGGTCGAAATCACCGAAGCGAGTTACCAGGTTGAGCAGGTCCATACGAGCCAGTAACCCTGCGTCGCAGGAGAAGGGAAGGCCGGCCGATTCGCCTGGGGCGCGGATCCTGGAATCCATCTCCTGGAGCGCTGAGGCGAGTCGCGAGAGGTTCTCGGGATCGCGGGCCGGACAGATATCCAGATCACCCGTACTAAGGTTGGAGCCGTGGAGCGTGGCAGCAACTCCGCCAATGACCACGTACACCACTCCGCGCTGCTCTAGGATGCGTAGGATTTCCTCAGGCTGGAAGCGGGGCACGAGAGGGGACTCAGCTTATCCGCCGCGCACGGTGGGCGCGCTCTTGGAACGCGACCATGTCCACCAAGTAGTCAAGCCGCTGTTTCGGAGTCCAGCCGAGGCGCTGGATAATCTGGCTGCGGTCCGGGTCGGCGACATCTGCGCGTATCGCGTGCAGGATGCAAGCGGTGATGTCGTCCGCCTCCAAGTAGGGATAAGTTTCGAGGATCTCCTCTTGACTCCGATCTGCCGCCAGGAGCGCGAGAACATCGGACACCCTGATCCGCATCCCCCGGATGCACGGCCGGCCGCCGCATTGATTCGGGTTGATCGTGATCCGGTCGAGCAAGTCGGCAGTCGGCGTCATACTTGGTAGTATAGCGCCTGCCATGCCCAAGCCCTTGAAGCACAAGCGGAAAGGCCCGAAATCCACGCGCGCTGGGTGTCTCCTCTGCAAGCCTCACAAGCGGCAAGGGCGCGAGGAACCGCGGCATGCGGACCTTCGGCGGGCGGGAGAGCCGAGCACTCATAGGCCCGGGCGGGCTTACTGATCCCAAGAGTTTGGCGATCCGCCCGTTCCCTGCTACAATCACCCGCCTTTGCGCCCAGGGCGGAGGTCTGCCCGGCGCGACCGTAATCGAGAACTTGGAGGTTTCCTGATGCTGATGATTCGGCTGCGCCGCATGGGCGCCCGGAACAACCCCTTCTACCGCGTGGTGGTGTCGGACTCGCGCAACACCCCGACGGCCGCCGCGGTGGAGGAGATCGGTCATTACGACCCGACGAAGAACCCGGCGCAGGTGACGATCGACGCCGCCCGCGCCGACTATTGGATCGGCCGCGGCGCCAGGCTGTCGCCCACGGTCAAGAAGCTGCTGGCCCGGACGAAGAAGAGTGCCTGATTCACCCGAGCTCGCCGACGATCTCAAGGAGCTGGCCCGCCTGCTGGTGGACAAGCCCGACGAGGTCGAGGTCCAGGAGGTCCCGAGCCGGCGCGGGGGCGGCGTGCTGGAGCTGAAAGTCGCCCCCGACGACCTCGGCAAGGTGATCGGACGCCAGGGCCGCACGGCCCGGGCGATGCGCACGCTGCTGGAGACCCGAGAGGACCGGCGGAGTGTGCGCTATGAGCTCGAAATCCTCGAAGACTGAAGCCCCAAGCGAAGCTCCCCCGCGGCGGGACGATCTCCCGGAAACCGTGGCGGTGGGCCGCGTGCTGCGCCCGCACGGCGTGCGCGGCGAAGTGGTCGTCGAGGTGCTCTCCGACGTACCCGGCCGTTTCAAGAAGGGGAGCCGCCTGACGGGCGTCCGCGCGGGCGAGCCGCCGGTTGAACTGGTGGTCGCGGCCAGCCGCCGTCACAAGAGCGGAGCGGTGGTCTGTTTCGAGGGAGCCGAAGACCGGGAAGGCGCCGAGGAGCTGCGCGGGCTGGATCTCGAAGTCCCGCGCGCCGAGGTGCCCGCGGCGCCGCCCGGCACGTACTATCAGTACGAGCTGCTCGGCTGCCTCTGCCGCGACGGTGGCGGGGAGCTGGGCCGGGTGGTCGAGGTGGTGGAGGACGGCGGCGGGGTGCTGCTGATCGTCGAGGGAGAGGGTGGGCGGGTGCCGGTGCCGTTCGTCAACGAGTTCCTGCGCGGGGTCGACGTCGCGGCGGGCCGCATCGATCTGGCGCTTCCTCCGGGGCTGCTGGAGGCATGCGCGTCCAGGTCCTGACGATCTTCCCCGAGCTGTTCGCGCCGTTCCTGGCGACCAGCCTGGTGGGGAAGGCGATCGAGAAGGGGCTCCTGGATGTGCGGGTCCACGACCTGCGGGAGTTCACCGAGGACCGCCACCGCAGCGTGGACGACGAGCCGTACGGCGGCGGCGGCGGCATGGTGATGACGGCGCCGCCCTGGATCCGCGCCGTGCGCGGGGTCGCCGGGCCGGGCTCCTGGCGGGTGCTGCTCTCGCCGCAGGGCCGCCGGCTCGACGACGCCAAGGTGCGGGAGCTGGCGGAGCGGAGTGATCTGGTCCTGCTGTGCGGGCGCTACGAGGGGATCGACGAGCGGGTGCGGCTGACCGTCGTCGACGAGGAGATCTCGATCGGCGACTACGTGCTCTCGGGCGGCGAGCTGCCGGCCATGGTGCTGATCGAGGCGCTCTCCCGCCAGGTGCCGGGGGTGGTCGGGCTCGCGGATTCGGTCGCGAACGACAGCTTCCGCGGCGGCCTGCTCGACCATCCGCACTACACGCGGCCGCCGGTGGTGGAAGGGTTGGCGGTGCCGGAGGTGCTGATCTCGGGCGACCATGCGAAGATCCGCCGCTGGCGGGACCGCGAGGCGCTCAAGGCGACCCTGGAGAAGCGGCCGGATTTGCTGGAGCAGGCGGGGTTGACGGCGAAACAGCGGCGGGAGTTGGAGAGGTTGAAGGGGGAGGAGTGAGGTGGTTCAGGGAGTTCGTGGAGTATGGAGGGGCGTGCCCTTCGAGACCTCACCCCCTGGCCCCCTCTCCAGCAAGCTGGAGAGGGGGGAACGATTTCGAGGGATCTCCTGTTTTCCCCCTCTCCACTTCGTGGAGAGGGGGCCAGGGGGTGAGGTCTCGAAGGGCATACCGTCTCGGAGTCCGAGGCCGACTGAACAGGAGCCCAGGCCGGCCTGCTTGCGCGGCCATGCTGAAATGAGAATAATGACGGGACCGTCCCCACTGGGCGATCCGTCGGGTTTGCGAGGTGAGTCATGAATCAGTTGGATATGGTCGAAAGTGTCTACGTGCGGCAGGGGCAGCCCGATTTCAAGCCCGGGGACACTGTCCGCGTCCACGTGCGCGTGGTCGAGGGCGACAAGCAGCGGATCCAGGTCTTCCAGGGCGTGGTGATCGCCCGCCGCGGCGGCGGCACCCGGGAGACCTTCACGGTGCGCAAGATCTCCGGCGGTATCGGCGTCGAGCGGATCTTCCCCCTGTGCTCCCCCAATGTCGACAAGATCGAGGTCGTGCGCCGGGGCCGGGTGCGCCGCGCGAAGCTCTACTATCTGCGGAATCTGCGCGGCAAGGCGGCTCGCATCGAAGAGCGCCGGGAAGACCAGGGGCAGTCGACGTAGGAGAAGGCTCCTGCAGCTCCTTCGGAGGTCGCGCGGAAAGGAGTCGCGGGTGACCAGGGCGGTGGCCGAGCCGGCCCGGGCGATGATCGAGCTGTTCGTCGAGGCCTACCGACTCCACCTGCTGCGCGGGCTGGAAGGCCGGCTTGCGCGCTGGGGCTACGGTCTCATCGCCGGCGTCGACGAGGTGGGGCGCGGCTCGCTCGCCGGACCCGTGGTCGCCGCCGCCGTCATCGTGGATGCCCGCTGCCTGATCCCCGGCGTGGACGACAGCAAGTGCCTCACGCCGCAGGAGCGCGAGCGCGCCGCCGCGGCGATCCGCGCCTGCTCCGTCGCCGCCGCCGTGGCCGCGGTGCCGCCGGACGTCATCGACTGCGTCAACATCCTCGAAGCTTCCCGCCAGGCCATGTGCGATGCCCTGTCGCGGCTGCGTCCGGCGCCGGACTGCGCGGTCGTCGATGCCGTGCGGCTCTCCGGCTTCGGGTTTCCCTGCGTCCCCGTCATCCGCGGTGACTGCCTGAGCTACGCCGTGGCCTGCGCCTCGATCCTCGCCAAGGTGGAGCGTGACCGCATGATGGTCGACCTCGACCGCGAATATCCCCAGTACGGCTTCGCCGCGCACAAGGGCTACTCCGTGCCGGAGCACCTGGAGGCGCTCTCCGCCTACGGGCCGAGCCCCGTGCACCGGCTCACCTTCCGGCACGTGCTGCCGCGTACCGAGGCGCGCTGCTGATGGCCCTGCAGCGCGAGCAGGTCGTGCAGACCGCCGAGAAGTACGTCTCGCGCGGCAAGATCGAGCCGGCGATCCGCGAGTACCGCAAGCTGCTCAACGACAATCCGAACGACATCAACACGCTCAACCGCATCGGCGATCTCTACGCCCGCATCCAGCGCATCGACGAAGCGGTCGACTTCTTCACTCAGATCGCCGAGCAGTACACGGCGGAAGGCTTTTTCGTCAAAGCCATCGCCATCTACAAGAAGATCATCAAGCTCGACCCGACGCGGCTGGAGGTCTACGAAAAGCTCGCCGAGCTCTATCACAAGCAGGGCCTGACCAACGAGGCGCGCACGCAGTACCAGGTGCTGGCGGACTATTACCAGAAGCACGACAACGCGCCCTCGGCCATCGCCATCTACCAGAAGATGGCGGAGGTCGAGCCGAGCAATCCCACCTATCACGTCAAGCTGGCCGAGATCTACCAGCAGCAGCACCTCGTCGAGAAGGCGATCGGCGAGTACCGCGTCATCGCCGAGATGATGATCACGCACGGCCGCTCGCAGGACGCGGCCCAGGTCTACGAGCGGGCGCTGGACGTCGACAGCAGCGATCTCGGTTTCATCAACGACGCGGTGATCAAGCTCAAGGAGGCGGGCAACGTCGCCGCCGCGGCGCGCTTCCTCAGCCTCGCCGCCGAGCGCAATCCGCAGGCCGCACGCCTCGCCCGTCTCGCCCAGGTGGAGGAGCCCGAGGTGGAGGCCGAGCCCGAGCCGGCTCCTCCTCCGGCCGTCGCGGCGGCGCCCGAGCCCGCCGCACCCGCCGCCGACGGGCCGCCGTATGCCTTCACCGGGGAGTTCGCCGACGAGGATACGTACGCCGTCGATCTCGCCGCCGCGGCGGCGGAGGCCGCGGCGGTCAGCCCCGCCACGCCCGCCGCCCCGCCGCCGGAGGCCGAGGAGTTCGAGCTCAATCTCGATGAAGTCTTCGTGCTCGACATGGACGACGAGGCCGAGCCGCCGAGCCTCGTCAAGCCGCCGCCGGACATGGCGGGCCGGCTCGGCTCCGCATGGACCGAAGAGGGATCCGAGACGCTCGCCCAGCCGCCGCCTGCTGCGCCGCCGGAGCTGGAGGCGGTGCTGGAGCCGGAGGTCCAGGCGGAGCCGGAAGTCCTGCCGGAGGTGGAGCTCGAGCCGGAGCCGGCGGCCACGGTGAGCCTCTCCATGTTCGAGTCCGTCGAGCTGCCGGAGCTGCCGCAGCTCGATTCCGCCGCCTGGACGCTGGAACCGGAGCCCGCGCCGGCGCCGCGCGAGATCGACGCCGACATGCTGGAGCGCACGGCGGCGGAGCTGCAGCCGAAACCGGCCGAGCGCGAAGAGGATCTGGTCAGCGAGGCCGAGGTGCTCGCCAAGTACGGGCTGGAGGAGAAGGCCCTGGAGCGCCTGCGCGAGGCCCTGCGCCTGCGGCCGCGCAACCTCGACGCCTACAGCGTGATGGTCCAGATCCATCTCGCCAAAGGCCGCCACGAGCGCGTCGTGCAGCTCGCCGAGGCCATGGGCCGCATCGCCGGAGAGATCCGCGACGACGCGCAGATCTGGCCGCGGACGCGCAAGCAGCTCCTCGCCGCCGGCTATCGCTTCGAGGGCGGCCGCGTCGTGGGTCCCCACGCCGTCGGGGTGCAGCCGCCCGCGGCCAGGCCGGCGGCTCCTCCTCAAGCTCCTCCCAAGGCCGCGCCGCCGGCGGTGCCCGAGCCCGCTCCGGAACCGGCTCCTCCCGCGCCCACGCCGCGGCGCAAGCGCACGCGGAGCCTGGACATCGAGCAGATGCTCCGCGGGCTGCTGGAGAGCAAGCCCAAGCGGCGCGGCACCGCGCCGCCGGCCGCCGCGCCTCCGGCACCGGCGGCGGAGCCCGCTCCCACGCCG
>JBKPTH010000005.1:0-40716 GCA_046765915.1 Acidobacteriota bacterium | reverse complement strand
CCGGCCAGGCGCCGGCGCAGCCCGGCGGGGGTGGCCTCCGGGTCTCCCCAGTCCAGCCAGAGCTCGGGCTCGCGCCGCGCGGCGCCGCCGCTTCCCAGGTGCAGGGTGGCGTCGTAGCGGAAGCGGGTCAGCTCGTTGCGGGCGCGGCCGCGCTTGAGCTGGATCTCGGCATGCGCGATGCCCGGCAGCGTCTCGTGCAGGGTGGCGAAGAGGGCCGGATCGACGAGCAGCTCCTGCTCCTGCCGCGCCGCGGTGGCGATGCGCTCGCGCAGCTCGTCGAGCGGCGCCGCCTCGTCGGCCTGCTGCAGTTGCACCGAGGCGTGGAAGGCCTCCAACAGCGGCAGGCTGCGCAGGTCGCCGAGGAAGACGCGGCCGCCGGGCGCCGCCGCGGCGACGGCTCCCGCCAGCACGCGCCGGAGGTAGTCGAGGCCGGGGAAGTACTGGACGACCGAGTTGAGGACGACGAGGTCGAAGCGCGGCTCGTCCAGCCCCGTAAAGTCGTCGGCCGGCCGCTGCAGCAGGGTGACGTGGGGGAGCCCTTCGGCGTCCAGCCGGCCGCGCACGAAGGCGAGGGCCTCCGCCGAGAAGTCGGTGGCCACGGCCTCGGCGCAGTGGCGGGCGGTGCGCAGCAGGAGCATGCCGGTGCCGCAGCCGATCTCCAGCAGGCGGCGCGGCGGCGGCGCCAGCAGGCGCTCGACGGTGCGCTCCACCCACTCCCGCATCTCCGGCTCGCGGATGGGCGTGCCGGTGTAGCTGCTGATCCAGCCGGCGAGGTGGAGCGAAGGGTCCCGCGGCGGCTCGCTGCGGCCGTAGACCTCGCTCCACAACGAGCGCCAGCGCAGCAGGTGAGCCTCTTCGGCGACGATCTCCGTCGGCATCCCGCGAAATCCTCTAGAACAGCAGGGCGTAACCGACCTTGAGGAAGAAGGTGCGGTCCGTCTGCGTGAGATCGACGCCCTGGACGCCGAAGCGGCCGTCGGTATAGCCCAGGAAGAGCACGGTCTGCGGGTTCAGCTTGTAGGAGAAGAGGAACTGGCCGAAGAATTCCTCCTCCTCGGGACGGACGGGCCGCAGGTAGAGGTCGGTGTTGCGGCTGAGGTCCTGGTACTGCAGGATGGCGCGCACGAAGGTGCGCACGTTGAACTGGTAGACGAACCTGGTTTGCGCGAGGCGGGCGTCGAAGAGCTGGCCGCCGTCGACGTCGAGCTGCTGCGCCAGATAGTCGAACTGCAGGTCGAGGCTGCGGCCGACGCGCATCTGCAGGAAGCCTTCGAGCTGCAGGGTGTCGCCGGGCCGCGTGTTGGCGAAGTCGATCTCGTCGCCGGTGACGCTGGCGAAGGCCACCCGCAGCCTGCCGGTGGGATTGAACTGCAAGAACAGGCGCTGCTGGTCGAGATCGAAGGTGATGCCGTCGAAGAATTCCTTGTTGTGGAAGAGGTTCACCTGCAGGATCGACTGGCGCGGGCCGTTCAGGGTGCCGAACAGCTCGAGGTTCTGATCGGTCAGCAGGCCGCCGTGGTCCTCGGTACGCAGGCCGCGCAGCCCGAGGCTCGCCTGGGCGTACCAGGACTCCTTGGTGCCGTAGAAGATCCGCTCGTACTGCGCCTCGCCGGTGCGCACGTCGACGCGCGGGATGAAGCCGCTGTCGGCGCGGAAGCCGGGATCGAGGTCCTGGTAGCGGACGAAGCCCTTCCACAGCTTGGCGAAGTGGTCGTACTGCGCCTGCAGGCCGTAGCCGCCGAAGGCATCGAGGCTCTGGTCGAAGGCGACCGCCACGTCTTCGGGATAGAGGGTGTCGGAGCGCAGGTACTGCACCCGCACGGTGTCCGAGGGCGTGAAGCGGAGGAAGCCGTCCAGGCCGCCGACGCGATTGTGGTAGTCGTCGGACTCGCGGCCGGTGTAGAGGACGCCGAGGGAGGAGCGCTCGCCGATGTCGCGCCGGTAGCGCAGCACGCCGGCGTCGACGTCCTGGTCGAGGAAGGCGAAGCTCGAAGCCTGGTTGGAGGGGATGATCAGGTTGTTGATGCGGTCCTGGGCGACGAACAGGCCGAAGGAATGGCCGCCCTCCTTGCCGTTGAGCTTGGCGCCCCAGCGCGGCTCCGCCACGGTGCGGGTGAAGACCGCCTGCAGCGGCATCAGGAAGAGATCGGCGCCCTCCAGGAAGAACGGCCGCTTCTCGGGAAAGAAGAGAGCGAAGCGGGTGTTGATGTCGAGCTGGGCCGCGTCCGCCTCGACCTGCGAGAAGTCGGGGTTGACGGTGGCATGGAGCGTCATGTTGGGGGTGATTCCCCAGCGCGCGGTGATGCCGGGGTCGTACTCCTCGTCGCCGCGCTCCAGGCGGCCGTCGGGGAAGGAGTCGAGGCTGTCGGTGCGGTGCGTGGTCACCGTCGGTGTGACCTCCAGGTTGCGGCCGGGCGCGATGCCCTGGAAGCCCGAGATCTTGTTCTCCTGGCAGAGGACGCAGTCCTTGGCCCGGTCGGTGAAGCGGGAGGACATCCGGTAGCGGACGTTGCGCGGATAGCTACGGAAGAATTCGATGCCCCAGGTCTGGGGTCCGGTCGTGCGCGGGAAGCGGATCTGCCGGAAGGGGATCGCGATCTCCACCACGTAGCCGTCCTCGGTGAAGCGCCCCTGGCTGGCCCAGATGGCGTCCCAGGCGAAGTCCTCCTTGGAGTCGATCTCGCTGAACACGCCGTCCACCTGCACGCCCAGGGGATTGACGCGGAACTGGAAGGCGCGCCGTTCGTCGTTGAAGGTGTCGATGTTGAAGCCGACGGCGTCGTCCTGGATGAAGGTGTTGATGGCGTCGCGGTCCATCAGCCGGGCGCGGATCGCCGACGGCTGGGGGTCGTGGGCCTTGAAGGCGACGTAGAGGTTCTCGCCGTCGAAGGTGATCAGCCCCTCGGTCGCGGCCTGCGGCTTGACGTTGTCGCCGGGAAACCATTCGTAGGGCAGATCGATGACGGTGGCCGCGGCCCAGGCGGGCTCGTCGAGCACGCCGTCGATCTTGATCGGCCCGGTGGCGGCGGTGACTTCGAAACGGCGGATGGCGCTCTCGGGCGCGGGCTCCTGCGCGCCGGCGGGCAGCGCCAGGGCGCAGAGGACGCCGGCGAGCAGCCCGGCCTGGACGGTGAAAGTTCTTCGTCTCATCAGATCTCCAAGAGAAAGGGTTTCGCGGTGGGTCGTCACGCCGCCGCCTTCTGGCGTCTCCGGTAGTCGTCGACGAACCAGCGCAGGACCTCGCCGCACCGCCGGGCCAGCGGCTGGATCGTCTCCGGCTTGTGGAGGTTCAGGTTGTACTCCCACTTGAAGAGGACCTTGTCCTCGATGATGTTGCCGGTGATGGTGATCGGGCACATGCGCTTGGTGCTGCGGTCCTGGTGATAGCCGCCGAAGTTCTGGATCTTCTTGAAGCGCCCGAGCTCCTTGGAGTTGTCGGGGCCGAAATAGTTGAAGAACACCTGCGGCTCCAGCGCCTTCGCCAGGTGGCCGGCGATGTCGGGATCCTGGCTCAGGTAGCGCAGGATGCCGAAGCCGGTGCCGCCATGGGGCACGCGGCGGAGCTGGCGGTTGAGCTCGCGGGCGCTCTCGACGAGGTCCGGGTTCGGCCCCATGTCGAGGAGCACGGGGTAGATGGTGTTGAACCAGCCGATGGTGCGCGTCAGGTCCATGTCGTCGTACAGCGCTTCGCGGCCGTGGCCGAGGAGCAGGATGGGCAGCGAGCGCGAGCCGATCCAGCTCTCGAAAGCGGAGAGGATCGCCGTCACCAGGATGGCGTCGATCTGCACGCCGTGGCAGCGCGGCACCTGCTGCAGCAGGATCGAGCTCTCCTCGAGGTCCAGCTCCGCCCGTTCGAGGCGCGCCGAGATCCAGTCGTTGGGACCCAGGTCGTGGTCCATGGGGAAGCGCGGCGGGTCGAGGGGCGCCTGGGCGAGCCAGTAGTCCCGCTCCTGCTGCGGCATGCCGCCCGGCCGGGCGCGCTCGGCCAGCCGCTCCGCCCACTGCGGCGCCGAGGTGGTCTTGCGCGGCACGGCGACGGACAAGCCGGCCTCGAGCTGGCGGTAGGCGGCGTCGACGTCGTCGAGCAGGATCTGCCACGAGCCGACGTCGGCGGCGAAGAAGTGGGCGGTCATGAAGACATGGCTCACCTTGCCGGGCTCGAAGTCGACCGCCACCGTGCGCACCAGGTTGCCCTCGGCCATGCGGCAACTGATGACGAGGTCGCGCACGGCGGCGGAGAAGACCCGCATCCGCTGCTCCTCGGCGACCTGCGAGAGGTCGATGCGCAGCAGGTTGACCGGCGCGCCCGGCGGATCGATCTCCAGTTGCGGCGCGCCCGGCTCGCCGGTCATGCGCACCCGCAGGTTGTCGTGGTGCAGCATGGCGTGCGCGAGGGCCGCCTCCAGCAGGGGGATCCGCAGGTCGCAGTCCTTCGGCTCCAGCAGCGTGCCGATGGTGTGGTAGTCGGGGTTGGCGTGGCCGAGGTCGAGGAAGTGGAGCTCCGCCGGCGTGAAGCGCTTGGCGCCGGTGATCACCCCCTGGTCGGCGAGGATCTCGGTGGTGCCGGCCACCGCCGCCAGCTCGGCGACGGTGCGGTGCTGGAAGACCTGCTTGGTGGTGATCCCCAGGGCGGCCTTGTTCGCCTTGGTCACCACGCGGATGACCAGCAGCGAGTCGCCGCCGAGCTCGAAGAAGTCGTCGTTGACGCCGACCCGCTCGAGGCCGAGGAGCTCCTGCCACAGGTCGCAGAAGAAGCGTTCCTTGTCGTCGCGGGGCGCCACGTATTCGCGGGCGGCGGCCGCCTTGTCCGGCGCCGGCAGCGCCCGGCGGTCCACCTTGCCGTTGGGCGTCAGCGGCAGGGCCTCCAGGAAGGTGAAGAGGGCCGGGATCATGTACTCCGGCAGCTTCTCCTTGAGGTGGGCGCGCAGGTCGGTGACGCCCGGCGTCGCGGCGCCGGCGGCGGTGGTCACGTAGGCCGCCAGCTTCTTGTTGCCGGGCGTGTCCTCGCGCGCCACCACCACCGCCTGGCCGACACCGGGATGCTCGCCGAGGGCGGCCTCGATGTCGCCCAACTCGATGCGGAAGCCGCGCACCTTGACCTGGTGGTCGAGACGGCCGAGGAACTCGACGCGGCCGTCGGGCAGGTGGCGGGCGAGGTCGCCGGTGCGGTAGAGGCGCGCTCCGGGCTGGCCGTGCAGGCCGGCGAAGGGATGGGGGATGAACTTCTCGGCGGCGAGGTCCGGCCGCCCGCGGTAGCCGCGGGAGAGGCCGGCGCCGCCGATCAGCAGCTCGCCGGGCGTGCCGATCGGCACCGGCTTGAGCCGGCGGGAGAGCAGGTAGATCTCGGTGTTGTCGAGCGGGCGGCCGATGCTGATCGGGCCGCTCGCGCCGACCTCGTCGAGCGTCGACCAGATGGTGGCCTCGGTGGGGCCGTAGACGTTCCACAGCGAGCCGCAGGCCCCCAGGAGCTGGTTGGCGAGGTCGCGCGGCAGCGCCTCGCCGCCGCAGAGGATCTTCAGCCTGCGGTCGCCGGGCCAGCCCGCCGCGAGCAGCAGGCGCCAGGTGGCGGGGGTCGCCTGCATGGCGGTGACCCCCCTGTTCTCGATGAGCTCGCGCAGCGCCTCGCCGGCCTGGGTGGTCTCGCGCGAGGCCAGCACCAGGCGGGCGCCCACCACCAGCGGCAGGTAGAGCTCGAGGCCGGCGATGTCGAACGACAGGGTGGTGACGGCGAGCAGGGTGTCCTCGCTCGTCAGCCCCGGCTTCCGGCGCATCGAGTTGAGGAAGTTGACCACGGCCGCGTGCGGGATCTGCACGCCCTTCGGCTTGCCGGTGGAGCCCGAGGTGTAGATGACGTAGGCGAGGTTTTCGGGTCCGGCGCCGCCCGTCACCGGCTCGGCGCTCTCGGCGGCGATCGCCGCGGCGTCGCGGTCCACGGCCACGACGCGGGCGCCGTGCTCGGGCAGGCGCTCGAGCAGGGCTTCCTGGGTGACCAGCACCGGTACCCTGGCGTCCGCGAACATGTGCGCCAGCCGCTCCTTGGGATATTCGGGATCGATGGGCACGTAGGCGCCGCCCGCCTTGAGCACGGCCAGCACGCCCACCACCAGGTCGAGCGAGCGCTCCATCGCCAGCCCCACCAGGACGTCCGGCCCCACGCCGAGGCGGCGCAGGTGGCGGGCGAGGCGGTTGGCCCGGGCGTCGAGCTCGCCGTAGCTCAGGCGGGCGTCCTCGAATTCCACCGCCGGCGCCGCGGGAGTTCGACGCACCTGTTCCTCGATCCATCCGTGCAGGGTGATGGCCGGCACGTCGGCGGCCGTGGCGTTCCAGCCGACGAGCGCCTGCCGCCGCTCGTCGGCGGAGAGCAGCGGCAGCTCCGAGAGCCGCACCTCGGGATCCGCGGTCACCGTCTCCAGCACCCGGCGGTAATGGTCGAGCAGGCGCACCATGGTGGCGCGGTCGAAGAGGTCGGTGTTGTACTCGATGAAGCCGTCGAGGCCGCCGGGCGTCTCGGTGAGGTAGAGGGTCATCTCCATCTTCGAGGTGCGGCTGTCGATGACCACCGGTTGCAGCTTGAGGCCCGGCAGCTCCAGGGCCTCGCCCGGCGCGTTGAGCAGGATCAGCATGGCCTGGAACAGCGGCGTGCGCGCCAAGTCGCGCGGCGGGTTGAGCGCCTCGACGAGCTTCTCGAACGGCAGGTCCTGGTGGGCGTGGGCGTCGAGCGACACTTCGCGCTCGCGGCGCAGCAGCTCGCGGAAGGTGGGATCGCCCGCGAGATCGGTGCGCAGCGCCAGGGTGTTGGCGAAAAAGCCGATCAGGCCTTCGATCTCCGGCCGCCGGCGGTTGGCGATCAGCGTGCCGACGCTGACGTCCTCCTGGGTGGTCCAGTGGTGGAGGAGTGCCTTGAAGGCGGCGGTGAGGACGATGAACAGGGTGGAGCCCTCGCGCTGGGCGAAGGCCTTGAGCTCCCCGGCGGCATGCCCGGCGAGCTCCAGCGGCACGGCGGCGCCGTCGTGCGTGCGCACCGGCGGGCGCGGCCGGTCGGTGGGCATCTCCAGCGGCGGCACGGAGGCGAGCTGTTGCCGCCAGTAGGCGAGCTGGCGCTCCAGCACCTCGCCCTGCAGCCACTGCCGCTGCCAGAGGGCGAAGTCGAGGTACTGCACCGGCAGCTCCGGCAGCGGCGAGGGCTCGCCAGCGGCGAAGGCGTCGTAGATCGCCGCCAGCTCGCGGGCGAAGATGCCCATCGACCAGCCGTCGTAGGCGATGTGGTGGACGTTGTAATAGAGCAGGTATTGCCGCTCGCCGGTGCGGTAGAGCCGGGCCCGCATCAGCGGCCCCAGCGCGAGGTCGAACGGCTCGCGGGCGTCGGCCCCGGCGAGGCGCATCGCCTCCTCCCAGGCGTCCGCGGCGCGCCCGCGGGCGTCGAGGTAGGGCACCTCCATGTCGACCACCTGGGCGAGGATCTGCTGCGGCTCGCCGTCGACCTCGCGGAAGGTGGTGCGCAGCGTCTCGTGGCGCCGCACGACCTCGCGCAGGGCGCGCTGCATCACCTCGGGATCGAGGTCGCCGTCGATGCGGAAGGCCTGCGGGATGTTGTACTCCGGGCTCTCCGGCTCGAAATTGTTGAGGAACCACAGGCGCTGCTGCGCGAAGGAGAGCGGGAAGAACTCCCTGGCGCGGCTCTGCCGGGGGATGCCGGGCGCTTCGGCGGGCCGCTCCTGCTGCTTCTGGAGCTGCTGAAAGAGGATCGCGCGCTTCTCCGGCGGGAGCTCGGCGATGCGGCTGGCGAGATCGGTCGTCGTCATCATCATCTCCATGCGGTCATTGGCGAGCAGGGCTCAGCCGACGTTGCCGGCCGGCTCGCCTTCGAGCTCGGCCAGCAGCTTCGCCAGCGCGTCGGCGTCCGCCCTCGCCAGCCCCTTGTGCACGACCTCTTCGGCGAGGCCGGCCACCGTCGGGCGATCGAACATGGCGCGCAGGGGCAGCTCGACGGCGAAGGCCTCCTGGACGCGGGAGAGCACCTGGGTGGCCATCAGCGAGTGCCCGCCCAGCTCGAAGAAGTTGTCCTCGGCGCCGACGCGGTCGCGGCGCAGCACCTCGGCCCAGATGGCGGCGAGCTGCTCCTGCACCGGCCCCTGCGGCACCACGTATTCGCGGCCGAGGTCCGGCCGGCCGCCGTCGGGCGCCGGCAGGGCCTTGCGGTCCACCTTGCCGTTGGGGGTGAGCGGCAGCGCCGGCAGCGCGATGAAGAGCGCCGGGATCATGTAGTCGGGCAGCTCTTCGCGCAGCGCCGCCCGCAGGTTGCCGACGCTGGCGGCCCGCCCCTCGGCGGCGACCCACCAGGCGGCGAGCTGCGGGTTGCCGGGCGATTCCTCGCGCACCGCGACGGCGCACTGCGCCACGGCCGGGTGCCGCGCCAGGACGGCCTCGATCTCGCCGGGCTCGATGCGGAAGCCGCGCACCTTGACCTGGAAGTCGGTGCGGCCGAGATAGATCACGCGCCCGTCCGGCAGGTGCCGGGCGAGGTCGCCGGTGCGGTAGAGGCGCGCGCCCGGCGCGGCGCCGAACGGATCGGGCACGAACCGCTCCGCCGTCAGGGCGGCCCGCCGCAGATAGCCGCGGGCCACGCCCGCGCCGCCGATGTACAGCTCGCCGGCGACGCCCACCGGCACCGGCTGCAGGTGGCGGTCGAGCAGGTGGAGCTCAGTGTTGGCGAGCGGCCGGCCGATCGGCACCGCGCCGCTCGATACCGCCGTCACCGGCTCGACGGTGGACCAGATGGTGGTCTCGGTCGGGCCGTAGACGTTCCACAGCGACGCGGTGCGGGGGAGCAGCTCGGAGGCGAGGTCCGGCGGCAGCGCCTCGCCGCCGCAGAGGGCCTTGAGATGCGGCGCGCCGCGCCAGCCGGCGGCGAGCAGCAGCCGCCAGGTGGCCGGGGTGGCCTGCATCACCGTGGCGCCGGAGGAGGCGAGGAGGGCCGCGAGCAGCGCGCCGTCCCCGGCCGTGTCGCGGCGCGCCAGGATCACGCGCCCGCCGGCGGCGAGCGGCAGATAGAGCTCCAGCCCCGCGATGTCGAACGAGATGGTGGTCACCGCGAGCAGCGAGTCCGCCGCCGTCAGCCCCGGGCACAGCGCCATGGAGGTGAGGAAGTTGACGACCCCGGCGTGGCGCACCTCGACCCCCTTCGGGCGGCCCGTGGAGCCCGAGGTGTAGATGACGTAGGCGAGGTCCTCCGGGCCGGCGAGCGGCGCGGGGTCCGCGGCGCTCTCGCCGGCAAAGGCGGCTTCCCCGGGCTCGACCTCGATCACCGCCAGGTCGCCGGCGGGCAGCTCGTAGCGCAGCTCGGCCTGGGTGAGGAGCACGCGGGCGCCGCTGTCCGCCAGCACGAAGGCGAGGCGGTCCGGCGGATAGGTGGGGTCGAGCGGCACGTAGGCGCCGCCGGCCTTGAGCACCGCCAGCAGGGCGACCACCATCTCCGGCGAGCGCTCGAGGCAGAGCCCCACCAGCGCGCCCGGCGCGACGCCCGCGGCGCGCAGCCGGTGCGCCAGGCGGTTGGCGCGCGCGTTGAGCTCGCCGTAGGTCAGGCTCCCGCCGCCGGCGTCGAAGACGAGGGCGGCCGCTCCGGGCGTGCGCGCCGCCCGCGCCTCGAAGAGCTGGTGGACGCAGGCTTCCGGATACGGCGCCGCCGTGGCGTTCCAGGTCTCGACGATCTGCCGCCGCTCGTCCGCGCCGAGGATGGGGAGCGCCGCCACCGCCGTCTCGGGGTCCGCCAGCACCGCGTGCATGAGGCTGAGGAAGTGCCCCGTCAGCCGCTCGATGGTGGCGGCGTCGAAGAGGTCGGTGTTGTACTCGACCATGCCGGAGAGGCCGTCCCGCGCCTCGGAGAGGGACACCAGGAGATCGCCGCGCGCCGTGCGGTTGTCGATCGCCGGCACGCCGACGGCGACGCCGGGCAGCGCCGGCGCGGCGCCGCCGCCCGGGTGGAGGACGAAGAAGACCTGGAAGATCGGATTGTGCGAGAGGTGGCGCTCGGGGCGCAGCTCTTCCACCAATTGCTCGAAGGGGAGGTCCTGATGCGCGTAGGCGCCCAGCGCGGCCTCCCGCACGCGGGCCAGGAGCCGGCAGAACCCCGGTTCTCCGCGCAGATCGGTGCGCAGCACCAGGATGTTGGCGAGGAAGCCGACCATCCCCTCCAGCTCGGAGCGGTTGCGGCCGGCGATGGGCCAGCCGACGAGCACGTCCTCCTGCCCGGAGTAGCGGCCGAGCAGGGCGTTGAGGACCCCCTGGAAGGTCATGAACGCCGTGCACCGCTCGCCGCGGCCGAGCGCCGCGAGGTCGCGCGCCAGCGCCGCCGGCAGCCGGAACTGGTGGCGGGCGCCGTGCGAGGTCTGCACCGCCGGGCGCGGCCGGTCGGTGGGCAGCTCGATGACCGCCGGCGCGCCGGCGAGCTGCCGGCGCCAGTAGTCGACCTGCCGGGCCAGCACCTCGCCCTGCAGCCAGGCCCGCTGCCAGGCCGCGAAGTCGGCATACTGCATGGGCAGGTCCGCCAGCGGCGAGCCGGCGCCGCGCGCGAAGGCGCCGCAGAGGGTCACCAGCTCGCGCAGCAGGATGGCGATCGACACGCCGTCGCAGATGATGTGGTGGATGGCGAAGTAGAGCAGCAGGTCGCTCTCGCCGAGCTGGAACAGGTAGGGCCGGAGCAGCGGCCCGCCGGCGAGATCGAAGGGCCTCAGGGACTCCTCGGCCAGGCGGTCGTGGGCCTCCGCCTCCCGCGCCGCGGCGGGCAGGCCGCTCAGGTCCACCAGGGGCGGCACGCCGGCCGCCGGCGGCGCGGCGACGACCTGCACCGGCTGTCCTCCCGGCGCGGCGGCGAAGGTGGTGCGCAGCGACTCGTGCCGCCGCGCCAGCTCGGCCAGGGCGAGGCCCGGCAGGCGGCGGTCCAGCGGGCCTTGAAAGCGGACGGCGACCGGGATGTTGTAGGCCGCATCGCCCGGCAGCAGCTTGTCGAGGAACCACAACCGCTGCTGCGCGAAGGAGCACACCAGCGGCAGGTCGCGCGGCGCCGCCACGAGCGGCGGCGCCACCAGGCCGGTCTCGGCGCGGCGGGCGGCCTCGACGGCGGCGGCGATGCCGGCCACCGTCGGCTCCTCGAAGAGCGTGCGCAGCGGCACCTCGACGCCGAGCGCCTCGCGCAGCCGCGAGATGGCCTGGATGGCGAGCAGCGAATGGCCGCCGAGCTCGAAGAAGCTCTCGTGGGCTCCCACGCGGTCGCGGCGCAGCAGCTCGGCCCAGATGGCGGCGATCAGCTCCTCGGCGGGCGAGCGCGGAGCGTCGTCGATACCGGCGGCGGCCTCCGGCGCCGGCGCCAGGCGGGCGAGGGCCCGCCGGTCCACCTTGCCGTTGACGTTGAGCGGCAGCGCGGGGAGGACGACGAAGGCGGCCGGCACCATGTAGTCGGGGAGCGACTCCTTGAGGAAGGCGCGCAGCTCGTCGGCCTGCAGCGCGGCGCCGGGGGCGGGGGCCGCATACGCCACCAGCCGGCGGTTGCCGGGGCCGTCCTCCCGGGCGAGCACGACGCAGGCCTCCACCGCCGGATGCCGCGCCGCCACCGCCTCGATCTCGCCGGGCTCGATGCGATAGCCGCGCACCTTCACCTGGAAGTCCGAGCGGCCGAGGCACTCGACGGTGCCGTCCGGCAGATAGCGCCCGCGGTCCCCCTGCCGGTAGAGGCGCTGCCCGGCCCCGTAGCCGAGCTCTTCGGCGAACGGATCGGGGAGGAAGCTGGCGGCGGTCCGCTCGGGCCAGCCGAGATAGCCGCGCGAGACGTTGGGCCCGCCGATGTAGACGTCGCCGGGGACGCCGGCGGGAACCGGCTCCATGGCGGCGTCGAGGACGTAGACCCGGCAGTTGCGGATCGGCTTGCCCACCGGCACCCGCTGGGCGGCGTGCAGCCTGCCGGCGTCGCCGGCGGCCGGCTCCCAGGTCAGCGCCGTCACCGTGGCCTCGGTCGAGGCATAGCCGTTGATCCAGCGCACGCCGCCGGCGATCTCCAGCCATTCGGCGACGCGCTCCGGCAGCGCCTGCTCGGTGCCGACGACGACCAGGCGCAGCGGCGCCGGCGGCCGCCCGCCGGTGCGCGCCAGCTCGCTCACCCACTCGTGCCAGTAGGCGGTGGGCAGGTTGGCGATGGTGACGCCGTGGCGCTCGATCAGGCCGTGCAGCTCGGCGACGGTGGGGAAGAGGCCCGGCGGGCGGGGGACCACCGCGCCGCCGGCGAGCCAGGTGGGGAAGATCTCCTCCGAGGTGATGTCGAAGCTGATCGAGGTGAACTGCAGGGCGCGGTCCTGCGGCCCCAGGCCGTAGCGCTCGGCGCAGGAGGCGGCGTGGTTCGCCAGCGAGCGGTGCGGCACGCCGACGCCCTTCGGCCGGCCGGTGGTGCCGGAGGTGTAGATGACGTAGGCCAGCCCCTCCGGATGGATCTCCCAGCCGGGAGCCGACGGGTCCTCGCCGGCCGCGAAGTCCGGATCGTCCAGGCAGATCACCCGGGCACTGCCGGCGGGCAGGTTTGCCGCGAGGCCGCGGGTGGTGAGGAGCACCTGGATGCCGGCGTCCTCGGCGATCATCGCCGTGCGCTCGCGCGGATAGGAAGGATCGAGCGGCACCCACGCCGCGCCGGCCTTGAGGATGCCCAGCATCGCCAGAGGCATCTCGAGGGAACGTTCCACGCATAGGCCGACCGCGCTGTCCAGCCCCACTCCCAACCGGCGTAGGGCGCGGGCCAGGCGATTGGCGCCGGCCTCCAGCTCGGCGTAGCTGAGCGCGCCGTCCCCGAACAGCACCGCCGGGGCGCCGGGGGTACGCCGCGCCTGCTCGGCGACGCGCTCGGGGATCAGTCCCGCGGCGCCGGTGAAGCGCGGATTCCACTCGCCGAGCGCCCGCCGCCGCTCCTGCGGAGTGAGCAGCGGCAGCTCGCCGAGGGGCCGCTCGGTCCCGTCGGCGATGCCGGCGAGGAGCTGGAGGAAATTTCCCGCCATGCGGGCGACGGTCGCGCGGTCGAAGAGGTCGGTGTTGTACTCGAAGTAGCCGGCGAAGATCCCGTCGCGCTCCGCCATCTCCAGGGTGAGGTCCAGCTTGGCCAGCCCGCGCTCCACGGCCAGGCCGGCGAGCTCCACCCCCGGCAGCTCGACGGCGCCGCCGGGCAGGTTCTGCAGCACGAACAGCACCTGGTAGAGCGGGTTGTGCGAGAGGTGGCGCTCGGGCTGCAGCTCCTCGACCAGGCGCTCGAAGGGGAGCTCCTGGTGGGCCTGGGCGTCCAGCGAGTCCTGGCGCACCCAGGAGAGCAGCTGGCGGAAGGTGAGGCCGCCGTCCAGGCGCGCGCGCAGCAGCAGGATCTCGGTGAAGAACCCGATCACCCCTTCGAGCTCGGTGCGGTTGCGGCCGGCGACGTTGGTGGCCACCAGGAACGCATCCTGGCCGCTGATGCGATGGAGGAAGGTCTCGAAGGCGGCGAGGAGGACCATGAACGGCGTCGACCCTTCGCGCAGGGCGAGGGCGCGCAGCCGCTCCGAGAGCGCGAGGGGGACCTCGAACGGCTCGACGGCGCCCTTGAAGGAACCGCCGGCCGGCCGCGGGCGGTCGCCGGGGAGCTCGAGGTAGTCGGGGTAGCCCGCCAGCCGCTCGCGCCACCAGGCCAGCTCGCCGGCGAGACGCTCGCCGGTGAGCCGCGCGCGCTGCCAGGCCGCGAAGTCCGGGTACTGGACCGCGGGCTCGGGCAGCGGCGAGGGGAGCCCGGCGGCGAAGGCCCGGTAGAGGGCGGTCAGCTCGCGGAACAGCAGGCCCATGGACCAGCCGTCGGAGACGATGTGGTGCATCGAGAGGAGGAGGACGTGCTCCGCCGCCGCCAGCCGCAGCAGGCGGGCGCGGAAGACCGGCCCGCGCGTCAGGTCGAAGCCGCGGCGCGACTCTTCCTCGGCCAGCCCGCGGGCGCGCTCGCGCGCTTCCGGGAGCGGCAGCGGGCCCAGGTCCTCCACCGGCAGCGGCAGGTCCGCGGCGGGGGCGACCTTCTGCCGCGGCTCGCCGTCCACCTCGGGGAAGGTGGTGCGCAGCGATTCGTGGCGGCGTACCACCTCGGCGAGGCTGCGGCGCAGGGCATCGGCGTCCAGGGGGCCGCGCCAGACGACCGCCCGGAAGATGTGGTTGGCGTGGTTCTCCGGCTCCAGCCGGGCGAGGAACCACAGGCGCTGCTGCGCGAAGCTGAGGGGGAAGGTGCGCGCGGCGCGCTCCTTCTGCCGCGCGAGATGCGCCAGCAGCGCCAGCTTCTCCTCGCGGGAGAGGGCGGCGCGGTCCGCCATGGGCTCGCTCATCGCTCCCCCCCGCCGGCCAGGCAGGCGGCGTCCGCCTCCTCCAGGAACGGCGTGAAATCCGTGGCGATGACGCGCGTGCCGCGCACCCGGTCGCGGTGCGAGGGCTCGAGGTCGCGCACCACCGCCATGCGCTGCAGCCAGCGGTCGCGGCCGTCGTAGTAGGCCTTGAAGTCGGAGCGGGCGTGGACGCAGCGCCGGTTGTCCAGGACCAGCAGGCTGCCGGGCTCGATGACCACGTCCCGCTTGACCTGATTGACCAGCCCGCGCACCACCTGCAGGGCGCGCTGCGCCTCCGGCGTCTGTCCCACCATCAAGTCGAGGTCGTAGCGCAGGAACGGATCCAGGCGGTCGCCGTAGAGGATGGAGACCAGCGGCCCCGCTCCCTTGAGCTCGCCGACGTTGCCGAACGAGTAGTCGACGCCGCTGCGGAAGAGATCGCAGAACAGGGCGTCGCGGTCGCCCGGCGGCAGCAGGTGGAAGAAGCGGCGGACGCTGGAGAAGATGGTCCGCGCCTGCTTGTCCGGGTCCTGCCGCAGGCCGTAGAGCAGCAGGTACTCCGGCATGTAGGGATGGAAGGCGATCTCGGTGTGGAAGTCGAGCAGGATGGACGAGCTCTCGCTCGACAGCTTGTCGGCGTTCTGCGCCGTGGGGAAGACGTCCTGGAAGAGGTTCCCCTGCTTCTCCTGCAGGTAGGCCACGGGCTCGCCCAGGGCCGAGGCGACGCAGCACATCCACAGCTCGCTGATCCAGGTGGTCTTGCGCGCCGCTTCTCCGGAGCGCGTCGGCGTCGGCGGCAGCTCGGGATCCTGCGGCAGGTTGCGCAGCAG
The DNA here is from genome assembly GCA_046765915.1 of Acidobacteriota bacterium. Lineage (GTDB taxonomy): Bacteria > Acidobacteriota > Thermoanaerobaculia > Multivoradales > UBA5704 > DATARR01. The sequence continues at coordinate 25,529 of JBKPTH010000005.1, read as the reverse complement.
CAGGGCGCCGTCGGCGTTGCCGCGCTTGGCGAACTCCACCAGCGCCCGGCGGAGGCGGCGCGGCATCTCGTGGAAGAGCAGGCGCGCCTCGGCGAAGAAGGCCTCGAAGTCGGCGAACGGATCGAGGGCCGCCTGCGCCCCCAGCTCGCGCAATTGCGCGTGCTCTTCGGCGCTGACCTCCAGGATGGTGCCGGCGGCCGGCCCCGGCTCGGCGTGGCGGGCGATCAGGTGGTGCGCGGTCTCCGCCGCCGGCGTCCGCGGCAGCACCTCGCCGGCGGGCACCGCCACCTGGCCGTGGGAGAGCCAGGCCAGGATCTGCACCAGCAACCGCGCGTTGTCGTTGTACGAGACGAAGGGCTCGGCGAAGAGGTCCGAGTCGCCGGAGGCGACGACGCGCCCGCGGCCGACCTGCGCCGCCGCCACCAGGGCCGCGCCGCCGCTGCCGCGGACGACCGGCGTGGCGCGCTCGTCGAGCAGGGCGATGGTGCAGCCGGAGCAGTAGGAGACGGTGCCGACGCCGCGCGAGACGGGATGGTCGGCGATGTTCTTCGCCTCGAAGACGTGGAGCTGGCGCCCGGCGTGCACGGCGACGCCGGGCACCTCGGCCAGGTCGTTGTTGAAGCGCAGGCCGAGCTCCCGCAGCAGGTCGTTGACGTTCCAGCCCCAGCGGTCGATCTCGAATTCGCCGAGCACCAGCAGCCCCATGCCGTCCGCCACCGCCTCGGCGACGGCGGCGATCTCGTCCGGCGAGAGGAACGCTTCGCCGCCGACTCCGGCGTGCGCATGCCGCCGGCTGCAGCAGTGATTGACGACGAGGACGTCGACGCCGCGCAGCCGCTCCGCGGTGAGCGGGCCGGCGGTGAGGCGCTGCCATTCGCCGCCCAGGGTCGAGCGGACGAGCTCCGCGACGTGGGCGTAGGAGTAATAGCGCGGCGCCTCGTTGCTGCGCCGGCTCATCGCCAGGGCCCGCACCGGATCGGCCGTCCAGGTCTGGTTGTGGCTCTCGTCGTAAAGCACTCTCATGGCTTCATCCTTCCAGGGCTCACGCCTGCACCATCTCGTCGAGCAGAGCGTCGAGCTCGGCGTCGGAAAGCGCGGCGGCGCGCGCCAGCAGCTCGCCGTCCAGAGGCTCGGTTCGCAGCGCCGGCTCGGCCTGCTGTGGCGGCGCCGGTACGGCGGTCTCGATCAGGCCGGCGAGCGCCTCGACGGTGCGCCGCTCGAAGGTGACGGAGAGGGGCAGCTCCACCGCCAGCAGGTCGCGCACGCGGGAGAGCACGCGCGCCGCCGAGAGCGAGTGTCCGCCGAGGGCGAAGAAATCGTCGCGCACGCCGACCGCGGGCACCCCGAGCACCTCGCCCCAGATCGCCGCCAGCGTCTCCTCGACCGGGTTGCGGGGCGCCACGTAAGTGGGCTCGTCCTCCGTCCTGACCCGCTCGGGAGCGGGGAGGGCGCGCCGATCCACCTTGCCGTTGGGGGAGAGCGGCAGGCGCTCGAGCGCGACGAAGTCGGTGGGCACCATGTAGTCGGGCAGCCGCCGCGCCAGGAAATCTCGCAGCTCGCCGTCGGGCGCCGCGCCGTCCACGGGTACCACGTAGGCCACGAGCCGCAGCTCGCCTGGATTGACGCCGGGGCGAGCCACGACCACGGCCTCCCGCACCTCGGGATGCCCGCCGAGGGCCAGCTCGATCTCCCCCAGCTCGATGCGGAAGCCGCGCACCTTGACCTGGAAGTCCACCCGCCGCAGGTAGTCGAGGGCGCCGTCCGGCAGCCAGCGCGCCAGGTCGCCGGTGCGGTAGAGGCGGGTGCCGGGCTCGCCTCCCAGCGGATCAGGCACGAAACGCTCCGCCGTGAGATCCGGCCGGCCGTGGTAGCCGCGCGCGAGCTGCACGCCGCCGATGTACAGCTCCCCGGGCACGCCGACCGGCACCGGTCGCAGCGCGCCGTCGAGCAGGTGGATGCGCGTATTGGAGACCGGACGGCCGATCGGCACCCGCGATGCCGTCGCCGCGCAGGGCCAGTAGCTGACGTCCACCGCCGCCTCGGTCGGCCCATAGAGATTGTGCAGCTCGATCCCCGCCGGCATGCGCTCGAAGAAGCGCCGCTGCAGGTCGGGCGGCAGGGCCTCGCCGCTGCAGATCACCCGCCGCAGCCCGGCGCAGCGGCCGAGGTCGCTCTGCTCCAGGAAGAGCTGGAGCATGGAGGGGACGAAATGCACCGTGGTGACGCCCTCCTCGGCGATCAGCCGCACCAGATGGGCCGGGTCCTGGTGCGCGCGCGGCGGCGCGACGACGAGCCGGGCGCCGGTCATCAGCGGCCAGAAGAGCTCCCACACCGAAACGTCGAAGCTGAACGGCGTCTTCTGCAGGACTGCGTCCGCGGCCGTGAGCCCGTACTGGCGCTGCATCCACAACAGCCGGTTGCGGATGCCGCGGTGGGTGTTGAGCGCGCCCTTGGGCCGGCCCGTGGAGCCCGAGGTGTAGATCATGTAGGCCAGCCCGTCCGGCGCCACCTCGGCGGCGGGGCCGGGCTGCGCGGCGCCGGCGGCGAGCTCATCGCAGAGGACGAGAGCGCCGTCGAAGGCGGGCAGCGAGCCGCGCAGCCGTTGCTGCGTGAGCAGCACGCGCACGCCCGAGTCTTCCAGCATGAAGGCGAGCCGCTCGCGGGGATAGTCCGGATCCAGCGGGACGTAGGCCGCGCCGGCTTTCAACACTGCGTAGAGAGCCACCACCAGCTCCAGCGAGCGCTCCATCGCGATGCCCACCAGCGACTCGGCACCGGCGCCGAGGAGGCGCAACCGCGCGGCCAGGCGGCCGGCGGCCTGGTCCAGCTCGCGATAGGTCAGGCGCCTCTCCCCGCAGCACACCGCCGGCGCCTCCGGCGTGCGCGCGGCCTGCGCTTCGATCAGCCGGTGGAGCGGCGCCTCCGGGCCGAAATCCTCGGCGGTGTCGTTCCAGCGGAGCAGCTCGTCGAGCTCCGCTTCGCTCAGCATCGGCAGCGCGGACAGACGTTCGCCGGGGTGGCGCGCCATGCCGGCCAGCAGGTTGAGGTAATGGCCGATCATGCGCTCCATGGAGGCGGCGTCGAAGAGGTCGGTGTTGTATTCCCAGTGCAGGAGAGCGCTGCGGTCGGCCTCGCTGGCCGCCATTCCGACGCGCTGCTCGGCGCGGGGGATCACGATGACGTTGAGGTCCATCTTGGCGGAGCGGTTGCCGCGCACCAGGAAGGCGGCCTTGAGGCCGGCGAACTCGAGGTCCGGCACTCCGGCGTCGTGGAAATTGAACATCACCTGGAAGAGCGGGTTGCGGCCGAGCTGCCGCTCCGGGCGCAGCTCCTGGACCAGCCGCTCCAGCGGCATGTCCTGGTAGGCGATGGTCTCCAGAGTGATCTCGCGGATGCGCGCCAGCAGCTCCCGGCCGGTGGGATCCCCGGCCAGGTCGCCGCGCAGCACCAGGCTGTTGACCACCATGCCGATCATCCCTTCGAGCTCGCGCAGGCGGCGGTTCGCGTTGCTGGTGCCCACCAGGATGTCGTCCTGCGAGGTGTAACGCTGGAGCAGGGCGAAGAAGCCCGCCAGCATGGTGACGTAGAGCGTGAATCCTTCGCGGCGGCTGAAGGTCCTCAGCTCGTCGTAGAGGTCCGGCTCGATGCGGAGCAGGCGGAGCTCTCCCGCGAAGCTGGGTTGCAGCGGCCGCGGCCGGTCGGTCGGGAGCTCCAGGGCGGTGGGGCTGCCGGCCAGCTTGCGCCGCCAGTAGCCGAGGAGGTGCGCCATCACCTCGCCCTCCATCCAGCTCCGCTGCCAGGCCGCGAAATCCGCATACTGCACCGGCGGCTCGGGCAGCGGCGACGGCTCGCCGGCGGCAAACGCCGTATAGATCGCCTTGATCTCGCGCAGCATGACGGCGAAGGACCAGCCGTCATGCACGAAGTGGTGCTCGACCTGGATCAGCTCGTGAAGGTCGTCCGCGAGCTGCAGCAGCGTCCAGCGGATCAGCGGCGCCTGGGCGATATTGAAGGCGACCTGCGTCGCCGCGGCGACCAGGCCTTCCGACAGCGCCTCGCGCTCGGGAGCTCCGCGCAGGTCGACGACCGGCAGCGCGACAGGCCCCGCCGGGTGGATGATCTGCACGGGCTGACCATCGACGGTGGGGAAGCTGGTGCGCAGCACCTCGTGCCGGCGGACGATCTCCGCCAGCGTGCGGTGCAGGACGCCGACGTCGAGCGCGCCGCGGAACCAGATCGTGACCTGGAAGTTATAGGCGATGTTGCCGCCCGGCGAGAGCTGGTCGAGGAACCACACCCGCTCCTGCGGGAACGACAGCGGCAGCGGGCGGTCGCGCGGCGCCCGGCGGATGGGCGGCAGCTCCGGCACCTCGGCGGCGCGCTCGGCGCGCTCGACCGCCGCCGCCAGATCGGCCACCGTCGGCTTCTTGAACACCTCGACCATCGGCAGCTCGACCCGGAAGGCCTGGCGCACGCGCGAGGCGAGCTTGGCCACCAGCAGCGAGTGGCCGCCGAGCTGGAAGAAGTCGTCGTGGATACCGACGCGCTCGACGCCGAGCAGGTCGCTCCAGATCTCCGCCAACATCTCCTCCACCTGGCTGCGCGGGCCGGCGAAGTCGGCGCCGAGGTCGCGCGCCTCCTCGGCCTGCAGGCGCGCCACGGCGCGGCGGTCCACCTTGCCGCTGGGGGTGACCGGCAGCTCGGCGATGCAGGTAAAGACGGCCGGCACCATGTAGGCGGGGAGCGACGCCTGCAGCGCGGCGCGCAGCTCGCCGGCCGTGGGGGTGCAGCCCTCGTCCGGCACCACCCAGGCGGCCAGGCGCTTGTCGCCGCGCGCCTCCTGCGCCACCACCACGGCGTCGCGCACGGCGGGCAGGGCGCGCAGCGCGGCCTCGATCTCGCCCAGCTCGATGCGGTAGCCGCGCACCTTGACCTGGGTGTCGGTGCGGCCGCGGAACTCCAGGTCGCCGCCGGGCAGCCGCCGCGCGCGGTCGCCCGTGCGGTAGAGGCGCGCGCCCGGCTCGCCCGACCAGGGATCGGGGACGAAACGCTCGGCCGTGAGGTCCGGCCGGCCGAGATAGCCGCGGGCGAGGCCGGTGCCGCCGATCAGCAGCTCCCCTTCGAGGCCCGCCGGCAGCAGCTCCTGGCCGGGGTCCGCCACGTAGACGCGGGCGTCCTCGACGGGTAAGCCGATGGGCACCTCGCCGGGGAAATCCAGGGCGGCGGCGCCGCAGAGCTCACGCCGCGTGGTGACGATGGTGGCCTCCGTCGGACCGTAGGTGTTGACCAGCCGGATGCGGTCGCCGACGCGCTCGCGCCAGGCGGCCAGCCGTTCGCGCTGTGCCTGCTCGCCGCCGAGGATGACCAGGCGCAGCGCGGCGGGCATCTCCACCCCTTCGGCCACCAACTCGTGCCAGTAGGCCGTCGGCAGGTCGAGGACGGTGACGCCGAGGGTCCCCACCTCGCGCGCGAAGCGCTGGAGCGAGGCCACCATCTCTTCGTCGCGCAGCACCAGCGTGGCGCCGCGGGTCAGGCAGGGATAGATCTCCTCGCCGCTGGTGTCGAAGCTGATCGAGGCGAACTGCAGGACGCGGTCGGCGGCGCCGATGCCGAACGCCGCGGCGGCGCTCTCCGAGTAATGCGCCAGCGCGGCGTGCGGCACCAGGACGCCCTTGGGCCGGCCGGTCGAGCCGGAGGTGTAGATGACGTAGGCGAGCCGGCCGGGACCGGCGTCCGCGGCAGCCGGCGGCGCCTCCCCGCTCGTCTCCGCCGCGGCGGCGCCGTCGAGCGGCACGATCCGGAGTCCCTGCGCCGGCAGCTTCTCCCGCAGCCGTTCCTGCGCCAGCAGCACCCGCGCGCCGGAGTCGCCGATCATCCAGGCGAGGCGCTCGGCCGGATAGGCCGGATCGAGCGGCAGGTAGGCGCCGCCGGCCTCGAGGATGGCGAGCAGGCCCACCACCATCTCGGCCGAGCGCTCGGCGCAGAGGCCGACGACGGATTCCGCGCCGACGCCGAGATCGCGGAGCCGCCCGGCGAGCCGGCGGCTGGCGCGGTCGAGATCCCCGTAGGTCAGGGTCTCCCGCGCCGAGGCGACCGCCAGGGCGTGCGGAGTGAGCGCGGCCTGCCGCTGGAATTGCCGGTGGACCGGCAGGAGGGCGGGACCGGAGCGCGGCCCGGCCGCGGCGGCGATCAGCTCGGCGCGCTCGGCGGCCGGCGCCAGCGGCAGATCGCCGAGGCGCGGCGCCGGCGTCTCCAGCGCCGCGGCGAGGAGCGCCTCCACGCCCTCCAGGAGGCGCGCCATCTCGGCGGCGCCGAAGCGGTTCCAGTGATAGGAGAGCCGCAGCGAGAGGCTGGCGCCGCGGGGGACGACGTAGAGCGTAAGCGGGTAGTTGTTCGCCTCCCCGAGGCGGGCGGAGCGGACCTCGAGCCCGCCGGGGATCCCGGAGCGGCCCAGCGGATCCGCCGGATAGTTCTCGAACACCACCAGGCTCTCGAAGAGGGGTGTATCGCGCGGCAGGCCGGCCCAGAGGAGGATCTGCTCGTTCGAGCAGTACTCGAGCTCGCGCTGCTCGGACTGCTCCGCCTGCAGCCGCCGCAGCCAGGCGGCGAGCTCGGCCGCCGGCTCCACCCGCAGGCGCACCGGCAGGACGTTGATGAACAGGCCGACCATCGACTCGACCCCGTCCAGCTCGTAGGGCCGGCCGGAGACGACGCCGCCGTAGACGACGTCCTCCACCGCGCCCCAGCGGCCGAGCAGCAGGCCCCACAGGCCCTGGAACAGGACGTTGGGGGTGATCTGATGGCGGCGCACCCAGGCGTGCAGGGCCTCCACGACCGGCGGCGCCAGGGCGCGCTCGGCCTCGGCGGCCACCCAGCCGCTGTCGCGCGGGGCGCCGGTGCCGTCGAAGGGCAGCGGCGTCGGCGGCGCGAAGCCGGCGAGGGTGCGCCGCCAGTAGGCCTCGGCGCGCTCCGCATCCTGCCGTTGCAGCCAGGCGATGTAATCGCGATACGGCCGTGGCGCCGGCAGCTCCGCCTCCTGGCCGGCGCGCGCCGCGGTGTAGATCGCCTGCAGCTCGCTGAGGACGAGGGCCATCGACCAGCCGTCGAGGACGAGGTGCGAGAAGCTCCACACGAGCCGCCACTCCTCGTCCGCCCAACGGATGAGGGCGACGCGCGCCAGCGGCGCCTTGGCGAAATCGAAGCCGCGGGCGTGGTCGTCGCGCAGGAAGGCCGTGAACCGATCCTCGCGCGCCGCGTCAGACAGGTCCCGCCAGTCGTGTTCCTGCCAGGGCAGCTCGACCTCCCGGCGCACCACCTGCACCGGCTGCTCCTGCTTCTCCCACAGCAGCAGCGTACGCAAGGCCGGGTGGCGGTCCACGACCTGCCGCCAGGCTCCCCGCAGGAGGACGGGATCGAGCGGGCCGAGCGCGGCGACGTACTGGTCGAAGTAGACCTCCGAGCGCGAGCCCGAGAGGACGAGATACAGCAGCATGCCCTGCTGGGCAGGCGAGAGCGGATAGACGTCGGCGATGTTCTGCTGGCTCATCAGGGACCTTTCTATTCAGCCAACTCGGCCAGGACGTCTTCGAGCAGCTTCTGGCTCACGGCGGCGTCCGGGATATCAAGGTGCCTCGGCTGCGGGTCTTCCGGGACGCCGTCCTCCGCCACGGCGGCGAGCTGCGCGATGGTCTGGTGCTGGAAGAGCTGGCGCGGCGCGAAGACGACGCCCCGCTTGCGGCTCCGCGTCACCACCTGGATGGCGAGGATCGAGTCGCCGCCCAGGGCGAAGAAGTTGTCGTGGACCCCCACCCGGTCGAGGTGCAGCACCTCCGCCCACACGGCGGCCAGCGTCGCCTCCACCGGATTGCGGGGAGCGGCGTGCTCCGCCCCCGCCGCGGCCTCGGGCGCCGGCTGCGCCAGCAGGGCGCGGCGGTCGATCTTGCCGTTGGGGGTCAGCGGCAGCGCCGGCAGCGGCACCAGGAGGTGCGGCACCATGTACTCCGGCAGCTTCTCCCGCAGCGCGTCGCGCACGGCGGCGAGCGCGCCGGCCTCGTCACCGCCATCGTGGAGGGCCAGATAGGCGGCGAGGCGTTTGGCGCCGGGCACGTCCTCGCGCACCACGACCGCGCACTCGCGCACTTCCGGCCGCTGCCCCAGGACGGCTTCGATCTCGCCCAGCTCGATGCGGAAACCGCGGATCTTGACCTGGGTGTCGGCGCGGCCGAGGTACTCCAGCCCGCCGTCGCGCGGCCGCCGCCGCGCCAGGTCGCCGGTGCGGTAGAGGCGGCCGCCGGGCCGCGCCGCGAAGGGATCGGGAACGAACCGCTCGGCGGTCAGATCGGGCCGGCCGAAATAGCCGCGGGCGAGCCCCTCGCCGCCGATGTACAGCTCGCCGGCGGCGCCCGGGGGCGCCGGCGCCAGCCCCTGCTCGAAGGCGCCGAGCAGGCGGATCGCGGTGTTGGTCACGGGGCCACCGATCGGCACCGGCCGGTGTCCGCCGGCATCGGCTGCCGAGACGGCGTGGACCGTCGACCACACGGTCGTCTCGGTGGGGCCGTAGACGTTCCACAGCTCGGCTGCTCGCGGCAACAGCTCGCGCGCCAGATCGGCGGCGAGGGCCTCGCCACCGCAGAGGACCTTCAGCCCGGGGCTCCCCGGCCAGCCGGCCTCCAGCAGCAGCCGCCAGGTGGCCGGCGTCGCCTGCATCGCCGTGGCGCCGGAGCCGGCGAGCCGCGCCGCCAGGCGCAGCCCGTCGCCGGCCACGTCGCGGCTCACCAGCTCGATGCGCGCGCCGACCGCCAGCGGCAGCAGCAGCTCGAGCACGTGGATGTCGAAGGCGATGGTGGTGACGGCCAGCATCACGTCAGCGGAATCGAGCCCAGGCCGCGCCGCCATGGAGGTGAGGAAATTCACCGCGCCGCGGTGGCGCACGGCCACCCCCTTGGGACGGCCGGTCGAGCCGGAGGTATAGATGACGTATGCCGGGTTCTCCGGCGCGGCGAGCGGAACGGGGTTCTCGGCGCTCTCGGCGGCAAGGTCCAACGCGAGATCCCGCTCGGTCAGCAGGACGGCGGCGCGGCTGTCCTCGAGAATCCAGGCCAGGCGGTCCGCCGGATAGGCCGGGTCGAGCGGCACGTAGGCGCCCCCTGCCTTGAGGACTCCCAGCATCGCCGCCAGCATCGCCGGCGAGCGCTCGACGCAGATTGCCACCAGGCTTTCCGGACCGGCGCCGAGGCGGCGCAGATGATGGGCCAGCCGATTCGCCCGCGCGTTCAGCTCCCCATAGGTGAGGGTTTCGCCTCCGCCGCGGATGGCGACGGCGCCGGGCTGGCGGGCCACCGTGGCTTCGAACAGTTGGTGGACCAGGACCCCGGACGTCTCCATCGCAACGCCCTCGCCCGCCGCCAGCAGCTCGCGCTGCTCCGCGGGCGCCAGCAGCGGCAGCTCCGAGAGCCGCCGCGCCGGATCGTCGGCGATGCCGGCGAGCAGGTTCTGCAGATGCGCCAGGAGGCGCGCGGCGGTCGCGGCGTCGAAGAGCTCGGCGGCGTACTCCAGGCGGGCGAGCGGACTGTCGGCCTCGGGGTAGACGGTCAGCGTCAGGTCGAACTGCGCGCGGCCGCTCTCGAAGTCGAGAGGCGAGAGGGTGAGGCTCGGCAGCTCCAGCGCCGACGCGGGGAGGTTCTGGTAGGCGAGCATCACCTGGAACACCGGCGAGTGGCTGAGGTTGCGCTCCAGCCGCAGCTCGTCGACCAGGCGCTCGAAAGGGACCTCCTGGTGCGAGAAGGCGCCGAGCGCGGTCTCGCGTACTTGCCGGGCCAGCTCCTCGAAGCTCGGATCGCCGTGCAGATCGGCGCGCAGGGCCAGCGTGTTGGCGAAGAAGCCGATGAGGTCCTCCAGCTCGGCGCGGCCGCGGTTGGCGACCGGCGTGCCGATCACCACGTCGGTCTGGCCGCCGTAACGCGCGAGCAGGGTGGCGAAACCGCCGAGCAGGATCATGAACGGCGTGACGGCGAGGCGCCGGGCCACCGCCTCCAGCCGCCGTTCCAGCTCGCCTCCGAGCGGCGAGGAGAGGCGGGCCCCGGCATAGCCCCGCACGGGCGGGCGGGGACGGTCGAGCGGCAGCTCCAGCACCGCCGGGGCGCCGCCGAGCTGTTGCGTCCACCAGGCGAGCTGCGCCGCCAGCAGCGGGCCGCTCAGCCAGCGGCGCTGCCACACCGCGAAGTCGGCGTACTGGAGCGGCGGCTCGGGCAGCGGCGAGGGCTCGCCGGCCGCGAAGGCGCGGTAGAGCGTGCCGAGCTCGCGCGAGAAGACGCCGAGCGACCAGCCGTCGGAGACGATGTGGTGCATCGCCGTCACCAGGGCGTGCTCCCAGGCGGCGAGCCGCAGCAGGCTCAGGCGCAGCAGCGGGCCGCGCTGGAGGTCGAAAGGCCGCCGCGCTTCGGCGGCGGCGAGGCGCGCCGCCTCGGCCTCCCGCGGCGCCGCCGGCAGTCCGGCGAGGTCCACGACGGGCAGCGGGAACGGCGCCGGCGGGGCGACCACCTGGACCGGCTCGCCGTCGCCGCCGACGAAGGTGGTGCGCAGCGACTCGTGGCGACGGACGATCTCGTCGAGCACCTGGCGGAGCGCGGCGACGTCGAGCGGCCCCTCCAGGCGCAACGCCCCCGCCAGGTTGTAGGCGAAGCTCCCGGGCTCGAGCTGATCGAGAAACCACAGCCGCTGCTGCGAGAAGGAGAGCGGAAGTGCGGCGGCGCCGCGCGGCGCCGGGACGAGCGGCGGCGCGGCGGCGAGGCCGGAGTCGTCCCGCTGCTTGCGCTCCAGCACCGCGGCGAGCCCGGCCAGGGTCGGCTCCTCGAACACGGCGCGCGCCGGCAGCTCGACGCCGAGGACGCCGCGCACGCGCGACGCCAGGCGCGCGGCGAGCAGCGACTGGCCGCCGAGCTCGAAGAAGTTGTCGCCGGAAGCCACGCGCTCGACGCCGAGCAGGCCCGCCCAGAGGCCGGCGAGCAGCTCCTCGACCGGGCTCCGCTCCGCCGGCTGCTCCTCGTGCCGCTCCTCCACGGGCGGCGGCAGGGCCCGCCGGTCCACCTTGCCGGTGCGGGTGAGAGGCAGCGCCGGGAGGACCATGAAGGCCGTCGGCACCATGTAGTCGGGGAGGCGCTCGCCGAGATAGGCGCGCAGCTCCGTGGCGCGCGGCGCGCCGCCGGCGGTCACCAGGTAGGCCGCCAGACGGCGGTCGCCGGGGCGGTCCTCGCGCACGATCGCCACGCACTCCTGGACCCCCGGATACCGCGCCAGGGCCGCTTCGACCTCGCCGAGCTCGATGCGGAAGCCGCGCAGCTTGACCTGATGGTCCGCCCGGCCGGCGAACTCGACCCCGCCGTCGGGCAGGTAGCGCCCGAGATCGCCGGTCCTGTAGATACGGTCTCCCGCGCTGGCGGTGAACGGGTTGGCGAGGAAGCGCTCGGCGGTGAGCGCGTCGTCGTCGAGATAGCCGCGCGCCAGGTGGCGGCTGCGCATGTAGATCTCGCCGGCTTCGCCGACGCCGGCGAGATGCCCGTGGCGGTTGAGGACCAGCAGCTGGCAGCCCGCGCAGCCGCTGCCGAGCGGCAGGACCTCGCGGCCGAGCCGCGCCGCCGCGGGGTCTTCCGGCCGCGGCACGACGAAATAGGAGACGGAGCGCTGCGTCTCCGTCGAGCCATAGAGGTTGATGCAGGTCAGCCCCGGCGCCAGCCGCTGGAACCGCTCGACGTCCGCCTTCTTGAGCAGGTCGCCGACCACGAAGGCGCGGCGCAGCGCCGGCAGGCCCGCCGCCGGTTCCTCTCCCTCCACCGCCGAATCGATGACCAGCTCCATCATCGCGGGCGTCAGGTTGAGCACCGTGACCCGCTCGCGGCGCGCCCACGCCGCGAGGTACCCGGGGGTGCCGATGCCGTCGGGGTCGGGCACCACAATCGCCGCGCCGAACCAGAGAGGCGTGAAGACATCGCGCTGCAGCGGGTCGTGCGAGAGCGCCGAGAGCATGCCGAAGCGGTCGTCCTCGCCAAGGCCGAAGGCCTCGCCCATCCAGGGGTAGAAGTGGGTGAGCGGACCGTGGCGGCCGACCACGCCCTTGGGCACGCCGGTGGAGCCCGAGGTGAAGGTGATGCAGGAGGCATCGTCCGGCCCGACCGGGATGCCGGGATCGGTCTCCGGCGATCCGGACATGCGGTCGAGCGCGGACAGGTCGATCCGGCAGCGGCAGAGGGCGGCCGCCTCCTCGGCCACCGCGGCGGCGGGAGCGGGCGCGCCGGCGATGCCGATCCAGGCCGCGGGGCGGGCGATCCTCAGGTAGTCGAGCAGCCGCGGCGCCGGGTAGGCGGGATCGAGGATGAGGAAAGCGGCGCCGGCCTTGAGCGTCCCCAGCAGGGCTTGAACGAGAGGCGCGCTGCGATGGGCCCAGATTGCTACGACGTCGCCTTTGGCCACGCCGCGGCCGATCAGGAGATGCGCCAGCCGGTTGGACCGCGCCCCCAGCTCGCCGTAGGTCCAGACTGTCCCCTGGCCGTCCTCCACCGCGATCCGCGCGGGCGCCCGCCCGGCCTGGCGCGACAGGGCGTGATGCGCCGCCCCCCGCCATTCGCCGCTCAAGGGCAGCGCCGGGTCCGGCAGCACGGCCGCCGCCGCGGGCGTCACCAGCGACAGCGCGCCGGTCCGCGCCTGGGGCTCGGCCGCGGACTGCGCCAACAGGTGCTCGAGCTGCCGCAGCATCTCCTCCATGCGCGGCCGGTCGAACAGATCGGCGTTGTAGACCAGCCGCAGGTGGATGCTCTCCGGCGCGTCCTCCACGTAGAGCGTGAAATCGAACTTGGATTCCGGCTCCGCGGGCGGCACCATCTCGATGTCGATGCCGGGCAGCTCGAGGTCCTGCTCGGCCACCGGGACGAAATTGAACAGCACCTGGAAGATGGGCGTCCGGCTGAGCTGGCGCTCGGGCTGCAGCTCCTCGATCAGTTTCTCGAAGGGCAGCTCCTGGTATTGATAAGCCCCGAGCACGACCTCCCGCACGCGGCCGAGCAGCTCGCGGAAGGTCGGGTCCGCCGACAGATCCGTGCGCAGCACCAGCGTGTTGAGAAACAGGCCGATCAGCCCTTCGACCTCGACGCGCCCGCGGCCGGCGCTGGGCGAGCCGACGACGACGTCGTCCTGGCCGGCGAGCCGCGACAGCAGCAGGACGAAGCCGGCGAGCAGGGTCATGAAGAGCGAGACGCCCTCACGCCGCGACAGCTCGCGCAGGCTCGCCGCGAGCTGCCGCGGCAGGTCGTGCCGCAGGAAGGTTCCGCGATGGGTCTGCACGGCCGGCCGCAGGCGGTCGGTCGGCAGCTCGAGCGCCGGCGGGCTGCCGGCCAGCCGCTGGCGCCAGTAGCCGAGCTGCTCGGCGAGGACCTCGCCCTGCAGCCAGTCGCGCTGCCAGACCGCGAAATCGGCGAACTGGATCGGCAGCTCCGGCAGCGGGGACGGCTCCCCCGCCAGCAGGGCGCCGTAGAGCGCCGCCAGCTCGCGGAAGAGCACGCCGAACGACCAGCCGTCCGCGACGATGTGATGGACGTCGAGGAACAGCAGGTGATCGCGGCTCCGCAGGCGCAGCAGGAGGGCGCGCACCAGCGGCCCCCGCGCGAGGTCGAACGGCCGCGTGACGTCCGCCGCCAGCCGCTCCGCCTCGCGTTCCTTCGCCGGCTCCGCCAGCGCCGAGAGGTCGATCTGGGGGAGCGGGAAGCCCGCGGGCGGCGAGACCACCTGCACCGGCACGCCGTCGGCGGAGTGAAAGGTGGTGCGCAGGGCGTCGTGGCGGCGCACGATCTCGCCCAGGCTGGCCGCCAGCACCGCGGGCGCCAGGTCACCCCGCAGCCGGGCCAGCAGGGGCATGTTGTACGCGGTGCTGCCCGGCTCCAGGAGGTCGAGCAGCCAGAGGCGCTGCTGGGCGAAGGAGAGCGGCGCCGGCCGTCCGTCGGCGCGCCGGGGCACGTGGTGCGCCGCTTGCGCTTCGGCGGCGGCGCGCCGCTTCTGCTGCGCCCGCTTGACGAGGAGGGCGAGCTTCTCGGGCGAGAGGCCGGCCGTCCGCGCCGGTGCGTCCGCGGTCCTCATGCCAGCTCCTCGAGGGCCGGCGCCTCTTCCGCCGCCAGCAGGGCCCGGATCTCCTCGTCGGACAGGCCGTCGAGCTCGGCGAGGAGGTCCGCGGCCTCGCCGCCCTCCGCCGCCAGGAAGCCCCGCCCCACGACCTCGGCGAATTCCCCGAGCCGCGGATTGAGGAACAGCGAGCTCAACGGCAGGTCGATGCCGAACATCTGGCGGACCCGCGACAGGATCTTGGTGGCCATCAGCGAGTGTCCGCCGAGGTCCCAGAAGCTGTCGTGGATCCCGATCTCGTCGATCCCCAGCACCGCCCGCCAGACGTCGGCGATCTGCGCTTCCAGCGGCGTGCGCGGAGGGACGAGCTCCGCGGCGGGCTGGCGCGAGAGCTCGGGAGCGGGCAGGGCGCCGCGGTCGAGCTTGCCGTTGGCCGTCAGCGGCAGGCGGTCCAGGAGCACGACGGCGGCGGGGATCATGAACTGCGGCAGCTGCTCCTGCAGCCGCTGCCGCAGCTCGGCCGGCGCCACGCTCTCCGCGCCCGGCACCACGTAGGCCACCAGGCGCTTGTCCCCGGGCCGGTCCTCGCGCGCGATGACGGCCGCCGCCTGCACTCCCGGATGGCTCTCCAGGACGGCCTCGATCTCGGCCGGCTCGATGCGGAAGCCGCGCACCTTCACCTGCGAGTCGACGCGGCCGAGGAACTCGATCTCGCCCTGCCGCCAGCGGACGAGGTCGCCGGTGTCGTAGAGGCGGGCGCCGGGCTCGCCGCTCGCCGGGTCCGGCACGAACCGCTCGGCGGTGAGGCCCGGCCGGTTCACATAGCCCCGCGCCAGGCCATCCCCCGCGACATAGAGCTTGCCCGGCACGCCCGGCGCCGCCAGCCGCAGACCGGCGTCGAGGACGTAGATCCGGGTGTTGGCGATCGGCCGGCCGATCGGCACCGGCGCCCCGGTCTCCGGCGTCAGCGGATAGAAGGTGGTGTACGTCGTGCCTTCGGTCGGACCATAGCAGTGGATCACCGCCGTCCGCGGCAGCTCCCGCGCGGCCTGATGCAGGTGGGCCGGCGAGCCGGCGTCGCCCCCCGTCATGAGCTGCCGCACGCCGCGCAGCGTCTCGAGACGGTTTTCGACCATCTGGTTGAACAGGCCCGTGGTGAGGAAGAGGCTGGTCACGCCATAGCCTTCCAGGAAGGCTCCCAACTGCTCCAGCGACGGCGGCCCGGGAGCGAACATCACCAGCCGGCCGCCGTTGAGCAGCGGCCCCCAGACCTCGAAGGTGGAGGCGTCGAACGACGCCGGCGCGAGGTGCAGGAACACCTCGTCGGGACCGAAGCGGGCGTAGTTCGTCTGCCGCACCAGGCGCACGACGTTGCGGTGGGTCACCGCCACACCCTTCGGGCGGCCCGTCGAGCCCGACGTGAACATGACGTAGGCGAGATTCTCCGCGTCCACCGCGACGCCGCGTGGTTGCCCGGGACCGGCCCGGAAAGCCGCGGAGAGCAGCAGCCGTGCGCCGCATGCCGGCAAGGCCGCGGCGAAGCGATCCTCCACCACCTGCGCGCGGACGCCGACGTCGGCGAGCATCGCCTCCAGGCGCTCGCGCGGGTACGTCGGGTCGAGGGGAACGTAGGCGCCGCCCGCCTTGAGGATGCCCAGGATCGCCGCGATCAGATCCGCCGAACGGTCGACGCAGAGCCCGACGCAGGCCTCGGGGCCGACGCCCAGCGCGCGCAGCCGGGCGGCCAGCCGGGAGGCCCGGCGGTCGAGCTCGGCATAGGTCAGGATGCGGTCGTGGGCGATCACGGCCACGGCGTCCGGCGTGCGCGCGGCCTGCGCGGCGAACAGCTCGTGCAAGGTGGCCTCGCGTGGATAGGGGCTGGGGCCGCCGTTCCAGTCGACCAGCACCTGCCGGCGTTCCTCCGCGGTGAGCAGCGGCAGATCGCCGACGGGCGCCTGCGGCCGGGCGACGGCGCCGGCCAGCAGCACGGCGAGGTGGCCCAGCAGGCGCCGCGCCGTCGCCGGCTCGAAGAGGTCGAGCGCGTATTCCACCTCGGCGGCGAGCCCGCCCGCCGCGGTCTTCCAGAACCCCAGGGAGAGGTCGAACTTGGCCGTCCCGGTGTCGGCCGGCAACGGCGCCAGAGCGACGCCCGGCGCCACCTCCATGCGGGCAGCGCTCTCGCTCTCCACGGAGAAGAGGACCTGGAGCAGCGGGTTGCGCGACAGGTCGCGCTGGGGCGCCAGCTCTTCGACCAGCTTCTCGAACGGCACGTCCTGGTGCGCGAAGGCGACGAGCGCCGCCTCCCGCACCCGGCCGAGCAGCTCGTGGAAGGCGGGCTCGCCGGCCAGATCCGTGCGCACCACCAGGGTGTTGACGAAGAAGCCGATCAGCGCCTCCGTCTCGCTGTGCGTGCGGTGGGCCACCGGGGTGCCGATCCACAGCTCGTCCGCGCCGGTGTAGCGGTGGAGCAGCACCTCGAAGACGGTCAGCAGGGTCATGAACAGCGTCGTGCCCCGCTCCAGGCCGAGCCGCTCGACGGCCGCCGCCAGCTCCGGCGCCAACGTCAGCCGCTCGGTGCCGCCGCGCAGGCTCTGCACGGCCGGCCGCGGATGATCGGCGGGCAGCTCGAACGCCGAGGGACCGCCCGCCAGGTGCCGCCGCCACCAGTCGAGCGGCGCGTCCAGCTCGCCGCTGGCGAGCCAGCGCCGCTGCCAGACGGCGAAGTCGGCGTACTGGATCGGCAGCTCGGCGAGCGGCGACGGCGCGCCCGCCGCGGCGGCTGCATAGAGGGCCTGCAGCTCGCGCAGCAGCACGCCGAGCGACCAGCCGTCGGAGACGATGTGGTGCATCGTCAGCAGCAGGCGGTGATCCGCCGCACCCAGCCGCACCAGCAGGGAGCGCAGCACCGGCCCTGCGAGATCGAAGGGGCGGCGCATTTCCATGGCGAGCAGCCGCTCGCCCTCGGCGTCCCGCGGCCCCGCGGGCAGGCCGGAGAGGTCCACCTGCGGCAGCGGCTGCGCTGCGGCGTCGCCCACCACCTGCAGCGGCTCGCCGCTCTCGTCATCGACGGTGAAAGTCGTCCGCAGCACGGCGTGCCGCCGCACGATCTCGGCGAGCGCCGCCGCCAGGACGCCGGCTGCCAGGGGGCCCTCGACGGCGAGCGTCAGCGGCAGGTTGTAGACCGGCAGGCCTGGCTGCAGGCGGTCGAGGAACCACAGGCGCTGCTGCGGATAGGAGAGCGGCGCGCGGCGCCCCGCCGCGCGCGCGATCCTCCCCAGCTCGCTCACGCCGCGCTCGCGCAACGACTCCTGGATGCGCTCCGCCAGGCTCGCCACCGTCGGCTGCTCGAAGAAGGCGCGCAGGGGCAGCTCGACGCCGAAAACCTCGCGCACGCGCGAGGTGACGCGGGTCGCCAGCAGGGAATGGCCGCCGAGCTGCCAGAAGCTGTCGTGGATCCCCACCGCGGGCACGCCGAGCACCGCGCTCCAGATGTCCGCCAGTTGCCGTTCGCAAGGCGTGCGCGGCGCGACGATCGCGGCCGCGGCCTCGCGCTGCGCCTCGAAGGCGGGCAGCGCCCTGCGGTCGATCTTGCCGCTGGCCGTCAACGGCAGGCGGTCGAGGATCACGAAGGCGCCGGGAATCATGTACGCCGGCAGGCGCTGCGCGAGGAAATCGCGCAGCTCGCCGCCCGCCGGGGCCTCCTGCGGCTCGACGTAGGCGGTCAGCCGGCGCTCGCCCTCCACCTCCCGCGCCAGGACGGCGGCGGCGGCGACCGCCGAGTGCGACGCCAGCATCGCCTCGATCTCGCCGAGCTCGATGCGGAAGCCGCGCACCTTCACCTGGCGGTCGAGGCGGCCGAGGAACTCGAGGGCGCCGCCCGGCCCCAGGCGCACGAGGTCGCCGCTGCGGTAGAGGCGGGCCCCCGGCGCGCCGTAGGGATCGGGGATGAACCGTTCGGCGGTGAGGGCGGGCTGCGCCAGGTAGCCGCGGGCGAGGACGCCGCCGAGGCACAGCTCCCCCGGCACCCCGGCCGGGACCGGTTGCAGCCGCCGGTCGAGCACCCGGGCCGAGCGGCCGGGGAACGGACGGCCGATCGGCGCCGAGGCGCCGGCGCCGAGGTTCCCGGGAGCGGCCTCGTGCACCGTGGCGGTGACCACGGCTTCGGTGGGCCCATAGCCGTTGAGCAGCCGGACCGCCGCGAACGGCGTGCGCAGCCACCGCCGCACGGGCGCGGCGGGCACCTCCTCGCCGCCGACGATCACCAGCCGCAGCGAGGGCGGCGGCGCGCCGGCCTCGATCTCCCGCACCCACTGCTGCCAGACGGCGGTCGAGGGGTTGATCACCGTCAGCGCCAGCTCCTCCGCCTTGCGGCTGAGGTCGCCGGGCACCCAGGCGTCGGCGCCCGCAACCACCAGCGTGGCGCCCGCCGCCAGGGTGCAGAAGATCTCTTCGATGACGACGTCGAAGCCCGGCGAGGCGACGAGCAGCACGCGGTCGCGCGGTCCCAGGCCATAGGCCCGCGCCGCCGTCTCGCAGTGCGCGGCGGCCTCGCCGTGCGCCACCGCCACCCCCTTCGGCCGGCCGGTCGAGCCCGAGGTGTAGATCACGTAGGCGAGCTGGCCGGGCAGGACCTCCGTGTCCCCTTCGTCCTGGCGATCCCCGCCCTCCGTCTCCACCTCGTCCAGCAGCAGCAGCGGCGGCTCGGCCGCCGGCAGGTTCGGCGCCAGCTCCTCCGTCGTCACCACGGCGGCGGCGCGGCAGTCCGCCAGCAGGAAGGCCAGGCGCTCGGCGGGCTGCGCCGGATCGAGCGGCACGCAGGCGCCGCCGGCCCGCAGGATGCCCAGGAACCCCACCGCCAGCTCGGGCGAGCGGCCGGCGAAGAGGGCGACGCGGGTCTCCGGCCGCACGCCCAACGCCCGCAGCCGGCGGGCCACGGCGGCGGCCCGGGCATCCAGCTCCCCGTAGGCGAGCCGCCGCGCGCCGCAGTCCACCGCCGGCGCTCCGGGGGCGCGCCACGCCTGCCGGGCGAAGAGCCCGTGCAGCGTGGGGCTGGAGACGGGCGGACCTTCGCCGCCGCTCCAACTCGCCTGAAGCTGCGCGCGCTCCTCGGCGGTGAGCAGCGGCAGGTCTTCGATGCAGACGTCCGGATCGGCCACCGCCGCCGCGAGCAGCACCAGGAAGTGGCCGAGCATCCGCTGCGCGGTGACCGGCTCGAAGAGGTCCGAGCTGTACTCGGCGCCCACCGCGAGGCTGCCGTCGGAAGCCTTCCACGCCCCCAACGAGAGGTCGAACTTGGAGGAGCCGGTGTCCGCCGGCAGCCGGAGGAGGGTCAGGCCCGGCGCCAGCTCGGCCGCGGAGGTCCATTCGTCCTGGCTGGCGAAGGTGACGTCGAACAGCGGGCTGCGCGACATCTCCCGCGCCGGCGCCAGCTCCTCGACGAGCCTTTCGAACGGCACGTCCGGATAGGCGTTGGCGGCGAGCACGGTCTCGCGCACACGCTCCAGCAGTCCGGCGAAGGTGGGCTCGCCCCCGAGATCGGTGCGCAGCACCAGGGTATTGACGAAGAAACCGATCAGGCTCTCGAACTCGGCGCGCGAGCGGTTGGAGACCGGCGTGCCGACCCAGAGGTCGTCCTCGCCGGTGTAGCGGTGGAGCTGGAGATCGAACGCCGCCAGCAGGGTCATGAACAGCGTCGTGCCGCGGCGGTGGCCGAGCCGCTCGACGGCGGCCGCGAGCTGCGGCTCCAGCATTCTCTTTTCGAGGGCGCCCCGGAGGCTCGGCACGCTCCGCCGCGGCCGGTCCGCCGGCAGCTCGAGCACCGGCGGCGGACCCGCCAGGCGCCGCCGCCACCAATCGAGCTGCGCCGCCATCTCGCCCTCGGCGAGCCAGCGCCGCTGCCAGACGGCGAAATCGGTGTACTGCAGGGGAAGCTCGGCGAGCGGCGAAGGGCGGCCGGCGGCGAAGGCGCCGTAGAGGACCCGCAGCTCCTCCAGCAGCACGCCGATCGACCAGCCGTCGGAGACGATGTGGTGCATCGTCAGCACCAGCCGGTGATCCGCGGGTGCGAGCCGCGCCAGCAGCGAGCGGAACAGGGGGCCGCGCTCGAGGTCGAAGGTGCGGCGCTGCTCCAGGCCGAGCACTTGCTCCGCCTCCTCCTGCCGCCGCGCCGCGGGCAGCGCGGAGAGGTCCACCTGCACCAGCGCGGCCGCATGCGCCAGCGCGGGCGAGAAGTCGTTGACGACCTGCACCGGCTCGGCGTTGCCGCCGGCCAGCACGAACGTGGTGCGCAGCGCCGCGTGCCGGCGCAGGATCTCCGCCAGCGCCGCCGCCAGCGCGCCGGCGGCGAGAGGTCCCTCCAGGCGCAGCACCACCGGCAGGTTGTAGACCGCGAGACCGGGCTGCAGCCGGTCCAGGAACCACAGCCGCTGCTGCATGTACGAGAGGGGAGCGCTGCGCAGCCCCTGCAGCGCGATGGCCTCGGGCCGGGCGGTGCCGGCGTGCTCGTGGAGCAGCCCGGCGATCACCGCCGCCGTGCCCTCGACCGTCGGCCGCTCGAAGAGCACGCGCACGGGCAGCTCGACGCCGAACAGGTCGCGCACCCGCGACACGATGCGCATCGCCAGCAGCGAGTGGCCGCCGAGGTCGAAGAAGCTGTCGTGGATGCCGATGCCGCCCGCGCCGAGCACGTGCGTCCAGAGATCGGCCAGCTTCCTCTCGATCACCGTGCGCGGCAGCGCGCGCTGCTCGTCGTCGGTGCGGCTCCATGCCGGCGCCGGCAGGGAGCGGCGGTCGACCTTGCCGTTGGGCAGCCGCGGCAGGTCGTCGAGCAGCACGAACGCCGAGGGCGTCATGTAGGCCGGCAGCTTGCCTTGCAGCGCCTGCCGCAGCGCTTCGGGGGCCGCCGCGCCCGCGACGTAGGCCACCAGCCCCTTGCTGCCCGCCGGGTCCTCGCGCGCCACCACCACCGCGTCGCGCACGCCGGCGCAGGCGGCGAGGGCCGCCTCGACCTCCCCCAGCTCGACGCGGAAGCCGCGGACCTTGACCTGGTGGTCGAGCCGCCCGAGGTACTCGAACTCGCCGTCGAGGCGCCGCCGCACCAGGTCGCTGGTCTTGTACATCCGCGCGCCGGGCGCGCCGAAGGGATCGGGCAGGAAGCGCTCCGCCGTCAGCTCGGGCCGCCCGAGGTAGCCGCGCGCCAGCCCCGCGCCGGCGAGATACAGCTCGCCCGGCACGCCGATCGGCGCCAGGAGCAGGTGCCGGTCGAGCACCCAGCCGTGCGTGCCGTCGAGCGGCCGGCCGATCGCCGGCGCCCGCTCCGCCTGCCGTTCGATCAGCGCGATGGTCGAGAACGTGGTGTCCTCGGAAGGGCCGTAGAGGTTGTACAGCCGCTCCGTCTCCAGCCGTGCGTAGGCCAGGTCCGCCAGCGACCGCGGCACCGCCTCGCCGCCCAGGTTGATCGTCCGCACCGACGCCGGCAGGCCGTCCGTGCGCAGCAGCTCGGCGGCGGCCGAGGGCACGGTGTCGAGCAGCCGCACCTCGACGCCGGCCGGCAGCGCCCCGGGCGCCTTCAGCGCCGGCAGCGCCAGGGCGTTCTCCACCAGGATCAGGGTGCCGCCCCAGGCGAGCGTGACGAAGATCTCGAACACCGACATGTCGAAGGTGATCGAGGTCGATCCCAGCATGCCGGCGAAGTCCTCCGGGCTGAAGACCCGGCGCGCCCAGTGCGCCAGCGCCACGGCGCTGCGGTGCTCGATGGCCACCGCCTTCGGCCGTCCGGTCGAGCCCGAGGTGTAGATCAGGTAGGCGAGGTTGCCGGGAAGCACCTCGTCTTCATCCTGCTCGTCCTTGGCATCCTCGCCATCCCACTCGTCCTTTTCCACCTCCTCCAGCCGCACCCGCCGCGCCGCGCCCGGCGGCAGCGCCGCCTCCACGGCGCGCTGCGTGAGCACCAGCCGGCAGCCGCTGTCCGCCAGCAGATAGCTCAGCCGCTCGGCAGGGTAGACGGGGTCCAGCGGCACGTAGAAACCGCCGGCTCGCAGCACCGCCAGCAGGGCGACGACGAGCTCGGCCCGGCGCTCGAGGCAGATCCCCACCGCTACCTCGGGACCGGCGCCGAGCCGCCGCAGCCGCCGCGCCAGCCGGCCCGAGCGCGCCGCCAGCTCGCCATAGGTGAGCGCCTCGCCGCCGCAGACCACCGCCAGGGCTTCCGGCGTGCGCGCCGCCCGCGCCGTGAAGAGGCCGTGCAGTAGCTCCCCCGGCGGCGGCTCCGGCGCCACGGCGTCGAAAGCCATGATCTGCCGCAGCTCGGAGTCCGGCAGCAGCGGCAGCTCGGAGATCCGCGCCTCGGGCCTCGCGGCGATCCCCGCCAGCAGCGTCCGCAGTTGCGCCAGGAAGCGGTCGACCGTCGGGGCGTCGAAGAGATCGGCCGAGTATTCGGCGAGAGCGGTCAGCCGGTCGCCGTGACGGGAGAAATGGAGCGACAGCTCGAACTTGGCGGTGCCCGTCCACACCTCGGACATCGGCGCCGTGAAAGCGGGGCCCAGATCCAGCTCCGCGGCCGGCGCCTCGCGCAGCGCGATCAAGGCCTGGAAGAGGGGAGTCCGCGAGAGGTCCCGCTCGGGCGCCAGCTCCGCCACGAGCTGCTCGAACGGCAGGTCCTGGTGCGCGTAGGCGGCCAGCGCCGACGTCCGCACCCGCGCCAGCAGCTCCACGAGCTGCGGATCGCCGGCCAGCGAGGCGCGCAGGACGAGGGTGTTGACGAAGAAGCCGATCAGGCCTTCGACCTCGGCGCGGCCGCGGCCGGCCACGGGCGTACCGGCGATCAGGTCCTCGCCGCCCGTCCAGCGGTGGAGGAGGGAGTAGAAGGCCGCCGCCGCGGTCATGAAGAAGGTGACTCCCCGCGACCGGCTGAGGGCGGCGAGGCCGGCGGCCACCTCGGGAAGGATCGCCGCACGGCGGACGGCGCCGCGGGACGTCTGCACGGCGGGCCGCGGCCGGTCCGCCGGCAGCTCGAGCGCCGCCGGCATGCCGGCCAGCCGCTCGCGCCACCAGGCGATCTCGGCGGCCTGCGTCTCGCCGGCGAGCCAGCGCCGCTGCCAGACCGCGAAGTCGGCGTACTGCACGGGCAGCGGCGGCAGCGGCGAGGGCCTTGCCGCCGCCAGGGCGCGGTAGAGCTGCGAGATCTCCCGCACCAGGACCCCGACGGACCAGCCGTCCGAGACGATGTGATGCATGGCGAGGACGAGGCGGTGCTCCGCGGCGCCGAGGCGGAGGAGCAGGCCGCGCAGCAGCGGCCCGCGCCCGAGGTCGAACGGCTGCGCCGCCATCTCTCCGGCGATACGGTCCGCCGCCGCGCCGGCGCGCCCGAGGCCGCCGAGATCGACGGCCGGCAGGCCGCGCGGCTCGAAGGGCAGGACGGTCTGCACCGGCTCGCCGTCGCCGCCGTCGCGGAAGACCGAGCGCAGCGCCTCGTGCCGCCGCACGACCTCGTCGAGGGCGCCGGCCAGGGCGGCGGGGCACAGGCCTGCGCCGCGGATGTCGAAGGCGACGGTGATGTTGTAGAGCGCGGTGCCGGTCTCGTAGCGGTCGAGGAACCAGAGCCGCTGTTGCGCGAAGGAGAGCGGCGCCTCGCGGCGCCGCAGCGGCACGACCGGCAGCGTCGCCGGCCGGCCGGCGCGCGTCTCGGCGGCCACCAGCGCGGCGACTCCCGCCACGGTCGGCCGGTCGAAGATCGCCGTCAGGTCGAGATCGACGCCGAAGGCGGCGCGCAGGCGCGAGGCGAGGTGGACCACCAGCAGCGAGTGGCCGCCGAGGCGGAAGAAGTCCTCGTCGTGCCCCACCGTCCGCTCGAGCCCCAGTATCTCGGCGAACAGCTCGCCGACGATCTCCTCGATCGGATCACGCTCGCCGTCCGCTGCCTCGCCGTCGGGCTCCGGCGGCAGGATCGCCGCCAGCGCCCGGCGGTCCAGCTTGCCGTTGGCGGTGAGCGGCATCGCGTCCAGGAAGACCCACGCCGCGGGCACCATCGGTTCCGGCAGCCGCCGCAGCAAGGCCTCGCGCAGCTCCTCCTCTGCCGTTGCCGGCGCCACGACGTACGCCGCCAGCCGCCGCTCGCCGGGCCGGTCCTCGCGCGCCAGTACCGCCGCGGAGCCCACGCCGGGAAGCTCCTGCAGCGCCGCCTCGATCTCGCCCAGCTCGATGCGGAAGCCGCGGATCTTCACCTGATGGTCGATGCGGCCGAGGAAGTCGAGGCCGCCGCCGGGCAGCCGGCGGACGAGGTCGCCGGTGCGGTACAGGCGGCTGCCCGGCGGGCCGAAGGGATCGGGGAGGAAGCGCTCGGCGGTCGTCTCCGGCCGGCCGCGGTAGCCGCGCGCGAGGCCCTCGCCGGCGACGCACAGCTCGCCGGGAACGCCGGCGGGCAGCGGCTGCAGCGCGCGGCCGAGCACGTAGACGCGCGTATTGGCGATGGCGTCGCCGATCCCGGGAAGCCGGTCGCCGTCCGGCTCGACGCCGGCGGCGGTCGCCACCACCGTGCTCTCGGTGGGGCCGTAGTGGTTGACCAGCGCGAAGGGCAGGCCGGCGGCGGGCCGGCGGCGCAGACGGTCGCCGCCGGTCAGCAAAGCACGCAGAGCGAGCCGCTCGGGCACCGGCTCGGCCAGCGCGGCCTCGGCCAGCGGCGTCGGCAGGAAGGCGACGGTGATCCCCTGCTGCGCCATCCAGGGCAGCAGGGCGGCGGGATCGCGCACCACCTCGGCCGGCGGCACGTGCAAGGAGGCGCCGGCGACGAGCGGCGGCCACATCTCCCAGACGGAGGCGTCGAACCCCGGTCCGGCGAGCAGCGAGGTGCGGTCCTGCGGCCCCAGACCGTAGGTCCGCAGGTGCCACGCGCAGAGATTGGAGAGGCCGCGGTAGCGCAGCTCCGTGCCCTTCGGCAGGCCCGTCGAGCCGGAGGTGTAGATGAGGTAGGCGAGCGCCTCCGGCTGCGGCGCGGACTGCATCTCCAACCCCGCGTCCTCGAGACCCTCCTCGAGATCCAACCGGATCACCTGTAGCGGCGGGCCTACGCGCCCGCCGTCAGGGCCTGCGGGCCCGCCATCCAGCTCCGCCCACCGCTCGGCCGTGGTCACCAGCGCGCGGGCGCCGGAATCGCGCAGCATGTGGAGGACGCGGTCTTCGGGGTAGGCCGGATCGATCGGCAGGTAGGCGCCGCCGGCCTGCAGCACGGCGAGGGCCGCGGTCACCAGCTCGGGCGAGCGATCGAGCAGCAGGGCGACGACGCCCTCCGCGCCGACGCCGCGGCGGCGCAGGCCGGCGGCCAGCCGGCGGGCCCGGGCGTCGAGCTCGCCATAGGTCAGGGTCCTGCTTCCGGCGGCCACGGCGAGGGCCTGCGGCGTCTGCCGGGCGCGCGCGGCGAAACGGACGTGGGC
>JBKPTH010000004.1:0-126607 GCA_046765915.1 Acidobacteriota bacterium | reverse complement strand
GTGGCCGCCCTGTTTTTGGCGGTCTCGTCGTTGCACGTCCGAAGACAGGGCGGCCACACAGGGCCGCCCCTACATGGCTGGTCCTCGCCCTTCTCACCCTGATCGCCTGCGGCAAACAGGGCGCGCCGGCGCCGCCGCTGCGCGCCGTGCCGGCTCCGACCAAGGACCTCTCGGTGGTGCAGCAGGGCCCCCGGCTGCTGTTGAGCTTCAGCTATCCGACGGTGACGCCGGCCGGGACGGCGCTCGAAGGGATCTCCGCCGTCGAGATCTGGCAGGTGTCGCGGCCCGCAGCGGCGGACGGCAAGGTCAATCCGCTCGATCCGCGCGAGCTCAACGCCGCGGCGAAGCTGCAGCAGAGGCTCGAGGGAGCGGACCTCACGGCGGCGACCGACGGCGGCCGCATCAACGTCCTGCTGCCGCTGCCCGAGATCCCGGCGGGCGCCGCGCCGGCGGCCCAGTACTTCGCCGTGCGCACGGTCGGCAAGAACGGCGACCGGTCCGATCTCTCGAACGTCGCCGCGCTCGTGCCCAAGGCCCCGCCCGCGGCGCCGGAGAAGGTCAACGTCACGGCGCGGGCCGACGGCGTGCTCGTCGAGTGGTCGGGCGTCGAAGGGGCCACGGCGGGGTACAACATCTATCGCCGCGGCTCCCGCGAGCGCGCCCACGGCAAGCCGCTCCACGTCGCCGGGCCGCAGGAGAGGAGCTGGCTGGATAACACGGCCCGCTTCGGCGAGAGCTACATCTACACTGTGACCGCCCTCTCGCAGCAGGAGCCGGTCGTCGAGAGCGCCATCACCAGCGAGCACGAGGTGCTCTACCAGGACCGCTTCGCGCCGCCGCCCCCGGGCGAGCTGGTGGCGCTGGCCGAGGTGGGGCGCGTGCGCCTGGTCTGGCGCTCCAGCGAGGCGGAGGATCTCGCCGGCTACATCGTCTACCGCCGCGCCGGCGACACGGGCGAGTTTGTGCGCGTCACGCCTCAGCCGCTGGAGGCCGCCGAGCACATCGACACCGCGGTGCAGAGCGGGCAGAGCTACAGCTACCGGGTGACGGCGATCGATCAAGCCGGCAACGAGAGCGCTCCCGGCGGCGAGGTCCGGGCCGCCGTGCCATGACGCACTTCTACAAGGTCTCCGGCAGCGGCAACGACTTCCTGGCGCTGGCGGAGCCCTTCAAGGTGCCCGATGCCGAGACGATCCGCGCCTGGTGCCGGCGCGGCGTCTCGCTCGGCGCCGACGGCCTGATCGTGCTGCGGCGGGCCGGCGGCGGCGCCGCCATGGACTATTTCAACGCCGACGGCCTGCCCGCCGATCTGTGCCTGAACGGCACCCGCTGCGCCGCCCAATTGGCCTTTCACCTCGGCTGGGCGGCGGGCACGGTGCGGGTGCGGACGCCGGCCGGCGACTTCCCCGTCCGGCAGGTGGACGCCTCGCGCGTCGCCGTGGAGCTGCCCGTCCCCGCGGCGCCGCCGGAGAGCGTCACGGTGGAAGCCGGCGGCTCGACCTGGACCGGCTACCGGATCCTCGTCGGCGTACCGCATTTCGTCCTGCTCTGGCCCGACGATCTGGCGCGGGCTCCCGTCCGCGAGCTGGGCCGGGAGATCCGCTACGACGCGGCCTTCGGCGAGCCGGGCACCAACGTCAACTTCGTGCGTTTTCCCGCCGCGGACTATATGGAGATCCGGACGTACGAGCGCGGCGTGGAGGACGAGACGCTCTCCTGCGGCACCGGCGTGCTGGCCGGCGCCGCCGTAGGGCTGGCGGCGGGCCAGGCCCGGCTGCCGCTGCGTGCCGCCACCCAAGGAGGCTTCGAGCTTCAGGTCGAGGGCGACCTCGCGGCAGGACGGTGGTCGCTCTCCGGCGACGCCCGCCTCGTCGCCGAGGGCGACATGCTGCCGGGGGCGCTGGCCCTCCCCGGCGGCTAGCGGATTGGATATTCTTAGGCCCCGGCAGAGAGGACGCCGGGCCGCATTCTTGCAGGTCGGCCGGAGCGGAGGGGCCGAAATGAGGAAATCCCTGGCAGGAGATCTTCGCGTCACCGCCATCGTACCGGCCTATAACGAAGAGAGCACCCTGACCGAGGTCCTCTTGGTCCTCAAAGCGACTCCCGCCATCGAGGAGATCCTGGTGGTCTCGGACGGCTCGACGGACGGTACCGTCGGCATCGCCCGCTCCCTGGGCCTGCGCACGATCCACCTGCGGCAGAACCAGGGCAAGGGGCGGGCCATGGCCATCGGCGTCGCCCATACGGACGCCGAGATCCTGCTCTTCGTGGACGGCGACATCACCAACCTGACCGTCGAGCTGCTGGAGCGGCTCGTGGAGCCGGTCCTCTCCGGCCGGTCCGACATGAACGTCGGCATCCGCCATCGCGGCGCGATCATCGACGCCTTCCACCGCCGCACCGGGCCGCTGCTCTCGGGCATCCGCTGCCTGCGGCGGGGGATCTTCGAAGCGGTGCCGGAGAGCCATCTCGAAGGGTTCGCCATCGAGACCGGCCTCAACTGGGCCTGCCGCCAGCTCGGCTGCCGCATCACCACGACGGTGATGTACAACCTCAAGCATCTGGTGAAGGAGAAGAAGCGCGGCTTCGCCGCGGGCTCCCGCGCCCGCTACGAGATGTTCGCGGCGGTCTTCGGCGCCTACGTGAGCCTGCAGATCGCGCCGCCGGCGCTGCGCCGCGGCCTGCCGTCGCCGGCGCTCAAACCGGAGCTCGAGTACATCAACTTCTGATGCCCGGCAAGGCCTTTCCTCCCGTCGAGGAGCAGATGGAGCTGCTCCGGCGCGGCGCCGTGGACCTGGTGGACGAGGCCCAGCTCCGCGCCAAGCTGGAGCGCTCGCGGCGCACCGGCGAGCCGCTGACGGTGAAGACCGGCTTCGACCCCTCCTCGCCCGACCTCCACCTCGGCCACACGGTGCTGCTGCGCAAGATGCGCCACTTCCAGCAGCTCGGCCACCGGGTGATCTTCCTCATCGGCGGCTTCACGGCGCTCATCGGCGATCCCACCGGCAAGAAGACGTCGCGGCCGCAGCTCTCCGAGGACGAGGTGGAGGCCAACGCCCGCACCTACCTGCGGCAGGTCTACAAGGTGCTCGACGAGCGGGAGACCGTGATCGACAACAACTACCGCTGGCTCGGCGCCCTGGGGTCGGTGGGCATCGTGCGGCTCGCCGGCCGCTACACCCTGGCGCGCATGATGGAGCGCGAGGACTTCCGCACCCGCTTTCAGGAGAACCGGCCGATCCATCTCCACGAGCTCCTCTATCCGCTCGCCCAGGGCTACGACTCGATCGCGCTCAAGGCCGACGTCGAGCTCGGCGGCCACGATCAGATCTTCAACCTGCTGGTGGGGCGCGACCTGATGAAGGAGGAGGGGTTGGAGCCGCAGGTGGTGCTCACCGTGCCGCTGCTCGTCGGGCTCGACGGCCACGAGAAGATGTCGAAGAGCCTCGGCAACGCCATCGCCGTCGAGGATCCGGCGCGGGAGATCTACGGCAAGACCATGTCTATCCCCGACACCCTGATGTGGGACTGGTACCTGCTGCTGACGGACGTGCCCCAGGCGGAGATCGCCGGCCGGCGCGCCAGGCTGGAAGCGGGGGAGCTCCATCCCAAGGCGGTCAAGCAGGAGCTGGCCCGGCGCCTCGCCGCCCAGTACCACGGCGAAGCGGCGGCGCGCGAGGCGGAAGCCGAGTTCGAGAGCGTCTTCGCGGCCGGCGGCGTGCCGGAGGAGATCCCGGAAAAGGAGCTCGCCGGCTCCTGGACGCTCGCCAAGCTGCTCACCGCCGCCGGCCTCGCGCCGAGCAACGGCGAGGCGCGCCGGCTCATCCAGCAGGGCGCGGTGGCGATCGACGGCGAGCGCGCCGACGATCCCTTCCGCGGCCTTTCGCCGCGGCCCGAGCCCTACCTCTTCAAGGTCGGCAAACGGCGCTTCGCGCACGTCCGGCTCACCGGCGCCTGACCCCAAAAAAGAGGGGGCGCCCCTTGGTCGAAGGGATGACCGCGGGGCGCGCCCGAGGGGATTGTGGATTTCCTTGATGTCGTACTTAGTATCCAGCTGGCGTGACGGAATGTCAATAGTGGCGCTACCACTGTTGCGCCCTCCCCGCCGCCGTACTACGATGGATCAGCTTATGAGGAAACCTCAATCTCTTGCCGCGGGACAGGGGGACGTCCCGGCCGAGCTGTCGTCGCACGATCGCATCCTGCAGGCCGGCCGCGAGCTGTTCGCCGAGGACGGTTACGAGAACACCACGACCTCGGCCATCGCCCGCAAGGCGGGCACCAGCGAGTCGCAGCTCATCAAGCACTTCAGCAGCAAGGAGGGCCTGCTCGAGGCCATCTACGACCAGGCCTGGCAGCGGATGACGCGCGGCCTGCGGCAGCTCCAGGAGTCTCTCCAATCGCCGTTCGAGAAGTTGCGGGCGCTGACCGAGCTGATGATCGGCGCGCTGGAGCGGGACCGGGAGATCAGCACGCTCATGCTCCTCGAAGGGCGGCGCATCCGCAAGCACGGCCACCTGGTGCTGCTGACGCGCGGCTTCCAGCAGGTGCTCGGCGTGGTGGACGGTCTGCTGAACGAGATGCACGCGGCCGGCATGCTGCGGCAGGACCTCAACCCGGAGGCCGTCCGCTCGGCTCTCCTCGGCGCCTTCGAGGGCCTGCTGCGGGATCAGCTCCTCGCCGAGCGCGCCAATTATCCCGCGCACTATGACGGCGCCGAGCTGCGGGCCGTCTATCGGGCGGTCCTGGAGTGTTTCCTGGTGCGGCCCTGATGCTGCCGCTGCTCTTCGCCCTGCTCCTGGGGCCGGCGCCCGCCCCGGCGGCGGAGCCCCGGCGGCTCTCCTCCAAGGCGTTCGGCAAGCCGGTGGAGATCGAGGTACGGGATCTGGCCCGGGAAGCGGCATGGGCGGCCATCCAGAAGGCGTTCTCAGAGATCGCGGAGATCGAACGGCTGACGGACGCAACGCGGCCGGACGGGGGCCTCACCGCTCTCAACGCCGCGGCCGGCAAAGGACCCCAGCCGGTGGATCCCCGCCTCCTGGCGGTGCTCGCCAGGGCGAGCGACTTCTGCACGTGGTCCGAGGGCGCGCACGGACCGCTCGGCAGGGATCTCTATGCGCTGTGGGGCCTGCGGTCGCCGGTCGCCGAGCCGCCCAAGGTGGAACGCGTCGATCAGGCCGCGGATCTTGCGGCCTGCGGCGGTCTGACGCTCGACAAGGAGAAGGGCACCGCCACGCTCGCGCCGGGAGCCGGCCTGGATCTATGGGGCTTCGCCGAGGGCCACGCCGTGGACGGCGCCGTCGACGTCCTGCGGCGGGAAGGCGCCGGCAACGGCGTGATCCGGCTCGGCTCGATCGAGCGCGGCTTCGGGCCCGGACCCCCCGGCGAGGGCTGGTCCGCCGCGCTGCCGAAGCTGCCGGGCCAGGAGGAGTCTCCGGGCCAGGTCTTTCTGCACGACCGCGCCCTGGCGATCGCGTCGCAGGCGGACCACCCCCGGCAGGGCGCGGACGCGGCCTCGCCGGCCTACGTCAACCAGCGGACGGGCCGGCCGGCGCAAGGCGTGCTGGCGGTGGCCGCGGTGACGGATCTGGCGATGGACGCCCAGGGCCTGGCGACGGCGCTGCTGCTCACCGGTCCCCGCGAGGGTCAACTGCGCCTGGGCTCGCTGCAGCCGAGGCCTTCCGTCCTCTGGTTCCTCGGCTCCGGCGAAGGGCCGCCGCTGCAGGCGGGCTACCGCTGGGGCGAGGTGTCGCGGAAGTGAGCCCAGACCGCGATCGCCTGATGAACCCCATAGCCGAGCAGCCAGCAGCCTGAGGCGGCTAGGTGGACGGCCACCCAGGCCTTCCGCCAGCCGGCGTCCACCGCGGTCTGGATCAGGTAGCCGGAGACGATCATCGGCACCAGGAACAACGCCAGCGACACGCCGCTGCGCCGGCGCTCGCTCGCCCCGCTCCGCCATTGCCACCACACGTGGCGCCGCCAGATGAGGCCGGCGGTGAAGACCAGCAGCGGAGCGGCCAGGATGTGCAGATGCTGCACCTGCGGCTGCCAAGGATGATTCACCACCGCGTACGGGTCCGCCGGCTTCACCATGTAGAGCATCCAGGCGTAGACGAGCCCCGTCCCTCCCACCAGGAGGTTGGAGAGGTGCTGCATCCACGCCTCGAAGCGGTTCACGGTTTGCCGGCTCCGATCAGGAGCTGGTGGAGGGCGAGCACCCGGCGCACGGCGTCGGTGGTGGCGCGGGCGGTCAGCGTGGCGCCGGTCACCGGCCGGATCTCGCGCTTGAGCTGCAGGTCGGGATCCAGCGCCTTGCCGCGGAACTGTTCGTACCAGGCGCCGCGCGGCAGGTAGTCCTCCGGCTCGCGGAAGGAGATCACCTCGATGCGCCCCACGCGGCCCTGAGGATCGACGACGATCATCAGCGTCTCCGGCAGCGTGCGCACGCGATGGGTGTCGAACCAGGCAGTGCCGGCCGGCTGGCCGCCGCGGCTCGCCACGTAGTAGTTGACGAGGGCGCTCGGCACCTCGACGCCGGAGAGCTCGCGGGCGCGCTGCACCTGCTCCGGCTTGAGGAAGGCCGTGCGCCGCGCCACCTCGCAGCCGGGGAAGGCGAGCCTCAGCGCCTCGTCCACGGTGAGGAACACCCGGGCCGCGACTGGGGTGGCAACCAGGAGGAGACCGAGTAAGACCCGCCGGCTAAAACACATACCCCAGCAGGACGTTGAACCGGTCGGCGCCGGTGCCAGCCTCGTTGTCGACATTCTGATAGTCCACCTTGAGGACGAGTTGCTCGATCGGCTTGTAGGAGACACCGAGGGTGAGGATCTCGAAGTCGGTGTCCGGATTGACGCTGAATCCCGCGGGCACCGCGTCCTGGGTGTTGAAGCTCTCCCAACGGGCGAAGGGGATGAGCGCCTTCCCCGCGACGCGGCCCGCCAGCAGGTCGTAGCCGATCTGGAGGTAGAACCCCTCGAGCTTCTCGCCGATGGATTCGTCGCCTGCGAGCCCGAGGGCCTCGTTCAGCTCGGCGACGTCGTCCAGCTCGGCGCGGACGCCCAGGGTCCTGAATTCCAGTCCCCGCCAGCGCCATTCGAGATGCCCCTCGGCGATCGTGGTGCGAACGCCGAGCTGCCGCCCCGCGGCGGTTTCCAGCCCCTGCCCCGATTTGCCCGTATAGACGGAGCCGCCGGCGAGGAGTCCCGGCAAACCGGTGTAGTCGAGGCGCCCCACCCAGGCGAGATCCTCCGCCTTGGCCTCGCTCCCACCTTGACGGCCGCCGCGCAGGCCGTCGTCCGTAAATCCCTCGGCGTTGAGCCCGTTGACGATGTAGGTGCGATAGGTGAAGGGGCCGGCCGCGCCGAAGAGGCCGAAGCCGCCCTCCTCCCACGTCGTGGGCAGGATGCGCTGCTCCAGGTCGGGCCGGTTGGCGCCGAGGAAGACCGTAGGCTCGTGGAGCTCATTGAGGAAACCCACCGGCATCAGCAGCAGGCCGGCACGGAAGTTGAGCTGCGGCCGCCAGAGAAAGTCGAGGTAGGCGAACTCGACCTCGACCTCCTCTCCGGCATGCTCGAGCTCCACCTCGCTGTTGAACAGGATGCGATCGTTGAATTTGTAGCCGACGTAGATCACGGCCCGGCGCAGGTCGAAATGGTCGCCGCCCTCCTCTTCCTCCTCCTCTTCGCCCTCTTCGGCCTTGGCCGCCACTCCCTCTTCTTCCTCCTCCTCTCCCTCGTCGATCCGCTGATAGATGGCCTCGCCGTAGCCGCCGACGGAGAGGCCCCGCTCCGTACGGTAGATCTTCGAGGCCGCGGGCCCGAAACCCTGCTCGCTCTGATCCGCCGCGGCGGCCGCCTCGCCGATCTTCAGCTTCTCGATCTCGCCCGCGAGCACCTCCAGCCGCCGCTCCAGCTCGGCGAGCCGGTCCGCCTCCGTGCTCCCGCCGCCGCTCTTCATGGCGGCGATCTCCGCCTTGAGCTGCTCGACCTGCCGCTCCAGCTCCTGCACCCGCTCCTCCGTCGAGCTGGACTGCGCGAAAGCCGCCGGGGCCAATGCAACTGCGAGCACGAGCGCCAGTACAGCCGCACCACCGCATCTGAACAAAAAAATCATGTACAAGGTCTCCTCTGGACGTTAAATCCCGAACGCGATCTCCACCTTCGGAGCCAGCGTCTTCAACTTTCCCTTCAGTCCTGGGCTGGCGAGGGCCTGCAGCCCGTCTCCCGCGGGGCGCAGCACCAGCACTTCGACATCGCGGTGCGCCGCCGCCCAGCGCAGGGCGCGGTCGGGGCCGAGGACGTAGAGTCCCGTCGACAGGCAGTCCGCCCGCAGCGGGTCCGCCGTCCACACCGTGAGGCTGCCGAAATCGGCCGCCGGCTCTCCCGTGCGCGGATCGAGGATGTGGCCGAGCCGCCGGCCGTTCACCACGATGCCGCGCTCGCCGTTGCCGGAGGTCGAGATGGAGCCGCCGTCGATCGCCAGCGCCACCACCGGATGGTCGCGCCGCCGCGGATCGGCGACGGGAACGGTCCAGCCGCCGCCGAGCACCGCGACCTGGCCGCCGAGGTCCAGCGAGGCGCGGGAGACGCCGGCGCGCGCGAGGACGCCGATCGCGTCCCTCAGCCCTACGCCTTTGCCGAACCCGCCCTCCTCCAAAATCAACCCCGGGGTTTCGCGAACCGCGAGACCGTTCGGCTCCAGACGGAGATCCGCAATGCTGCCCGCAACTGCCCGACGTTCCCTTTGGCTGGGCAGCCGCCCGCCGGTGCGCAGTCCCCAGGCCCGCACCAACCCGCCCACCCCGGGATCGAAGCCTCCCGCCGTCTCCTGCCAGCAGCGCCGCGCGGTCGCGAGATCGGCGAAGAGCGCCGGCGAGAGAGGAACGGGCTCACCGAGGGGAGCGCGGTTCAGCCGGGCGAGCTCGGAATCGTCACGCCAGGTCGACAGCCTGGCCTCGGCCGCTTCCAGGGCGGCGACCGCCCGCTCGCTCGCCGCCAGCCCCGCCTGCCGGTCCGCCGCTTCGACGACGATTTCCAGCGAGGTGCCCATGAGCATCACCCGGCGCTCGACCTGGGCGGTGCGCGGCGGAGCGCCGACGCAGGTGCTCAGCAGGAGCAGGAGGACGAGCGGGGCTCTCATACGCCCAACTCCAGCACCTGCTGCGCCTCGGGCACGCTCGCGCAGCAGGCCGTGCCGTTCGGAATGGGCCGCCCGTGGGGACAAGCGGCGGGATGATCTAGAAAGGCACAGACCTGGTCCTCGAAACCGGCGGCCACGGGAGCCTCCTGCCCGCACTCTCCAGTAGCACCGCGGTCGAGGGTGCGCGCGAGCAGCACCTCGGCCAGCCGCACCCGCCGCACCACGGCCAAGGCCTGCGCCCGGCCGCGCTCGGTGAAGGCGATCCTGCCGTCGGCGAAGGTGAGCAGCCCGTCGCCGATGAGCTCGGCCACGCCGCGGCGCGCCACGGAAACGCCCGCCTGATCCTCCTCGATGAGCTGCCAGAGCTCCGCCAGCACGCCCTGCAGCTCCACGTCTCCCGGCTGCTCGACCTGGGCCAGGCGGCCGTGCTCCAGCCGCACCTCGCGGTCGGCGCGGACGGCGATCGACGGATCGTGGGTGACCAGGATCAGTGTATGGCCGCGCTGGTGGAGATCGGCGAGCAGCGACATCACCACCGCCTCGTTCACCGCGTCGAGGTTGCCCGTGGGCTCGTCGGCGAGGATCAGCGGCGGCTGGTTGATCAGCGCCCGGGCGATGCACACCCGCTGCTGCTCGCCGCCCGAGAGCTGGCTCGGCAGGTGGTGCAGGCGCTCCGCGAGGCCGACGCGGCGCAGCGCCTCCTCGGCCTCGGCGCGGTCCGTCATGCTGTGGACGTACTGCGCCAGCATGACGTTCTCGAGGGCGGTCAGATACGGGATGAGATGGAACTGCTGGAAGATCAGGCCCACCGTGCGCTGCCGGTAACGCGCCAGCTCGCGGGCGGTGAGCCGCGGCAGATCGACGCCGCCCACCCGCACCTGGCCCGCGCTCGGACGGTCCAGGCCGGAGAGGATGTTGAGCAGGGTGGTCTTGCCGGAGCCGGAGGGCCCCGTCACCGCCACCCACTCGCCCGCCTCGACGGTGAGCGCCAGATCGTCCAGCGCGCGCAACGCTCCGAAACGGCGGCTCAGGGCCTCGACCTCGACGAGCGGCATGGGATTCACTCGCCCCGCAGCACCCGCGCGGCGTCCAGCCGCTCGACCCGGCGCAGCGCCATCAGCATCGAGGAGCCCACCACCAGCACGGCCGCTAGCGCCGCGGCGGCGAAGCCGCTCCAGGTCAGCGCCGCGCCTCCGCCGGCGCCGAGGATGCGCCGGGCGAGGCTCCCCGCCGCCAGCTCGCCGGCGACGTCTCCCAAGGCTCCCGCCAGCAGAGCCGCCGCGATCAGCTCCACGGCGAGGAACGCTCCCACGCGCCGGCCGGTGTAGCCGAGCGCCAGGAAGAGGCCGATCTCGGTCCGCCGCTCGCCCACCAGCGCGGTCGTCGCGGCGCCCACGGAGAGGAGGGCGAGCAGCAGGGAGACGGCGCTCACCGCGAGCAGGACCAGCGTCAGCCGCCGGGTGAGCCGGGCGTCCGAATCGCTCACCCGCCGCAGGGGCACCGCTTCGACGCCCTCCACCCGCGACTCGATGCCGCGCGCCACCTCCGCCAGCCGGCCGGACTCGGCGCGCACCTCGATGCGGCCCGGAGCCGAGCCGTCGGCGGAGAGGACGCCCGGGACTCCGCGCACCCTCGCCAGGGCATCCGGAGGGATCGCCGCCGGCGCGCCCACCTGCGGGCGCACCGTGAGGTTTGGTCCGAAGGCCGACAGCCCCGCTCCGAGTTGTTTTTCGGCGCGGCTGGAGAAGCCGGCGAGCGTCGCCACCGTGGCCGCGGCCACCGCCACCGCCACGAGGATGAGGGCGAGCTGCCGGAAGCGGCGGCGGAGGCTGGCGAGCACCAGGCGGGCGAGCATCAGGCGGTGGCCCTCTTCAGGATGTCGGCCGGATAGCGTTCCAGGGCGCGCGCCACCGGTGCCGCGCTCGCCAGCACCGCCACCGCCAGGCCGAGCAGGAGCGCGAACGGCAGCAGCACGGGCATCCAGGGGATGGTGGCGCCGAGGATGCCGCTGCCCAGCAGACGGCCGGCGCCGAGCCCCGCGGCGCCGCCGGCGAGGCCGCCGAGCAATCCCAGCAGCGCCGCCTCGCTGAGGAAGAACAGCACCACCCGGCCGCGCGCCGCGCCGAGGGCCACCAGCAGGCCGGCCTCCAACCGCCGCTCGAGCACGGTGGCAGTCATGGCAGCGGTGACGCCGACCGCGGCCCCGGCGAGCGCCACCACGGCCAGGGCCGCCAGCACCCAGCGGAGTTTCCCCAGCACGTCCGCCGTGGCCTGGGTGACCTTGGAGACGACGCTCGTCCGCGCCCGCGGCAGCGCCCGGTTGAGCTGGAAGGCGATGGAGGAGGGATAGGCCGTGCAGTACCAGGCCTCGTACTCCTCGGCGCTCATGCGCGCCGGATCCGGGCGCGTGTTGCGGCTCTCCGGCGAGGTGAGGGCGAAGATCTCGGCGCGGGTGAATCGCCCGCCCTGGTCCGCCAGACGCTGCACGGCGCCGAGCGGCGCGAAGGCCTGGTCGTCCTCCTCGCCGCCGCTCGTCACCACGCCGACGATGCGCAGGCTCTCGCGGCGGGAGCCCAGCGAGGCTCGCAGCTCGCCGCCCGGACGCAGGGCGAGCCGCGCCGCGAGCCGGCGGCCGAGCACGGCCTCGGCCGCGCCCTCGGCGGGCCAGCGGCCCTCCAGGCGCAGCGTCGGCCGCGTCCGCGGCAGGCCCGTCCGCCAGCCGGGCTCCAGCGCGTGATCGAACCAGGTGCCCACCAGCGGCGCCACCGTATCGCCCGGCTCCAGCCGCACCCGCAGGCTGAGGAAGGGCGCCAGCGCGACGATGTTGTTGCGCCAGAAGATCCGCCGCACCTTGGCGAGGTCGGCGACCGGGAGGGTCTCCCCCTCCCGCACCGGCACCATCTCCAGGTTGGCGCCGTAGGAGCCCAGCTCCGCGGCCAGCCGGTCCCCGGACGCCAGCATCACTTCCGTGAGCGCCGTGACGCCGAGGATGCCGAGCGCCACGGAGCTGACCGCCAGCAGCTTCCGGCGGGTGCCCCGGCGCAGCGACTCGACGAGCAGGCGCGCGTACATCGGTGCCTACGACCCCGCGTGCCCGGCATGGGCGCCGGAGAAGAGATGGCCGCCGGCCGAGAGGTCGGAGCCGGCGAGGACGAGCTGGCCGCCTTCCGTGCGCGACGGCAGGGGAACCGGATTGCAGCCGCCCGGCTGGCCGATGCTCGGCGGGTAGATCGCCGAGCCGCAGTGCAGGCAGGTGACGTTGGGACCGTTCTGATAGTAGCCGCGCGGGCCGCAGATGACGCAGGCGTCGAAGGCGGTGGCGATCCGCCCGCCGCGCTCGATGGGGATGGCGATGAAGCGCACCGCGTGGCCACCGATCGTGACCTGGAAGCGGTGAAGCGCCGTGCCCTGGAAGGTCGCGAGCGGGATGCGCACCGTGCCGTCCGCGCCGACCTCGACGGGCGTCGCCGGCGAGAGGGCGGCCGGCGGCTGGGCGTAGACGAGCCCGAGGCCGAGCGCCGCCAGGATGACGAGGCCCAGCACCGAGGCGAGCACCCGGGCGCGCGCCTGCCGGCGGCTTCCCGCCCGCTCCAGCCGCGCCGCCGCGCCGGACGCCGTCTCCTTCTCCCGCCGGCGGCCGGGAATCATCAGCATCAGCAGCGGCAGCACCAGCACGGCGCCGACGAAGAAGAACTCGTTCTGCACCAGCGGGCCCACCGTCGCCATCGTCGTCTCGTTGGCCGGCAGCCAGCCGGCCTCCGACAGCTCGTGGTAGCCGTTGACCAGCAGTTGCAGCAGGAAGATGCCGAGGGCGATGCCGGTGATCTTGAAGAAGCGCCCGAGATCGATGCGCAGGCTGCCGCGCACGAAGAGCACGCCGAAGACCACCGCCGCCGCGAGCCCCACGAGCACCCCCAGGGCCGCCGCGAGACCCCCCGTCGTCAGCGACAGGGCGGAGAGGAACAGCACCGTCTCCACGCCTTCGCGGAAGACCATGAGGAAGGTGAAGAGGAACAGGCCGGCGGCAACCGACCCTGCCCGCTCGCGGCCGAGGATGCGCGCCAGCGACCCTTTCATCTCCCCCGAGAGCGCGTGCGCGTGCCGCCACATCCACACCATCATCGAGCCGACGATCACCGCCGAGCCGAGGTAGAGCAGGCCCTCGAAGACCTCCTCGTTGACCGCCAGGCGATAGAGGACGAAGGCTCCCAGAAGACTCGCCGCCGTCGCGGCCGCGAGGCCGGACCACACGGCGCCGAGATAGCGCTCGTACCCTTCGCGGCGCAGGAAGGCCACGATGATGCCCACCACCAGCGCCGCCTCCACCCCCTCGCGCAGGGTGACGATGAGCGCCTCAAACATGGGCCGCCACCCCCGCCGCCGGGCCGGCCACGCTCACGGCGGCTTCCGCGCAGAGCTTGCAGAGGCCGGAGATCTGCAGCGTGTGCCGCATCGGCACGAAACCGTGCGCGCGGCAGATCTCGCCCTGCAGCGCCGCGATGCCGGGGCTCACGAACTCGACCACCCGGCCGCAGCCGGTGCACACCAGATGATCGTGCTGCTGGCCGGCGTGCATGTGCTCGTAGAGGAAGCCGCGGCTTCCCAGCCTCTGCTTGCGGGCCAGGCCGCTCTCCACCAGCAGGTCCAGATTGCGGTACACCGTGGCGCGTGAGATCTTGAGCCCGCGTGCCTGCATGGCGCCGAGCAGCGCCTCGGCGTCGATGTGGCCGTGCTGGGAGAAGATCTCGTCGAAGAGCGCCAGGCGCTCGCCGGTGACTCGCTGTCCACGGCCGCGCAGGAACTGGAGGAACTGCTCTTTCTCGCGATCGTTCGCCATGCCCGTTGTCGCCGCTTCAGCTTATTGAGATTTCGTCTCAATATCCAAAAGCTATTCTGGACCGCGTTAGTCCTGTTTGTCAATACGGGAATGGGTATGGAAGCTGCAGCCGTTGAATCGAGGGAGGACCAGGATCGATTTGAGGCCATCCGAAGAGCGTTCGACCGAAGCCGAGCCCGTGCAGCCTCTCTCCAGAGGAGAAGGTGAGCGCGAGCTGTTGCCGCTCGAGATCCGCATCGAGCCGCGGCCGCCGCTCCCCATGGGCGTCCGCGTTGGCATCTTCATCCTGGGTTGGCTGCTGATCCTGGTGGGCGTCGCGGGCCTGGTCCTGCCGGGCATTCAGGGGGTCTTCACCATCCTCCTCGGTGCCGCCCTGCTCTCCCTCGACAACGAGCTCGTCTACCGCGGTTTACGGAGGCTGCTCGTCCGCTGGCCTCACCTTTGGCGCCGGGTCGAGCGCTTCCGTGAGAGGTCTCACGACCGGCTTCACGGCATCTTCCACCGTAAAGATTAGCGCTGGCCGAGCGGCACGAACGGCCGCGCGGTGGCCCCGGTATAGATCTGGCGCGGCCGGTTGATGCGGGTCTTGGGATCCGCCAGCATCTCCTTCCAGTGCGCGATCCAGCCCGGCAGGCGGCCGAGGGCGAACATGACGGTGAACATGTTGGTGGGAATGCCCATCGCCCGGTAGATGATGCCGCTGTAGAAATCCACGTTCGGGTAGAGCTTGCGCGAGATGAAGAAATCGTCGCGCAGCGCCACCTCTTCGAGCCCCTTGGCGATGTCGAGAAGCGGATCGCGCACGCCCATCTCCGCCAGCACTTCGTCGGCCGTCGCCTTGAGGATCGTCGCCCGCGGATCGAAGTTCTTGTAGACGCGATGGCCGAAGCCCATGAGCCGGAAGCCCGAGCTCTTGTCCTTCGCCATGTCCATGTACTTCTTGTAGTCGCCGCCGTCGGCCTTGATGTGCTCCAGCATCTCGAGGACCGCCTGGTTGGCGCCGCCGTGGAGCGGACCCCAGAGGGCGCAGATGCCCGCCGAGACCGAAGCGAAGAGGTTCGCCTGGCTGCTTCCCACCATGCGCACCGTCGAGGTGCTGCAATTCTGCTCGTGGTCGGCGTGCAGGATGAGCAGCAGGTTGAGTGCGCGGTCGAGCACCGGCCGCACGTCGTAGCGCTCCGCCGGCACCGAGAACAGCATGTGCAGGAAGTTTGAACAGTAGGAGAGGTCGTTGCGCGGATAGATGAACGGCTGGCCGATGTTCTTCTTGTAGGAGTACGCCGCGATGGTGGGGGTCTTGGCGATCAGCCGCGCCATGTTGAGATCGAGGTCGGGGTTCTTGGCGCCGTCGGGATAGTAGGAAGACAGCGACGCCACCATCGAGCCCAGCATGGACATCGGATGGGCGCTCGAGGGGAAACCCTCGAAGAACTTCTTCATGTCCTCGTGCAGCATGCTGTGGCGGGTGAGCCGGTCCTCGAACTCCGCGAGCTCCTGCGCGTTGGGCAGATGGCCGTAGAGCAGCAGGTAGCAGACCTCGGTGAAGCACGCCTGCTCGGCGATCTCCTCGATCGGATAGCCGCGGTAGCGCAGGATCCCCGCCTCGCCGTCGATGAACGT
Source organism: Acidobacteriota bacterium (assembly GCA_046765915.1). Taxonomy (GTDB): domain Bacteria; phylum Acidobacteriota; class Thermoanaerobaculia; order Multivoradales; family UBA5704; genus DATARR01. Next base: position 111,012 of record JBKPTH010000004.1, on the reverse strand, counting down.
GATCGAGCTCTCGCAGGCGCCCGTGTTCCCGTAACCGGGATCGAACGTGATGGCGCCGCTCAGCGCGCGGAGCTGGCCGATGTCGATGCCGACCTCGCCCTCCGATCCGACCACCACCGGCAGCTCATACTCCTTGCCGTCCAGGATGAGCTTGGCCGTCCCCGGCGAAGCCGCGGCGGCGGGAGCGTCCGCGACGAGATCCTTGGTTTGCTGAGACATTCCGTTCCCCTCGGCCGCACGGGTGCTCCGGAGAAGGGGAGCACTGGCTGGATTCTATGCCTCGCCTCCCTAAACGCGCAAGGAGAAGCAACGCGCGCCGCCAAGGCTCCGTCAGCGGCGGCGCGAGCCCTCCGCTGCAAACCGGGGGCTGGGCGCGTGGCCCGGATCCAGCACGGCCGCAACGGCCTGCGGATTGACCGATGCCACCTTTAGAAGTGCGCGAGCCGGCCCCTCTGGCTGGCGTCGCCCTTGTTCCCAATTCTGGAGAGTCGACACACTTACACCAATCATCAAGGCGAACTCAGACTGTGACTTGTTCAGCTTGGTTCGGATCGCCTTTACATCTTCTGCTTTCACTTGAAACTTGCGCGCCGGCTTCTGTTCGCCGCGCTTGATACGTCCCGCCTCCTTCACGCTGGCAAGAAGCTGTTGAAAATCAGAGTCCTTCACTTTAAATCCTCCTCGATGGTCCGCCTCAGTAGCCTGAGCTGATCGGGCTTAAGGTTCGCCTGTTGACTCTTCGCGTAGAGATATATGAGGTAGATCACTTCCTCGGCAGCATCCCAGTAGTAGATGACCCGGAGTCCGCCGCGTTTTCCTTTGCCGCGCAGAGCCCAACGGAGCTTGCGAAGACCGCCACTACCCGGTAATCGTCATCATCAAGGGACTCATAGAGTTGGCTGGAAAACACCGAGGTCTCCACGAACCACACAGCCTGACTATACGCCACTGACGGAGAGACCGCAACTCACGAGCATGCTACGATCCCATTCTTTAGGGAGGCACGCGATGAGCCGGATTCGTCTCGCCTCGATCCTCGGGCTGGTGCTTTCACTGGCCGGCGCTACGGTTGCTGACGCGCTCGACGGGCGCCCGCTCTTGAAGCTGCATGACCGTCACACGACCGCCGCCGGGCCGGCCAACGTCTCCTTCGTCGACCAGGACCTCTTCGTGTCGCGAAGCGGCGAAGCCGTGCTGATCTCGGTCAATCGCGGTCTTCTCGACAACACCCCGTTCACGACCACGATTGCGCGGGGCACCGCCACGCCGGCTCAGCTCGCCGCGTTGAATGTCGCGCTGACGGCCGCGCGGCCCAGCCGGTTCTCGGGCGAGTGCGCCGCCGAGCTCTTTCCGCTCGGCTCGAGCTTCCGCATCACGCTGAGCTGGTTCGGCAACGGTTCGCGAACGAGCACCCTCACGCTCACCAACGAAGGCACCGCCGTCAGGCCGTGTCCGGCGGCGGTCTTGGCGCTGCTCCAGGCGGCCTACGCGTTCGAGCAGGCGCTGCTCATCAGTCCTCAAACGTCGCTCGAATCCTCGGTCTGCAAGGAAGACCTGCAGTGCCCGTTCGGGCTCAAGTGCTGCTACCCCTGCGGCATTCCGGGCTGCGAGAACCGCTGCATGCCGCCGGGCCAGGACGGCCACTGCCCGGCGTTTCCGTGATCGGCTCTCAGCGGTCCAGGCTTCCGGCGGGTGCCACCCACTCAGTCGGCTGGCGAGTGACAGACGCGATCCGATCGTAGTCGTCGTCATAATGGAGCACCGCGAGACCCGCAGCCTCAGCGGCGGCTGCGATCACCAGGTCAACGGGCTTCGCTCCACGGTGGAGGCCCGACGCGGCCATCGCGCCTGCAACCTGGAGAGCCCGATGCATTACGTCGGCCGTGATCGGAGCCTCGGGTAGAGCCCGCCGCTCCTCGATGACTTCGGCGACATCTCTGGCTCGAGAACCGTAGATGACTTCGAGGTCAATTAGCCCGCAAGTCCACAGCCGGCCGGCCTGAGCTAGGGACGCGAGCCGATCTCCTACCACATCCTGGCGGGCGCGGGCGAGCACCGAAGTATCGACGAGGTAGCGCATGGCTCAGCGTGTAGTGCGCGGCCGCCGAGCCTCTTCGATTCTCGCCAGGTCGAGCGCCCCCGAGCCTCTCAGCCGCTCGATATGCCGTAACACCCTCTCGTCATCGACGAGCCGTAATAGAGCGGCATTCACGGTGTCCTTGATCGTGTCAGTACCGGCGATACTCCTAGCCCGCTCCAGGAGATCATCATCGATGTCGACGAGGCGCTTCATAGTGAGAGGAGTATATCCTATTCTCGATCTGGATATACCCCCGTAGATTAGCACCCCGTGTACGTCAAGGCCCCAGCCACACGATGAGGCTCAGCGGTGCTCGCGCTTTTTGTGGCTTTTGGCTGCCGTGCCCCGCCCAGGCCTCCTGGACCGAGAGCTTCCTTTCCCACCTGCCTGTTCTCCATGACGTTGGACGACAGTGTCCCAGAACTGACGCGAGGAGAGCCCTTTACCTGCCTGAATGCTCGCTCGCGATTTGTCGAGCAGGGCTTGAAATCGGTCCTTCATCTCAGTTCGCCGCATCTCAGCCAGCCTTCCGCAATGGCGGAATCTCTTTGCTAGGGCGGTTCACAGCCAAGTCATGGTTCGTCTGGAGGCTGATCCAGAACTCCGGCGTCGTGTCGAACGCCTGAGCCAGAAGCCAAGCTGTTTCAGGGGTGACGCCTCGCTTGCCGCGAACGATCTCGTTAATCCGCTGTACCGGGACTCCAAGATGCTCTGAGAGAGCAACCTGGGTGAGTCCCAGAGGTTCGAGGAACTGCTCTTGGAGGATCTCTCCTGGATGGCTTGGGATACGGTTCGTGGGTGGCATTTTCTTGCCTCTAAGCCGCAATGGTAAACGGCATGTGTTCAGCCCATGGAGTGACACCAACCGGCCACTTGACCGATCTGTTATGCCGCTACGTCGCGAGGAAGCTCCCAGCCTGGGAAGACCAGAACACCCGGATGGCACTTCAGCGCCCGTGCCAGAACCTTAGCGCGCTCAACGCCGAGGCGAACGCGATCGTTCTCGATGGCCGAGATCGTAGTCTGCGGAATCCCGGTCAATCGTGCCAGTTGGGTCTGACTCAGCTCCTGAAGCTCCCGAATGATGCGCACTGACTCGCCAACCGAAACAGCAATACGCCTCTTCGCGGGACGGTACTCTTTCATCTACGGCCTCCGATAATCATGCGCGGTTATGGCAGCTACCCGAAACAAGAGCTTGTCCGTGACGACGAAGTAAATCACTCGCCACTGAAGCCCCAGGCGACACGAGCGGTAGCCCTCCCACTCGCCCGACAAGGCCTCGTCGTGGAAGCCCTTGATCAGCCGAAGCCCAGGAGGCCCCGAGAGCGTGGCGATGTCCTTCCATTTTTCATATCTCTTTAGGATCTCTTGGGGAGCTCGTGCGAGTTGCCGGTCGACCCGCCGGTGCTCCTCGATCTGCCACATACCATATTCTGCCTATACCATCTTATGTCTGTCAAGTTCGAGCAGGCAGCGGGGGGTTCAGTTGGCACGTCCCATCGTCCGACGGCAACGATTTGTCGTACCCTACGATGAGCCGGCGCACTGTGACCATGGTCCGTATCCCGCGGCGCCGGCCCGCCGTAACGCGATGCTGAAGCGCTGCATCGCCGCGGTGTTCTGTATCCGCGTGCGACGAGCTGCCGTACCGCGACGGCGAGCTGTATCCCGCAGCTATCTCTTCTTGTAGCGCGACGATGAAGCGCCGTACGCTGATTGCGGTCTGTATCCGCCGAAAGTGAGTCGCCGTACCGCGACGGCGTTCTGTATCCCGACGCGCTGGCATGCTGTAGCGCGACGATGAGGCGCTGTACGCCGATTGCGGTTTGTATCCGTAGACAGCGAGACGCCGTAGCGCGACGCCTTTCTGTATCCCGTGGCGGCGGAACGCCGTACCGCGAAGACGAGCCGCCGTAGCGCGACAGCGTTCTGTATCCGCGTACGACGCGACGTCGTACCGCGACAGCGGCTTGTCTAGGCGTACGACGGGACGCTGTAGCGCGACAGCGTTCTGTATCCAGCGGCGACGACTGGTCGCACCTCTACGACGAACCGTCGTACCGCGACGGCCGTCCGCATCCGCGTGCGGCAGGCTGTCGTATCGCGACGATGCTTTGGCTCGACGTACGACGGCTTGCCGTACCGGTACAGCAACCCGTCGTACGCGGATACAGAACGGTGTGGCGCTACGGCGGTCCGCCGTCTGCAGATATAGCACGTTGTCGCCATACGACGGTTCGTCGTAGAGGTACGACAGATCAGCGTACGGGGATACAACTCGCCGTACTGGTACGGCGGCCCGTCGTACGCGGATACGGAACGCCGTCGCGGTACGGCGGCCCGTCGTAGAGGTATGGCAAGCCGGAATGGCGAGATGCAGACCGCCGTCGCGGTACGGCGTCTCGTCGTCTGCGGATACAACACGCTGTACCGCTACAGCCAATGGCAATGTGCCTACGGCGAGCCGTCGTACAGCTACGACGCTCCGTCGTACCTCTACGACGAATCGTGTCGAGATACCGGAAAGAGCTTCTGTTTCAGAAACTTATAGGGCATCCTCGCCGGCTAAGGGGAGCGGCGCGGTCAGTGTCAAAATGGCGGCGCACGATTGAAAATCCGAAGTCCGACTTCGAATTTTCAAGCGAAGGCCGGCGCCCCGGCACCCTACAGCTCCCGCAACGCCGTCGCCACCGGCAGCCGCGCGGCGCGGATCGCCGGCAGCAGCCCCCCCAACAAGCCGATCGCCAGCGCGATGGAGGTACCCAGGATAATCAGCGCCGGGGTCACCCGGAAGGCGAAGGCGACCTGGCTGAAGCTCTGCCAGTTGATCGTCGCCGCGCGGAAACCGTTGAAGGCCCAGTAGGCGAAGGCCGCTCCGATGCCACCGCCCACGGCGGCGAGGAAGAGCGATTCGACCAGCACCGAGATCACCACGGGCCCGCGGCTGAAACCGATGGCGCGTAGCGTCGCGATCTCGCGGCTGCGCGTGGCGACCGAGCTGTACATCGTGTTGAGCGCGCCGAAAACCGCGCCGGCTATCATCAGCGGGCAGATGAGAAAGCCGAGGGCGTGGACGAGCTTCGTGAGGCCCTCGGACTGCGCGGCGTAATAGTCGGCCTCGCGGTAGACCGAGATGTCGAGCCGTGGGTCCGAGGTCAGGGAGTCCTTGAAGCGGTCGTACGCCGCAGCCGACTCGAGGCGCGCATGGACGGACTGGAACATCGTGCGCCGGTAGGCGGGCTGTAGCACGTCGACGTCGCACCAGATCTCCGACTCGCTGAGGCTGCCGCCGTCGGAGAAGACGCCCACCACCGTCCACTCGGTCTCGCCCCAGCGCAGCCGGTGGCCGACCTCGAGGCCCGCGAACTCGATCGCCGCTCCCTTGCCGACGATCACCTCGTTCTTGCCCGTCTCGAAACGCCGGCCCTCCAGGAGGCGGAAGTTGCGGCGCACCGCGAAGGCGGAAGGCTGCACGCCGCGCAACGGCACATTGGCGTCGGTCCCCGTGGTGCGTTTCGGCACGTCGACGATGACGAACAGCTCGGCGGACGCCACCGGCCCCGCCGGCGAGCGCATCACGCCCGGCGCCTCGGCGATGATGCGCGACGAGTCGCGGCTGACGCCGCTCGTCATCTCGGAGTCGCTGCCGCCGCGCAGCACGATCACCGTCGCCGGATCGCCGGTCGAGGTCATCGTGCTCCGGAAGCCGGCGGCGATGGAGAGGATGGCGATGAAGACGGCCACCACCACCAGGATGCCGAAGGCCGCGGCAGTCGAGGCGCCGCGGCGCTGCCCGAGGGTGCGCAGGCCGAGCCAGGTGATGGAGCCGATCTGAGTAAACCAGTTGCCCATGATCACACCTTCCTCAGTGCGTCGACGATGCGCAGGCGCATGGCCTGGATGCCCGGCAGAAGACCGGTGAGGATGCCGAGGAGCAGAGCGATGCCGATGCCGAGCAGGATGCCCCAGGCGGGGATGAAAAAGACCGGCAGGAACTGCTTCAGCATCTTGCCGACGAGCGGCGTCAGGACGCCCCAGGAGAGGAGGAGCCCCAACCCCGCCCCGCAGAGCGCCAGCAGGCAGGACTCCGCGATCACCAGGAAGAGCACCAACCCGTTGCCGTAGCCCAGCGTCTTCAACACCGCCAGCTCGTTGGTGCGCTCGCGCACGGATTGCGCCATGGTGTTGCCGATCACCAGCAGCATGCCGAAGAGGACCGCCGAGACGACGTAACGGACGATGAGGCCGATGTTGCCGATCTGGTTGGCGAAGCCCTGCGTGAAGGCCTTCTCCGTCGTGGTCTTGGTCTCGTACGGCGAGTTGGCGAACAGGCCGTCGATCTTCTTCGAGATCTCGCCGGCGCGGTTCGCGTCGGCGATGCGGATGGTGTACCAGCCGACCAGGTCGTTGCCCCGGGAGGCCGCCTCCTTGAGGTACTCGTAGTGGAAGAAGAACTGCGTGGCGTCGACGCCCTTCTTCCCCGGCGAGTAGAGGCCGTCGAGATTGAATTCCCACCGCCGCGAGCCGTCCTTCTTGGAGAAGATCGTGCCTTGAATCGGGATCTTGTCGCCGATCTTCCAGCCGAACCGCTGGGCGAGGTCGCGCCCGGCTATGACGCCGGCGCGGTCCGCCTCCCAGGCTTTCTTCTGGTCCGGCGGCACGACGTACTCGGGATAGAGATCGAAGAACGTCGGCGTGTCCACCGCCATCTGGGCGAAGAAGTTCTTCGGGTCCTGGTAGACGCCGCCGAACCAGTTCATGTGGGTCACCGCCTCGACGCCGGGCACCGCCTTGATGCGCTCCTTGTAGGCGATCGGCAGCGGCATGATCAGCGAGATCTTGTGGATCACGATCAGCCGGTCGGCCCCGGAGACGTCGACGCCCATGCCGAACGCCACGTTCGTCGCCACCAGGATGCCGAACAGCGCGAAGGTGAACAGAGCGGCGAGCAGGGTGAAGATCGTGCGCCACTTCCGGCGCCAGAGATAGCTCCAGATCAGAGGGAAGTGCTTCATGCCGCCACCTCCGTCACCAGCTCGCCCTTCTCCAGGTGCAGCACGCGCCGGGCGCGGCCGGCGGCGTGCGGATCGTGGGTGACCATGATGATGGTCTTGCCGTGGTCGCGGTTGAGCGCCTGCAGCAGGTCGAGGATCTCGTCGCCGGACTTGCGGTCGAGATCGCCCGTCGGCTCGTCGCAGAGCAGCAGCGTCGGATCGGTGACGATGGCGCGGGCGATGCCCACTCGCTGCTCCTGGCCGCCGGAGAGCTGCCGCGGATAATGCCTGGCGCGGTCGGCGAGGCCCACCACGCCGAGCGCGGTGGCCACGTGCTGCCGGCGTTGCGTCTTCGACAGCGAGGTCAACAGCAAGGGCAGCTCCACGTTGCGCTCGGCGGTGAGCACCGGCAGCAGGTTGTAGAACTGGAAGATGAAGCCGACGTGGCGCGCCCGCCATTTGGCGAGCTGGCCGTCGGAGAGCCGGCTGATCGGCTCGCCCGCCACCTCGACGCTCCCCGACGTCGGCCGGTCGAGCCCGCCGATGAGGTTGAGCAGCGTCGTCTTGCCCGATCCCGAAGGCCCCATCAAGGCGAGGAAGTCGCCCTGCGGGATCTCCAGGTTGATCTCCTGGAGCACGTCGATCCGCTCGCTGCCGCGGCGGTACTCCTTGTGCACGTTCTGAACGCGGACCAAGGTATCGTTCTGGGCCATCCTTTTCTCCTCGTTTCTATTCCTCGACGGAGACCGCTGCTCCGTCCTTCAAGTCCGCGGGCCCCTCGACCACCACGCGTTCGCCGGCGGTGATGCCGGAGAGCACCACCGCCTCGTCGCCGGGAGCCGGGCCCAGGCCCACCGCCCGCCGCTCGACGCGATCGCCGCGAATCACGAACACGACGTCGCGCTCGCCGTCCTTACGCACCGCGGCACGCGGGATCACCACCACCGCGCGGCCGCTCACGGTCCCTTTCTCTTCCTCGCCCAGGAACGCCACTTTGACGCCCATGTCCGGCAGGATGCGCGGATCCAACTGGTCGAACGCCAGGCGCACCCGCACCGTCGCTTTCTGGCGGTCGGCCGTGGGCACGGGCATGATCACCCGCGAGGGGATCTGCCAGTCGGGGTAGGCGTCGAGCGTCGCCGTCGCCCGCTGGCCCGGCTTGACCCGTGGGATGTAGCTCTCGTTGACGTCGACCTCGATCTCCAGCGACTTCATGTCCACCAGCGTGCAGATGCCGGTGCGGGTGAAGCCGCCGCCGGCCGAGACCGGCGAGATCATCTCGCCGGGCTGCGCGTCCTTGCTCACGGCGACGCCCGCGAAGGGCGCGCGGATCACCGTATCCTCCACGTCCTGGCGCCGCAGGGCGACCTCCCGCTCGGCCACGGCCACGTCCTGCCGGCCGAGGTCGAGCCGCGCCGCGAACGAGTCCGTCTCGGCGTCGGCGGCATCGAGTTGGGCTTGCGTCGTCACTCCCTGCTCCAGGAGGTGCCGCATCCGCTGCTGGTTGAGCTTCGCCTCGCGCAGCCGCACCGCGGTTTCGGCGAGGGCGCGGCGCTGGGAGCCGAGGCGCGCCTCGGCGAGCGCGAGCTGCTTGCGCGGGGTGGAGTCGTCGAGATGAGCGAGCACCTGCCCCTCGCGGATCTCCATGCCTTCCTCCACCAGCACGTCCACCACCTTGCCGGTGATCTTCGACGAGACCGTCGCCTGGCGGCGGGCCGTGACGTAGCCGGAGGCGTTGAGCACCGCCCCGGCGGAAGGGCCGCCGGTGCGCGACGCCGCGGCCACGGCGCGCACCCGCACCGGCCGCGGCCGCATGAACCACCACGCCGCCGCGATCGCGACGAGAAGGACGGCGCCGAGGGCGATCCACAGGCGAGCCCGGCCCCCGCCTTCAGCCTCTGCGGAACGATCGATGCGCAGGCCCTCCAGGGCGGGCCTTTCTGAAGCCATTCCTGCTCTCCCTTTCCTCTCGTGGTCTGGCGGGCCGGATTCTATCCGATCGAGGCTCGGCGTTCCGTCACGGCTCGTAGAGCGCGCAGGCGGTGTCGTTTTCCCATACCTCCACCCGCGCCACCCGCACCCGTTCCTGGCCGGCGAGCCGCCGCTCGACCTCCTCGAAGACGTACCGGCTCAGCAGCTCCGCCGTGGTGTTGCGCTGGTCGAACGGCGGGATGTCGTTGATCACCCGGTGGTCGAAGGGTCCCAGGATCTCCTGCACCATGGCCTTGAGATCGGCGAAATCGAGGACCATCCCGAGCTCGTCCAGCCGTTCGGCCTGGACATGCACGCGCACCCGGTAGTTATGCCCGTGCAGGTTCTCGCAGCCGCGGGTATGACCGCGGATGGCGTGCGCGGCGGCGAAGGTGAAGTCCTTGAAGATCGTGTGCATGGCCGGCTCCATCCTGCCGCCCGGATGAGGAGGAGTCAAGGTGCCCATTGCAGTTCGGCCGCCTCAATCAGGCAGAGCCCGTCCTCCCCCGAGGTCGAACCTCCCCGAAACCGCGCCAAAACGGAGGACACCGCGACCTCCTCCGTGGACGATTGGAAACCTTTTCTCTCCAAGTCCAATCTTTCGAATGGCCGCGTCAGAAATCCGGTCCGGCTCGTGAGGGGATCAATCGCGTTTCGCCAGGGATGAACCGCCGTTTTACCGGGAACAGATAGGAAAGCCGGAGTCTTTTCGCGTCCTGGAAATCCGGCTTCTTGAATCCGGCCGAGCGCAAATCGGGCGCGCCGGCTCTTCCCGACCGTTGGCGCGAGGCAGATTCTTCCAGCGTTATCAATGATTTATCAGCGGAGCTTCGATCGCAATCGCGAACCGGGCATGGGCGTTGCTCTTTCCAAGTCGCGCGAGCGATTCGCACCGAAAGGAGGTGGAGCCAGCCCGGCCGAACAGTGTACGTGTGTCCGCTTTCATCAACGAGATCAACGATCCTCAAAGGAGGTTTAACGGAAATGAAGTGGCATCCGCTTTCCAAGCGCGCGATTCTCCTCGCCGTCCTGCTCCCGGCCGTCGCCCTGCCGGCGCGGGCCCAGGTGCAGAGCGGCAACCTTTACGGCACCACCGTCGGCCCCGAAGGCCAGCCGATGCCGGGCGTCACGGTGACCCTCAGCGGCCCCGGCTCCTCTTTCACTCAGGTGTCCGACGCCAACGGCAAGTTCCGCTTTCTCGGCCTGCCGCCCGGCGGCTCCTACGCGGTCGAAACCCAGCTCGAAGGCTTCGCGCCGACCCGGCAGGAGAACATCGAGGTCAACGTCGGCCGCAACACCGAGGTGGAGCTCCGGCTGCAGATCTCGGACGTCATCACCATCGTCGGCGAACAGGCGCCGCTGCTCGACACCCGCCGGTCCGGCCCGGGTCAGATCGTGACCCGCGCCGACCTCGAGCGCATTCCCACGGCACGCGATCCCTGGGCCGTCCTGCAGTCGACCCCGGGCGTGCTCACCGACCGCATCAACGTCGGCGGCAACGAGAGCGGCCAGCAGGCGCTCTACGTCGGCCCCGGCTCCTGCGGCTGCCAGGCCATCTGGTCGCTCGACGGCATGGTCATCACCGACATGTCCGCCGTCGGCTCCTCGCCGGGCTATTACGATTTTGACTCCTTCGAGGAGATGCAGGTGACGACCGGCGGCACCGACGCCTCCATCTCCACCGGCGGCGTGGTGCTCAACATGGTCACCAAGCGGGGCACCAACGAATGGCGCGGCTCGCTCCGCTATTACCTCACGGACGACAGCACCCAGGCCGACCTCAAGTTCGACAGCGCCGATCTCGGCCAGGCCGGACCCTGGAACAACGGCCACGCCCAGACCAGCTTCAAGCAGGGCAACCGCATCGTCAAGAACGAGGACTCGGGAATTGAGGTGGGCGGACCGCTCATGAAGGACCGGCTCTGGGTGTGGGGGTCCTACGCCAAGCCGAAGATCCACCTCAAGACGATCAACGACTTCGACGACGTGACGACCCTGAAGGATTGGAACGTCAAGCTCGACGGCCAGCTCTCCGCCAGCAACTCGGCCACCGCGTTCGCCTGGCAGAGCGACAAGGTCAAGCTCGGCCGCAACGCCGGGCCGTTGCGCCCGCAGGAGACCACGTGGGACCAGTCCAAGTTCGGTCCCGATCCGACGGCCTACAAGGTGGAAGACACCCAGATCTTCGGCAACAGCTTCTACGTCAGCGGCATGTACTCGGTGGTCAACGGCGGCTTCCAGCTCCAGCCCGAAGGGGGAGAGAACCTGCCGTTCCGCGACTCGGGCCTGCAATGGCACAACAGCTTCTTCCAGATCGAGATCGAGCGTCCGCAGAAGCAGGCCAAGGTCGACGCCTCCAACTTCTTCAACACGGGGAACCTCTCCCATGAGCTGAAGTACGGCGCCAACTACCGCACGGCGGAGCAATCCTCCCTGTCGCGTCTGCCCGGCGGCGGCTTCGAGTGCTGCGGCGGCCTGCTGGTCCTCGCCCGCGAGGCCGATCCCAAGATCAAGACCGAGTACACCAGCCTCTTCGCGCAGGACACCCTGGCGAAGGGCAACCTCACCGCTCAGGTCGGAGTGCGGTTCGACCGCCAGGGCGGCGAGAACCAGGCCGCCACCGTGCGCGCCAATCCGGTGGCTCCGGACCTGCTGCCCGCCGCCAGTTATGCGGGTGGCGACGCCGGCTTCACCTGGAATTCGATCACGCCGCGGCTCGGCCTCACCTACGCCCTCGGCGCGGAGCGCAAGACGCTGCTGCGCGCCAGCTACTCGCGCTTCGCCGACCAGCTCGGCACCGCCACGGCCGGCCAGCTCAACCCGCTGCTCGTGCAGAGCTACCGCTACTTCGCCACCAACAACAACGGCGGTCCCACCCTGGAGCGCGGCGAGATCGGGCCGGAGCTCGGTCCGCCGAGCGGCAACGTCAATCCCATCACCCTCCAGCCGTTGCAGTCGAACGGCGTGGATTCCGATCTCAAGGCTCCGCTCACCGACGAGCTGCTGCTCGGCGTCGAGCACGCCCTGCGGCCGGATTTCGTGGTGGGCTTCAACCTCACCTACCGCAAGTTCACCGACATCCTGGAGTTCGAGCGGCTGGTCTTCGACAGCAACGATCCGTTCTCGCTCGCCAACCTCAATAGCGTCGGCAGACTGCACCGGCGCAGCGATTACGAGGAGCACACGGCGACCCAGGCCGGTCCGGACGGCAGGACCTATACCGTCCACTACTGGGAGCTGCGGCCGGGGGTCACCACCCGCAACGGCTTCTTCCTCGAGAACGGCGACAACGAGCAGGAGTTCAAGGGAGCCTCCCTCACCTTCAACAAGCGGCTCTCCAACCGCTGGATGATGCGCGGCAACTTCTCCTGGCAGGACTGGACCTGGAGCATTCCTGACAGCGAGAACGAGGATCCCACCGACACCATCGCCGGCGGCATCGTCGACGGTACCGACGTCCTGCAGGGCTCGGGCAACGCCTCGGGCTCCAAGGGTAACGTCTACATCAGCAGCAAGTGGTCCTACAACCTGAACGGCCTGTACCAGATCGCGCCCGACCGGCCCTGGGCCTTCAACGTCTCCGCGAATCTGACCGGCCGGCAGGGCTATCCGCTGCGCTACGTCGACCGCATCGTGCGCTCGACGATCAGCGACGGCGCCGGCCTCGGCCGCGACGTGCCGCTCAACGCCGATCCCGACGCCTTCCGCTACCCCGACATCCACGTCGTGGACCTGCGGGCGGAGAAGGAGCTCACCTTCAGCGACTTCGGCCTGACGCTGGGTGTCGACGTCTTCAACGCCCTCAACGAGTCGTACGTCCTGCAGCGCCAGGGCGTGCTGGCCCGCAACAACTCGGATCACGTGCTCGAGATCCTGAGCCCGCGCGTCTACCGTCTGGGCGCCCGGCTCAGTTTCCGCTAGGCAGCTTCCTCTCTCTCCAGCCGCCGCGGCGTCGCCGCGGCGGCTCTTTTTCAAATTTTCGGATCGCCGAACCGGAAATCCGTTTCCAAAGCCGTAGCGGGTGACGTCCCCTGCCGCAAATTCCAAGGAGTATCAGGCCTCTGACGAATCGGCTGCCTCCTTGCGGCGGGCGGCACAGGACTTGCTTTTACGGTTCCGCTGCGGCTGTTGATTTGATCTGTTGGACCAAGCGGGGGCGCGAGGACAGCGCGACATGGGTCTGAATTTGAGAAGCAGCAACTTTGACGAGCTCGGCGAGCGGCGGCTCGCGGCGCTATCCCCGGAGCGCAGCTCCCTCTGGCGGCTGGCCGTCCGCAACAACGGACACGTCCGTTTCCTCACCGCCGAGGAGATCGAATGGATCGAGGCGGCCGGCAACTACGTCCGCCTCAACGCTGACGGGGAGTGTCACCTGTTGCGCGAGACGATGTCCAGGGTTGAGGCCAAGCTGCCACGCGACCGGTTCCTGCGCATCCACCGCTCGGCCATCGTCAACCTCGAAGCGGTGCGCGAGCTGGTGCCGAGCCCGCACGGCGACTTCGTGGTGCTGCTGCGGAGCGGCAAGCGGCTGCCCCTCTCCCGCGGCCTGCGCGACCGCCTGGAGGCGGCGCTCGGGGCGGGATAAGGCCTACTGCGCCCTCTCCACGCGCACTTCCGGATCGCCGTAGCGGTCGCGCACAATCGTCACCTGCCAGGGATTGCAGCAGACCTCGCAGTCCTGCACCAGCGTGCCGTGGACGTCCGGCTCGACCGAGATCTCGACCCGCTCGCCGCAATACGGGCACTGCACTTCGATCGTGTCGGCCCAATACCCGTCGTGCTCTCTCATCCCTTGCCCCGGCGCCGGCCGAGCTTGCGCACGATCTCGAACTCCTCCTTGGCCGCCGGCTGGACCGACAGGCGCGATCCCTTCTGCGTCACCATCATCTTCTCCAGGCCGGGCGTCTCCTTGAGCGTCGAGAGCGGCACGATCTCCGGGAACTTCTCGACGAAGCGGACGTCCACCATGTACCAGGTGGGCTTCTCGGGATCGCTCTTCGGATCGTAATAGTAATGGCCCTTTTTGAAGGCGAAGGGGTCGGGATAGCCCTCGCGGGAGATCTCGGCGACGCCGGTCACGCCCGAGGGCTCGGCGCTGGAGGCGTAGAAGAGCACGCCGTCGCCCACCTTCATCTCGTCGCGCATGAAGTTGCGCGCCGTGAAGTTGCGCACCCCCTCCCACGTCGTCGTGCCGTCCCGCTCGAGGTCGTCGATCGAGTAGGCGTCGGGCTCGCATTTCATCAGCCAATAGCGCTTGGTGCGGGGCATGTCTCCTCCTTGCCGAATCATATCTGGATGTGATGAGGAGATCGGGACTCAGACCGCCTCGGGTTCCAACAGCCAGCGCCAAGCCGGGACGATGCGGACCGGACGACCGGCAATCTCGGCGGAGGCCTCCTCCCGCAGCGTGACCAGGGTGGCCTGCTCGCAGGAGAGCTCTTTCATCCCCTCCTCCAGGGCACGGAGCTCGCGCTGACGGGTCGCCGCGTCCTTCAGGTCGGCACAGACCTGCACCAACTCGCGCGAGCCTCGGGGGTCCTCCGCCAGGAAATCGACTTCATAACCCGAGCGAGTCGCGACGTATGCCAGAGATCGCCGTCGCCGCCGCAGCTCCAGGTAGACGGCGGTTTCCAGCAGGTGCCCCACGTTCTCTGAGGCTTGGAAGGAAACGGCCGCCGCCAGGGCGGGATCGACTGGATAGCACTTGCGGGGATTGACCTGGCGGACCCGCGCCGAGGGAGAGGCGAGCGCCAGCGTAAAGAGGAGGAAACTGTCCTCCAGGTGGGCTAGATATTCGTACAGCGTGTCCTTGCCCACCCGCATCCCCTGCGACTTGAGGTCGTTGAACAGCTTGCTGACGCTGAACCTGCCGGCTGGGCTCGCCAACAGCCTTCGCTCGAGGTAGCGCAGAGCCGGCAGGTTGTCCACTCCATGACGCTCGACGACGTCCCGGAAGATCACCACGTCGATGTACTCCTGGAGCACGCGAATCCGCAGCTCCTGAGGGATCGCCTGGACTTCGGGGAACCCGCCGGTCTCGAGATAACGATCGAGCCGGTGCTCCAAAAGCGAGCGTTGCTTCGCGCCGGGCGGCCATTTCTCGGGCGGCTCCACTCCCGCATGGCGCAGAGATTCCGCAAAGCTGAAGGGGAGGATTTCGGTCGACAGGCTGCGCCCCCGCAAGCTGGAGGCGATCTCGCGGCTGAGGAGCCGGGCGGAGGAGCCCGTAAGGACGAGAGCGACTTGCTCGGTGTCGAGGAGCCGGCGGACGAAGGTTTCCCACCCCGGCACGTTCTGGATCTCGTCGAAGAAGAACCAGCAGAACTGCTCGCGGCTGGCAGGGAACCGGCGGTAGAACGATTCGGGGATGCGCGACAGATCCGCCGCGGCGAGCGGCAGCAGGCGCTCGTCCTCGAAGTTGAGGTAGAGGAGCCTTTCCTTGCCGATCCCGCTCGCGAGCTTCTCCCGGATCTGCTGGTATAGGAAAAACGTCTTCCCAGACCGCCGCATCCCAACGACCACGTCCGCCTTGCCGGACAGCCCTGGAAGAGTGAGGGCCCGCGGGGTTACACGCGGCAACTCTCGCTCCTGGAAGTCCGCGATCAGACTTTCGATGAGCTCGCCGGTCCCCGATTGTCCTTCCATGGAGGACAGATTAGCGGAGATTTGTCCTTTTGGGAAGGACAAAGGAGCTGAGAAAGGCGAAGACGAAGACGTTGATGTCGAGAACGGCTCGCAGCCGCTCAGTCACTCGTCCAGTCTCCATCGATAGCGGTACCCTTGGAGATCGCTTCCTGCCGGATTTGCTCGCCTACTTCGATGAAGCGGGCTACGAGTTGTTCTCGGGGAACGTCGCGAAGAAGATGGGCTCGCCGCCGTGCTTCTTCTCGCATTTCCTCCGCCGGATCGACGGGGTGCTTCTCGCCCAGATAGTCCACGAATGTCGCGGCAACATTCACGGGACTCCTCCTTTCTGATCACAAAAGAAGCCGAGCAAATACGGCTCACTCACACGTGAGCCAAGAGGAGAGTTGACCCTTTAACGTGATCCTATACTTCGCATCAGGCCTCCACCACCGCGTCAAAGGTCGGAAAGCGGATCAACGTCCGGAAGATGGGATAGGCCTCGAGGTCGATACCGCAGCGCTGCGGTATCTCCGGCAGCACATAGCTCAGATTGAACCCTGTCTCGTTCTGCTCGCTCGCCAGACTGATGTTCAGGACGGTGCCCGAAGTGGGTGTGTCGCCCTGCCGGAGGGACGGGAAGACGAGGGCGAAGAAGTCTGCGCTAACCGCCAGGGTCATGCGGATCACGCTTGCCAAGGTCCATTCGTCGTCCAGGGTTTCGGTGCCGCGGGCTAGGCGCACGCGGAAGCGGTTGGAGTCGCCCACACGAGTGGCCGTTCCCCGAAACTGTGCGGCGTCGCCCTCGGTCAGGTCGCCGTAGCGGACCGTAAGCGTGCGACCCAGGACGAAGGGATTGGCCAAGTGGGGCAAGCTCCCCAGAGCCTGCGCATTATCCACTGGATTGGTCCAGCGGTTGCGACGAAACTGCCCGAAGTGTTGCGTACCCGCCAGATGCAGGCTGTGCAGGCGCTGGCAGTGCGCCAGCGGGCCCAGGTCGGTGATGTCGTTCCCCGATACATCCAGCGTCTCCAGGCCGATGCATCCTGCCAGGCCCGAGATGTCAGAGATCAGGTTGTTCGATAGATTGAGCGATCGTAGGGCGCTCAACGTGCGCAAGGGCTCCAGGTCTGTAATGTCGTTGGACGAGGCGTCCAGACTGACCAGCGTGGGAAACTGCTCGATCCCGGTGAGGTCTGTGACCTCGTTGCCCGACACGTCGAGTGTCTTCACGGTCCGCGCGACCATGGTGGGCAGCGCGACTAGAGAGGTGAGGGGGGTCTCGTTACCGAAGCGGTCCAGGTTGATCCCATTGAAGCCGCCGATAACCCGAGCCAGAGCCATGCCCTTCATACGCTCCGTCTTAATCGGGTCGCCGGTGGGATCGGCGATCGCGTCAAAGTCGTGCAATTCGTCGATCGCCTTTCGCGACAGACGGTGCACGATCGCTCGATTGGTCTTCAGCGTGGCGGGATTGTCACGATTCACCCACCAGTCCGAGAAGCTGGCTTCGAGCCCCACGTCGCGCTTTCGCACCTGTACGTCAGGCACCGTAAGAGGCGGTGTCAGCTTGGACGGATCGAAGGTCTGCGGCGGGTCAATCCGCCCATTGGACAGGTTTACAGCATGGGCGATCGCCGCGTTCATGAGCTTGAGATATTCCGTCGCCGCCGCCAGCAACTCGGTCCGCGGCGGAGGATTGAAAAAGAACTCTGGGTGTTCGGCGGCGAACTGGCAATCGTTGCGCGCTTGAATGTACTTCAGCTTCTGCTGGTTGGTGTCGGCCAGCGCCAACAGAAAGGACTCCCGCTGCTCCTTGGTGGGCGTGGGAAGCGGCACCGTATCGTAGGTCGCCACCTCGATGAAAAAGGGGAAGGGGTGGTTCTTCACGGCGTCGGGGAAATCCTTCAGCCGCTTCTTGATGTCATCGACGTCGAGGGTAGTGCCAATCTCGGCCGCGCCCGAGCCGCCCTTCTGGAAGAAGCTGGCGAAGAACTCGCTGTGAGTGCTCTCATGGGTGTTGGCGGTCTCCATGGAAGCCTTGAAGTCGGCGCTGGCGATGCCGCCCTGCACGGCAGCGTGGAGCGAAGAGGAGAGCTTGGACTCGGTCTTGGAGTCCACCGAGGTGATCCGCATCAACGCGTAGAACTCGCCGCCGTTGTAGTGGGCGCGGACGAAGGAGTCGCCGAAGGCCCTGATGAAGGTTTCCTCCTGTGCGGCGTTGAGGAGGCGCAGCAGATCGGGCTTGAGCCGGAAATCCTTTCCCCGCGAGACGTCGTTGGTGATCACCAGCTTGGCGAGGACGAAGGTCGAGGAGCTGTTGTAGCTGCTGTTCTTCGAGTAATCTACCTTCGCACCGCCAGTGGAGAATGCGTAACGCCCCTCCAGTTCCGCTGACATGTGGAGTGACTCCATGAGTTGCTCATGCGAGGTAATGATCGTGATGCCGCCCTCAGCCTGCTGCGAGCGTTCGCCGGCAGGGGGGGCGAAGTCCAGGGCAGTGCCCACAGCGAGGCCGGTATCGCTGTTGAACCCCATGCCGATGTCTTCGCCGTTGTAATTCAGGCGACGGACCTGAGCGATCGGTGTGTTCGCCACGGGCGTTTCCTTTCGTAAGTTCGACTCATAAATTCGACCGCCACCTATTGCAGCGGCCAGACCGGACCGCAGGTGCTGTCGGCCGTGGAGCAGCGGATGACAACCGCCTCCGTGTGCTGATGGCCGCGGCGGTCGGACGCCACCTCGCGAAAGCTTCGTCGCTCCGGACCGACCCAGTAGCCGTCGTCGGTCACGACGCCGTCTGGCTGTATGGCGTGGTCGGTCCGGCTGCAGACCGCGACATAGCTCTCGCCGTCCTGGTCGACCGGGCCTTCCCAATCGGGCTCCAACGCCGTGAACGACACGTCGCCGGGAATCTGTACGACGTCGAACACAAGCATGATCAGCCCACCGGCCTTCAGCCCTAGGTGCACCAAGCCTTCGCCCAGGGCATGGACGAAGCCGAACTCGAAGGCCGCATCGCCGAATTCCGCCCACTGACTGTGCCCCTTCCTCGGCCTGGGCGTCGCCCGACGGCAGCAGGCGGCGCTCGTCACGGCCGGCCTGCTCCCCGAGCTGGTAGACATCCAACAGTTCTTCGGAGAAGGGAAGGAAGTGGTCAACCTCCGGCTCCGCAAACCCAGCCACATAGCCAAGCTCCCAGACTTCGGCGGCGGGGGGATTGCTCACGAACGGATTGCGTGTAGCCATGGTAGCTCCAACAGAAAAATCAAATGGGGTCAGACTCGATTGATTTTTAGCCGTTTCCCGTCCTGCAAGAGATCGTGGAGATTATACAAAGTCAATGCTGCTCTCCTACATGCACTGAATCATGATAGGGCCCTGGCAGGGCTGTGTCAATGTACGCGCTATTCTTAGTCCCTTACGAGGGAGATCTTCGTCAAATTGGCACGAATTTGAGGTCACGTTTCAAACGAGCACCTCCTGGGCGAGGGCCGGGATGAGAAACAGACGCCTGAGCTTGAGGGCTGCGCAGACGACCCTCTGGCCGAGCTGAGTCAGGTAATAGCGGTAGGTGTGGCCGATCTTCTTGACCAAGCCGTGAGTGCGCAGTCGCTTAAGAATGCGAGCGATCTGTCCGGCGGTTTTTCTGGGCAGGAGAGATTGCAGATGACGGTTCTGGAAGCCACTGATGTCGAACTCGCCCCGGACGATGGCCTCAAAGACAGCGCGGTCCTCGCTATCGAAGAGGTTGAATCCGCGATGGGTGCGCTGCCCGTCGGAAGTGCGCCGGGAAATCCTCTCCAGGCTCTTGATACCGGAGGTTGGATCCTCCAAGGCCGAGAGAAATTCGAGATAGCGTCGGTTGGCTGCTGTCATCAGGTTCAGCAGATCGGGCAGGCTGTAGATGGTCTTGCGGACCTGGGCGTTTTTCATCTCCCAGGTACCGTCTCGGTGTTCCACCCTGCGGTGGTGCTTGAAAGAAGAGACGTCGTTGCTGGTGGTCTCGACGCGCAGCACGCGACCCAGCTTGTCATACATCTTGATCGAGTTTGGCCCCATGAAGTGCTTGATCCGAGTGCCCTCAATCCGAGTATGGAAGTCGTTGCCGATCTCGCCCTGGTAACGCTCGTCGAGCTTGCGTCCGAGAAACGTCGCGACGTGCTCGGGCTTGATGGTGTGGATGGCGGTGCGGACCAAGACTTCGTAGAGGGGTTTAAGCTCGGCCGCACTTCGGAAGACGATGTCCGTGGCGTACTCCACCTGCATCAAGCTCCAGTGATAGCCGCCCTTGAAGCGGGCGACAACCGGGCACAGCCACTGCGCCACCTGATTGAGAGTACGGTGAAGCAAGTCAGCCCGCAGGCCGTCGGCCAGTCGCTGGGCCTGTTCAAAATCCTCGATGCGGACAAAGACGTTGTCGACCAGGTCAAAGCCGATCCCGGCTTTGCGCAACTGGCCCGCCAACTGATGATGCCCGTTGTAGTAGAACTGCAGGCGGAATGGAGCCCACGTCGGCACGCGCAAATAACACAGCCCCAGCTCAGCCAAGACGAAGTAGAAGTAGTAGTGGAGGCACTTCGCCTCGCTCCGCCGCAGATAGGTCTTGCCGGTCTGTTTGTTGTGCCAAGGCTTGAAGGAGGAGCAGGGCTCCATCGCCGAGAAGATATGAACCAGGCCAGGATGATCGCCCCGCACCCGCAGGATCTCCTGCACTCGGTCCTCTTTGCGGAAGTTCCGCCGCTGGATGAACTCGATGGTCAGACCCGCCTCGGCGGCCAGACTCTCGGCATGTCGGCGGATCTCCTCGCGCAGGGGCTCGGCGAACTGGGTATAGTCGAAGATCCGAATGCCCCGGGACCGCAGATGAGCGCTCATCGCTTCAGCATGACAGATCTCGGGAAGAGTCCCCGTGATGACCACCCGGTCAAAGCAGGAAAGAACACCAAGAATCTGCTCTCCATAGCGCCCTACCAGCGGCACCACCATCACCTGACCTCCTGGACCCGTGCCGACTGCCCTTACAACGGTCCTCAGGCCAGCTTACCCCTGTTTGGTTCCGGCTCGGCCGGGTTAGGTTGGAGCGCGGGGAGGATGCGATGAGCTCGAGACGCCCGCAGAGGTCCAGCGATCCGCGCCGGCGGCGCGGCCGGGGGCTGTTCTGGTCGCTGCTCGGCCTGTTCGTGCTCGGGGCGCTGGCGAGCGCGCTGGCGGGCCTGCGGCGGTGGACCCCGGAAGTGCTCAGGCCCGAGCCGGAAGGGCCGCAGCCGGGGCCGCATCCGCCGGAGCCCGAGCCGCCCGCGGCCGCGCCGGGCGAGGCGCTGTGGATCGCCGGTCCCGCCGGCAATCTCTACGTGCGGGACGGCGGCGGGGCGGAGCATCCGGACGCGGTGCCGGTCCTCTTCCTCCACAGCCTCGCGGGCAACGGCGGCCAGTGGGCGCTCCAGCTCGACCATCTGCGGCGGCGCCGCCGCGCCGCGGCCCTCGACTTGCGCGGGCACGGCGAGTCCGATCCGGCGGAGGACGGCGATTATTCGGTCGCCGGCATGGCGGACGACGTGGCCGCCGCCGCCGATCAGCTCGGCCTGCGCCGCTTCATCCTCGCCGGCCACAGCCTCGGCTCGTCGGTGGCCATCGAGTACGCGGGCCGCCATCCCGAGCGCGTCGCCGGCCTCCTGTTGGTCGATCCAAACGGCGACGCGAGCCGCCTGCCCGAGGCGGAGACCCGGCCGTTCGTCGAAGCGTTCCGCCCCGATCCCCTGGCCGAGCTCGAGTCCTATTTCCGCCAACTCGTCGTCGGCGGCGATCCCGACGCCCGCCGCTGGGTGCTCGAAGACCTCCACCTCACGCACGAAGGCGCGATCGTGCCCGCCATCGAAGGCTCCATGCGCTATGAGCCGCTGCCCGCCCTGGAGCGTTATCCGGGACCGAAGCTCTCCGTCATCAGCGACATGAACCGGCTGCCCTTCAGCCTCCACAACCTCCTGCCCGATCTGCCCACGCGACTGATGCCGGGTACGGGGCATTGGGTGATGATGGACCGCCCGGAGGTGTTCAACCGCATCCTGGACGAGTTCGTGGAGGAGGTGGAGGCGGGAGCGTGACCTCGCCCGTTGCTGTAGGATGAAGCGAACCACCGCCGGGGAGGCACCGTGGAAGCAGTCTTCGTCCTCATCGGACTTGCGCTTCTGGGCATGGTCGCCGCGGCGCCGGTCATGGCCCTCATCGCCCTCGGCCGCTCGCGGCGCGCCGAGGAGCGAATCGCCGGTCTGCAGGCCGAGATCGAGGTCCTCCGCAGACGCGTCTCGGACCTTCTGAAGGCGCCGCCCGGCCAGCCCGCCACGCGGGAGACTCCCGCCGTCGCCGCTCCGCCGCCGGTCCAGGCTCCTCCGAAGGTTTCGCCGCCGGCCCCTGTCCTGCCTTCACCCGTGATTGCACCGGTCGCAGCGCCGCCGCAGCCTGCTCCTCTCGCGGCGGTCCTGCCTTCACAGCCTCTCATCGCCGCTGCGCCACCCGCGCCGCCTGAGCCGCGGTTCGACTGGGAGAGCCTGCTCGGCCTCAAGGGCGCCGCGTGGCTGGGCGGCATCGCGCTCGTCATCGCCGGCATCTTCCTCGCCAAGATGGCTTATGAGGCCGGCTTCTTCAGCCCCACGCTGCGCGCCGCCGCGATGATCCTCGCCGGCGTCGGCGGGCTCGTCTGGGCCGAGATCAGCCTGCGCCGCGGCTACGTCACCACCGCCAACGCGGTCTCGGGCGCGGCGATCGCCGTCCTCTATACCGCCTTCTACGCGGCGCACGCGCTCTGGCATCTCCTGCCGCTTTCGCTGACCTTCCTGATGATGGCCCTGGTCACCGTGGTGGCCGGCGTCGTCGCCATCCGCTACGACGCGATCTTCAGCGCCCTCCTCGGCCTCCTCGGCGGCTTCGCCACCCCCGTCCTGCTGTCGACCGGCGAGGACCGCCCCTTAAGCCTCTTCTCCTACATCCTGCTGCTCAACCTCGGCCTCATGACCATCGCGGTGAGGAAGCGCTGGCATGGGCTCGTGCCGTTGGGTCTGCTGGGCACTCTCCTCATCGAGATCGGCTGGGCGAACAAGTTCCTGACGCCGGAGAAGGAGTCGATCGGCCTGCTCGTCTTCCTGCTCTTCGGTCTGCTCTACCTCTTCCTGCCGGTGCTCGCGAAGCAGGACGAGGCGCCGATCCTGATGCAGAGCGCCGCGGCGGGTGCCGCCGTGCCGCTCCTCTTCGCTCTCTTCCTGGGCTGGAACCAGGCGTACGCCGGCGAGTGGCCGCTGCTCTTCGGCTATCTCGCGCTGCTCGACGCGGCGCTCATCGCCATCGCGCTGTTCCGCGGCCGCAGCCTGCTGCTGATCGGCGGCGCCCTGGCCACGGGTCTCACCTTGCCGCTCTGGGCGCGACAAGGCCCTGCTCCAGCATTCTGGGGACCGGCGCTCGCGGCGATCGGCCTCACGGCGCTGCTCAACGCTCCGGCGCGGCTGGCGTCCCGGCTGGCGCCGCAACGGCTGGAAGAGGACCGCGAGGCCTATGAGATCGCCGGGATCGCGTCGGCTCTCGGCCTCGGGCTCTACACCCTCGTCCTGGTGATGAGGATGCCGGCGGCGGCTCCGCCGTGGATCTTCATCGTCCTGCTCGCCGCGCTGACGGCATTCCTCATCGAGCGCAGCGGCGAGGGACGCCTGCCCGGCGTGATGGCCGGCGGCTCGATCGCCCTCGCCATCCTGATCCAGGTCTGGTTCCCGGACGGCACGACCGGCGCGACGCTGTGGCGCGACCTCGCCGTGCCGCTGCTCTTCGCCGTTGCGCTGTCGATCGTCGCCGGCCTTCGCGCCCGCGCGCCGGTGGACGCCCGGGAGGACGAGGCGGGCGTCGTCGGCGCCACCCTCATCGCCGGCTTCAGCCTGCTGCGCCTGGTCGGGGGAAGCGTGGAGCGGGACCCGCTTCCGCTCTTCGCCGCCCTCGCGCTCTACGTCGCCCTGCTGGTCGTCTCCGCCCGGCGGCGGGATTGGACCTGGCTCGTTCCCGTCGGGCTCTTCCTCTCCGCGCTCTTCGCCTTGTCCTGGCAGGCAGGCGATTTCGACCCGGCCGAAGACCTGACCCTGGCGCTGCCGATCTACGCCGCTTTCTATCTGGCGTTCCTCGTCCTCCCCTTCGCGCTCACGGCGACCGTGGCTCCCGGCTGGAAGGAGCGGCGGCCGCCGTGGATCAGCTCCGCGCTGGCGGGCCCAGCCTTCTTCCTGCCGCTCTACCGAGCGGTCAAGCTCGGCTGGGGAAAGGCGTACATCGGCGCGCTGCCGCTGATCCTGGCGGTGATCTCCGTGGCGGCCGTCGCGGGTGTCGCCCGCGTCTTCGCCGCCGCGCCCGAAGGGACGCCGGAGGCGCGCCGGCGCCTGGCCTACCTGGCCCTCTTCTCCGCCGTCGCCCTGGGTTTCATCGCGCTGGCGATCCCGCTGCAGCTCCACCGGCAATGGATCACGGTCGGCCTGGCCCTCGAGGCCGCGGCGGTCTGGTGGCTGTTCGGCAAGCTGCCGCACCCGGGGCTCAAGTACTTCGGCCTCGCGCTCTACGCCTGCGTGGGCGTGCGGCTGCTGGCGAATCCGGCCGTGCTGCGCTACGAGGAGCGCGGGCTGCCGATCCTCAACTGGCTGCTCTACACCTACGGCGTGCCGGCCCTCTGCTGCCTGCTCGGTGCCGTGCTGCTGCGGCGGGCCGAGGCCGCGCGGCGGGACGCTCCGGAGGCGGATGTCCTCCCCGGCGACCGCACGCGCATGGCGCCGGCGGCCACCTTCCTCGGCTTCGTCCTGATCTTCGCGCTAATCAATCTCGAGATCCTCGACTACTTCTCGACCTCGCGTTTCGTGGAGCTCAGCATGGAGCGCCAGCTCGCCCGCGACCTCACCATCTCCGTGGCCTGGGGGATCTACGCCATGGCCCTGCTCCTGCTGGGTTTCTGGCGGCAGGTGCGCGCGTTGCGCGTCCTCTCTCTCGGCTTCCTCCTGCTCACCGTGGCCAAGGTCTTCCTCTACGACCTCCCGACCCTGGAAGGCGGCTACCGCATCCTCTCCTTCCTCGGCCTCGGCGTGTCGCTCATCCTGGTCTCGCTCCTCTACCAGCGCTTCGTCCTGCGGCAAGGCGCCCGGCCGGAGGCGTAGAGGTGGCGCCGCCGTTCGCCTGAGAATGGGACGGTGATCCTGCGACGGAGCGGTCCGAAGCTGATTTTGGCCGGCGCGAGCCTCCTCACCGGCCTGCTCGTCAGCGAGCTGGCGTTGCGCCTCGCGGGGTTCGAATTCCATCTGCGGCCCGAGAGGATCACCTTCGCCTGGAAAAACTCTCTCGCCTCGCTCGGCTACCAGGGCGACCGCGACCTCCTCTGGGTCCCCGCCAACTACGCGCAACGCCTCGCGGCGGCGCGGACGCAGCGGCCGCTCATCGCGTTCCTCGGCGACTCCTGTACCGAGCACAGCAACTACCCGGACTTGCTGCTGCGAAACCTCGCCGGCCGCCGGCCCGGCGTGCGCTGGACCGGTGCGAGCCTGGGCACCGCCGGATGGTCCAGCCTCCAGGGATTGCGGCAGCTTCGGCGGGACGTGCTGCCGCTCCGCCCGCGGGTGATCACGGTCTACTTCGGCTGGAACGATCACTGGATCGGCTTCGGCCTGCCGGACGAGGAGATCGCCGCGCTGCTGCGGCGCACCGGCGCCGTCTGGCAGGACGTGCGGCTGGCGCAGCTCGGCCAGAAGGCCTATATCGCGGTGCGCGGCTCGCGCGAAAACCGCCGCGTTCCCCTGCCCGAGTTCCGGCGCAACCTCCATGAGATCGTGCGGCTGGCGAGGAGCCGTGGCATCGAGCCCGTTCTCGTCACGGCGCCCTCCTCTCACCAGCGGGGCCGCGAGCCCCAATATCTCGCCAAGCACTGGGTGCCGCGGCTCGCGGAGCTCGTGCCCCTCCATCAGCAGTACGTGAACGCCGTGCGGGCCGTGGCGGCCGAAGACGAGGCCGTGCTCTGCGACCTCGCCGGAAAATTCGCCTCGCTGCGGCCGGCGAGGCGCGACGCGAGCTTCCGGCAGGACGGCATCCATCTGACCGAGAGAGGGTCCAGGACGGTGGCGAAGATGCTGGCGGACTGCCTGGAGAGCGCCGGCGTCCTCGACCGCGTGCTCGCGGCCGAAGCCGTGCGCTGAGATAAGTCCCTACCAGGTCCGCCGCAGCGGGTGCGCCTCGGTGTTGAACGCCATCCGCTTCCAATCCAGCGTGTCGTCGGGGGCGAACAGCAGATACAGATACTTGAGCGTCTCGGCCAGGAAGTAGCTGGGCATGAGGTCGCCCTTCTCCTTGCTCGTGACGTCCTTGAGCACCGTGTAGCCGGCGTCGGTGCGGCAGTGCCGGACGAGGTCTTCGAAGAAGGTCTTTCCCATCTCCAGGTAGCGCGGATCCCTGGTCGAGCGATAGAGGTAATAGGCCGACTCCATGATCTCCGGCCGCAGTTGATACCCGGGGGAGGTGACCTTCATCGTGCGGTAGTCGAGGACCTCGGGCTCGATGCCGCTGAGGTTCCACATCTTGTAGGCCGAAGCCTGGAGGCGGCGCGCGCGGCCGAGGTCGCCGCCGAGCGCCAGGACGGCGGGCAGGAAGGCGTGGAGGGCTCCGAACTCCGTGGCCGTGCGCCGGCCCGTGTTCATGTCCACCTGGCCATACCAGAATCCCGAAGGAACCTCGTCGGCCAGGCGGCGGTCGAGCGCCCGGCGGCTCTGCCGCCACATGCGGCCGCAGTCCTGGTCGCCGAAGAGCAGCGAGCACTTGAGGAGGTATTCGTAGTAGGAGTCGATGCCGCCGCCCACGTGGCTCGCCGGGCTCACCCAGCGGCCCGTCTCGACGTCGATCTCCTCGCCCACGAGCCCCAGCTTCGAGCGCCGGCCGTAGAGCTGGACGAGGGCGTTCTTGGCCTTGTCGTAGAAGACCGGCCTATGGGTGAGCCGCGCCAGGGTGCCGAATTCGAGCAGCAGCGTGCCGATCTCGGCGGGGTTGGAGCGGGCGCCGGAGGTCTTGCCCGTCCTCAGGTTGACGTACATGTAGGGCATGCCGGTCGGCGAGTCGAAGGCGGGGAGGAGGCGCCTGCCGAGGTCCTCGGCGAGCCGCAGCAGGCGCGCGTCGCCGGTCATCTGGTAGCTCGAGAGGAGCCCGCCGAGGAGGCGGATGGTGACCTCGAAGTTCTTGACCGGGATGTCCTTGTCGAAGGAGAGCCTGTCGACGATCAGGGTCTTCGCCTTCTCCGCCTCGTCCTTGAAGCCCATCAGCAGGAGGGTGTCCAGGGCGTCCACCGGCGTCATCAGGAGGGGCTCGGCGTGCCAGTCGCGCGGCGCCTTGCTCAGGGGGCGGAGCTCGTCGTGGGCCCACGCGAACCGCTCGTAGGCCTGCCAGGCGAAGAGGAGCTCGGCGCGCACCCGCCCGGCCATCTCGGCGCGGTTCACGGATGGATCGGCGGCGGCCGCTGGAAAGAGCGCGAGGAGGAGAACGGCGGATGAGAGGGCAACGGTGGTTTTCATCCAAGGCGCCGCGATTGTGACCCGGCATCAGTTTATGATGAGGAGGCTGTGCAACCTAACGAGGCGCCGCGCGTCTTTCCGCTGCTTGAAGCCCTTCCTGAGGAGGTGCGCCAGCAGGCGTCCGAGCTGGAAGCCCAGTTTCGCGGTCTCCTGGAATCGGCGCCCGACGCCATGGTCATCGTCAACCAGGACGGCTGCATCCTGCTCGTCAACGCACAGACGGAACGCCTCTTCGGCTATTCCCGAACCGAGCTCGTCGGTCGAGCGGTCGAGATCCTCGTGCCGTCCCGCTTCCATGCGCGGCATCCGGGCCACCGTACGGGCTATGCCGCCGATCCGCGGGTCCGGCCGATGGGGGCGGGGCTGGAGCTCTTCGGTCTGAGGAAGGACGGCACGGAGTTTCCGGTGGAGATCAGCCTGAGCCCGATCGAGGAAGGCGCCCTCGTCTTCAGCGCCATCCGCGACATCACCGAGCAGAAGCGCCTGAAGGAGGAGCTGCAACGGAAGAACGAGGAGATCGCCCAGCAGTACCGGCGGGTGCAGGAGGCCAACCGCCTGAAGAGCGAGTTCCTGGCCAACATGTCGCACGAGCTGCGCACGCCGCTCAACGCCATCATCGGCTTCACCGAGCTGATCCACGACGGCCGGGTGGGAGCGGTCTCGGCCGAGCAGAAGGAGTTCCTGGGCGACATCCTGAACAGCTCGCAGCACCTGCTGCAGCTCATCAACGACGTCCTCGACCTCGCCAAGGTGGAGGCGGGGAAGCTCGAGTTCTTTCCCGAGCCGCTGAATCTCGCCAAGGTGATCGGCGAGGTGCGCGACATCCTGCGCACCCTGGCCAGCCGCAAGCGCATCGCGATCGAGGTGGCGGCGGAGCCGGCGGTGGCCGAAGTCGTCGCCGACGCCGGCAAGCTGAAACAGGTGCTCTACAACTATCTGTCGAACGCCTTGAAGTTCTCGCCGGACGGCGGACGCGTCTCCGTGCGTGCGCTGGCGGAGGGGACGCGGGACTTCCGGCTCGAGGTGGAGGACTCCGGGATCGGCATCAAGCCCGAGGATCTCCGCCGCCTCTTCGTCGAGTTCCAGCAGCTCGACGCGAGCACGGCGAAGAAGTATGCCGGCACCGGGCTCGGTCTCGCGCTCACCCGCCGCATCGTCGAGGCGCAGGGGGGCCGGGTGGGCGTGCAGAGCACGTTCGGCAAGGGCAGCCTCTTCTTCGCCGTGCTGCCGCGCGACCTCGCGGCCGCTTCACGACCCGAAGCGGCTCCGACGGAGCTCAGACCGGGGAAGCGCGTCCTGGTGATCGACGAGGACGCCGAGGACCGCGAGTGGCTCGTCCGCACGCTGAGCGCCGCCGGCTATGCGGTCGAGGCCGCGGCCAGCGGCCGGGAAGGGCTCCGCCGCTGCGGCGAGCAGGTCTTCGACGCCATCACCCTCGATCTGCTGCTTTCCGACGTCTCGGGCGGCGACCTGCTGCGGGCCATCCGCGACAACGGCCACAACCGCGATACGCCCATCCTCATCGTCAGCGTCGTCGCCGACCTGGGAGTCGGGGCCGGCTGGCAGGTGCACGACATCCTGCAGAAGCCGCTGCGGCGGGACGACCTGCTCACCGCCCTGGCCGGCGCCGAGGTCCCTCCCGACGGCCGTTCCGTCCTGGTGGTCGACGACGATGCCGCCGCCTTGAAACTGGCTGAGATGATCCTCCGCCAGTCGGGTTACAGGCCCGTCTGCCGCGCCAGCGCGGCCGTTGCCCTGCAGGTGGCCGCCGCAGAGCCGCCGGCGGCGGTGGTGCTCGATCTCATGATGCCGGAGATGGACGGCTTCGAGTTCCTGCGGCGGTTCCGGGCGACCGAAGAGGGGCGGCGGACGCCGGTCATCGTCTGGACCGTCAAGAAGGACCTGAGCGCCGACGAGCGCGAACAGTTGAGGACCTCCGCGCGGGCCATCCTCGCCAAGGGGGAAGGGACCGCCGCCTTGATCGAGGAGATCGCTTCCCACGTGCCCCTGCCCGGCCGTGAAGACGCGGGGAGAAACTGACTCCATGGCCGGTGAAGCCATCCTGATCGTCGACGACAACCCGGTGAACCTGAAGCTCGTCCAGGTCCTGCTCTCCTCGCAGGGCTACGAGGTGCGCAGCGCCGGCGACGCCGAGGAGGCGCTGGACGTGCTGCGGGAGCTCACGCCCCGGCTGATCCTGATGGACATCCAGCTCCCCGGCATGGACGGCCTGGAGCTGACGCGGCTGCTGCGGGAAGATCCCGCCATGCGCGGCGTCGTCATCCTCGGCTTGACCGCCTACGCCATGAAAGGCGACCAGGAGAGGGTCCTCGCCGCCGGCTGCGACGGCTACGTCGCCAAACCCATCGACACCCGCAAGTTCCCGCAGCTCGTCGCCGACTACCTCAAGAAGGCCTCCTGAGGGGCGGCCTCTCCGGGCGGAATCGGAGTACCCTGTAACAAATAGCAGGGAGGGGCGTTCCATGGGCGAAGGAGAAAGGAGGGCAGGAGGCGTGCAAGCCGCAGCCTACGAGAGACCGCTCGATCCACCCCCGGACGCCCTGGAAGCGTTGTTCCGGGAGCATCACGGGGCGGTTTACCGCGCGGCGTACCGGATCACCGGCGACGCCATGGACGCGGAGGACGTTCTGCAAACCGTTTTCACCCGACTCCTGCGGCGAGAGGAGCAGCCGGATCTCTCGGAGAGCGCGGGGAGCTACCTCCACCGGGCGGCGGTCAACGCCGCGCTGGACCTGATGCGGCGGCGCAAGCGCTCCCGCCGGGTCGATCTGGAGGAGGTCGGCGAGACGCTCGAGGACCGTTCGGACCTGGGCCCCGAGCGCGCTCGCGGCAACCGGGAGCTGAAGAGCCGGTTGCGGCAGGCGATGTCGCGCCTCTCTCCCCGCCAGGCCGAGATCTTCACGCTCCGCTACCTCGAAGGGATGGGCAACCTGGAGATCGCCCGCCTGCTCGGCGCCTCCCAGACCTCCATCGCCGTACTACTGCATCGCGCGCGGCACCGCCTCCAGAGGGAGCTCGGGCCGCTTGAAGGAGAACCGTCATGAGCCTGTTCAAGCACAACGAAGACCTCCTGGACGAGGCGGTCGCCCAAGTGGCGAACGAGCCGATCGACCCGCAGCAGGTCGAGGCGGCGGCGGCCCGCGTCTGGGCGCGCCTGCAGGTCGCCGGAGCTGCGGCGCCGGCGATGGCCGCGGCCGCTCCGGCCGCCGGCAGCCTGCACGGCTGCGAAGACTTCCAGTCCCTGATCCCCGCCTACCTGCGGGGTGAGCTCTCCCCGGCGCGCGCGCTGCTCGTCGAGGACCATACGCGGAGCTGCGTGCCCTGCCGCCGGGCGCTCCGCGAGGCCCGCCAGGGTCGCCAAGTGGCGGCGGTGCGGCCGGCGGCCGCCAAGCCGTGGCTGCGCGACCGCCGGGTGTGGCTGCCGCTCGCCGCCATGCTGGCGGTGGCGCTCGGCTTCGGCCTGGTGTTGATGATCCAGGAGATGCTCGCCGGCGGCGCCCGCATGGCGAGCATCGAGTCCGTGCAGGGCACCCTGTACCGGGTGGCGGACGACGCGGGCCGCCCGCTCGCCGCCGGCGAGACGATCGACGAGGGCGAGGAGGTGCGCACGGCCAAGGGCTCGACGGCGGTGGTGCGCATGGCCGACGGCTCGCGCATCGAGATGGGCGAGCGGGCCAGCTTCGCGCTCGACGCCGGCTACAAGGGCAACACCATCGAGCTGGCGCGCGGCCGCATCATCGTGCAGGCCGCCAAGCAGCGGCCCCGCCACCTGTTCGTCGCCACCCGCGACGCGCTGGTTTCGGTGACCGGCACGATCTTCTCCGTCAACTCCGGCACCAAGGGCGCCCGCGTCTCGGTGATCGAGGGCGAGGTGCGGGTCAAGCAGGCGCGCAACGAGTCGGTCCTCCATCCGGGCGACCAGGTGACGACGCACGCCAGCGTCTCGCGGGTGCCGATCCGCGAGGAGATCGCCTGGAGCCGCAACGCCAAGCAGTACGACGAGCTGCTGGCCGAGCTGACGGCTCTCGGCAAGGAGATCGACGCGCAGGTGGAGCGGCCGGGGCTGCGGTACTCGACCCGGCTGCTGGACCTCGCCCCCGCGGGCACGACGGTGTGGATCGCGCTGCCGAACCTCTCGCGCAGCCTCGGCGAGACCCAGCGCATCCTCGACCAGAAGATCGCCGAGAGCCCGTCGCTCGCCCAGTGGTGGATCGAGACGCTGCGCTCGACCGGCAACGAACAGAAGTTCCACGACATGATCGAGAAGATCGGCGCCCTGGGCCGCTACCTGGGCGACGAGGTGGCGGTGGCCATGGCGGCCGGCAAGGACGACGACTGCGCGCCGGTGCTGCTCGCCGAGGTGACCAACGAGGCCTCCTTCCGCGCCACCCTTGAGCAGGAGCTCGCGAACCTGAGCTCCGGCGAAGGCAAGCCGCTGGTGATCGTGGACGACCTCGCGGCCGCCCCGGAGAAGGTCGAGGGCATGCTGCTGTACATCCACGACGGCCTGCTCATCGCTTCGCCGAGCGGCGCCGAGCTGCGCGAGGCGGCGGCGCTCGCCGCCGGCGGCAACAACCCGTTCACCGCCACCAGCTTCCACCAGCGTATCGCTCAGAGCTACCGGGACGGCGCCGGCTGGCTGTTCGCGGCCGACCTGCACACGCTGGTGCGCAAGAGCCAGGAGAAGGGCTCCTCGGAGTCGCAGCGGATGGCCGAGAGCCTCGGCATCCTCGACCTCGACCACTTCATCGTCGATCGCCGGGAGGTCGACGGCCGGGCCGAGACCCGCGCCGTCCTGACGTTCGATCAACCGCGGCGGGGAGTCGCCTCGTGGATCGCCGCGCCGGCGCCGATGGGGAGCTTGAGCTTCTTCTCCCCTGACGCAAACCTTGCGGCGGCCTTCGTCGTAAAGAGTCCGGTGACGATCCTCGACGAGTTGCTCGCCGTCAATCCCGAGTTCGCCCGCGAGCTGGCCGAGGCGCAGAGCCGGCACGGCTTCGACCTGCGCAACGACCTCGCGGCGCCCCTCGGCGGCGAGATCGCCGTGGGCGTGGACGGGCCGGTGCTGCCGACGCCTTCGTGGAAGCTGGTGGCCGAGGTCTACGAGCCGGCGCGCCTGCAGCAGACGTTCGAGCGGGCGGTGGGCCGTCTCAACGACGAGCTGCGGGCCGAGGGCAAGGCCGGCATCCAGCTCACCAGCGAGGAGAGCGGCGGCCATACGTACTACGCCGTGCAGGGCAACGAGCCCAAGGTCGAGCTCCACTACGTGTTCGAGGACGGCTACCTGCTGGCCGGCCCCAGCCGGGCGCTGCTCGAGCGGTCGCTCCAGCAGCGGGAGTCGCAGGTGACGCTGGCGACGACGGCCAAGTTCCGCGACCTGCTCGGTCCGGACGGCCAGGTGAACGTCTCGGCTCTGGTCTACCAGAACGTGGCGCCGCTGGCGAAGTCGGCCTCCAAGGTCCTGCCCGGCGGCTCCGCCAAGGACGGCGGCCCGCAGGGCGGACCGGCGGCGATCAGCCGCTGGCTGGCCGCGCAGGGGCCGACGCTCTACTACGCCTACGCGGAGGCGGACCGCATCGTCTTCGCCGGCAGCAACCAGAACCCCCTGGGCCTCAATCTCGGGACGCTGGCCGGCTTCGGCGGCATCTTCGGAGCGGCCGGTCCGGGGCACGCCGACGCGGGAGCCCAGTAGAGGTTTTCGTCCCGGAAACCGGAGCCGCCATGTCCGACCCGACGACACCCATCATCGAGCTCCAGGGCCTGGAGGTGCGGTTCGGGAAGCGTCCGATCCTCAACGGATTGCACGCTTCCCTGACCGGCCGCTGCATCGGGCTGCTGGGTCCCAACGGCGCCGGCAAGACGACGCTGCTCCATACGCTCCTCGGCTTCCATCCTCCCTCTGCGGGCACCGCCCGCGTCTTCGGCCACGACATCCGGACGGAGACGCGGGCCATCCGCGGCCTCATGGGCTACATGCCCGAGAGCGACGCCTTCATCTCCGGCATGACCGCGGTGCGGTTCGTGCGGCTGATGGGCGAGCTCTCGGGCCTGCCTTCCGAGCGGGCCCTGGAACGGGCCCACGAAACGCTGTTCTACGTCGGCCTCGGCGAGGCCCGCTACCGCAAGGTCGAGACCTACTCGCTCGGCATGAAGCAGGTCGCCAAGCTCGCCCAGGCCCTGGTCCATGGACCCCGGCTCCTCTTCCTCGACGAGCCGACGAACGGGCTCGATCCCTCGGCCCGCGAGCGCATGCTCAAGCTCATCCGCGACATCCGCGACACCGGCGAGGTCTACGTCATCCTCTCCTCCCATCTGCTGCGCGACGTCGAGGAGTGCTGCGACGAGGTGCTGGTCCTGAAGCAGGGCAGCATCGCCACCTATTGCAACCTCGAGGAGGAGCGCCGGGCCAACCGCAAGTTCCTGGAGCTCGAGGTGCGGGGCGGCGGCGACGAGGCTTTCGCCGCCGCCGTCGAAGCCCTGGGAGTGGAGATGGCGGTCAGCGGCAAGCAGCGAATGAAGATCGTGCTGCCGGAGGGCGTCGAGATCCGCGACCTCTACCGGCTGGCCGCGGAGCGGCAGGTGCAGATCCGGCGCCTCGACTACAAGCGCGACTCGCTGCAGGACATCTTCCTCAAGGCGATGGACATGGAGGTCCGCGACCATGGCCGTGTATAAGAGCAACTACGGGCGCTATCGCGGCGAGCTGACGCCGGCCTGGTCGCGTTTCCTCATCCTGCCGCGCTACGCCTTTCGCGACGTCTTCCAGAGCCGCGGGTTCATCGTCTTCTTCACCCTCTGTTTCGCCGTGCCGTTCGCCGGGCTGCTGATGATCTACCTGCACCACAACCTGGCGGCGCTGAAGTTCCTCAACCTGCCGCTGGAGCAGTTGCAGCAGGCGCTGCCGATCAACGCCACGTTCTTCCTGCGCGGCCTGGAGTGGCAGGGCTCCCTCTGCTTCCTGCTGGCGCTCTTCGTCGGGCCGGCCCTCGTCGCGCCCGACCTGCGCAACAACGGGCTGCCGCTCTATCTCTCGCGGCCGTTCACCCGCAGCGAATACGTGCTGGGCAAGCTGACGGTGCTGGTGCTGCTGCTCTCGCTGACCACCTGGATTCCCGGCCTGCTGCTCTTCTCCTTCCAGAGCTATCTCGAGGGCGCCGGCTGGCTCGGCCAGAACCTGGGGATCGCCGGCGCCATCTTTTTCGGCAGCTGGGTGTGGATCCTGGCGTTGTCGCTGGTCGCCCTCGCCATCTCGGCCTGGGTGAAGTGGAAGCCGGTGGCGCGCGTGTCGCTGCTCATCGTCTTCTTCGTCTTCTCCGGTTTCGCCCGCGCGCTCAACGAGGCGCTGGATACCTGGTGGGGCTGGCTGTTCTCCCTGTGGGCCGCGGTGCAGAACATTTGGTACTCCCTCTTCGGCCTGGAGATCGATTCGGATCTCGGAATGCCGACCTGGGCGGCCTGGCTGACCCTCGCCGCCGGCTGCGGCCTCTGCCTCTGGCTGCTCTCCCGCCGCGTGCGGGCCTATGAGGTGGTGCGATGATCGCCGGTGCCGCCACGGGCGCGGACCGCCGCGTCGTCTTCGAGAACGTCTCGAAGTTCTACGGCGACGTCCTGGGGATCAACCGGGTGAACCTGTCGATCCCGCCGGGCATCACCGGCCTGGTGGGCCCGAACGGCTCCGGCAAGACGACGCTGATGAACCTGATGGTCGGCTTGATCCAGCCGTCGCGCGGGCGGATCTCCGTGCTCGGCCTGCCGCCGGACGACGCCGAGAGGTTGTTCCGCCAGGTCGGCTACGCCTCACAGTACGACGCCTTCCCGCCCGGCCTGACGGGCTACCAGTTCATCGAGGGCTACCTGCGGGTGCACGGCTTCGCCGCCAAGGAGGCGGAGGCCCTCGCCTGGAAGGCGCTGGAGCGGGCCGGGCTCGTCGACGCCGCCGGGCGCAAGGTGGCCGGCTACAGCAAGGGCATGCGGCAGCGGGTGCGGCTCGCCCAGGCGATCGCCCACCAGCCCTCGGTGCTGGTGCTCGACGAGCCGCTGAACGGCCTCGATCCGATGGCGCGCGCCGAGGCCATCGCCCTCTTCCGCGAGCTGGCGGACGGCGGGCTGCACGTCATCGTCTCCAGCCACATCCTGCACGAGGTCGACCTGATCTCCGACCAGGTGGTGCTGATCAACGGCGGCTACGTGGTGGCCGAGGGCGAGATCGCCGACGTGCGCGACGAGATGGAGGAGCAGCACCCGGTGCAGGTGCTGATCCGCTGCGACCGGCCGGCGCTGCTGGCGTCGCGGGTCTTCGAGCAGGACCACGTGGTGGAGGCCCGCATCCTGGAGGACGGCCACGGCCTGCTGGTGCGCACGCGCGACGCCGACCGCTTCCACCTGGTGCTCAACGAGATCGTGCTCAGCAGCGGCCTCGCCGTCGAGGCCGTGGCGCCGGCCGACGCCGACGTCAACGCCGTCTACCAATACCTGATCGGCTCGAATGGAGAAAAGTCGTGAGCGACGTCGCGAGCGCGGCCGTGCCCGCCCCGAGCAGCCTTCCCTGGAGCCACTGGTGGCGCCAGGTGCGCGCCGTGCTGCGGCTGGAGCTGCGCAAGGGCTTCCGCCGGTCCTACGGCCTGTACCTGCTCGCTCTCGCGCCGCTCTTCATCCTGATGCTGCGGTCGATCATTCCCGACGCCGTGCGCGATCCCGGCGACGTGGCCGGGGCGACCGAGTTCTATGCCGGGCTCTACCAGGCCTTCATCCTGCGCATCGTGATCTTCCTCGCCTGCGTCGCCGTGTTCGGCAATCTGATCCGCCGCGAGACGCTCGACCGCAGCCTGCACTACTACTTCCTCTCGCCCCTGCGGCGCGAGCTGCTGGTGGCCGCCAAGTATCTGACGGGCCTGATCGTCACCTTCCTCCTCTTCGGCGCCACGACGGTCGTCTCCTTCTTCCTGGCCTATCTGCCGCACGAATCCACGGCGGTGCGGCAGTTCCTGCTCGGCGGCCCTGGGCTGGGGCACCTGGCTTCGTACCTGCTGGTGACGTTCATGGCCTGCGTGGGCTACGGCGCCGTCTTCCTCTTCTTCGGGTTCTTCTTCAAGAGCCCGGCGCTGCCGGCCCTCGCCGTCTTCGGCTGGGAGACGATCCACTTCCTGCTGCCGCCGCTGCTCAAGAAGGCGAGCGTCATCCACTACCTGCAGTCGCTGTGTCCGGTGCCGGTCTCCGAAGGCCCGCTGGCCCTGCTCGCGGACGCGCCGTCGCCCTGGATCGCCATCCCCGGGCTGCTCCTCCTCGCCGCCGTCCTCGTCGCCGTCTCGGCGTGGAAGATCCGGGGCATGGAGATCACCTACGACGAGTCGTAGCGGCTTCGGAAGGCCCTAACCTCTTCCTTTTCAGCGATTTACAGCGCTTTATCCCGGGAGGTGGTCACAATCTGTGACCACCTCCGCCGCCGGAAGGTCCCAACTTCTTTCTTTTCAGCGATTTGCAGCGTTTCAACTCCGCCTCTTCGTACGCCGCGAAAAAAGGTGAGCGACGAGGAGCCGCTTTTCCGTCTTTATAGGACTGAGCGGAGTGTGTCCGCTCCGCAGGCGCGGCGACGGAAAGGAGGCGCGATGGGCCGAGCTCGGAGGGAGGAACCGGCGACGGAGCTGGTGGCGGTACATCGGATCGAACGTTCGATCCTGTGGATTCGGGGGCAGCGGGTCATGCTGGACGCGGACCTGGCCTTCTTGTATGGCGTCCCGACCAAGGTGCTGAACCAGGCGGTGCGCAGGAACCGCGAGCGGTTCCCGAAGGACTTCATGTTCCGGCTCACGGGGCGGGAGAAGGGCAAGGTGGTCACAGATTGCGACCACCTCGCGGGGATGAAGTTCTCCGCCGCGCTTCCTTTCGCCTTCACCGAGCACGGCGCCATCATGCTGGCGAGCGTGCTCAACAGTCCGAAGGCCATCGAGGTCAGCCTGCAGGTGGTGCGCACCTTCGTACGGCTGCGCGAGATCCTGGCCTCGCACGCCGAGCTGTCACGGCGGCTCGACGAGATGGAGAAGCGGCACGACCGGCGGTTCACCCAGGTCTTCGCCGCTCTGCGCGAGCTCCTGGATGCGCCCGCCCCACCGGAGCGCAAGCGGATCGGCTTCGCAGGAGAGTAAACTGTGAGGATAGATGCTGAAGGCGGTATTCCTCGTCGCTTCGCTCCTGACGGCGCTGATCGGTCCTCAGCCGGCGGTTGCCCAGGAGGCGAGGGCCGGCGCGTTGGGGGACGGACGGGACGAGCTGCGCGCCACTTTCCTGGAGCTGCTCAACCAGCAGCGCCAGAAGCAGGGGCTGGCGCCCTTGCAACCGTCGGCGAAACTGGCGCGGGCGGCCCAGGCGCAGGTGGACGACATGGTCGCCCGGCACTACTACGAGCTCACCTCCCCCGGGGGGCGAACCGTCGAGAGCTGGATCAAAGACGCAGGGTATCGGGAGCAGCTCGTCACCGAGAAGATCGTGCGCACGGACCGCACGCCGCCGGCGCTCGCGGCATCGTGGAGCCAGTCCCCGGATGCCCATCGCCAGAGCCTGTTTCACCCCGAGGTCGAGGAGCTGGGAGTCGGCATCGGAGAGTATCAGGGGCTGCCCCTGTACACCTTCGTCCTGGCCCGCTCCGAGGCGAGCTACCTCTCCCAGTACACCGAGCAGCTCTTCGCGCGCCAGTCGGCGCGGTTCGAGGATCTGGACGGGCTGCGCCAGGAGATGCTGCGGCTGGTGAACGAGGCTCGCGCCGCCCGCAAGCTGGATCCTTTGACGCTCGATCCCGCCCTCAACCGCGCGGCGCAGGGCCACGCCGAGGAGATCTTCCAGGCGTTGAAGCACGGCCGGCCGATACCCAAGCAGTGGGAGCTCGTGCAGCGGGTCAAGGCGGCGGGCTACCCGATCCGGCGGGGCGTGGGAGAGATCGTCGTGCAGGGCGCCCTCACGCCCGAGGAGACGCTGGACGCGCTGCTCGGCCACTCCGGCGAGAAGAACCTCTTCGTCGGCTGGTACACCCAGCTCGGGCTGGGCCTCAGCTTCGAGCGGACCGGCGACAGCTTCTCCGTGGTCTGGGTGCAATGCCTCAGCCGGCCGGCGAGCTCGACCGGCCGCGCGCAGGTCCCCGAACGAGCCGCGGCTCCCCCCTTGCCGTGATCGCGCCGTAACTTCCGCCCGGCGCCTGCGTATGAGACGAAGCGGGTGACGCCCGGCCGCACATCCGGTATCCTGGCGCGGTTCATCGCAACGACTTCAAACCCGATCGGAGGATTCAATGATTCGCAAGAGCTTTGCGTGCCTGCTCGTGGCCGGCCTGGCCAGCGCCGCAGCCTGGGCCCAGACCGCTGACGAGATCATCGAGAAGCACCTGCAGGCGATGGGCGGCAAGGACAAGCTCAAAGCCGTGCAGAGCGAGCGCATCACCGGCAAGATGATGCTGGGACAGGGCATGGAGGCGCCCTTCACCATGGAGATGGCGCGTCCGAACAAGATGCGCATGGAGTTCACCATCCAGGGCATGACGGGAATTCAGGCCTTCGACGGCAAGACCGGCTGGGCGGTGATGCCGTTCATGGGCAAGACCGAGCCGGAAGCCATGCCGGACGAGGACGTGAAGAGGATGGAGGACCAGGCGGACATCGACGGCCTGCTGCTGGATTACAAGGAGAAGGGCCGACAGGTCGAGTACGTCGGCAAGGAGGATCTCGAAGGCACGCCGGTGCACAAGCTGAAGGTCACCCAGAAGAACGGCGACGTGGTCTTCGTCTACATCGACGCCGAGCAGTTCCTGCAGCTCAAGCAGGCCGGCAAGACCAAGATCCGCGGCCAGGAGGTGGAGAGCGAGACCACCTTCGGCGATTTCAAGACGGTCGAGGGCCTGGTCTTCCCGCATTCCATCGAGCAGAAGGCCCAGGGCATGCCGGGAGGCATGGTGATGACCATCTCGAAGATCGAGGTCAATCCGAGCGTCGCCGACTCCCAGTTCACCATGCCCGCCGTCGAGAAGAAGGAAGCGCCTGCGCCGCCGAAGCCGCCGCAGGAGTAGCGCGAAGCGCGGGGTGCCCGCCGGGGTCCCCGCTGCCGGATCTTTCCTCAGATCTCTTTTGATGAAGGGGACGTGTATGCACAGGAAGACCACGACGATTCTCCGCTTCGCGGCCGCCGGGCTGGTGCTCGTGGCGGGCATGGCGCGGGCCGAGGTGGAGATCGACTCGAATACGTTCGGCGGCCTGGAGGCGCGCTCCATCGGTCCTGCCGCCATGGGCGGCCGCATCGCGGCGATCGACGCCGTGCCCCAGGACCCGCTCACCATCTACGTCGGCGCCGCGGGCGGCGGCATCTGGAAGTCGATCGACGGCGGGGTGGCCTGGAAGCCGGTCTTCGACGACCACGTGCAGTCGATCGGCGCCATCGCCGTCGATCCCAAGAACCCCAAGACGGTGTGGGCCGGCACCGGCGAGTCGTGGACGCGCAACAGCACCTCGGTCGGCGACGGCCTCTACAAGTCGACCGACGGCGGCGACTCCTGGCAGCGGGTGGGGCTGGAGAAGTCGGAGCGCATCGCCCGCATCCAGGTGAGCCCGGCCGACGGCAACACCGTCTGGGTCTGCGCCACCGGCCACCTCTGGGACAGCCACGAGGAGCGCGGCGTCTACAAGACGACCGACGGCGGCAAGAGCTGGAAGCGGGTGCTCTACGTCGACGCCGATACCGGCTGCTCCGATCTGACGGTGGACCCTCAGGACCCGTCGATCCTGTTCGCCGGGCTCTGGCAATTCCGGCGCAATCCCTGGTCGTTCAGCTCCGGCGGCAAAGGCAGCGGCCTCTACAAGTCGACCGACGGCGGCGAGACCTGGCGCGCGGTCAAGAGCGGCTTGCCGGCGGGAGACAAGGGGAGGATCGCCGTGGCCGTGGCGCCGTCGCGGCCGAGCGTGGTCTACGCGCTGGTCGAGGCGGAGAAGACCGCGCTCTACCGCTCGGACGACGTGGGCGAGAGCTGGCAGGAGGTCAACTCGTCGTTCAACATGCAGGTGCGGCCGTTCTACTTCGCCCGCCTGGCGGTCGATCCGACGGATTTCAGGACCGTCTACAAGCCGGGGCTCATGCTGACGGTGAGCACGGACGGCGGCAAGACCTTCAACGCCGCCATCGGGCTGGGAGGGCTCCTCGGCCCCCACGGCGACCATCACGCGCTGTGGATCAATCCGCAGAACCCCAACGAGCTGCTGCTCGGCACCGACGGCGGCGTCTACATGTCGTACAACAAGGGTCTGAAGTGGCGTTTCCTGCGGGCGTTGCCGGTGGCGCAGTTCTACCACGTCAGCTACGACATGCGGCGGCCGTACCGCGTCTATGGCGGCCTGCAGGACAACGGCTCGTGGTCCGGACCATCGTCGGCGATCGGCGGCATCCAGAACCGCGACTGGTTCAACATCGGCGGCGGCGACGGCTTCTGGGCCTACAACGATCCCACGGATCCGGACCTCGTCTACGCCGAGTACCAGGGCGGCGAGATCTCGCGCCGGCGGATTTCGACCGGCGAGGAGAAATCGATCAAGCCGCTGCCGAAGGCGGGCGAGCCCGACTACCGGTTCAACTGGAACACTCCGGTCGCCCTCAGCCCGAACGAGGCGGGGACGATCTACATGGGCGCCCAGTTCCTCTTCCGCTCGCGCGACAAGGGCGACTCCTGGGAGCGCATCTCCCCCGACCTCACCACCAACGATGCGAAGAAACAGCAGCAGCTCAAGTCCGGGGGGCTGACCCGCGACAACTCGACGGCCGAGAACTACACCACGATCTTCACCATCAGCGAGTCGCCGAAGAACGGCAAGGTGATCTGGGCGGGCACCGACGACGGCAATCTCCAGGTGAGCCGCGACGGCGGCGGACACTGGACGAACGTGGCGCCGAACGTCGCCGGCCTGCCCAAGGGCACCTGGGTGTCCTGCGTGGAGGCCGGCCGCTTCGACGAGGGGACCGCCTTCGCCACCTTCGACGGCCACCAGGGCGGCGACATGAAGACCTACGTCTACAGGACGTCCGACTTCGGCGCCACCTGGACGCCGCTCGGCAACGACGCCCTCTCCGGCTACGCCCACGTCGTCCGGCAGGATCTGGAGAACCCGGACCTGCTCTTCCTGGGTACCGAGACGGGCCTCTTCGTCTCCGTGGACGGCGGCGCCCGCTGGGCCCGCTTCACCGGCAAGCTCCCCCAGGTCGCGGTGCGGGACCTCGCCATCCATCCGCGCGAGTCGGATCTGATCATCGCCACCCATGGGCGCGGCGTCTACATCGTCGACGACATCACGCCGCTGCGGAAGCTCACCCGCGAGGCGCTCGAGGCCGACGTCACCATGCTGCCTTCGCGGACGTCCACGATGACGATCCCCGCCGGCATCCAGGAGTTTCCGGGCGACGACGAGTTCTTCGCCTTCAATCCGGAAGAGGCCGCCACCATCACCTATCTCCTCAAGAAGCGTCACCTCTTCGGCGATCTCAAGGTCGAGGTCTACGACGCCAAGGGCCAGCTCGTCTCGACCCTGCCCGGCGGCAAGCGGCGGGGCATCAACCGCGTGAGCTGGCCGATGCGCCTGACGCCGCCCAAGCTGCCGCCCGCCAACTCGCTGGTGATCGGATCGCAGTTCGCGTTCTTCGGGCCGCGGGTGCTCCCGGGCGCCTATACGGTCAAGCTCATCCAGGGCGACAAGACCTATGCGAGCGAGGTGCGGATCGTGCCGGACCCGCGGTCCACGCATTCGGACGCCGACCGCGCGGCGCAGCACGAGACGGCGATGGAGCTCTACGGCATGCTCGGGCGCCTCACCTACACCGCCGAGACGGTGAAGGCGCTGGAGGACGCGGCGCAGCAGCGGGCCGCGGCCCTGCCCAAGGGCGACAGGCTGCGCCAGCAGCTCGCCTCGCTGGCCGGCGCCCTGGAGACCTTCCGCGCCACGCTGGTCGCCACCAGCGAGGGTGGCTGGCTCTCCGGCGAGGAGCAACTGCGGGAGAAGATGACCAAGGTCTACGGCGCCGTCAACGGCTACGACGGCCGCCCGACGCAGTCGCAGCTCGATCAGACCAGGCTGCTCGCGGACCAGCTCGCCAAGGCCGAGGCCCGCCTGGAGGCGTTCCGCGGCGGCGAGGTGGCCGCCGTCAACCGCGAGCTCGCCAAGCGCAAGCTCGAGCCCTTGAGCGCCAAGAGCCGGGAGGACTGGGAGAAGGAGGAGGGGAAACGGACGGCGGTGCTGCCGGCGTTCCTGCCTTTCTCGTTTTTTGCTCTGGAGACCGGCGCGGACTGACCTGTAGGGGCGCCCCCGCGTGGGCGCCCTGGGTGGGGGGCGGGGACCGTGGGAATCGCGGACGGGAACAGGGCGGCCACGCAGGGCCGCCCCTACAGATTCCCCCTCAAAAACGAAACGGGAGGGACGCCCCAAAGGCTCCCTCCCGTCTGGTGCTCGGGCTGGCTGACTTCTAAGCCAGGCCCTGGCGGCGCTCTTCCACCAACTTGCGCAAGATCTTCTTGCGCGCCTGGATGGCCTTACGCTTGCGCTTCACCGAGGGCTTCTCGAAGTGCTGGCGCTTGCGCAGCTCGGTCAGAATCCCCGACTTCTCGACCTTGCGCTTGAAGCGGCGCAACGCGTTCTCGAAGCTCTCTTCCTCGCGCACGTGCACAACCGGCATCCGTCACTCACCTCTTTTCTCTACCGATGAAATCGCCCCCCGAAACCGGGGGGCGTGGCCTTCAATGTGCCTCAATTGCGGCCGAAAGTCAAGTTGCGCGGCGCGGCGGCGTGCCCGGCGGCTCGGCCGGCCGGGCCGGCGACCGCGGCTCCAGGGCGTCGAAATCCAGGAGGTACACCGTGTACCGTCCGCCCTCGTCGTGGAACCAGACGGCGGCCGCCGCGCCGCTCTCGTCCTTGGGGTAGAACCAGCCGACGACGGAGTGGTTCGGATAGGCGCGGATGTTGTGGAGGTTGGGCTGGCCCAGGAGGGTCCGCACCTCGCCCTGGCCCATCCCCGCCTTGACCGCGGCGAAGGTCTCCCGCGTCATGTAGCGCCGCGCCCGGGCCCGCGCCAGCTCCTCCCGCAGCCGCGGATTCTGCGGATCCACCACCAGCGCTTCCTTGTAGATGTCGATGGCGCGCTGGTAGTCCCCGCCCTGCGCGATGAACTGCCGGGCGAGCCGGATGTCCTCGTCGCTCTTCATCCGGATCGCCGCCTGCTGAATCTTGCTGAGGGGCTCGCCCTGGACCGGCGGATCGGCGTTGATGAATTCGGCGAGCCGGCGGTTGAAGAGGGCGGCGAGGGCCTCGCTCCGCCGGGCGAGATCCGCCGACGCCGCGCCGGCGGCGAGCTGCGCCCGCTGCCCGTCGAGCGTCCGTTGGGTCTTCTGCAGCCAGGCCCATTCGGCCACGGCGGCCGGGTTCGGCTTCTCGGCCTGCCGCTCTTCGGCCGCCGGGCCGCAGGCCAGGCCGGCGGCCAGCAGGAATCCGCCGAGGAGAGCCGCGCCGCGCCGCCGGTCTGGAAGTCGTTCGCGATGCGTCATGGAGGGGTCCTCTGGATGGCCGCGGCACCCTAACACAGCCGTTATGGAGCGACAAGGCAAACCTTCGGCTAAGCCCTTGTTGCAGAGGGATTTTCGCGCCGCCGCGTCTTGACACTGCGCGCTGGGCTACAGAATAATCAGAACTCTTCAGCATGGTATTGACGCCAGAGGATGGCCGCGGAGAGTTACGGATGTCCCTTTCGGAAAGAATCCACGACCTGAACCGCGAGATCGGCGCCACCGTCGAGCGCGCGATCGCCGAGCTGCGCCAGGAGATCTC
Organism: Acidobacteriota bacterium; assembly: GCA_046765915.1. Lineage (GTDB taxonomy): Bacteria > Acidobacteriota > Thermoanaerobaculia > Multivoradales > UBA5704 > DATARR01. Next base: position 66,926 of record JBKPTH010000004.1, on the reverse strand, counting down.
GCAGCGGCTGCACGCCAGCAACGAGGATATCCAGCACCGGTTGAAAGACCTGGCGCCGGCCCTGCCCTCCGCCTTTCTCTCGCATGAGGAGTTCGAGCACGGCGAGCGGGAGGTGGACGCCAAGGCCCGGCGCGACGCGCTGAGCGGCCTGCGCGATGGTTTTGCCGCCATCGACCGCGCCCGCTCGCAGGCGGAGATCCTCGCCGCGCTGCTGCGCGAAGCGGCGCGCTACGCCTCGCGCGCCGCCCTGCTGCTGGTGCGCGGCGGCGAGCTGCAGGGATGGGGGAGCGAGGGTTTCGGCGAGGCCGAAGCGGCGGTGCGCCATCTCGTTCTCGACGCCCAGGACGGTCCCTGGCAGCGGCTGATCCAGGGACAGGGCGCCCTGCGCCTCTCGGCCGGCGACTGCGCCGGGCTGTGCAGCCGCGTCGAGAGCCCGCTGCCGCGCGAGGGCGTGCTGGTGCCGCTCGTGCTGCGCGACCGGGTCGCCGCCGGCCTCTATGCGGACCGGCTGGACGGCGAGGAGCTGGGCGTCGAGGCCCTCCAGATCCTCGCCCACGCGGCGGCGCAGGCGATCGAGACGCTGCCCTTCCGCGAGCGCGCCGCCACCGCGACGCTGGCGCTCGCGGGCGAGGAGAACGGCGCCGGTGCGGCCGCGGCGGTCCCGGTGGAGGAGCCGGAGCGCGCCGAGGCGCAGACCGCGGCTGCGGCCGAACCGGAGGTGGAGGCCGCGCCCGAGGTCCCGGAGGTCGAGGCCGAGCCCGAGCCGGCACCCCCGGCGCCGGAGCCGATGGAAACGGCAGCCGGGGTGCCCTGGACCGCGGAAGACGAGCTTTCCGCCGTGCCCGCCGAAGAGGATCGCGGCGGCCGGGAGGCCCCTGCCATGACGTACACCCCGGGGCTGGCGGGGATCTCCGGTGCGGATACCGCCGCCATCGCCGCCGCTCCCGCCCTGGCGGAGAGCCCGGCCGCGGCGCCGGGCGGCGAGGCCATGGAAGAAGACGTGCCGCGCTATCCGCGCTCGGTGGAGCCGGAGCCCGCCGCTCCCGCGCGGATGGCGGAGGCCAACCCGCAGGCGACCGTTCTGCTGCCGCGCCCGACCGCGCCGGCCGAGACCGAGGAGGCGCCGGCGCCGTTCCGCCCGGTGGCGGTCCCCAGCGAGCCCGCCGGCGTGAGCCCGGCCGAGCGGCCGGCCCCGCTCGCCTCGGGTACGCCGGAAGTACGCCCGCCGAGCGACGTCGAGGGCCCCGGCTGGGCCTTCGCCACCAGCCGCGTGCCCGTCTCCGCCGGCAACGAGACGCAGCACGAGGAGGCCCGCCGGCTGGCCCGGCTGCTGGTGAGCGAGATCAAGCTGTATAATGAAGAGCAAGTGGAAGAAGGCAGGCGCAACCGCGACATCTACGAGCGCTTGAAGGACGACATCGACCGTTCGCGGCAGATGTATGACGAGCGCGTCGACCCGCAGATCCTGCGCTCCACCGACTATTTCTATCAGGAGCTGGTGCGCATCCTGGCCGCCGGCGACTCGAAGGCCCTGGGGATCTGAAGCGCCGGCTGGAGTTTTGAAGTGAGAAGTCGAAGGCCGATCCGTCACCGCGCCACGCTCGTCCTGCTGGTTCCTCTCCTGTTGGGTGCGGCCACCGCCGCGCCGCCGCGCCGCGATCTCGCCGCTCCCCTGCCCGGCCATTCCGACCGCGCCTCCCTGGCGTATGCGGAGGCCGCCGCCGCCGTCCGCCGCAAGGATTGCGGCGCCGCCTACAAGGCGCTCGCGCCGGTGCTCGCCGTCAGGGGCTCCGAAGCCTCCTTCGCCCGGCTCCTGCTCGGTTTCTATGCCCACTCCTGCGAGCAGGTGGCCTACGCCGAGGAGCGGCTGTTCGCCGCCGCCGATCCGGACGGTCCGCTGGAGGACTGGCGGCTCTACCTGCTGAGCGACGGCGCCGCGGCGCAGGGACACGTCCTGCTCGCCCAGACCTCGCTCGCGCGGCTGCTCGGTGATTACCCGGGCTCGGTGCTGCGCCCGCGCGCGCTGCTCAAGGCGGCGACGCTCGCCTGGCAGCGCGGCGACGCCGCGCGCGCCCTGGAGCTGATCGCGGCGGGGAGGAGCGAGGACCTGCGCGGCGACGAAGCGGCGCAGCTCGAATCCCTCGCCTGGGAGATCGGCACCCAGCGGGCGGATCTCGGCGTGCAGACCGAGGCGGCCCGCCGCCTGCTGGTCAACTTCCCGTTCAAGGCCGCCGAGCTCAAGGTGATCGAGATCTTCCGCGATCCCGGCGGCGCCGTGACCTGGCCGGCCGTCCTCACCGGCGATCAGCTCAAGCGGCGCGCGCAGGCCCTGCTCGATCTGCAACTGGATGCGAGCGCTCTCACCACGCTCGACGTCGTCGGCCCGCAGGACCGCGACCTGCGGTGGTACCTGCTCGAGGCCCAGGCCCTCACCCGCGCCCATCGCGGCAGCGACGCCCTGGCGCTGCTCGAGGGCAGGGAGGCCCAGGATTCCCGCCAGGCGGCGGCGCTCGCCTGGGCCCGCGCCCAGGCGGCGGACGACGCCGCCACCGCCCAACGCGGCCGGGCCAATCTCGGCTCGGCCGAGCGCCAGCGGCTCCGCCTGCTGGCGCAGCAATACCGGGAGAAGGCGGCCCAGGGCGCCGACCCCGAGCTGGCGAAGAGGGCCCTCAAGTCGCTCTATGCCGACTACCACGAGGACGATCTCTTCGACCGCGCCATGGAGACGCTGCGCCGCCTGCGCCGGCTGGACCCGGAGGACACCACCGGCGCGGCCAATCTCTGGCAGGCCGGCTGGCAGGAATACAGCCGCGGCAACCACACGGGAGCCATCGGCTATTGGACGGAGCTCTTCTCCCTCTATCCCGCGGACGCCAACGCCCGGCGCGGGCGCTACTGGACGGCGCGGGCTTTCGACGCCCTGGGCGAGCGTGAGAGAGCGCAGCAGATCTACAACGAGATCGCGCAGGCGGACACCGCCGACTTCTATCGCCGCAACGCCCTCAGCCGGCTGCTGGGCAAGCCGGCCGCGCTGGCCGCGGCGGCGGCGGCGCAGGAGCCCTGGCCCGCCGATCCCGCCCTGGAGCGGGCGCGGCTGCTGACCGACCTCGGCCTCGACGACCTCGCCCTTTCCGAGGTGGAGCTGGTGCGCGGGAAGGTGCGGCAGCAGCCCGCGCTGCAGGCCCTGGAGGCGGTGATCCTGGCGCGCCGCGGCGAGCGCCGCAAGAGCGTGCAGGTGATCCGCGACGCCTTCCCCGCGCTCGGCGGCCCGTTCCAGGCCACCCTGCCGGAGGAGGCCCGCCGGCTCTACTATCCGATCGACTACCAGGAGCCGATCCGCACCTGGGCGGCGATGAACCGCCTGCCGCCCTACCTGGTGTTCGGCATCATCCGCCAGGAGAGCGCCTTCGACACCACCGCCCGGAGCTGGGCGGGAGCCCGCGGCCTGATGCAGCTCATGCCGGCGACGGCGCGCGAGCTGGCCGTCAAGAACGGCCTCACCTACTCGCACGACCTGCTCGCCGATCCCGCCTTCAACGTGCGGCTGGGCACCACCTACTTCCGGCAGGTGTACAGCATGTTCGACGAGAACCTCGAGCTGTCGCTCGCCGGTTACAACGGCGGCCCCTACCGCATCAAGCGGCTGTGGCGCGAGTCCGGCGGCACCGAGCTCGACCGTTTCCTCGAGGGCCTGGGCCTCGAGGAGCCGAAGACCTACGTCAAGCGGATCCTCGTCCTCTCGGACAGCTACCGGCAGCTCTATCCCCAGGCCGGGTGAGAACCCTCGCCCCGCTTCTTCTCGTCCTCTTCGTCGGCTGCGGCCGTCCCGCGCCGCACGACGGTCCGATCGTCCTCATCACCTTCGACTCCCTGCGCGCCGACGTCGTCGGCCGGCTCGGCGGCGAGCCGGGCCTGACCCCGCACCTCGACGCCCTCCTCCGCCAGTCGGATTGGGCCGGCAGGGCCATCGCGCCGTCGAGCTGGGGCGTGCCCTCCATGGCCTCCCTGTTCACCGGCCTGCGGCCCTGGCAGCACCAGGTGCTGAGGGCGGAGAGCCGCCTCTCTCCCGCTCTCTTCACCCTGCCGGAGGCGCTGCAGGCGCAGGGCTTCGAGACCTGCGGCTACGCGGCCGGCCCGCCGTACTCGAAACGCGGCGGCTACGAGCAGGGGTTCGACCGCCTGGGGAATCTCGGCAAGGGGACCGAGGCCGCCGCCGAGCTCAGGAAGCTGGACGGCGGCCGGCAGTTCGTCTGGATCCACATCCCCGAGCCGCAGGCGCCCTACCTGCGGCGGCCGAAATTCATTCCGCGGCTGAACACCGGCCGGCTCGATCTGCCCGCGCGGATCGTGCCCAATCAGCTCGCCATCTACTTCGACCCGCAAGTCCCGCTGCCGCCCGGCAAACGGCGGCGGTTCTGGACCATGTACCGCTTCAACGTGGCCTGGGCCGACGAGCGGCTGGGCCGGCTGCTCAGGGCCCTGCGGGAGAGCGGCCAGTGGGACCGCGCGCTGGTGGTGGTGACCTCCACGCACGGCGAGGAGTTCGGCGAGAAGGGCCAGATCCTGAACGGCGGCAACCTGGGGCGGCAGCTCCTGGAGGTCCCTTTCGCCGTCAAGCTGCCGGCCGGTTTCGAGCGGCGGATCGCGGTGCCGCGCAACCGGCGGGTGGCCGCGGCGCGGCTGTGGGCGACCCTGGTGGAGGCGGCGGGGGGAGAGGCGCCGCCGGCGGTGGCGCCCAGCCTCTTCCGCGACTCGCCGCGGGCGGTGCTCTCGGAGCTCTACCTGACCAACGGCACCAACCGGTTCTCCCTCGTCGACGGCGACGATCAGTTGCTCTGGGAGTCGAGCTTCGCGGCGCCGGAGCCGGAGTACTATCGGGCCCGTCTCGCCCTGACGACGAGGGGCAACGCCCGCCTCGCCCGCGCCGAGCTCTCGGCGCCGCCGGCCGAGATCCTCGGCCGGCTGCTCGCCGGTTTCCTCGCCACCCCCCCGCTCACCGGCCGGGGAACGCCGCGGCTGAGCCTCGAGCGCTGGGACGCCTGGGTCAGCCGGCCGGTCTCGGACCCCCGGCGCACCGCCGAGCTGGCGGCCCTCCTGGCGCGCACCTGGAACGAATTCCTGCCGGCCGAGCTGCCGCCGAGGGAGGAAGCCCGCGAGTGGTATACTGCCGATTCGCCCTGAAGGGGGCTCTCCCCCGGGTCCATAGCTCAGCGGTGAGAGCGTCCGGCTCATAACCGGCAGGTCCCTGGTTCGAATCCAGGTGGACCCACTTCGGAAGCGCTCCGAATCATGCAGAGGGATACGGTTCGCGCGGGCGGGGGAGTGCGATGATCTTCCTTTGAGAGGAGCGGACGTTTCTCCATGAACCAGAACCTTCAGAACGTCCTGGAGCTGCAGGACGCTCTCACCCGCTTGCGCGAAGCCGAGGGACGCCTGCAGGGGATCCCCGACTGGATGCGCGAGCTGCACGACGAGCACGAGGCGCGCAAGGGTGAGATCCAGGCTCTCGAAGAGAGCGCCGAGGAGGCGTCGCGGCAGCGGCGGACGGCGGAATCGGCGGTCCAGGACGCCCAGGAAAAGCTCAAGAAATACCAGCAGCAGATCAACCGCGTGAGCACGCAGCGCGAGTATGGGGCGCTGCTGCAGGAGATCGACACCGTCAAGGGACAGATCTCCGGCCAGGAAGAACAGGCCTTCTCCTCGCTCGAGCGTTACGAGCAGGCGCAGAAGGACCTCGCGGCGCTGCGCGAGAGCTTTCGCGAGATCGAAGAGCGCTACGCGGTGGAGATGGCCCGCTGGGAGGGCGAAAAGCCGGAGATCGCCCGGCAGGCGGAGGACTTGCGCGGCAGGATCGCGGATCTCAAGCAGCGGCTGCCGCGCCACCTGGTCTCCCAGTTCGAGCGCATCCTCGAGCGCTATCCCGCCGGCGCGGTGGCGCCGGTGCGGCCCATCGAGCGGCCGGGACGCGGGCAGCGCGAGTGGCACTGCGCCGAATGCAACTACCGCGTGCGGCCCCAGGTGGTGGTCGAGATCCGCAACGGCAGCACGCTGGTCCAGTGCGATTCCTGCAAGCGCATCCTCTACTTCGAAGAGCAGGCCTGACGCCGTGAACGGCGTGGCCGAGCGCCTGGCCCGCATCAACGCCCGCATCGAGGAGGCCTGCCGCCGCGCCGGCCGGCCCGCCGGCGGCGTGGTCCTCGTCGGCGCCAGCAAGAAACAACCCGCCGCCCGTCTCGCCGAGGCCCGGCAGGCCGGCCTCAAGGTCTTCGGCGAGAACCGGGTGCAGGAGGCGGCCGCCAAGAGCCGCGAGCTGCCCGCGGACATCGAATGGCATCTGATCGGTCCCCTGCAGTCCAACAAGGTCCGCCTCGCCCTCGACCTCTTCCGCACCATCCATTCCGTCGACCGCCCGAAGATCGCCGAGGCGCTGGACCGCGAGGCCGCCGCCCGGGGCGTCGAAATCTCCGGCTTCCTGGAGGTGAATCTGGGAGGCGAGGCGAGCAAGCACGGCTTTCCGGCGCAGCGGCTCGCCGAGGAGGCCCTGCCGCTCAGCCGCCTCCAGCACCTGCGGATCGCCGGCCTGATGGCCATTCCGCCCCCGGGCGAGTCGCCCGAGGACTCCCGCCCCTGGTTCCGCCGGCTGCGCGAGCTGCGCGACGATCTCGCCGCCCGGCCCGAATGGCGGGGCTTCCCCGGCTGGCTCTCGATGGGGATGAGCGACGACTTCGAGGTGGCGATCGAGGAGGGGGCGACCCACGTGCGCGTGGGCACGGCCCTCTTCGGACCCCGGGACCTGTAGGGGCGGCCCTGTGTGGCCGCCCTGCCTTTTGAGAGGCGCCGGAACAGGGCGGCCACATAGGGCCCGCCCCTACAGGTTTTTCCAACATTCATGCTAGGATGGCTATGCTTTTCCAAAGCTGATTCTCGACCAGGGACACCTGTAGGAGACTCCCATGGCCATCACACCGCTCGAGATCCAGAAGATGCGCTTCTCGCCGAAGATGCGGGGGTACGACCCCACCGAGGTCGACGGTTTTCTCTCCCTGCTGGCCGAGGAGCTGGCCGCCCGCGTCGCCCAGGTCGAGAAAGTGGAGCGGGAGAACCGCTACTACCGGCAGCGGATGGAGGAGACCGAGCACCGGGAGCACCAGCTCCAGCAGACGCTGCTGCGCGCGCAGAAGGTCTCGGACGACGTCACCGCCAACGCCCGCCGCGAGGCCGAGCTGCTGGTCAAGGAGGCCGAGGTCGCCGCCGACAAGATCGTGCAGCAGGCCATCGAGCAGTCCACCCGCTTCGAATCGAAGATCGCCGAGCTGCGCACGGCGCGGCGCGAGCTGCAGCTCAAGTTCAAGAACACCCTCGACCTCTTCCAGCGCATCCTCGAGGCGGAGATGGAGGAGGAGCGCAGCACCGCCACCGTCCTCACCCTGCCGCGTAAGCGGCGGGACGCCGGCGCTTGAGCCTGCCCGCCGGAGCGCGGCGCCTCTTTCCCCACTACGACGAGGCGAATCTCACCTTCGACCGCGCCGGCTCCCTGCTCATCGCGCGCCTGCTGGAGGACGGCGACGCCGCGGATCTCGCCTGGCTGCTGAGCGAGGTTCCGGAACCGGCGCTCGTCGACTGGTTCTCCCGGCGCGGCGGCCGGCAGCTCTCGCGCCGGAGCCGCGCGTTCTGGGAGATCGCGCTCGGGCGTCCGGCGGGCCCTGTTCACCCGGAGGCCCAGTCGCTGTGGCCGCTCTGAACCTCTCGTCGCTCTCGGCCGCCGCCCGGGAGCTGCTGCCGCGCCTGGCCGCCCGGCCGTGGAGCGAGGAGTTCTATCTCGCGGGCTCGGCCGCCCTGGCGCTCCATACCTGCCATCGTCCGGTCTCCGACCTCGATCTGATGAGCAACGCCAACCGGCTCACCCCTCCCGAGCGGCGCGACCTCCTGGCCGAGTTGCTGGCCGTCGATCCCGGCACCGAGGTCGAGACGGCGCGCGACGGCTATCTCTTCGCTCATCTGGGAGACGTGGGTCTGCGGCTCTTCTACTATCCCTACCCGCTCGTCCGGCCCTTCGAGGACGCCGCCGGGCTCGCCGTCGCCTCGGCCGCGGACCTGGGATTGATGAAGCTCGGCGCCATCATCAGCCGCGCATCGCGGCGCGATTTCGTGGACCTCTACCTCCTCTGCCGCGAGCTGCCCCTGGCGGCCCTCTTCGACCTCGCGGAAGACAAGTTCGGGCACGTGCGCGACTTCCCCCTGCAGGCCTTGAAGGGCCTCGCCGACCTCTCCGAGATCGAAGGCGAGCCCATGCCGCGCCTCGCCGCGCCGCTGGAGTGGAGCGAGGTCGAGGAGTGGCTGCGGGCGCAGGTGCGGGAGATGGGGCGGGATAGGGTGGGATTGAGGCCCCTATGACAAAATCCGCGCCGTGCCGGACCTCCTGATCCACAACCTCGCCGAGGTCGCCACCCCGGAAGGCAACGCTCCGTTGCGCGGGCCGGACCAGCGCCGGGTGCGCCGGACGCGCGGCGCCGAAGTGGTCTGCCGCGGCGGCCGCATCGCCTTCGTCGGTCCGCCGGAGGAGCGGCGGCGCCTCTTCGGCGAGCTGGACGAGGCGGAGCGCCTGGACGGCCGCGGCGGCACGCTGATCCCCGGCTTCGTCGATCCGCACACCCACCTGCCCTGGGCCGGCAGCCGCGAGGAGGAGTTTGCGGCGCGGCTGGTGGGCAGGACGTATCAGGAGATCGCGGCGGCCGGCGGCGGCATCCTCTCCACCGTGGCCGCCACCCGCCGGGCGAGCGAGGAGGAGCTCGCCGCGAACGTCCTGCGGCGGCTCGACCGCATGCTCGCCTGGGGCACGACGACCGCCGAGGCCAAGAGCGGCTACGGCCTCTCGCGCGACGGCGAGCTGAAGCAGCTCCGCGCCGTCCAGCGGGCGGCCGCGGGCCATGCGGTGGACCTGGTGGCGACCCTGCTCGCCGCGCACGAGGTCCCTCCCGAGCACCGCGCGGACCGGCGGCGCTATCTCGATCTCGTCTGCGAGGAGATCGTGCCGGCCACCGCCGAGGCCGGGCTCGCCCGCTTCTGCGACGTCTTCTGCGAAGAGGGAGTGTTCACCGCCGAGGAGTCCCGCCGCGTGCTCGCCGCGGGCGTCCGCCACGGGCTCCTCCCTCGCCTCCACGCGGACGAGTTCGTCGATTCCGGCGGCGCCGCGCTGGCCGCGGAGCTGGGCGCGCTCTCCGCGGACCACCTGATCGCCGTCTCGCCGGCCGGCATCGAGGCCCTGGCGGGCTCGGGGGTTACCGCGGTGCTGCTGCCCGGCACGAGCTTCTTCCTCATGAAGCACCGCTACGCCCCGGCCCGCCGACTCGTCGAAGCCGGCGTACCGATAGCCCTGGCGACCGACTGCAACCCGGGCTCCTCGCACACCGAATCGCTGCCCATGGTGGTGGTGCTGGCCGTCTTCGAGCTCGGCCTCACCATCGAGGAGAGCCTCACGGCGGCCACCCTCAACGCCGCCTGCTGCCTCGGTCTCGGCGGGGAGATCGGCTCGGTGGAGACGGGCAAGCGGGCGGACCTCGTCCTGCTCGACGCGCCCAACCTCCTCCACCTGGTCTACCATTACGGCATCAATCCCGTCGCGGCCGTGGTGAAAGAGGGGCGGGTGGTGCGGCGGGCCGATTGACGTAGAATCCCTTCGCACCGCACCCGCCGCAGTCGATTCCCCAGGAGATCGACGATGAACCTCAAAACCTTGGCCTGCTCTCTGGTTACGGTCCTGCTGCTCGCCGCGGCGAGCCCCGCCGCCTTCGCCGGCCAGGAGAAGGACCGGCCCGAGGCCGGCGGCAAGGAGGTCGTCACCCCCTCGGGCGTGAAGTACACCGATCTCAGGATCGGCCAGGGAGGCGAGGCCGCGACCGGCAAGATCGTCGAGGTCCACTACATCGGCTGGCTCGAGGACGGCACCAGGTTCGATTCCAGCCGCGACCGCGACCGCCCGTTCACCTTCCGCCTCGGCACCGGCGACGCCCTCAAGGGATGGGACGAGGGTCTCCTCGGCATGAAAGTGGGCGGCAAGCGCAAGCTCGTCATCCCGCCTGAGCTGGGCTTCGGCAAGCAGGGCGTCGGCAGCGTGGTGCCGCCGAACGCCGTGCTGCTCTACGAGTTCGAGCTGCTGGCGGTGAGGTAGGCCTTACTCCTTGCTCACCCGAGGAGAAAAGGACCCAAAGGACTCCAAGGACAGAAAGGACAGGGTGAGTTTTTTTGTCCTTGGTGTCCTTGCAATCCTTGGAGTCCTTTTGCGGAGCCCCTACTTCTCCCCCTCGTACACCGGCCTGATATCCACCGGCACGTCCGCCAGGCGCGCGATGGCGTCGTGGATCGGCTGCGTCGCCTTGCCATAGGTGTCGAGGAAGCGCTGGGTGCCGGCGTAATCGCCGTTGGCCTGCAGCATCAGCATGTCGTGCAGCAGGTCGCGGATGGCGCCGGGGAACTTCTCGGAGACGGCGTGGACGCGGCCGTTGGCGTCGATCTCCAGCGCGCCTTTCTGCTGCAGGTAGTTGAACTGCATCACCACGCCCTGGCCGTGCGCCTCGTCGACGCCGAAGCGGGCGCCGCGGAAGAGACCGGCCACGTAGGTGGGCTCCAGCGACCGCCGCAGCTCGGCCGGCATCTCCTTGCGCCCGATCAGGGCGAGGATGTTGTAGACGCCCATCACGTCGGCCTTGGCCTCCTCCAGGGTGGCGAAGTGCTCCTTGAGCTCCTTCCGCACCTCGGTCTTGCGGCCGTCGACCGTGATGGTGCCCGGGCCCAGGCCGTGCGACAGCTCGTGGTGGAGCACCTCGTTGAAATAGGCGTCGAAGGAGACGTCCTTCACCTGCGCCGGATCGAGCACGCGGTCGGCGATGGGCAGCAGGATGCGGTCGTACTTCGCCTGGATGGTGTTGCGCAGCAGCACCTTCTTCGAGCCCTTGGCCTCGCGCACCCGCTCGTCGTTCGGCAGGTTGAAGGCGATCGTCTGCACGCCGGCCCGGGTTTCGCCGGAGCTGTAGACCGTGTCCACCACGCGGATCGGGCTCTCCGTGCCGCGGTTCAGGTTCTTGTCCTCGTCCGGGATCGGCAGGTTGCGCTCCAGCCACGGCAGCCGCTCCTTGTAGAGGGCGAGCGCGGCCGATTCCTTCGGCAGATTGACCGTGACGAAAGCCTCGAAAGAGGTCTTGTAGCCGAAGAGCTCGTCCTCGTAGGACTCGTAGGGGCCGATGGTGACCTCCACCGGCGCGTCGAGGTCCATCCAGGCGAGATCGCTGGCGTAGTAGTCGTCGTTCTCGAAGGCGGCGGCGCGCAGCTCGAGGAACTTCTTGAGGGAGGCGTTGCCGGTGAGCGCCGCCGCCTCGCGCAGGAGCTTGGCGGCCGGCTTGAGCCACTCGGCGTACTCGCGCGAGTAGGGCACGGCGGCGAGGCCGCGGTCCTGGCCGCGGCGGATCACCGTCACCGTCGAGGTGAGCGTCTCCTTCTCTGCGGCGTGCTTGGAGAGCCAGCCCTCGAATTCCTCCTTCGTCACGTCCTCCGGATAGAAGCCCGCTCCCGGCGGATGCGGCTTGTCGCCGATGAACGGCTGGCGCTCCGCCAGGCGGTCCCAGGGTCCGAAGTTGAGCGTGAAGTATTGCCGCGCCGCCTCCGCGTGCTCGCCCTGGTAGCCCTGGAGCCACCGCCGCATCTCGGGATTGCCGGCCCACGCCTGGCGCAGGAAGATCTCGTCCATCAGCTTGGCGGCCTCCACCAGCTTGGCAAGCACCTGACGGTCCTCCGCGGAAAGCGCGGAGAGATCCGCCGAGAGGGGAACGGCGGCGAACTGCGCCAGCCGCTTCTCGACGTCAGGCACGATCCGCGGTTCTCCGTTCTGCTCCTGCTTCTGCGGGGCCGTCTGGTTCGAAGCCGCGTCGTCGGAAGCCCGGCAGGCCAGAACGGCCAGGCCCGCCAAGCAGAAGATCATGAGGCGCATGCCTCCTCCTTTCGGTTCGCATCCAGCCGGGTACGATGGCACACTGCTCGGGTCTCTGCAAAAACGCCGCCGCCCTCAAAAAGGTGAGCGATGAAGGACCGATTTTCCGTTTATAGAGAAGAACGGACAAATTCGTCCACCCGTCGCCCAAGAGGGTCTGAGGGCACGTGTTACCATGAACTCGTCAAAGGAGGCTACCGCATGGCTCTCCACGAGCCTTCTCCCAAGCTCACCTACGAGGATTACGTCCTCATCCCGGAGGACGGCAAGCGTCACGAGATCATCGGCGGGGAGCATTTCGTGACCGCCGCGCCGTTCGTGCGGCATCAGGACCTCGTCGTCCGCCTGACGCTTCATCTCGGTGAATTTATCCGCAAGCATCGGCTCGGGCGGTTCCTCATCGCCCCAACGGACGTTGTCCTCTCTCCCCACGACATCTTTCAGCCTGATCTCCTGTTCGTCTCCAACGAGAGAGCGCCGATCATCACGGAAAAGAACATCCAGGGCGCGCCGGATCTGGTCATCGAGATCCTTTCCAAGGACTCCCGCCGCCTGGACGAGGTCCTCAAGCGCGAAGCCTATGAGCGGTTCGGGGTGCGGGAGTACTGGATCTTCGACCGCTACCGGAAGGCCGTCAAGGTCTGGAGATGGGCTGCCGGAGAGCGCCGGCGCGACATACCCCTGTCAGCCTCCGTGGAGGATATCCTCACGACTCCCCTGCTGCCGGGTCTCGAGATCCCGCTGGTGGAGATCTTCCAGGAATAGAGGATTGTACGAGGATTTTCGCTGAAAACAGGAAGGATTGGCTTGGTGGAGGTGGTGGGAGTCGAACCCACGTCCGAGAAACGCGTTTCAGGAGCCTCTACGTGTGTATCCCTCTATTGAAATCTCGCCGCGCGCGCTGGGAGAAGGCCAACCTACGCGAGCGGCCAGCCTTGCTTTGTATCCGGATGCGTCGCAAGGCCTCCGCATCCATTGATCCGCTTTAGCGTCGTCCCGGTGGGCGCCGCGAATCAAGGCCCACCATCGGGACGTCACAGCCCTTTTTAGGCCGCGAGGGCGAAGTTATCGTTCGCAGTTATATCTTCCGGTGTTACGAGTGGAAACTCGACACGCCACCCCTGCTCCGCTTTGTTCCCCGTCGAAGCCGGTACACCCCCAAGTTGCCAAAGAACAGAACCGCATCTGTATAACGCGGTAGCCGAAGGGGTCATTCCCGGCGGGTGGATCGCCAGTTCATTGCTCCGACTCCGCCGCACATCGGCCCCGCTGTAGGGTGCAGCCGACCCTATGTTGCTGTACAGCGGTCCCTTGCACCCTACAGCGGACCGGATATGCTGTATAGGCTGCCCGCTGTACTGACAGGCTACCCGTTGTACGGCACAGCCGACTGCCTGCACGGTGCAGCGGCTCCGATGTACCGCACAGGCTGCTCGTTGTGCTGTACAGCCAGCACCCTGCACCGTACAGCGGACCGGATGTGCCGTACAGGCTGCCCGTTGTGCTGTACAGGCTGCCCGTTGCACGGCATAGCCGACCGCCTGCACGGTACAGCGGTTCCGATGTGTCGTACAGGCTGCCCGTTGTGCTGTACAGCCGGCGCCCTGCATCGCATAGCGGATCCACCATACAGCGCCTCCGGTGGCCTGCGCCGCGACTACGCTTCACCGGTCTCTCCCTAGCCTTCAGCGGCCACCGCCACGGCGGCCAGGAACTCGTCGGGCCCGCTGGTGCGCAGGCGCGAGACCACCAGGAACCAGCCGCCGAGCGCCAGGATGGCGCCGAAGGGGGCCACGGCGATCAGCTTGGGGTAGAAGGGCCAGAGCAGGGTGAGCAGAGCGCCGGCGACGGCCAGGAGCAGCACCATCACCGAGGCCGTCTGGACGTAGTAGATCGACGTCTCCGGCAGGAAGACCACCCGCGAGCCTTCCGCCTCTGGCCTGATCTCCACCGCTCCGGTCACGAGGCCCCGTCGGATGCCCGCGACGACCGGCATGCGGAGCTCGCCGCCGGTGTAGCCTCGCGGCTGGAATTCCGCCCCCCACTCCTCGGCCGTCCCGCGGACCGCCGCGAGCGCCTTCTCCGGCGGGACCGCCAGGTCGATCGCGTGCTCCGCCACGCCCTACGCGGCCTTCTCGATCAGCAGCTCGTCGAGGAACTCCTCGACCGTGGCGAGGAAGGTCTCGACGTCGGGGAGCTGGTTGATGGCCTGGCGCAGCTTGCGCCCGTTGGGCAGGCCGTGGGTGTACCAGCCGGTGAACTTGCGCAGCTTGTGGAGGGCGAACGTGGAGTGCTCCCGCTCGGCCACCATGTGGAAGTGCTCCAGGATGAGATCCCGCCGGTCGGCGAGCGTCGGCTCGCTCACCCGGCTGCCGTCCAGGCGGGCGGCGATCTGCCGGAAGATCCATGGGTTCTTGGTGGCGCCGCGGCCGACCATGACGCCGTCGCAGCCGGTCTCGGCCATCATGCGGAGGGCAGCCTCAGGCTCGGTCACGTCGCCGTTGCCGATCACCGGGATGGACAGCGCCGCCTTGAGCTGGGCGAGGTGGCTCCAGTCGGCCTCGCCGGTGAACATCTGCCGCGCCGTGCGCGCGTGCATGGCCACCGCGGCGACGCCGTTCGCTTCGCAGATGCGCCCCAGCTCCAGGTAGTTGCGGCGGCCGTCGTCGAGTCCCAGGCGGAACTTGACGGTGAGAGGAATCGAGATCGCCTCGCGCACCGTGCGGATGATCGTCTCGGCCAGCTTCAGGTCGCCCATCAGCGCGGCGCCGGCGCAGCCCTTGAGCACCTTGTTGGCCGGGCAGCCCATGTTGATGTCGCAGATGTCGGCCCCCAGCTCCTCGACCACCAGGGCGGCCTCGCGCATGGTGGCCGCGTCCGAGCCGTAGATCTGGATGGCGAGCGGGCGCTCCTCGGCGCTGAAGTACATCAGGTCCCGCGTGCGCTGATTGCCCTGGACGATGGCCTTCGAGGAGATGAACTCCATCGACACCACGCCCACGCCGCCGATCCGCCGCACGATGAGGCGGAAGTCGCGGTCCGTCACCCCGGCCATGGGAGCGAGCCAGAGCGGCGGATCGATGCGGTGCGGGCCGAGGTGGACCATGGCGGGGAGTTTAACCCAGGAAGTTGGGGCCGAATTTCCGGTCTCCACCGACCAGGAGAAAGGTAGGACTGCAGCTAGCGTCGGCGCCGAGCCTGCTTATTCAGGAAGTCTGCGAGCGTCGTCAGGTTGTGGTCGCCTGTCGTCATGGAAAGTCTCGCCATGAACGGCTCTGAATAGGCCTCAATCATCCGGAGAATCCATCGGCGCTTCCGTAGGAACATGGCAGCGCGCTCTTCGTGGCTGGCCTTACCTACCAGTACGAAAGCTTTGACCCCATGAACCATCAACGCGACTAGCTCTTCTGGATCATCTCTAAACTGATCCATGGTAATGGCTACCCACCCCTTCGCGGCGACAAAAGGGAGCCATGCCACGTCAGGAGTGGTCGGCGGGAGATGAGATGGAAGCTCTTCTACTCTGAGGCCATTTACTCTCAGATGCGCTGAAAAGATGCCGCAAAGATTTTGGTCGACGAAAAACGTCGGCTCATGCTGCCGCGCGTTCTTGCGAGATCGCAGCGTCAATGTCACCAGGCTCCAAACCGTAATCTTCGGCGATCTTGTCAGGATCCTCGCCTGCGTCAATTCTACCGACAATTACCGAAGTACGGATACCCTTTGACGCCAGAATTGGCCGGCCAAACGAAATCGCTGGATCAATCAGCACCCGTGGAGGAGCCAGCTTTAGCGTCTCCAAATCATAGGATGCCACCGGGAACATTCGCTCCGGCCAACCCGCAGCGTTTCTTTTTACTCTTTTGAGAACTGCGCCGAGAAGCTGCCTGGTGGCAAACTGTCCCGACAGACTTAGATTAATGAGCTGTCCAAACCGCTCCAGGAAAACATTTCCGGGCGCTGCCTGAAGCTCTTCGCTCAGAAGTAGGCGCGGGATGTCAAACATCTTCTCGGCATAGTCAAGCGCCTCGCGAACGCGCGCCATCTTGACTCCGTGGTCTACCCTCAACGCGCGTAGAACGTAGGCTTCGGTCAGATTGTTGAACGACAGCAGGCTCTCGGCCTTGATTATCGGAGGCCATTGTTCTACCCCGCCGCCCTTTGGGTAAGTGCGACCCCGTACCCAAGACCGCAACGTAGACGGAGAGATATGTAGGTAATGCGCGGCCCGTGCCACGGAGTATCGCGGCTTCTCCTCAGGGGCGAAGTCTCCATAGAGGAGTCGGAAGGAGTCTTGCTGGCCGATCATGGCGTACCCCTGCCCAGGCAGGCGTAATTAGGACGTAAACGATAGCACAGCCTTATAACTCCTCAAGGTCCATAAAGGATCCGGGCGGCTGGTTATTCCGGAGGCACATGAAGGATTCCCTCGTAAGTGCCGATTGTAGCTGGCTTTTTCTCTCCATAGAAAGTATATCATGGATCTTCCTGGGGCTGACGCTTTCCTACGCCCGCCGCACCGTGCTTCCCAGCCACGTCGAGAGCAGCGCCGCGATCAACGCCCACTGGAGCCCGCCGGCGACGAGGCTCCAGGTCAGCAGCGGCGTGCCGTCGAGGTGTAGGAAGGCGAGGGAGATGGGGAAGTCGATCCAGGCGAGGACGTTGCCCCGGCCGAAGCTCCCCCAGGTGCGCCAGACCAGGATGGCCGTCACGGTGTGGAGCAGATACCCCACGATGAGGGCCGCCACGGCGGCGCGGCGCCAGGGGAGTGAAGTCATCGGCTGTAGCATATCGCTGTCCTCGCCCTCCCTGCCCTCGCGGCTGGCTAGGCGCTGCCGCGCAAGGCGAACCACGTCCACACGGCGCCCGCCAGGTCGACCGTCCCGAAGACGATCAACATAGGGCTGGCCAAACCGGCGAGGGCAAGGGTAGTCAGGCCCACGAAGAGCAGGGCACGACCGAAGAGCGTGGCGCGGAAGAACGGCCGAAGCTCCTGGCGGGCGGAGTAGACGTAGTAGAACCCGAGGATCACCGTCAACAGCCCGACGACGCGGAACCAGAACTCCGCGGTCGGCGCGAAACCGACCAGCGGCAGGATCGTGTTGGGAATCGAGAAGTAGGTGAGACCCGAGACGATCAGGTAGATGCCGAACACCAGGACGCTGCGGGCTGGGGCGGACATGGCCGGTTGACCCTCCGGACTGTGTTTATTTTAACGATGATTGTAACACAGGTGCTCGGTGTGCCCGCGGAGCGGCTTTGCGGCGCCTCCGATATCATCTCCCCTATGCCCTGGTACAAGGAATGGTTCGGCGAGGAGTACCTGGAGCTGTACTCCCACCGCGACGAGCCCGAAGCCGAGGAGCACGTCGACTTCGTCGAGCGCCACCTTGGAGGGGCGCGGCCGCGGGCGGTGCTGGATCTCGCGTGCGGCGCCGGACGGCATACGGCGGCGCTGCGGCGCCGCGGCTATCGCACGCTGGGCGTCGATCTGTCGCTGACCATGCTGGCGCGGAACGAGATGCCGCGCGTGGCCGGCGACATGCGGCTGCTGCCGTTCGCCGCCGGCTGCTTCGACTGGGTGCTCAACTTCTTCACCTCGTTCGGCTATTTCGAGACCGAGCGGGAGAACTTCCGCGTGCTGGAGGAGGTCGTGCGCGTCCTCGCCCAGGGCGGACGGTTCCTCATCGACCTGATGAATCCGGGCGCGGTGCTGGCGAGCCTCAAGCCCCGCGATTCGCAGGTGCTGGAGGGGCGGGAGGTGGAGATGGAGCGCTGGTACGATGCCGGCCGCAAGCGGCTCAACAAGCGCATCGTGGTGAGCGCGCCCGGCGGGCCTTCGCGCGCCTTTCTCGAGAGCGTGCGGCTTTACGAGCCGGAGGAGGTGACCATCGGCCTGCGCTGGGCGGGCCTCGAGGTCGCCGGGCTCTTCGGCAATTTTCAGGGAGATCCTTACGAGCGTGACAGCGAACGCCTCATCCTCATCGGTTGCAAGCCGGCCTGACCTCGGAGTGGACCTCGCGGCGGCGGGGCTCCTCGCGCCCTTGCCCGCCGC
The DNA here is from genome assembly GCA_046765915.1 of Acidobacteriota bacterium. Classification (GTDB taxonomy): domain Bacteria; phylum Acidobacteriota; class Thermoanaerobaculia; order Multivoradales; family UBA5704; genus DATARR01. The sequence goes on along the minus strand of JBKPTH010000004.1, from coordinate 48,891 downwards.
CTGGCTCGCCGGCCGCGATCTCGACCTGCTGGCGCCGCTGCGCTTCCTGCCTCCCGGCGGCCTGCCTTCCCTCGCCGGGCCGGCTTCCGCCAGCCGCCGCGAGCTCGCCCAGGCGCTCGCCGTAACCAACCGGGCCTACGGCAATGAGAACGCCGACCGGCTGGCGCAACGCTTGGCGGACCCCGCGACGCGCGTCGTGGTCACCGGGCAGCAGCCCGGACTCCTCGGCGGTCCGCTCTACTGCCTGGCCAAGATGGTCGCGGCGGCCCGCTGGGCCGCGGCGCTGGAGGCGGCGGGCGAGCCGGCGGTAGCCGTCTTCTGGGTGGCGACCGAGGACCACGACTGGGCCGAGGCCACGCAGACGGCGGTGCTGGCGCCCGACGGTCCCCGCGCCTTCGATCTCGGGCCCGATCCCCAGCCGCTGGCGCCGCTCGGCATGCGCACGCTGGGGCCGGCGGTCGAGGACGTGCTGCGCGGCATCGCCGCCGCCATCCCCGGGGACTTCTACGCCGAATGGCTGGGCACCGTCGCCCGCTGGTACCGGCCGGACGCGCGCTTCGGCGAGGCCTTCTGCCGCCTCATGGCCCACCTGCTCGGGCCGCGTTGCCCGCTGCTGCTCGACGCCATGGACCCGGCGCTCAAGGCGGCGCAGCGGCCCTGGCTGCGGCGGCTCGTCGAACGCCGTCGCGAGCTGGAAGAGGCGCTCGTCCGCCGCGACGCCGAGATCGAGTCGCGAGGGTACTCCCTGCAGGTCAGCCCGCAGCGCGGCGCGAGCCCGCTCTTCCTCCTGCGCGGCGGCGAGCGGCGGCGGATCGAGTGGCGCGGCGAGGAGGGCTTCGCGCTGCGCGGCGGCGAAGCCGGCGCGGAGACGATCGCCGACCTCATGGGGATCGTGGAGGAGAACCCGTCGGTCATCTCTCCGGGCGTGCTCGCCCGTCCGGCGGTGCAGGACGCGGTGCTCGGCACGTCGCTCCAGGTGCTCGGACCGGGCGAGCTGTCCTACATGGCGCAGGCCGCCGCCACGCATCGCCTGCTGGAGGTGGAAGCGCCCTGGGTCACCCTGCGGCCGCAGACGCTGGTGCTCGAAGCCAAGCAGGTCGAGAAGCTGGAGGAGCTGGGAATCCCCCTCGCCACTCTGCTGGGCGATCCGGCGGGCGTCGACCGCTGGCTCGCCGAGCGGGTGGGCGGCGACCTGGTGGGACCGGCGCGGCGCCGCATCGAGGAGGCGCTGGCGGCGTTGCGCGAGCCCGCCCTCGCCGCCGATGCCAACCTGGAGCGGCCGTTCGACAAGACGCGCGAGCAGATCCTGCGCGCGCTCGACCTCTTCGGCGAGAAGGCCGTGGCCGCCGCCGCCCGCCGCAACGAGGTGGAGGGCCGCCGCGCGCAGTATCTCCGTGAGACATGCCAACCGTTCGGCAAGCCGCAGGAGCGCGTCGTCTCCTCGGCGCACTTCCCGGGAAAGTATGGCCGCGAATTCGTAGAGAGGTATTGGGAGCAGATGGACCTCGACGGCTCGCGGCTGCAGGTGATCGTGCCATGAGAGAAGAACCGGAAGGAACGAAGCTCGACGTGCTCGCCATCGGCTCTCACCCGGACGACGTGGAGCTGGGGTGCGGCGGAGCCCTGGCGCTGCTGGCGCGCGGCGGACGGAAGGTGGGCATCCTGCACCTGACCCGCGGCGAGCTCGGCACGCGGGGCACGGAAGCGGAGCGGCGGGCCGAGGCCGAGCGGGCTGCCGCGGCGCTGGGGGCGGCGGCGCTCGACTTCCTCGACTGCGGCGACGGCGGCCTGCGCCACGGCGCCGCCGAGGAGGACGCGCTGATCGCCGTCCTCCGCCGCCGGCGGCCCGAGCTGGTCCTGGGACCGACGCCGCACGACCGCCATCCCGATCACACGCGCGCCCACCAGCTCGTCGAGGCGGCCTGCTTCTACGCCGGCCTGGCGAACCGCGCCCGCGAGTCCGGCCCGCCGCACCGGCCGGCGGCCGTCTTCTCCTACATGCAGCACGATCTCTTCCCACCGAGCTTCATCGTCGACGTGACCGCCGCCTGGGACGCCAAGCTGGAGTCGCTGCGCGCCTACCGCAGCCAGCTCTACCAGCCGGACGCGAAGCAGGATGAGAATCCGTTCACCAAGATCTCGACGCCGGAGTTCTGGCACGCCGTCGAGGGCCGGGCCCGCCACTTCGGCCTGCTCGTCGGCGCCACGTTCGGCGAGCCGTTCTGGAGCCGCGGGCCGCTGGCCGTGGCGGATCCCATGGCCATCCTGCCCGGAGGTGTGCGTTGAGGATCGGCATCAGTTGTTACCCCACGTACGGCGGCTCCGGCATCGTCGCCACCGAGCTCGCCATGGCGCTCGCCGAAGGCGGCGACGAGGTCCACGTCATCAGCTATGCGCTGCCCTCGCGCCTCGCCTTCCTCAATGCGCGGACGTTCTTCCACGAGGTGGTGACCCCCACCTATTCGCTGTTCGACAACTACCCTCCCTACTCGCTGGCCCTCTCCACCAAGATGGTCGAGGTGGCCCGCCACGCGCCGCTCGACGTGATGCACGTCCATTACGCCATCCCCAACGCCGTCTCGGCGGTGATGGCCCGCGAGATCGTCTCGCCGCAGCCGCTGCCGATCGTCACCACCCTCCACGGCACGGACGTGACCCTGGTGGGCAACGATCCCAACTATCTCGAGACGACGCGCTGGGGCATCCTGCAGAGCGACGCCGTGACCGCGGTCTCCGAGTCGCTGCGGCGCACCACCGTCGAGCAGCTCGGCATCTCCAACCAGATCGACGTGGTGCCCAACTTCATCGATCCGGCGCGCTACGAGCAGGCCCGCAACGGACCGGGAGCGCGGCGCTGGGGCAAGCCCGGGGAGCGCCTGCTGGTCCACATCTCGAACTTCCGGCCGGTCAAGCGGGTGATGGACGTCATCGCCGTCTTCGAGCGCGTGATGCGCAAGGTTCCCAGCCGTCTGGTGCTGGTGGGCGACGGTCCGGACCGCGGCAAGGTCGAGCAGTACTGCCGCGAGAACCACATCTGCGGCGCCATCAGCTTCATCGGCAGCCTGCCCTTGATCGAGGAGGTGCTGGTGGGAGCGGACCTCTTCCTCCTCCCCTCGGAGAGCGAGTCCTTCGGCCTCGCCGCCCTCGAAGCCATGTCCTGCGAGGTGCCGGTGATCGCCTCGGACGCCGGCGGCCTGCCGGAGGTGGTGGTGCACGGCGAGACCGGATTCCTCTGCCCGGTGGGAGACGTGGGCGCCATGGCGGCGGCGGCCCTGCAACTGCTCTCCGACGAGGATCTGCGGCGGCGGTTCGGCGCCGCCAGCCGGAAGCGGGCGGTCGAGGAGTTCAGCCAGGAGGCCGTCGTCCGGCGCTACCGCTCGATCTACCAGCGGGTGACCGGCCTGCCCTGATCCCGCATGGCCTCCTATGCCGCTCCCGCCGGGGAGTCCCGGGCCGAGATCCGCGACAAGGGCTCGCGCTTCCTGGCGGTGATCGGGCCGGCGGCGGACGAGGCGGCGGCCAAGGCCGTCCTCGCCGCGCTGCAAAGGGAATTCGCGGACGCCACCCACCACTGCTGGGCCTGGCGGCTGGGCTCGCCGCCGCGCGAGCGCAGCTCCGACGCCGGCGAGCCGGCGGGCACCGCCGGCGTGCCGATCCTGCAGGTGCTCCGCGGCGCCGGCCTCTCGGACGCCCTGGCCGTGGTGGTGCGCTGGTTCGGCGGCGTCAAGCTGGGCAAGGGCGGGCTCGCCCGCGCCTACGCCGCGGCGGCGCGCGAGGCCCTGAAGGCGCTGCCGGTGGCCGCGCGCGCGCCGACGGCGCGTATCGCCGTCGCGGTCCCCCATGAGAAAGTGGGTGCCGTCAAGCGCCTGTTGCGGCCGCCGGAGATCGAGCTGGAGAGCGAGGAGTACGGCGCCGCCGCCCGCCTCGTGCTCGCCGTTCACGAGGAGCGGCTGGCGGCTCTGCGCGAGGCGCTGGCGGATCTCGGCGTCGTTGTATAGACTCGCGGCCAAACGAGGCCGCCATGATTCGTTCCCTGAAAGGAGAGGTCCGCGATGAGTGAACCGAACGTTCCGCCGCCGCCGTCCTACACGCCGCCGCCGCCTCCGCCGACCGGGACCACGCCGCCGCCGGGCACGGCGAGCCCGAACCGGACCATCATGCTCGTTCTCTCCTATCTCGGTGTCCTGGCGGTGATCCCCTTCGCGATCGAGAAGAACGACCCCGAGGTCCAGTGGCACGCCAAGCACGGAATCGTGCTGTTCGTCGCCGAGATCATCCTCGGTTTCATCCTCGGGATTCTCACTCACATACCGCTCTTCGGCTGCCTGGCGGCCTTGCTGATCCCGCTCTACGGCCTTGCCTTGCTGATCTTCCACATTATTTTGATCATTAAGGCGGTGAACGGCCAGCGGGTGATCATTCCGGGCATCACCCAGTACGTCGATCGCTTCTAGGGGGACAACGAGATGAGCGTAGCCACTCCTGGACAGACGCAGACCTCCAGCACCCAGGCGATCGTCGCCCTGGTGCTGGGGATCCTCGGCGTCATCTGCTGCAACATTCTGGGCCCGGTCGCCTGGTTCGTCGGCAATCAGGAGCTGAAGGCGATTCGCGAAGGCCGCTCTCCCGCCGCCGGTGAAGGTCTGGCCAGGGCGGGGATGATCCTGGGCATCGTCGGCACGATCATCCTGATCCTGGCGATTCTCTGGGTCTTCTTCTGGGGAGGCATGGCCATGCTTTCCGCCTGGACGAACCGGTAGGCGCCATGGCGGGCCCGGCCGCGCGGCTCTGGTGGGTTACGGGGCTCGCGGGCCTCGCCGGGCTCGCCATCCTCCATTTCTGGGTGCCCTCCGCGGATGCCGCCGGCGCCATCTGCCTCAGCCGGCGGCTCTTCCACCTTCCCTGCCCTGGATGCGGCATGACCCGGGCGTTGGCGCATCTCGTCAAGGGGGAGTGGTCCGCCGCCGTGCGCGACCATCCGTTGGCTCCCGTGCTGGCTGTCGAGGGCATCCTCGGCTGGGCGGTCTGGGGCGTCGCGCTGGCGGCGGCGCGGCCTCTCCGCCTGCCGCTCCGCCTCGATACCCTGCTGCTCGCCAACGCCGCCGCGCTCCTCGCGCTGTGGCTCGGGCGGGCCGCCACCGGCATGCTTCCGTGGTGAGGCTGTAAGCTTCGCCGATGAAGTGGTTGCGCCGCCGGCCCAGGGTGTGGATCGCCGCCGCCCTTCTTCTTCTCGCCCTGGGCCTCGATCTCGCGCGGGTGCCGCGGGAGCAGCTCACCGCGCGTTTCCTTCTGGGCTCCATCCATCTCTACCAGGCGGTGCTGTCGCCGCAAATGGGGGCCTTGGGCGTCCGCTGCCGCTTCAAGCCGACCTGCAGCCACTACGGCGAGGCGGCCATCCGCAAGTACGGCGCCTGGAAGGGGAGCTGGAAGACCGCGTGGAGGGTGCTCCGTTGCGGTCCCTGGACGCCGGTGGGGACGGTTGATTATCCGTAGAGGATCGTCCCGTCGCCACCGTCCGACTGTATGCTCTCCCGCATGGACCCCGACAAGATCGACTACCCGGCCATTCTCCAGGATGCGCTGCGCGACGCCGTGCGCCGCGTGCTGGAGCAGGTGGCCGAGCACGGGCTGCCGGGCGAGCACCACTTCTACATCGGATTCCGCACGAACGCTCCGGGGGTGGAGGTGCCGAGCTTCGTGCGCGCGCAATATCCCGAGGAGATGAGGATCATCCTGCAGCACCAGTTCTGGGGCCTGACGGTCACCCCCGAGGCCTTCTCCGTGCTGCTGAATTTCGGCGGCTCGCGCCAGCGGCTCACGGTGCCTTTCGCCGCCCTCACCATGTTCGTGGATCCCTCCGCCGACTTCGGCCTGCCTTTCGGCATAGCCCCTGAGGCGGGCGCCGCCGCTGAGCCCGCAGCCGAAGAGACACCGCCCGAAGCCGAGGCGGAGCGGCCGGGCGTCATCCGGTTCGATCCTTCGCGGCGGCGTTGAGCGTCCTGCCCAAGCGGCGCGAGCGTCCCCGGCAGGAGAGATTCGGGCCGCCGCCGAGCGGGGGCAGGACCCTGAAGTCACGGCTCCTCAGCAAGTTGCGTCGATCCGCATGGAATGGCATCAGCCTTGCTCCTGTTGATAGGGGAGACTTGAGGAAGCGAGGAATCCGACCATGCGAAACCCCAGAACCAGCACCCTCCTGCCGGCGCTCCTCTGCGCCGCCGCCCTCTTCACCTTCGCCTGCAACCGCGGCGAGGAGGAGCGCGCCGGACAGGTTTCGACCGCGCGTGAGACAACCTCCCAGGCGGAGGTCCAACCCCAGACGAACGAGCTGCGGCCCGAGCCGCGCTCGGTGGACATCCCGGCGGAGACGCCGCCGAACGTCAACGAGCAGCGCGCGGAGATCTCCGCCCAGGAGCGCCAGCTCGCCGCGAAGCAGGCGGAGCTCGACGCCCGCGAGCAGCGGCTGCGCGAGCGGGAGCGGCGGTCGCACGCCGCTTCACCCCGCGCGACGGTCCAGGCGAAGCCGGAGCCCGAGCGCCGGGCTGATGTGACCCCGGCGCCTGCTCCCGAGCCGGCGAGAGAGGAGCCTCGCCCGGAGATCCGCGAGGAAACCCCCGAGCCGCCGCGGATGGCCACCGTCACCGTTCCGGCCGGCACGGTGCTCGACGTCGAGTTCACCCAGACCGTGGCGAGCAACACCAGCGCGCCCGGCGACGCGTTCCGCGTCCGCGTCGTCCATGACGTGACGGAGGACGGCGAGGTGGTCATCCCCGCCGGCTCCGAGATCCTGGGCCAGGTGGCCGAGGCGGTGCCGACTCGCAAGGTGGGCGGCCAGGCGAAGCTGGCGCTGCGGTTCACCGACCTGGTGCTCCCCTCGGGCGCCACCGTGCCGATCGACGCCTCCTTCGCCCAGCAGGGGCGCAGCGAGACGGGCAGGGACGCCGCGCGGATCGGCGGCGGCGCCGCGGCCGGCGCCATCCTGGGCCGCGTGCTCAGCAAGGGGAATCGCTCCAAGGGAGCCGTGATCGGCGCCATCATCGGCGCCGCGGCCGGCACCGCGGTGGCCTCCAAGACGCCGGGCGAGGAGGTCGTCATCCCCGACGGGACGGTGGTGAGCCTGAAGCTGGACAATTCCTTGGAGGTGCGGGTCCGCAGGTGAGATTGCCCGGCCTGCGTCAAGCTTCCCCTCTCCGGGGGAGCGGGGAAGGAAAGGGGCGGGGAATCTCCCTCCCGTCCCACTCCGTTCTCTCCCCTGTGACCGAGTCCACCACGACCGTTCCCCACCGGCCGGCCCGCCAGGGCCTCTACGGCGGTCTCGTCTCCTCGCGGCAGACGAAGCCGCGGACGGAGGCTTCCGATCCCGGCAAGAAAAAAACCGCCCTCAAGCCGCGCACCGTGCTCGACGACGCGATCGAGCTGGTGCGGGCGCGCAAGGGCCGCCTGTTGCTGGGGCTGCTGCTGATGGCGATCAACCGCCTCGCGGGGCTGATCCTGCCCGGCACCACCAAGTACCTGCTGGACGACGTCATCGCCAAGGGCAACCGGCAGCTCCTGGTGCAGCTCGTTTTCGTGGCGGGAGCGGCGACGATCCTCCAGGCCGTCACCTCCTTCGCCATCTCCCAGGTGCTCGGCAAGGCCGCGCAGCGCTCGATCACCGAGATGCGGCGGCAGGTGCAGCGCCACGTGGGCCGCCTCTCCGTCGGCTACTTCGAGCAGACCAAGGCCGGAGCCCTGCTCTCGCGCGTGATGAACGACGCGGAGGGCATCCGCAATCTCGTCGGCACGGGCCTGGTGGAGATCGTCGGCGGCATGGTGACGGCGGTGCTCGCGCTCGGCCTGCTCTTCTACCTCAACGTCAAGCTCACCCTGATCGCGCTGGCCGTGGTGTCGCTCTTCGCCTTCATCATGAAGTACGCCTTCACCACCCTGCGGCCGCTCTTTCGCGAGCGCTCGAAGATCAACGCCGAGATCTCGGGCCGGCTCACCGAGTCCTTCTCGGGAGTGCGGGTGGTGAAGGCCTACCAGGCCGAGCAGCGCGAGGCGCTGGTCTTCACCAAGGGCGCGCACCGGCTGTTCCGCAACGTGGCGCGCACGATGACCGGCTTCTCCGCCATCGGCGCCGCCTCGACGGTGCTGGTGGGCGTGATCGGCGTCGCCATGATGGGCATCGGGGCGGGCGACGTACTGGCCGGGCGCATGACGGTTGGCGAATTCTTCGCCTTCACCCTCTACCTCGGCATGCTCGTCGGGCCGGTGGTGCAGATCGTCAACATCGGCAGCCAGATCACCGAAGCCTTCGCCGGCCTCGAGCGCATCCGTGAGATCCGCAACGAGATCACGGAGGACGCGGGGGAGGGCTCCCGCAGGCCCTTGCGCCGGGTCGAGGGGACGATCGAGTTCCGCGACGTCCACTTCGAGTATCAGGCCGGATCGCCCGTGCTCAAGGGCGTCTCCTTCGTCGCCTCTCCGGGGACCTCGACGGCGCTGGTGGGTCCCTCCGGATCTGGAAAGAGCACCCTGATCGGCCTCGTCGCCGCCTTTCATCGTCCGACCGCGGGGCAGATCCTGGTGGACGGCCAGGACCTCTCCGAGCTGCGGCTCGGCGACTACCGCTCCCACCTCGGAGTGGTCTTCCAGGACAACTTCCTGTTCGACGGCACGGTGCTGGAGAACATCGCCTACGCCGAACCCCATGCCGCGGAGGAGGAGGTGCTGCGGGCGGCGCGCATCGCCCATTGCGACGATTTCGTCGCCCGGCTCCCCCAGGGTTACGACACGATCGTCGGCGAGCGGGGAGTGAAGCTCTCGGGTGGCGAGCGCCAGCGCGTGGCGATCGCGCGGGCCATCCTGGCGGATCCCAGGATCCTGATCCTCGACGAGGCCACCTCCTCGCTCGACAGCGAGAGCGAGGCCCTCATCCAGGAGGGGCTGACGGAGCTGATGAAGGGGCGCACGACGTTCGTCATCGCCCACCGGCTGTCGACCATCCGCCGGGCCGACACCATCCTGGTGCTGGAAGAGGGGAAGATCATCGAGCGCGGCCGGCACGCGGATCTGCTGGCGCTCGGCGGGCGCTATCACGCCCTCTACACCCGGCAGTACGACCTCGAGTCCAACCTCTTCCGCAATCCCGGCGAAGCGCCGCCGGAGGAGGAGGCCGAGGCGCCGCGCGCGACCGCCGACGCCGCGGTGGGCCGGCTGCCGCTGATCCCGGCGTAGGTCCTCACCTCCCCCAGCTACCGACGGGGAGCCAAGGGGACGTGTGCCTTTCTTTGAAGCGCCTCAGCCGAGGAATTGACGGGGTTGGAAGGCCCGCAGCGCCTACGGCTAAGAAGCACTTCTCTGTGGAAACACATCGTAAACATGCGGACCAGCCTTTGCGCTGGCTCTCGCCACCGCCGCGGTTTCTCACGTCCCAACCTCAACCGCGACCTGATTGGCGACCGGAGTGTAGATGTCCACTGCTACCTCAGGCGTCTTTATGGTCACGATGAGCGCATAGCGAACCCTACGCCGCCAACGGTCAAGATTGGGCCGCTCCTTCCACCATCCGCCAACGGGGTAGACAGCCAAGTGGTAACGCTCGGCCAACTCGGCGGCCGTACCTGTCCACTGATCCGAGTGGAGGGACCCCTGATTCCGCTGTCTTGGTCCAATAGTCCAGCCAGGATCGTAGGGTGTCGTCACGTCCCGTTCTTCGTTCTGTGCGTCCCTGGTCACGCGAGCACGGAAGTCGTCCAGATCCTCAGCCGGTGCTCTAATAGCAAAGCGCAAGGCATGGGACTGATAACGATGGCGATACTTCCAGCCTCGTCGCGCCGGGTTCGGTTCCACGAAGTACGAGAGCGTTACGCGCAACTCGACCGGCTCGGCGCCAAGGGCCAGCAGCTCTTTCCGAGGCCAGGGCAGCGCATGTAAGTTCATGTCTTTGGTTCGAACCGTGCTGCCTCTTTTCTCGAACGGCGTCAGGTGGTCCTGTGCCACCAGCGTGAGAAGGTTAGAAGCGCTCCAGCATGCTCGGTTCAGGTTGGGGAGGCCATGGCCGTATCTGCGCAGGAGGAGCCGAGTTTGGCCGGCAGTAGAGGTGAGCATTTCCCGCGTCCATTCCGCGGAGTGGACGAGGAGTCCGCGAATCGTCTCGGGCCAGAAATCCGGGTAGCGCGCTAGGAGAACCGCAGCCATCCGCGCGGCCTGCGCCGTCGCCGCACTCGTATCACCTATAGTAGTAAAAAGCCGATCCGCGGGTCGCCAGTGGGTCGTCAGTAGTAGCAAAGGGTCGTCGGTGTCCACCAAGCCCGTGCCTGGCTCCCGAATGCCGTTTCCGCCTTCGAGCATGATGTCTGGTTTGTTGGGCCAAGGAGAAGCCCAGGCGACTGAGGTAGTGCTGCTTGGGCTGAGACCACCAGATTGGGCGACGGGCGTCCAGCCTGGAAAGCTTGCGGTATCGAACTGCACCTTTTCGGTGAGAGCGCCTACCGTCAGCGCGTTCCAGGCCTGGCCAGGATCGTGAATCTGATCCACGTCATTCTGGTCCGGATAGTACCGCCACGTTGAGCGATCTACGTTGCCTGCAGCGACGACAGCTAATCTGGGGTGCTCGTCCTCTACACCACAGCAGGCTTTATCCAGCGCTGCAGACCACGAAGACGGTCTACCTCGATCTCGGTCATCAGGCGCGGTGACCGCCATGCAGAAAACGCGTCGTCGACGAGGCTCCTGTAACTCGATGCGACCCATCGCCTCAAGGGTAAGGGATCCGTATAACTTGTTGTCGTTGGGTGGATAAGGGGGCGGCGGCAGGATCTTCACCGATTCCAGACAGTGCTCTAAAGTCACGGGACCACGATGCACCAATGGCTCGGTCAGGTCACCGAAAAGAGAGAGCCCCGCCATTTCGGTTCCGTGTCCGAGGTGATCGGCGGTGCCCCAGGCAGGGTCACACGTCAGCCGGTCTTCCTCGCTGAGACTGTCCCGTAGCAGAGGATGTCCGTTATTGACACCTGTATCGAGAACACAAACTGCAGGCAGGTCACCCTCGCTCCGTTCGACTCGTCCGATGAGATCAGCGATCCACTCGGCCTGCTCTTGGGAATCTAGAGACGTGAAGAAGTCGGGTCTCTCCTTCGCAAGGCGGAGCTCGGCCAAGCAGTCGAGGAGTTCTACAGACTGGCTCATCTGTTCGGGCGTTGCAAAGGCTAGAACAACGGTTCGATCGGTGAACTTGATCTGCCACGGCTGAACCAGCATGCCGGCGCGGTCGGCTTGCTGGCTGAATATGGCGATGATCTCGTCACGATCTTGCCCTACACGAAGCCACACCTCCCACCAAATAGCCGTCTCGGTCGCGGGCAATAAGCCCTCATCGTCGGTCCAGAACGACTCCAAGACGGCCTGTCGGATACCGGCGATGCTTTCGACTAGCTTCTTGTTCTTAGCCTGTCCGTAGCGAGGGTCTTCCTCGTCGCGGTAACTGCGTATAAGGCGCTCCAAGCTCTGAAGTTTTCCTTCTGCTACGAACACGGTCGCAAGCATGATATCGGCGCGCTCGCGCACGGCTACCAGTTCGATGCCCTCCCGACTCCGGTCAAGACTCTTGAGCATGAGTTCGAAGCCAGGATCGCTTTCAAACTCGAGATAGATTCCTCTTTCTTCGGCGACACCGACAGCGTGGCGGCGATCATGAAGCTGGTCCAAGGCTTCGGAGGCGCCGCGAAGATCGGTCAGCAGCTTAATGGCATGGGCAGCGCGGGTTCGAGTTGGCAAGTTGAATGTCGGTCCACGAACCTGGTGCGGGTAGGTATAAGGCTCTGCGTTGGCGGTCCCGCGGACGTGTATGTGTGGCAGTTGCTGGCGTCGTCCGTTCGCCATGAACTCCCGTCTCCTACCGAGCGCCTTTCCGGCGGTCCTGAAGTGCTTCCATAAGGGCCCCGGTCGTTATGCAACGACTATCATTAAGCACTGCCTCTTTTGCTGCCGCCTCAGAAGCGTGGGCGACATCTGCATAGCTCAGACCCTCAGCTGCATTGACTACCGCCTCCCAATCCAGGTCACCAACTTCAAAGGCTGCAAGCTTGTTCTGGAGCATTCGGCGAACCAGATCTTTTGGGGGAACCGTGTACTCGATCACGTCGTCGAAACGTCGAAACAGAGCTCCGTCCAGGGCCTCGGGGTGGTTAGTTGCAGCGATGATCATGCTGTGGGACTCATCCTGCTCCAGGAATTGGAGAAACGAGTTCAGCACTCGGCGAATTTCGCCCACATCAGTTCCGGCGGACCTCTGCCCGCCGATGGCATCAAACTCATCGAAAAGGTAGACTCCACTCTGCTCGGCTAGGGCGTCGAATACGAGCCGTAGCTTGGCGGCCGTCTCTCCCATAAATTTCGTAATGAGACCATGAAGTAGGAGTGTGTAGAGAGGAAGGCGAAGCTCCCCTGCTAGGGCAGAAGCCGTCATTGTCTTGCCTGAGCCCGGTGGCCCAACAAGGAGGATCTTTCTGCGCGGCTGGAGCCCGTGTGATTGCAGCTTTTGACGCCCGCGCTGCTCGCGCAGAATCCGCTCAAGTCGGAGCCGGATCTCTTCGGTCAGGACCATATCTACGAGCCGCGTTTCAGGATAGGAGACCGAGAGCAGAGTGACTAGATCACCGCGTGGCCTCGCGATGGGCACCGGACGAGACGTTTGGCGGCGCCCCGTTTTGGCCTGATCTACCATGATGCGGATCTCCTCGGCGATCCGCCCATGACCCTGCCGAGCAGCATGTGCAGCAACCTGCATCGCGACGGCGAGAAAACGATCGTCGTCGTCCTGCAAGTGGCTCTTGATGAGCGCTTTAATCTGGTCGGCTGTGGCCACTCTGCAGTCCTTGATTTTCCAATGGTCAGCAACGCTCGACCAAGCACATCCTGGGCAGCCGTTCTGGCCTGCCGGCGGCAATCGGTCGAAAAGTCGCAGACCTCAGAGTCACTATGTACCTATCCTACCATCCGGTGGGAGACTCTTTCCGTACGGCTCCATGTCGACCGGCCGAGACGTCGGTGTGTCAGGCGTGAGGAACTTGGGTCCGCGGTGACCTGCGTCCCCTTTCACTTGCCGTTGTTTCCCCTCTCTCCCTCGGGGAAGAGGGGCCAGAGGAGTGAGGGCCGACGGCGGTACAGCCCTCCCCGTGATCGATGCCGATTGGGTCGGCGTTAACTCTTCGTCCGCCCCTCCTTCTTGCGCTGCTTGTTCACCGTGCGGGCGGCGATCTCCTTGGCGCGGCCGGTGAACCGCCCCTCCTTCTTCTCACTCTCCTTGACGTGCTCGTACTGGCGTTCGTCTTTGCTGCTCCATGACTTCGGCATGGCGGTTCGACCTCCTTCTGCGCGCCGCGACGGATCGCGGCTACGGGACAGAAAAAGCAAGGATCGGGCCAGATCGAGGTCTACTGGATCAGCCGCTCGAAGCCCTGTTTCCGCTTGAGCTGCAAGGGTTTGTCGGCAGTGCCATAGTGGCCCTCGTGGCCAGAGAGGTCGGTCGCCACGAGGTAGAGCTCCACCGTACCGTTGCGGTGGAAGCTCGGGTCGATCCTCACCGTCGAGTAGCCGCTGCGGCTGGTCTCCAACGGCAGGCTGCGGAACTTGCCGCCCAGGGGACGGGCCAGGAGCTTCACGTCTTTCACCTGGTAGTCGTCGGTGACGCGGAAGCTCAGCTCCGCCACCGTGCCGCGAGCGTACTCGAGCAGGTAACCGTCGCGCAGGACGACCTGCGGCGGCTCTCCGTCGAGCTGGGCGAGAAGGGCCTCCAGCCGTTGGCGGGCGGCGGCGAACCGTGGCGCGAGATGCGGCGTCGGCGTCAGGTCCTGCATGGCCTGCAGCCCGTCCCAGGGCTTCCGCCGGTTCTCGAGGCCGGGGAGGGCGGCCAGGACGGTTTCCTGGGCCTTCTCGTCACGCTGGTAGGTCTCGTACTGGGTGACCCGCTGCGCCAGACCGGGCCGGTCCGGCCACGTCCGTTGGAGCGGCGCCAGCCGGGCCAGGGCATCCGGATACCTGGCGTCGCGCACGAGCGCCTCCGCCTGCGTCTCCAGGGCTTCGGCGGCCTTGCCGCGCAGGTTCTCGGGATCGCTCGCTCCCGGCAGCAGGGCCATCAGGGCGGTGAAGCGTTCGAGCACCTGGACGTGGTCGCCGCGAGCGGCGGCCGTTCGCGCCTGGCCGTAGGCCTCGACGATGCCGCGGGCCCGCTCGAGGCCGGCGCGGACCTCGGGAGCCAGTCCCGCTTCCTGTCCGGTGACGGCCTCGACGGCGGCCTGGAGGACCTCCAGATTTCCCGTCTTCAAGCCGCTCGCGAGATCGGCCGGCAGCCGTTCCAGGGCGGTGAGAGCGAGCGTCTGCTCGACGGCGGCGAGCTCGCGGCATTGCCGCGGCGAGAGGAGGCCCTGCTCGCCGAAAGGGATCGACCGCAGCACCCGGCGTGCGTGCAGGTCCTCGCCCGCGGCGAGATAGAGCTTCGCCTCTTCGAGCCGCGCCAGAGGCGGCTGGCTGGGCACCTGCGGCAGCGTCACGCGCGGCGCCGGTGGAGCGGCCGCCGGAGCTTGCGGGCGCCGCAGGATCCACGCCGCGGCCAGCCCGCAGAGCACGAGCACGGCGGCCGCCGCTCCCAAGATGATCGGCCGGCGGTAGAAGGGAAGGGCGCGTTCGGGTGCGGAGGGCTGGCGGACGGGCATCGGCCCGGAAGCCGTCGGTGCCGGCCCGCCTTCCCCGGCCGCGGCAAACGCAGCGGGCCTGGGAGGAGGCGGCGGCACCGCGAGGAGAGCGTCGAGGATCTCGTCGTTCACGTCCGAGAGCACGTCTCCCGGCTCTTCGGCTTCGTCCTGCAAGGCCAGGGGATCGGGGAGCGAGAACTCGGACGCGCCGGCGGGGGAGGATGGCTCCGCGCCCTTGGCGTCGGGGATCCAGGCGTCCGGGATCATCAAGGGCACGGCGTCGGACTCTCCGATCGCCAGGCGCAAGGCCTGGCGAAAGTCCCGCGCCGCCGGCCGCTGGCCGGGGTTCGCACGCAGGGAGTGCTCGAGCGCCTGCCGCAGGGCTTCGTCGTTCTCCAACGCGAAGCTCACCGCGAGCGGCATCTGGACCACCGGCGGCTCGGCGAAGCTGACGTTGGCTCCCAGGGCATGGCACGCCGTGAGGGCGAGCGAATAGAGATCGGCGCGCCCATCCGCCGGCGCCGAGCCCGCGAGCTCCGGTGCCAGGAAGCGCGCGTTCTCCGGCGCTACGGCCCCGGCGCCCCGCGGCCGGAAAAGAGCGGTGGCGAGGCCCAGCAGCACCACCCGCTCGTCCCTTCCATCGGCCACGACGAAGAGGTTGTCGGGAGAGACGTTGTGATGCGCGAGCCCGCGGCCGGCCAGCGCCTCCAATCCCTCCAGGGCCTGGCCGATCAGGGAGAGGAGGCGTGCCGGCGGGCCGCCGGCCAGGGTGTCGAAGCCTTTTCCTTCCAGCATCTCGAGCACCAGGAAGGCGCTGCCGTCGGTGGTGAAGCCGGAGTCGAGCACGGCGGGAAGATTGGGATGCCGGAGCTCGGCGAGCGCCGCGGCGAGCTTTTCGAGCTCCGGCGCCGCGGCGAGCCCCGGCGAGGAGCCGATGGTGACGAGCTTGACCGCCACCGTCCGACCCGCAGCGAGGTCCGTCGCCTGCAGGACGGTCCCGAAGCGGGTCGATTTCAGGATCTTCTGGAGCTGATAGCGCTCGGCGAGCTCGCGGAGCTGCATTCCGTCGATCCTCTCCCGGGAGCGGTCGAAGGTGGTTCCATACTGCACTTCTTCTTCTGGCTCGGCTAGTATAGATGATGCTCAATGCCAACTGGGGCTGACTTATGCCGTTGCGCCTGAACCTCCTCGTCCTGTCGTTCCTCCTGCTCGCCACCCCCGCTGCCTGGAGCGCCCCTCCGTCCGCGTTCGGCATCAACGTCCACGCTCCCCAGGGCGCCGATCTCGCGGCCCAGCTCGACCGGGCGAGCGCCGCCGGCATCGGCTGGGTGCGCATCGATTTCATCTGGGCCGTGGTGGAGCCCGCGCGCGGCAAGTACGACTGGCGGATCTACGACGCCATCGCCGCCGCCGCCAAGGCCCACAATCTGCAGGTCTTCGCCACCCTCGCCTATACGCCGGCCTGGGCCACCGACGGTCCGGAGATCACCGGCGTGCCGCGCAATCCGGACGATTGGCGGCGGATCTGCTTCCGCGCCGCCAAGCGCTACCGGGGGAAGATCCGTTTCTGGGGGCTGTGGAACGAGCCCAATCTGCCGCGCTTCTGGTCGGGCAGCCGCCAGCAGTACATCGACGTCATTCTGAAGGTCGGCGCCGACGCCATCCACGCCGGCAATCCTGCCGCCCAGGTGGGAGGACCCGATCTGGCCCATCTGACGGCGGGTGACGCCGACTGGTACGACTGGCTGCGCCGGACCCTCCTCGAAGCCGGCGACCGGCTCGATTTCATCACTCACCACCTCTACGACAACGACGGCAATCGAGACGTCACGACGCGGCTGGAGGCGAGCACGCTCTTCGGCGGCAAGCCGTCGTACTGGGACGCCGTGGCGCCCTCCGTCAAGGAGGTGCTGCGGAGCACCGGATGGTTCGGCAAGAAGCCCTTCTGGCTGACCGAGACCGGCTGGGAGTCCGCCAGGGTTTCCGAGGGCCGCCAGGCGGAGTACTACAACGGCCTCCTCGGCGACTGGTTCACCGGCCGCTCGGGGCGGGACTGGATCCAGCAGATCTTCTTCTACGAGCTCCTGGACGCGCCGGTCCCGAATGGCCTGACCTGGGGGATCCTGCGCGCGGACGGCAGCCCCAAGGCGGCGTACGAGGCGTATTCGGCGTTTATCAAGAGTCAGCCATAGAAGACACCGATCCGGCCGTTCGCGATCAAGGAGGCGTTTTCGCGCCGCCAGGCCCCTCACCTCCCCGGCCCTCCTCTCCCGCCTCACGCCCGCCCACCCGGGGAGAGGAGGGAGACTGCAGAAGAAAATGCTTTTCCAACCCCCTCTCTCCCGGGGGTCGGGAGTGCGGTGGGAGAGAGGGGGCAGGGGGGAGTGAGGGGCCTCTGGCGGGATCGGGCCTTCGCGTGATACCTTCCCCCGGATTTACTCGGCCGGTCCGGGCTGGCGCACCTGTCTTTCCGGGGCCGCGGCGGGGACGGCCGGGAACCTGAGGGTCCATCCCTGCCAGCGTGACGCGGATCGCCGGTTCGGCCTCTCGCCGGGACCGGCGGGCTTGCCTACGCTGTGACGTTTCCAATCGATTTTGGAGGAATTATGGCGAAACTCATGAATCTTGCCCGGTCCGGCCCGGCCCTGAAGCGGCTCGGCCTGCTCGGGTTGACGATGATCTGCGGATTGCTGGCCGCGAAGCCCGCTTCGGCGAGCGAGGCCGAGCTGGTGCTGCCCGATCTCTCGGACCCGAACGTGCCCTTCTTCGGCACGACTGGACACAACCTGCTGCTGGGCGGTCTCGTCGTCTGCGTGCTGGGCCTGTTCTTCGGGCTCGTGATGTACGTGCAGCTCAAGAACCTGCCCGTCCATCGCTCGATGCGCGAGATCTCCGAGCTGATCTTCGAGACCTGCAAGACCTACCTGGTCACCCAGGGCAAGTTCATCCTGCTGCTCGAGGTCTTC
Organism: Acidobacteriota bacterium; assembly: GCA_046765915.1. Taxonomy (GTDB): domain Bacteria; phylum Acidobacteriota; class Thermoanaerobaculia; order Multivoradales; family UBA5704; genus DATARR01. The sequence goes on along the minus strand of JBKPTH010000004.1, from coordinate 31,250 downwards.
ATCGGCATCGTCATCTTCATCTATTTCTACACGCTGCGCGGCTTCGGTCTCGCCAAGGTGCTGACCATCCTCCTCTTCAGCCTCATCGGCATCGCCGGCAGCTATGGCGTGGCCTGGTTCGGCATCCGGGTCAACACCTTCGCCAACTCGCGCTCCGCCTTCGCCAGCCTGCGCGGCAAGCCGTTCCCCACCTATGCCATTCCGCTCAAGGCCGGCATCTCCATCGGCATGCTGCTGATCAGCGTCGAGCTGGTGATGATGCTCGGCATCCTGCTCTTCATCCCGGTCGATTATGCCGGCCCGTGCTTCATCGGCTTCGCCATCGGCGAGTCGCTGGGCGCCGCGGCGCTGCGCATCGCCGGCGGCATCTTCACCAAGATCGCCGACATCGGCTCCGACCTGATGAAGATCGTCTTCAACATCAAGGAGGACGACGTACGCAACCCCGGCGTGATCGCGGACTGCGTCGGCGATAACGCCGGAGACTCGGTGGGTCCCACGGCGGACGGCTTCGAGACCTACGGCGTCACCGGCGTCGCGCTCATCACCTTCATCCTGCTCGCGGTGACGAGCTCGACGGTCCAGATCCAGCTCCTGGTGTGGATCTTCGCCATGCGCATCATGATGATCGTCACCAGCGGCGTCTCCTACGCGATCAACGAGGCCATCGCCACCGCCCGTTTCCGCGACGCCGACACGATGAACTTCGAGGCGCCGCTGACCTCGCTCGTCTGGCTGACCTCGATCCTCTCGATGATCGTCACCTTCATCGCCTCCTACCTGCTCATCCCGGACCTCGCCGGCGACACCACGCTGTGGTGGAAGCTCTCCGCCATCATCTCCTGCGGCACGCTCGCCGGCGCGCTCATCCCCGAGTTCGTCAAGGTGTTCACCTCCACCGAGTCCGGCCATGTCAAGGAGGTGGTGACCGCCTCGCGCGAGGGCGGCGCCTCGCTCAACATCCTGGCGGGCCTGATCGCCGGCAACTTCAGCGCCTATTGGATGGGTCTGACCATCGTCTCCCTGATGGGCATCGCCTACGGCGTCAGCACGACGCTGCCCGCCGGCCTGATGATCGCTCCGGCCGTCTTCGCCTTCGGCCTCGTGGCCTTCGGCTTCCTCGGCATGGGCCCGGTGACCATCGCCGTCGACTCCTACGGCCCGGTGACCGACAACGCGCAGTCCGTCTTCGAGCTGTCGACGATCGAGACGCTGCCGGGCATCCGGCAGGAGATCCAGAAGGATTACGGCTTCACGCCGGATTTCGAGATCGCCAAGCACCACCTGGAGGCCAATGACGGCGCCGGCAACACCTTCAAGGCGACGGCCAAGCCGGTGCTCATCGGCACCGCGGTGGTGGGCGCGACGACGCTCATCTTCTCCATCATCGTGGTGCTCACCAACCGGCTGACCCAGGACGTGGAGAAGCTCTCGCTCCTCCACCCGCCCTTCCTGCTCGGGCTGATCACCGGCGGCGCCATCATCTACTGGTTCAGCGGCGCTTCCTGCCAGGCCGTGTCGACGGGCGCCTACCGGGCCGTCGAGTTCATCAAGAAGAACATCCGGCTCGACGCGGGCGCCGAGAAGGCGTCGACCGAGGACAGCAAGCGGGTGGTCGCCATCTGCACCACCTACGCTCAGAAGGGGATGTTCAACATCTTCCTCACGGTGTTCTTCAGCACCCTGGCTTTCGCCTGCCTCGAGCCCTTCTTCTTCATCGGATATCTCATCTCGATCGCCGTCTTCGGCCTCTACCAGGCGATCTTCATGGCCAACGCCGGCGGCGCCTGGGACAACGCCAAGAAGATCGTCGAGGTGGAGCTCAAGGAGAAGGGGACTGCGCTCCACGCCGCCACCGTGGTCGGCGACACCGTGGGCGATCCGTTCAAGGACACTTCATCGGTGGCCATGAACCCGGTCATCAAGTTCACCACGCTCTTCGGACTGCTCGCCGTCGAGCTGGCGATCGAGATGCCGAAGTCGACCAGCACGGCCCTCGCCGTGGTCTTCTTCGTCATCTCGGCTTTCTTCGTCTGGCGGTCCTTCTACCGGATGCGAATCCCGGTCGAGACGTCCAAAGCCTGAGCTGTGTGCTGGGGGGCGCTACCCGCGAGTGGCGCCCCCGCTTGCCTTTCCTTTCCCTTCGTTGGCGGGGCACTACAGCATGTCCGTTGCGAGGATCTCGTCGACCTTGGCGGCCAGAACGGGCAGGTTGGACTCGAGGACACCCCAGACGACTTGATTCGACACGGATGCGTATCCGTGGATCAGGCGGTTCCGAAAGGAGATGATTCGTGGAGCCTCAGGAAATTGCTCCTCCATTTCCGGAAAGCCGTCGAGCAACTGCCTGAGGGCCTCCCCAATGATCTCAAGCTGCCGCTCCACAGCGGATCGGGTCTTCAGGTCCTCGCCATAGTCAAAAAAAGTCATCCCGGAGGTGAACTGGACAATGACGCGACAGGCCTGCTGAATGTCGAAAAGGAAGGCTCGTGCGTCAGGCCGCTTCATAGAGGACCTTGCGCGAGGTCTCGATGGACTGCCTGAGGTAGGGATTCTCGATCGGTTCGGACTCTAAGAGATCGATACGCCTGCCAAACAGGCGCTCCAGATCCTCGAGGAGACCGAAAAAGCTGTCCGCATAATCTACGGGTGACATTGACTCGAACTCCACCAGGAAGTCGAGATCACTCGACTCGGGATCGAAGTCGTCGCGCGCAGCCGAACCGAAGACATCCAATCGCTCCACACGGTGCTTGAGGCAGAGAGCCTTGAGCGCCTCGAGCTTGTCCTTGACTATGGGGTGCACAGTATCGCCTCCGGAATAAGCATAACCGAGCGTTGCAGCTTGTTACTACTCCGGCCGCAGCCCCACCAGCTCCATCAGCTTGAGCGCGTTGACGGTGGTGGCGATCCCCGGCCGCATCTTGTAGTCGAAAGTCATGGGCGGATCGCCGCCAGGATGGAGCGTCTCGCGGAAATGGACGGGCACCATGGCGGCCTTCAGGTCCTCCATCTCGGCGAGCTGCAGGTCATGGGTGGAGATGGCGCCGAGCGCTCCCCGCCGCAGCAGGTGGAGGAGCACCCGGCGAATCGCCACTTGGCGCTCCTGGCTGTTGGTGCCGCGCAGCACCTCGTCCAAGAGGTAGAGGAGGACGCGTCCTTCGGCATGGGCGCGGTCGGCTTCCTCGACGATGCGCTGCACCCGCTTCAGCTCGGCCATGAAGAAGGAGATTCCCTCGACCAGCGAGTCCTCCACCAGGATGCTCGTCGCCAGCCTGACCGGCGGCATGCGCAAGGAAGCCGCGCACACCGGTCCGCCTGCCTGCGCGAGCACCGCGTTGACGCCGATCGCGCGCAGCAGCGTGCTTTTGCCGGACATGTTCGAGCCGGTGACCAGCAGGAAAGTCCCTGGCGGTCCCACCGTCACGTCGTTCGTCACCCGCCGGTCGTCCGCGATCAGAGGGTGCCCTAACTCCTGCGCTGCAAACCGGTCCTCCTTCGCGGCCACGGTCGGGAAGGCCCAATCGGGATGATCGAAGCGCAGCCCGGCGAAGGCGGAGAGCGCCTCGAAACGGCCAAGCGCGGCGAGCCAGGCGCGAACGCGGGGACCGGCGTCCCGCTGCCAGCGCTCCAGCAGCCACAGCATGTGCAGATCCCAGCAGAGGAGAGATTGCAGAGGCAGGTAAAGGTACGCCGAATGACGGACGTCGGACAGCTCTACCCTCCGATGAAGAAGGTCCATCCAGCGATGGGCGGGCTCCTCCCCCGCGGAGAGCTCGCCGGCCAGGCGTTGAAGTTCTGCGGCGGTGTACGCGCGGCCGGCGATGCGCTCCAACGCTTCGGCGTAGAGCTGGAACTGCCCTTCCCGGGCCTCTACCTTGTTGAAGACGCCGTGCGTTTTCTCCCTCAGAACGTAGCCCAGGCCGAGATTGGTCATCGCCAGCAGGAGGAAGACGCCGAGAGGGAGAGGCGTCGCGATGACCGCGACGAGCGCGGCGGGAGTCGCCACGGTAAGGAGTCGCGCGAGCCAGACGAGCCAGACGCGTTGAGGGAGCCAGGGCTCGCCCTCGGCCCAGCGCAGAAAGGGCTCCAGGTCAGGCGGGGACTTCTCCATCGGCCGGACACCGACCTCGATCTCCTGCCGCGGATCGATCTCGCTCGCCAGCTCGGCCACAGCCTCCTGTCTGCGGAGGATTTCGTTGGGAGGCGCTGGATGAAGCAGCCAGTCCGCCAGCGCCGCCTTGCCTGGTGGAGTATGGACGGTCCCGAGCAGATGGGCGACCGAGGCGCGGCCAAAGAGGTTCAGATCGCGGGCGATCGGCCGCTTCGTATCCTCCGGTTCGGGAAGGGACGGCACCGGCAACGCCGCCCAGTCGCGGGCCAGCCGCAGCATTCCCTCCTCGTTGATCCTTCGCAACTCGCCCTGCCGGCGCTGCCGCTGGATGACCCGGTCGTGATACGGCAGAACTGCGAGAAACGCGATCAGCCAGAACCCCGCCCCGGCCCACCATTCCCATCCAGGAAGGCCGCCGCGGACCAGAATCACGGCGAGGCAGGCGGCGAAGGCCAGGAAGAGGGCGCCGCGCAGGAGCGAGAATCGGAAGGAGATCCGGGCGAGGCGCCGCTCCTCGGACGCGAAGGCGTCGCGGCGCCGGCGGTAGATTTCAGCCGCAGGAGAGCTCACAAAGGATTGGGGAGCGGGAACTCCTCCAGAAACAGCTCCGTTGCCTCCTTCAGGTTGGCGACTGCCTCCTCCAAGGACGAACCCTGACTGACCGTGCCCACCTCCGGGCATTCTGCCACATAGAGATCGCCTTCCCTGTGCAGAACCGCAGTCAAGGGTCTTTGCATCACGGCCTCCTACTGGTTCGAGCCTACTCCATCCCTAGCGATTTGCATTAGAGCCCTGTTCTCCTCCAAAATGGAGGAACGAAGGAGGTTCCCATGGCAACTCTGAACATCAAGAATTTCCCGGACTCCCTCTACGAAAAGCTTCAGACGCAGGCCCAGCAAGAGCACCGCTCCCTGGCCCAGGAGGTCATTCATATCCTGCACCAGGTCGTAGACCAGAAGGAGATCCTCGACATTCGAGGATTGCGGGGATTGGGAAAGGAGGTCTGGAAAGGGATTGATGCGGCAGCGTACATTCGGGAGGAGCGGGATTCTTGGGACTCCTGAGCGATATTGGGAGCGGACCCATCGGCTTGGATTCCTCCGCTTTCATCTACTACATTGAAGAAAATCCGCTCTATCTTCCGGTTCTCGACTCGCTCTTCGACGAAATCGGCGAAGGCCGTCTGAGGGCCGTCACCTCCAGTCTTACCTTGCTGGAGACGCTTGTCGTACCGCTCCGAACCGGCAACGAGGTGTTGGCGCAGCAGTATGAACGGTTCTTGACGCGAAGCAGAGTGCTCCTCGTCCCGATCAACCCGCCTCTGCTACGCGCAGCCGCTCACGTTCGAGCTGCCACGCGACTGAAGACCCCCGACGCCATTCAAGTCACGTCTGCTCTGAGTGCGGGATGCCCTGCCTTCCTCACTAACGATCAACGGGTGGCTTCCGTACCAGGGCTCCAGATCCTGCAGATCGAAAACTACTTGGAGACCTGAGGACCGCCCGCCTCTACTCCACCGTCACGCTCTTCGCCAGATTCCGCGGCTGGTCGACGTCGGCGCCGCGGCGGACGCCGATGAAGTAGGCGAGGAGCTGGAGGGGGACCACGTTGACGATCGGCTGCAGGAGCGGCGAGACGGAAGGCACCTGGATCAGCTCGTCGGTGATGCCGCCGAATTCCTCCGGATCGCGGTCGGTCAGGGCGATGACGATGCCGTCCCGCGCCTTGACCTCCTGCATGTTGCTCTTCGCCTTCTCGGCGATCTGATCGCCCGTGGCGATGGCCACCACCGGCATGTTCTCGTCGATCAAGGCGATAGGACCGTGCTTCATCTCGCCGGCGGGGTAGCCCTCGGCGTGGATGTAGGAGATCTCCTTGAGCTTCAGCGCCCCCTCGAGGGCGATGGGATAGTTGATGCCGCGGCCCAGGTAGAGGAAGTTCTGCGCGCGGTGATAGCGGCGGGACAGCTCGTCCATGTGCCGCTCCTGCCCGCGGAGCACCGCGTCGACCGCTTGCGGCAGGTGCGTCAGCGCGTCGAGATAGTGCCGCTTGACCTCGCCGAAGCGGCACTCGCGCAGGTAGAGGGCGAGGAGGTAGAGGGCCACGAGCTGCGTGGTGAACGCCTTGGTGGAGGCGACGCCGATCTCGGGACCGGCGTGGGTGTAGATCACACCCTCGCTGATGCGCGTCGCCTGGCTGCCGACGACGTTGCAGATGGAGAACAGGCGCGCGCCGCGTTCGCGGGCGGCTTCCATGGCGGACAGCGTGTCCGCCGTCTCGCCTGACTGGGAGATGCCCACGGCGAGCACGCGGTCCGAGACGATCGGATCACGGTAGCGGTACTCGGAGCCGTAGTCCACCTCCACCGGCAGGCGGGCGATGTCCTCGATGAGGAACTTGCCGATCAGCGCCGCGTGCCAGGAGGTGCCGCAGGCGAGCAGATGGAGGCGCTCGACGCGCTCCATCTCCTCCCGGGTGATCTTGACCGAGTCGAAGAGGATGCCCGCGTTCTCGAAGTCCACGCGCCCGGCGAAGGTATCCTGCACCGCCTGCGGCTGCTCGTGGATCTCCTTGAGCATGAAGTGCTTGTAGCCGCCCTTCTCGGCCTGGACGGGATCCCAGTTGAGATGCTGGACGGGCCGCTGGATGGGCTTGCCCTCGGCGTCCTGGATCTCCACCCCTGCCGGGGTGAGCCGCGCCAGGTCGCCGTTCTCGAGGAAGACGACGTCCTTGGTGTAGGCCAGCAGGGCCGCCGGATCCGAGGCGAGGAACTGCTCGCCCTTGGCGAGGCCGATCACCAGCGGCGGGCCCTGGCGGGCGGCGACGATCTCCTGGCCGTGGGTCTCGCTGGTCACCACGGCGAAGGCGTACATCCCCTCCAGCTCGCCGACGGCGCGGGCCACGGCGGAGCGCAGGTCGCTGCCGTCGAGATAGGAGGAGATGAGGTTCGCCACCACCTCGGTGTCGGTATCCGAGCTGAAGGTCCAGCCCTCGGCCATCAGCCGTTTCTTGAGCGGCAGGTAGTTCTCGATGATGCCGTTGTGGATGAGCGCCAGCCGGCGGCGGGAGTCCACCATGGGATGGGCGTTGCGCTCGCTCGGCGGACCATGGGTGGCCCAGCGGGTGTGGCCGAGCCCGTAGCGGCCGGAGAGCGGCTGCTGCTCCAGCTTCTCCCGCAGGTTATCCAGCTTGCCCTCGGCCTTGACGGTCTGGAAGTCGCCATCGCGCACCGCCACCACGCCGGCCGAGTCGTAGCCCCGGTACTCCATTCGGCGGAGGCCGTCCATCAGCAGGGGCACCACCTCGCGCTGCCCCACGTATCCCACGATTCCGCACATGGTCTAAGGTTCCTCTTTCTTCGGTTCGCGCCGCCGGCGGAGGCCGCCGGCCCAGCCCTCCAGGTTCTTCTGCCGCACCCGTCCCACCGCCAGCGCGCCCGCGGGGACGTCCTTGGTGACGATCGATCCCGCGGCGGTCGTGGCCCCGGCTCCCACTTTTACGGGCGCCACCAGCATGGTGTCGCTGCCGATGAAGGCGCCGGGGCCGATCTCCGTGGGATGTTTGCGCACGCCGTCGTAGTTGCAGGTCACGACGCCGGCCCCGAGATTGGCTCCCTCGCCGACGGTGGCGTCCCCCACGTAGGCCAGATGGTTCACCTTGGCGCCGGCGCCGATCTCCGAGCCCTTCACCTCGACGAAATTGCCCACCCGCGCACCCTCAAGCAAGCGGGATGCCGGGCGCAGCCGGGCGAACGGTCCCACCCGGCAGCCGTCTCCGACCTGGGCGCCGTCGAGGACGCTATAGGGCTCGATGACGGCGCCTGCACCGACTTTGGTGTTGCGCAGCCAGGCGCCCTGATGGATCGTACATTCGGGACCGATGGAGGAGTGGCCCAGGAGGCATACTCCCGGGTGAATGACGGTCTCCTGGCCGATCGGGATCCCATACTCGATGACCGTGCGCGCCGGCTCGAGGATCGTCACGCCCGACTGCATCAGGAGCAGCAGGTGCTGGTCGAGCAGCAGCCGGTGGACGCGCGCGAGATCGGCGCGGTCGTTGACGCCCAGCGCCTCGTCCGCATCCGCGAGGGGCACCAGCCGCACGGACCGGCCGTCCGCGGCGGCGGCGGTCACGGCGTCGGTCAGATAGAGCTCGCCCTGGGCGTTGTCGGTCCGCAGGCTTCGCAGGTAGTCGAAGATCTCCGGCGCCGGCAAGGCGTAGAGGCCGGCGTTGATGCGCCGCACGGCCAGCTCCTCAGGCGAAGCCTCCCGGGCTTCGACGATCTTCCTGAAGGCGCCGTTCTCGTCCACCAGCACGCGGCCGAGGGAGCCCGGGGCCGAGAGTTCGGCGACCGCCATGGCGCCCCATCCCGCTTCGGCCGCGACAGCCAGGGCTTCGATGGTCGACGGAATCACCAGCGGCACATCGCCGGAGAGGACGAGCAGGGTCGCCTCTCCTCCCACCTCGCCTTCGGCCTGAGCGAGGGCGTGACCCGTGCCCTTCTGCTCTTCCTGCAGCACCCAGACGAGATCGGGCCCCTTGATCTCCTCGCGCACCCGCTCTTGGCCGTGGCCGACCACGACGAGGATGCGCTCGCATTGGACCGCCCGAGCCGCGTCCACCACCCAGGCGAGGAGCGGCCGGCCCGCGGCGCGGTGCAGCACCTTGGGCAGGGAGGACCGCATGCGCGTCCCCTTGCCGGCGGCGAGGATCACGGCGACGCGTGGGTGGGAATCTGTCATCAGGAGTCCTCTCGGATGAAGTCAGAGGATATCCGGAAAGGGCAACCGGTTGCGCCGTGCCTGGGAGCGCCGGCATCCTTGCCGGCCTTGGCGCCGCGAGTCTGTTTTCGACGCCGCAACCCACGGTGCTCACCGGGACCGTCAATTCCTACAGCAGCGCAAGAAACTCGTCCACCGTTATGCCCGCGTTGCGGATCAGGGAACGCAACGTCCCAACAGAAAGCTCTTTGTGCTGAGGGATCGAGAGGTTCACCCGAATGTCGGATCTGACCATGACGAGATGACTGCCGACCTGGCCGATGGGTTCCCAGCCGGCTCGCTGGAAGGCTTTGGCTGCCTCTCTTCCGGAGATGTTCGCCAGTTTACCCATGCGCTAGACGGCAACCACTACCGGTGGAGCCTCACGCTTGGGAAGGGAGGCGACGGCCTTCTGGTCTTCAGCCCAGAGCCAAGCCATGATCGCCTCGCGAATGTTCTCGAGAGCCTCTTTTTCGTCTTTGCCCTGGGAGACGCACCCCGGAAGTGCGGGGCACTCCGCCACGATCCAGCCGTCTTCAGCCTGCTCGAGGGTCACGTGAAAAATCATGCCTCTTCCTCCCATACAGGGGCCGAATCAGCCCACGACAGTATATCCCGGTGGCGAGCTGACCGGTCTTCGCCGGCCGCTACCACGCGATCCTCGTCAGCTCCGAGGAGAAGGCCCAGGTGGCGAGGCTCGCGTACTGTGAGCTACGCTCGCTCGCCTTGAAACGATTTCCTGAGGAAAGGTCACACTTGTTGAAGGAGCTCCGCCCGAGCCCGGAGGCAGGGCGGGCCCCCCTTCGGGGGAGTCGTGCCCACCCGCCGGTGTGGTGCCGGATAAGGGATGTTCCTGGTAGTTTGAAAACTGGGGAGGTCCATCATGAACGAGCATGGCCTCGATCCATCCCTCGAGCCGTCTGGCGAGCCGCGAAAATCCAAAGCCGCCGCGAGGACCGTCGTGGGCGGCATCGCCGCACTGGGTACCGTCTCCGTCTTCCTCTTCCTCTCCCTGATCGGCACCATCTGGCTGGAACGGAGGGGGTTTGCAGCACTCGCAGTCTTGGTCGTAGCCCCTCTCTATATCGGCGCTTATCGCGTCTTTTCCAAATGGGGGAGGGCCTGGAAGTTGATCGCGTTCCTTGCAACCTACATCCCTCCCCTGGCGAACCTTCTCTCCGAGAAGGAGCGCCGCCAGGCCATTGGCAACCTGGTCGAGCGCATCGAATGCGTGGTGGGATTCTACGGCCTGAAGGGTTTCTTCCCCGCCGGCCAGATCATCGAATCCCGGCGAGGCTTCCCGCGATTCAGCGGCCCTCTCGCGAAGGCGCTGATCGATACCATCCCGAACACGCTCGGTCCAGACAACTGGCCGGCTGCGCTGATCGCCGGGCTCGCGCAGAAGCTCGACTGGGAGCCGGAAAAGCGAAAGGTTCTCGATCTCCTCTACCAGGAGCGGCTGGGCCAGTGCGACAGCACCGTGTGGCAGAGGTTCCGGCGAGATGACGAAGCCGATCAGGCGCTCCGTCTCCTGGCCGGAGCCCTCGCCGGCAGCGGCAAGCTGCCCGGCCGGGCGGCGAGTTGGAGCGCGGAAGACGTCGCCACGGTCCTGGGCGAGATGAGCCAATTTTCCTGGGACCTACTGCGCGACCGCCTCCACGAGCTCGCCGACCTCTCCGAAAAGGCGGCCGATTACCTGGGATTTCTGAAGGAGAACAGAGTCGCGCTGGAGGACAAGCCTCCCTCCGTGGATGGGTTGAAAAAGGTCCTGGCGCTGCCGCCCGGGCGTTTCATACCTCCAGAAGTATGGCGCGACGCCACGCTGCTGGTCCAGGTGGGCCGCACCGCAATCAGGGAGGCGTCGGCCGAGAAGGCGAAGCTAGCGCAGGTCGCGTCCTCGGGTAGCGACGAGCTGCGACGCTACGCGCTCCTGGCTGCGATCCTGTACCTGACGCGCGTCTCCCCCAAGGATCCCGCTCGCGGGCGGCTCTGCCTGGATCTGGCCGCGGAGCCGCAGGACGAGGGGGTGCGCCTGGCCTGGGCCTACCTCCAGCTGAAGCACGACTTCCGTAACAGCGAGCAGCGCCCCGCCGACCGGCAGTTCCTGCGCTTCGACGACCTCGTCGAAAGCTGGCGGAGCCAACTCGATCGAACCGCGGCGACGCCATACCTGGGCAACGAGCTCGCGGAGCTCAGGTCGATCCTCGAGGAGGGGAATTGGGTAAACCGTCTCTCCGACCTCCTCGAACAGGCGCGGAGCGAACGCCTGAAGCAGCAGCTCCCCCCCTCTGACGCAACCGCCAAGAAGGAAGACGTGGCGCGAAAGGTGGTGAAACGGTACAAGCTCGACCACCGGTCGGAGCTGCTGGGCAATCTCGTCCGGCAGGTCGACCTGGAGATCCTCGCCCGCAACCTCGAAGCCGGGCAGTTCATCCCCTACCTGATCACGTTCCAGGCCGACCGCGGACCGCTGAGCCGCTTGATCGATTGCCTGACGATGCCGAAGAAGCTCGTCCAGGCCGGGGTCGAAACCGCCGTGCAGTACGACTTCCGGCCCTACACGGAAAACGCCCGCATCGGCTTGGTCCCGGAGGGCTGGAGCTTCGAGCGGTTCCGGAAAGCGTTCCAGGAGGACTTCACGAAGGTGCTGGATGCGAGTGCGAAACTGCTCCGGCAAGGTGCAGTCGGCCTGCAGGGGATCGAGATCATGCTCCACCGCTTCAGCGCCCTGGGCGGGTGTGCCTTCACCTCACCGCTCTGCCGCCGCGTGGCGCTCACCAACCTGACGGACCTGCTGGTGGAAAAGCTTCCTCCCGAAAAACTCGTCTCCCTCGTGCAGTCCAGCACGACCGTTTCGCTGAAAGATTACGTCCTCAGCGCGTCGATCCCGGACGTGGTCGGAGACGAGGAACGGCTGACCGGGGCAGAGGCCACGCTCCTGGAAAGCCAGGACGGCCAGATCAAGAGCGAGCTCCTGGGAAAGCTCCATACCGCCACCATCCCGCAGCTCGCACAGTGCCTATGGAGGAAGAAGATCGAACACAATACAGCCACGGAGGTCCTGGCCGACCTGCTCGAACGCTACGTGCCGCAGTTCGACGAGCCCCGCAGCAGCCGCGTGGCGGACGTCTATCTCAGCGGCCTGGAGTCGTTGGCTGCAGCTTGAGAAGAGCTCCAACCCGCCTACGGAGGCGGCGATGGATGCGGCCCGTGGTTGACCAGCGGTGGAGCGCGGCCGAGACGCTTCTCGGACCCACCTTGTGTTGCAGCTTCGGGGCCCCAACGTTCCCGGATCTCTTTCACGATCTTGGACGGACCGAAGGTCTCCTCCGGGGAAAAGGGCAAGCCTCTTAGTGGTGAGGGCTTCGGAGGGCAGACCGCCGATTCCTTCACAGACTCTCCAGCACTACCCGCGCCAGCTTCTCCGGATCGTGGCGAATCAGGTCGCGGTCCACCGCCAGGAGGTCGGCCTCGATCACCTCCACGCCGGCGCCCTCCAGGGCGGCGCGATTCACGGCGACCGGCTCGGAGCCGCCTTCGGCATAACGGCTGACGAGCGGCTCGGGGATAGGGGTCGAGTTGGCGAGCACGGCGTCGATGACCCGCGATCCCACGTGCCGCACCAGCGCCTGCAGGTGGTCGATGCCCGTCATGCCGTCCGTCTCGCCCGGCTGGGTCATCAGGTTGAGCAGCAGGACGACCCGCGCGCGGGCCTTGACGACGGCCTGGCGAATGCCAGGAATCAGCAGGTTGGGGAGGATCGAGGTGTAGAGCGACCCGGGGCCGAGCAGGATGAGATCCGCCTTCTCCAGGGCCGATACCGCCTGCGGGAAGGCCGGCGGCGTCGCGGGATCGATCTCCACCGCCGCCAGCTCCTCGCCCGAGAGGCCCACGGCCGACTCGCCCTCGTAGATGCGGCCGGAGACGCCGCGCCCCCGCAGCCGCACGTCCGTCAGCGTCGCCGGGTAGATCTTGCCGCGCACCGAGAGCACCGACTCGGCGGTGAGGATCGCCTGGTGGAAGTCGCCGGTGATGCCGGTGAGCGCCGTCAGGAACAGGTTGCCGAAGGAGTGGCCGAGCAGGCCGCCGCCGTTCGGGAAGCGGTACTGGAAGAGCCGCGTCAGCAGGTCCTCGTCGTCGGCCAGGGCGGCGATGCAGTTGCGGATATCCCCCGGCGGCAGCACGCCGAACTCGCGGCGCAGCCGGCCGGAGGAGCCGCCGTCGTCGGTGACGGTCACCACGCCGGAGAGATCGCTCAGCCGCGCGCCGCCGACGTGAGCCTTGAGACCGCGCAGCAACGCCGACAGCCCGGTGCCGCCGCCGATCGCCACCAGAGACTTGCCGGCGCCGCGCGCCGGGTCAGGAGAGGCCGAAGAGCGAACGGTAGTCCCGGTTCTTGCGAAGCTCGGCGAAGTCGGAGTCGTGGAAGGCATAGATGCGATTCTTCGAGTTCAGCTCGACCGCCTTGGCGAGCTCCTGCGCCGCCTCGTCCAGCCGGTTCTCGACGGCGTGGATCGACGCCGCGAGATAGGCGAAGCGCTCGTCCTTCTGGTCGCGCCCGCCCCGGCGGCAGATCTCCAGCGCCTCCTTGAGGTTACCGCGGTTCTTCTCGTAGACCGCCTGGAGGTAGGGATCGGCGTCCTTGCTCTTGGCGGGCTTCGGCTCCTCGGCCTGGGCCTTCTGCCGGCTGGCGGCGAGGAACTGCCGGGCGCGCTCGCGCAGCTCCGGCAGGTCGGTGAGCTTGATCGCCTTCTCCAGGAGATCCGCCGCCTTCTGCCAGTCCTTCTTTTGCAGGGCCGCGAGTCCCTTCGTCAGGGCCTCGATGGCCGGATCGGCGCCGGCCTGGGATCGGGCCAGAGCCCGCTGCTCAGTCTTGGGATTGGGCTTGGACTTGGGCTGGGGTTTCGGTTTGGCCTTGGCCATGGCTCCTCTCGCCTAACGCTTTTTGAGCTCGATCAGGATCTGCTTCGCCACCGACTTCAGGGTATCGAAGACGCCGACCCCCGTCGTCGCCACCGCTTCGAAGGTGGGCTCGCGCTTGTAATTGAGCGTCCGGTACATCTCCTCGACGGCCATCACGTTCGGCAGATCCCGCTTGTTGAACTGCAAGGCGTAGGGGATCGTCGCCAGGTCGAAGCCATGCTCTTTCAGATTCTGTTCCAGGTTGCGGATCGACTCGATGTTGGCCTCCATCCGCTCGTCCTGGCTGTCGGCGACGAAGACGACGCCGTCGACCCCCTTCAGGATCAGCTTGCGGCTGGCGTCGTAGAACACCTGGCCGGGCACGGTGTAGAGGTGGAACCGGGTGGTGAAGCCGCGGATGCTCCCCAGGTCGAGAGGCAGGAAATCGAAGAACAGGGTGCGGTCGGCCTCGGTGGCGAGCGAGATCATCTTGCCCTTCGATTCGGGGGCGGTCTTGTTGTAGATGTACTGCAGATTGGTCGTCTTGCCGCATAGACCGGGGCCGTAATAGACGATCTTGCAGTTGATTTCCTTGCTGGCGTAGTTGATGAAAGTCATGCTCGATGCCTCGGTCCATCGTCAAGCGCCGGAGGCGGTACCCCGGAGGCTTGCCTGCGCGGCGGCGGCAGGCTCCAACCGCCTCCGCGGCTACTCGCCGAAGAGGGCGTCGATGTCGTCGTCGGTGATCTCGGAAAAAGGGCTCGCGTGGGTCGTGCCCTGACCTCCCTTTTCGCCCTTCTGCAGCATCACCTCGAAGATCTTCTCCAGGTCCACGTTCGCCCTTTTCACCCGCAGGCGCACCAGCCCGAGCGAGGACCGGTCGTCGAAGATGACCACCAGGATGGAGCGCTTGGCGACGATCGAGATGTGAATGTGGTCCTGTTGGCCCTCATGGAACAGCACCGAGAACTCCCGCTCGCCGATGAGCTTCGCCAGCCCGTCGGTGGCGGCCACGTTGCCGGCGGTCAGCGAGGCGAGCGAGGTGGTGTCGAACTGCTCGATCTCACCCGCCGCGGCGATCTGCTGGCCGTTCTTGTCGATGAGGAAGACGGCCTTGGCGTTGGCCTCCTGGCGCAGGCGGCGCAAGGCCTCCTCCAGGTGTCTGAACTCCTCCTCGTAGAGCACGAAGTCGGCTGCGCCCATGACTATCCTTTCCGGACCGCGCGACGATACACCATCGCGAGCCGGGCCGTCAAAGCTCTGATTTCACGTCAGTTGTCTTGACCCGCCGGAGGCTCAACGGAAGAGCCGCCAGCCCTGGAGGACATCGGCCTCGGCCAGCACGAGCTCCTGGCCCTGCTCCCGGAAGCGGAACGGGATCGGAGTGCAGCCCTGGCCGTTGGAGTTCGTCTCCGCCAGACGGAAGGCCTTGTCGCACTTGTTGCAGACCATCCACTCCCCCTCGTGGCGGAACCCCCGTTTGCTCTTGGCGCACTGCTCGTTGGCGTCGAAGGCGACCTGCACCTGGCCGGCGCCGTCGCGGCCGACGAAGAACCGCACCTCCTGGTTGCCGGCGTTGAGGAAGCGGTAGAAGCGGACGTCCTGGGGCTTCAGGTCCGCCAGGCTGATCCTCACCTGGCCGTCCCGTCCGGGCGCCACCTGCTCGAAGCCCGAGGGGTTCAGGCGCCCCTCCAGGGTCACCTCGGCGGCCCAGATCACCCCGAGGACGAGGAGGACGATGAGGATTCCGTGAATCGGCGTGAAGTGTCGCATAGTGCCCTTATTCTAGAACAACGTGTAGATGAAGGGCGCCGTCGCCTGGCTGGTGACCACCAGCAGGATCACGAGCCCCAGGATGAGCACCAGGGGGACGATCCAGTACACCTTGTTCTGGCGGGCGAACTGGACGATCTCGCCGAAGAACGAACCGACGTAGCGAAGCCTGCGCATGGAGAGTCTCCCTTCCTCCGAACCTGCCTAGTCTAGCTGGAATTCCTGGCGCCAGTCCCCCCGCTCCGGGAGCGGCGGCTGCGCCCGCTTGTCGAGGAGGAAGGGGCCGAGGACCAGATAGTCCATCTCCGTGCGCATGAAGCAGCGGTAGGCGTCCTCCGGCGTACAGACGATCGGCTCGCCGCGCACGTTGAAGCTGGTGTTGACGATGACGCCGTAGCCGGTGAGCCGTTCGAACTCCGTGAGGATGGCGTGGTAGCGCGGGCTGTCCTCCCGGGACACCGTCTGGATGCGCGCCGAGTAGTCGACGTGGGTGATCGCCGGCACGTCCGAGCGCGGCCGGTTCACCCACTCGACGAGCGGCAGGTCCTTCTCGTCCCCCCGCTTCGGGATCCTCCGGCGCTCGACGACGTCCGCCACCAGCAGCATGTACGGCGACGGCCGGTCGAGCTCGAAATAGTCCGCCACCCGCTCCTCCAGCACGCTCGGCGCGAACGGCCGGAAGCTCTCGCGGTACTTGATCTTCAGGTTCATCACCGACTGCATCTTCGGCGACCGCGCGTCGCCGACGATCGAGCGGCCGCCGAGCGCCCGCGGGCCGAATTCCATGCGCCCCTGGCAGAGCCCGACGACGTTCTCGCCGGCGATCAGCTCGGCGATGCGCCGCGCCCAATCCTCCTCGGGCAGCTCCTCGTAGGGGAGATGGTGGAACTCCAGGTACTCGCGGATCTGCGAGGGCGAGAACTCCGGCCCCAGCAGGGCGCCGCGCATGGCGTCCCGCGGCTTGCCGCCGGAGACGGCCACCGTCCGCGGATTGCCCAGCGCGTTGTGCCAGACGGCGAGCGGCGCGCCGAGCGCACCGCCGGCGTCACCCGCCGCGGGCTGGATCCACAGGTCGTCGAAGATTCCCTCGCGCAGCAGCAGGCCGTTGGCGACGCAGTTGAGGGCCACGCCGCCGGCCATGCAGAGGTGGCGCTTGCCGGTGAGCTCGCGGGCCGTGCGGGCGAGCTTGAGGACGATCTCCTCGGTGACCTCCTGGATCGACCTGGCAAGGTCCATCTCCCGCTGGGTGATCGGCGACTCCGGCTGGCGCGGCGGCCCGCCGAACAGCGCCGCGAACTTGTCCGTAGTCATCTCGAGGCCGTCGAGGTAGCCGAAGTAGTCCATGTTCATGCGGAACGAGCCGTCGTCGCGCACGTCCACCAGCTCCCGCCGGATGGCGTCCGTGAACCGGCCCTCGCCATAGGGCGCGAGCCCCATCAGCTTGTACTCGCCCGAGTTGACGCGGAAGCCGGTGAAGTAGGTGAACGCCGAGTAGAGGAGGCCGAGCGAGTGCGGGAAGGTGATCTCGCGCAGCAGCCGCAGCTTGTGGCCCTCGCCGACGCCGATCGTCGTCGTCGCCCATTCTCCGACGCCGTCGAGCGTCAATACCGCCGCCTCTTCGAAGGGCGAGGGATAGAAGGCCGACGCGGCGTGCGACTCGTGGTGCTCGGTGAAGTAGATCTCCTTCGCCTCGCCGACGCCGCAGCGCTCGAGCGCGTCCTGGATCTGCGGCGGGATCCACAGCTTCTCGCGCAGCCACACCGGCAGCGCCATCACCGCCGAGCGCAGCCCCTTGGGCGCCACCGCGAGATAGGTCTCCAGGATGCGGTGGAACTTGAGCAACGGCTTGTCGTAGAAGACGACGCCGTCGAGCTCCCCCGGGCCCACGCCGCCCTCGGCCAGGCAGTAGCGCACGGCGTGGAAGGGGAAGCCCTCGTCGTGCTTCTTGCGCGTGAAGCGCTCCTCCTGGGCGGCGGCGACGATGCGTCCCGCGTCCACCAGGCAGGCGGCCGAGTCGTGGTAGTAGCAACTGATGCCGAGCAGCTTCACGGCTAGAACTGCTTGCGGTAGGACTCGGCGGTCCGCGCGCGCTCCTCGGTCGAGATCCAGTAGGACGGCAGGCGCGGGTCGGCGCCGCGCGAGATGGCGAGCTTGCGCCGCGCCCGCATGAACGCCCCGATCGGCAGGAAGACGAGATAGTAGAGGATCGTCATCAGCACCCAGGTGACGCCGGCTCCCACCGCGTGAGCGAAGCGGTCCAGCCCGCGCGCGAGCGTCTTGTAGAGACCCAGGGGCGAGGCCATGGCGATCAGAAAGATCAGAACGGCGATGCCGGCGATGACCATCGCCGCGACCGGCCGGTCGAGGAGGAAGACCGCCAGCGCGGCCGCCAGGCCGATGACGCCGCCGATGGCGCCTTTCCTGCGGTTCGCGGCCGCCTCGCGGGCAGGGGCCTCCTGCTCGCGGGCGATGCGGGCGAACCAGTCCCAGGCGACGGCGGAGGGTTCTTTGGGTTCTGACATGGGTTATGGATCGACGGCCAGACCGCTCTGGGGCACGACAGGATAGACGGGGAGGGGGGGTGGTGGCAAGGCGCCTCCCAAGCCCGGCGCTCCCGCACCGGGCTATCGAAACGTCGCTTCTCTGAAGCGAATCGCCCTCTGGGCGACGTTTCGGTAGCCCCGGGGCGGGAGCCCGGGGCCAGCTACAATGCCCCCACCTCCTATGAACCCCCTCCCACCCCCCACCCGCACCCTAACCCTCCCGGGCTTCGCCCTCGGCCACGGCACGGACCGCGAGGCGCTGACCGGCGTCACGGTCATCCTCTGCCCCGAGGGCGCTCTGGCGGCGGCGGAGGTGCGGGGCTCGGCCACCGGCACCCGGCAGTTCGACTCGCTGGTCTCCGGCCAGCACGTGGCCAGCAAGGCGCACGCGGTGGTGCTCGCCGGCGGCAGCGGCTACGGCCTCTCGGCCGCCGATGCGGTGGTGGATTGGCTCGCGCAACGCGGCCATGGCTTCCAGACCGGCATCGTCCCGGTGCCGCTCGTCCCCACGGCCATCCTCTTCGACCTGAACGTGGGGAAACCGGTCGCGCCCGGACGCGGTGTGGTCGAAGCCGCCTTGGCCGCCGCCGGCCAGGGACCGGTCGTGGTGGGGAGCGTGGGCGCGGGCACCGGCGCCACCGTCGGCAAGGCGCTCGGTCCGGCCAACGGCATGAAGGGCGGCTTCGGCTTCGCCAGCCTGACGGTGTCCGGCGGACCCACCGTCGCCGCCGCGGTGGCCGTGAACGCCTTCGGCGACGTCCGCCGGCTCGACGGTACCCTCCTCGCCGGCTGCCGCACGGCGCCGGATTCGCGCGAGCTTGCCTCGGCGGAACGCGTGCTCGCCAACCTGGCGCCCGAAGCCGCCCATCCCTGGGAGGGCAACACCACCCTCGCCGTGGTGATGACCGACGCCGCCCTCCTCAAGCCCGCGGCGCTCAAGGTCTGCCACATGGCCTTCGGCGGCTTCTACCGCACCCTTTCGCCCGCCCTCTCCCTCTACGACGGCGATCTCGTCGTCGTCCTCTCCTCGGGAGAGCGCAAGGCGCACGTCAACCAGATCGGCATGCTCGCCGAGCGGGCGGTCGCGGAGGCGATTCTGGCGGGGGTGGGGGAGGCGGAGGGGTTTGGGGTGTTGCCGGGGGTGAGGGATCTCAGATAGTTGCCTCTTCAGACGGGCGGTGGCAGGTTGGAGCGCAGACCGGCGACTTAGGGCTGACCCCCGTCTTGCGCTACCATCCTCCACAGGATCGATCTCCATCCCATGAAGCGCACCCGCTCGCCCCGCGACCTCTGGGCGTCCCTGCTGCCCATCGCGGGCGGTGCCGTGGCGCTCGTCATCTCCTATCGGGTGGCGGTGATGGCGCCTTCGGCTCCGATGCCGGCCGTGTTGCTGGTGATCCTGCTGCTGGCGGGCGCCGTCCTGTGCTGCTACCGGCCGGCCGCGGGGAGCACCACGCTCGGACTGGGCGCGATGATCCTGCCGGCGGCCTTGCGGCTTTCCGGGGCGGCGCCGGCCGCGGTGCTGGCGGCTTCCGCGGTCCTCATCGCCGAGCTGTCGCTGCGCATCGTGCGCCGCATCGGAGCGTTCCCGCCTCCCGAACGGCGGGATCTCCTGCCGCGCATCCTCGAGATCACCGGGCGCGCCGCGCTGGCGTCCCTCGCCGCGGGCTGCGCGTGGGTGTGGCTGCTCGAGAGGTGGCAGACCCCCGCCGTCCTGGCTGCCGCGGCCGAAGCCTACTTCCTCGTCTGGATCGGCCTGGAGGTGGCCGACCGCAAGATCCGCCGGCCGGAGGCGCCGCTACGCTGGAGCCAGATCTTCCTGCCGCTCTCCCTCGACGTGGGCGGCTGGCTCGCCGGCGGCGCGCTGCTGTTCGTCGGCGACAGGGCCGGCTGGCCTCTCGCTGCCTTCCTCGTCCTCTGCTTCGCCGGGCTCGCCGTGGAGGCCACCCGCCACGGATTGCTGCGCGAAAGGGCGCAGAACCGCGCTCACGATCTGGAGACGCTGCGCCGCGCCGGCCAGCGCATGAGCACCCCGACGGAGGAGATGACGGCCCTCGCCGAGCGCATCCGCATCGAGTGCTCGCGGGTGGTGCCGAGCTTCTCCTGGTTCCAGTTCGAGGTGCTCACTCCGGGCAGCGAGTTCCAGAGCTGGTGGTGGGGCCCGGACTCCGAGACGCTCGGCGAGGGAGTCCCGGAGCCGGAACGCTTCGCGCCCGCCCTGCCCGGCTTCCATCGCCGCACGCCGTGGCAGATCCTGGAACGGCAGCTCCGCTCGCGTCCGGAAGGCACCGTGCTCGGCCGCGTCCGCCTGTGGTGCGATCCGCGCCGCGTCGAGCCGCGGGAAGTCGAGTTGCTGGACCGCCTGCTGCCGCAGATGAGCCTTTCCGTCCAGCGCTGCTTCCTCGATCGCGAGGCCCGCGAGGATCCACTCACCGGCCTTGCCATGCGGCGGCTCCTGGAGCGGCGGCTCCATGAGGCGCACCGGCGCTGCTGCGAGTCCGGCGGCGCCATGGCCGTGATCCTCTGCGACCTCGACCACTTCAAGCGCATCAACGACACCTTCGGCCACCCGGCCGGCGACGCCGCCCTGGTCGCCATCGCGGGGGTGCTCAAGGAGACGCGCCGCGAAGGGGATCTCTGCTGCCGCTATGGCGGCGAGGAGTTCGTCCTGCTGCTGGAAGACACGGCCGGCGAGGCCGCGCTGGCCATGGCCGAGCGCCTGCGCCGCGCCGTCGAGACGCTGGAGTTCGAAGTCGAAGGCCGGCGCCTCCCCCTGAATCTGAGCGCCGGCGTCGCCTCCTTCCCCGAGCTCTACGTCAAGACCGCCGGCGAGCTGATCCTCTTCGCCGACGAAGCCCTCTACGAAGCCAAGCGCCTGGGCCGCAACCGCTGCCTCCTCGACATCGGCCAAGGCCGTTATCTGGATCGGGACGGAAACGTGCTGACGTCGGAGGAGCTGCCTCCGATGGTGGCGGTGCCGCGGATCTTCGCGTGAGACCCCTTTCCCAGGGTGGGCAGTTCCCACTTGAACACGTCGCCCATTTCCCCATATCCTAGGTGCATGGCAAGACCCGAGGAAAAGGAACGCCTCGTGCTGATCGCTAGGGACGTCCGCCCGGATGCCAAGAAGCGAGTGACGCTGGGCAAGGCTTTGACCGGGCTCGATGAAGACGTCCGCTTCAATGTGTACCGCAATGACAGCGGGCAGATCGTGCTCGATCCGCAGGTCTCCGTTCCGGCCTCGGAGGCTTGGCTCTATCGCAATCCAGAGGCGCTCGCCTCCGTGCGTCGGGGCCTTCAGCAGGCTGCAGAAGGCAAAACCATCTCCCTCGGCTCGTTCGCGCGGTACGCTGACGAGGAATGAACCGCAAGCTCCGGTTTACCCCCGAGGCTGCGGCTATCCTCGAAGAGTTAGAGAAGCATCCTCACCAACAGGGTCTTCTCAAGCAGGTCCGCAAGACTCTCTCGCTCCTGGAGACGAATCCGCGGCATCCCTCTTTGCAGACCCACAAGTTCAAATCGCTCCGGGGACCGAATGGAGAGGAGGTCTTCGAAGCCTACGTCCAGCAACATACACCAGGGGCTTACCGGGTATTCTTCTACTACGGTCCTGATCGGATGGAAGGCAAGCGCCGAATCCCAGTTTTGAGCGTGGTGACCCTAACTCCTCACCCGTAGCTGACAAGCTCCTCATCGACTCGCCGCCGGCCCGTAAATACCGATTCACAGCGGCCGGGTGTTGTATGTTCGCGAAATGAGGCCTTCCAAGGCTGCTCCAACCCCGGAGGAGGGTCCGCGAGAGCCGAAACGAGCTTGGTGGCTCCGCTGGCAGTGGCTCCTGCTCCTCGCGCCCATCCTCGCCGTGACGGCGTCGCTGACGCTGAGCTACCTGTGGAACCTGGATTTCTGGTGGTACCTGAGCTCCGGGCGCTATCTCCTCGAGCACAGGCGGTTCCCGAGCGAGGACCCCTTCCTTTACACGGCGGGCCACGGGATCGGCTGGGTCTATCACTCCTGGCTGTGGACGGTGCTCGTCGCGCTCGTCGACCGCTTGGCGGGCCTCGGCGGCGTGGTGGTCTTCCATGCCCTCCTCGCCTGCGCGCTGTGCGCCATCGTCTATACGACCGCGCGCATCGATCGCTGGGGGCTGGTGAACGCTCTCGCCGTGACGCTCTTCCTGGTGACGATCGGACCGCGCCTCTGCGGCAAGGCCGAGGTCGCCACCTGGCTGATGCTGGCGGTCTTCTATCGCCTGCTCGATCCGGGGACGCTGTTCACGTGGAAGCGCGGAGCGGTGCTCGGGGCGCTGCAGGTGCTGTGGGCCAATCTCCACGGCGGTTATCCGCTCGGCGTCTTCGTCGCGCTCTGCTATAGCGCCGGCGGCTGGCTGGAGGCGCGGCTCGGCAAGCAAAGGGCGGCGTCTCGCGCCCATCCGCCGCTGTGGTTCCCAGCGGTGCTCTTCCTGCTGGCGGTCGCGGACCCGCGGCTGTTCCGCGAGCGGCTGGCGCCTTTCGCCTTCGTCACCGGCTCGGAGTCGGTGCAGCCGGTCGGCGAGTCCGGAAAGATGCTCATCACGGAATGGCAGAGCCCATTCCAGGCCGCCGCCACCGATCCCAGCCTGCCCTGGCTCTACGTGCTGGCCGTGGGCGTGGGGCTCGCGAGCTTCGCCGTCGTGCGCCGGCGGCGGCCGGTGGGGCGCTTCCTCTTCCTCCTTGGGATGGCCGTTCTCGGCGCGACCGCCGTGCGGCATCTGCCGGGCCTCGGCTTGAGCGCCGCGCTCGTGCTACTCGGCAATCTCGCCGAGCGGGAGGCGCGGCGGCCGACGCCCGAGCCCAAGCGCAAGCGGAAGGCCAAGGCCGCCGAGGTCCGCGCTGCGGCAAGATGGCGCTACGCGGCGGCGGCCGGGCTTCTCGGCGCCGTGCTCCTCGCCGCCGCGATCAGCTTGCGCGTCGCCCGTCCGGGATTCGACGGCGGACAGTCCCGCGGCTTCTTCACCCTCCGTCCGTCGATCGCCTGTCCGCAGGCCGCGAGCTTCATCCTCGATCACCAACTCCCGGGCCCGATCTTCAACGATTACCTGATCGGCGCGTACCTCGGCGCGCGCCTCTATCCCAAGTACCGCCTGTTCATCGACGCCCGGGTGCTCGATCCCGCGGTCGTGGTGCGCTATACGGAGATGGTGGGCTCGCCTGCCCGTTTCGAGGAGGCGGCGCGGCGACACGGCTTCCGCACGGTGGTGCTCGGCAACTTCTCGAAGACGGTGCGCTCGCCGCTGGGGCAGGCCCTGGCGCGGGATCCGCGCTGGCGCCTCGTCTATCTCGATCCGCTCGCCGTCATCTACGTGCGGGACGCTCCCGGCGTGCAGCCGGCGGTGCGGCTCCGCCTGCCGGGATCTGGGAAGACCTCGGTTCCTTTCGTCCAGCCCGCGGGGCTCGTCTCTCCCCTGGCCTTTCTGCAGCGGCTCTTGCTGCGCGATTTTCCGGCCAACTACCTGATCGAGTACCTGGCGGTCGTGGGGCAGCTCGGCCATCCTGACGCCGTGGTCGAGCTCGCGACCGAGGCTCTGAAGAGCATGCCGGGAGAACCGCTGCTCTACCGCCAGCGCTGCGCTGCCCATCTCGTGCTGCGTGATTTGCCGGCGGCCCTGGAGGACTGCGCCACCGCCTACGAGCGGCGTCCGGACGAGCCCCAGGTGGTAGCCCTCTACGCCACCGCCCTTGCCGGCAGCGGCCGGAGATCGGAGGCCAGCTCCGTGGTCAGTGAAGCCCTGCGGAGGAACCCGAACGACGAGACGCTCCTGCGGCTGCGCGCCTCTATGTAGGGGCGGCCCTACGGCGGCTGCGGCTGCTCCGGCTCTTCCTCCTCCGGCCGCTCCTCGTTCCCGCCGCCGTCCGGACCGAAGATCTTGGTCAGCCGGTTCTTGAGCCAGGTGCTGAAGCGGAGGCCGAAGCCGTGCGGCTCCTCCTCGAAGAAGCGTTCGTGCGACAGGTCGCAGACCCTGGTGGGCTTCTGGCCGCGCAGGAACACCTCGCCGATGCGCGAGGGGCAGTCCGAACGGGCGAGCAGGCCGCTCTCGCGGCAGACGACGGCGTGCTCCAGTCCAGGAGGCTCGGCGAATCCGGGAGGCTCGGCGCCGCGCAAAGCCGCCTTCATGTAGCGGCCCCAGATGGGAAGGGCGGCGCGCGAGCCGGAGAGCGAGGTGGCGCCCGGATTGTCGCGCCCCACCCAGACGACGGTGACGCGGTCGGGCCGGTAGCCGGCGAACCAACTGTCGCGCGCCTCGTTGGTGGTGCCGGTCTTGCCGGCGAGGGGGCCGGGGATGCCGTAGCGCCGCACGCCGCGGGCGGTGCCGCTCTCGACCACGCCTTCGAGCACGGAGGTGGCGATGAAGGCCACCTGTGGCGAGAGCACGCGTTCCGGCCCCTTGGGCCCGGCTTCCTGCACGGCCCGGTCTTCGGCGTCGAGCACCGTGGCGAGGCCGTGCAGCACCGGCCGTACGCCGCCGCTCGCCAGGGTGGCATAGACGGTGGCCACCTCGCGCGGCGTCACCGCGGCGGCGCCCAGCGCCAGGGCCGGCACCTCGTCCATTGGCGAGCCGATGCCCATGCGGCGGGCCGTGGCCGCCACCTTGTCGAGCCCGAGGTCCATGGCGAGGCGGACGAGCGGCACGTTGCGGCTCTGCTCGACGGCGGTGCGGGTGGTGATCCAGCCGCGGAAGGCGCCGTCGGCGTTGCGCGGGGTCCAGCGTTGAGAGCCGGTCCTGAGGGTCAGGGGCTCGTCGCGGAGCTTGGTGGCGGGCGAGATGCGGCCGCTCTCCAGGCCCGTCACCAGCACGATCGGCTTGAAGCAGCTCCCGGCCTGGCGATGGGCCTGCGAGACGCGGTCGAACTCGCTGCGCGCGTAGTCCTGGCCGCCGATGTAGGCGAGGATGGCGCCGGAGCGGGGATCGGCGGAGATCAGCGCGGCCTCCAATGGCTCGGCCTCCCGGCGGCGCCGGCGGTCGAGATCGCCGAGCACGTCGGCCACCGCTTTCCGGGCGATCTCCTGATCGCGCAGCGAGAGGGTGGAGAAGAGGTGGTGGCCGCGGTTGCCGAGCCGGCGCAGGCCGAAGCGCTCGCGGGCCTCGACGGCCATGGCGTCGGCGAAATGGGGCGCCGGCCGGCCGCCGAGGAGCATGGGCGCGGTTTCCACCGGCGCGGCGAGGGCCTGCTGCAGGCGGGCGGCGTCGATCCAGCCCAGGTCGGCCATGCGGCGCAGCACTTCGTCCCGCCGCTGCCGCGCGCGGTCCGCATGGAGGAGCGGCGAGTAGAAGGCGGGCGATTTGATCATCCCCGCGATGACGGCGGCCTCCTCCAGGCTCAGCTCCGTGGCGTCCTTGCCGAAGTAGGCGCGGGCGGCGGAGCCGATGCCGTAGTACTGGATGCCGCCGGCGCCGCCGAGGTAGATGCCGTTGAGATAGCCCTGGAGGATGCTCCGCTTGGTGTGGTTGGCCTCGACGGCGACGGCGATCACGGCCTCGCGGATCTTGCGGAAGAGGCTGCGGTCGGAGGTCAGGAAGGCGTTCTTGACGAGCTGCTGGGTGAGCGTGCTGCCGCCCTGGGCCACCTCGCCGCGGCGGAGGTTGACCAGCAGGGCGCGGGCGATGCCGGTGGGCGAGACGCCGGGATGCCAGTAGAAGGAGGCGTCCTCGGCGGCGAGCACGGCCTGCACCACGTGCTCGGGCAGCTCGCGCACGCGCACCGGCCAGCGCTCCCGCGACTCCTCGTCGTAATAGCTGGCGAGGACGGGCGCCTCGAGCTCGGCCTGCTCGACCGGCTGGCCGTCCAGCCGCAGATCGGCCACCTCGCCGCGCCGGAAGCGGACCACCAGGAGCTGGCCGCGGACCGGCCCGCGCGCGGTCATGTGCCGGCGCAGCCGCGCGGCGAGCAGATCGCCGCCGGCGCGGAACCGTCCGGGCGCGAGCGCCGCGCCGCCGGAGGCGTGATAGCCCAGCCCCTCCAGCTCCGCGGCGAGATCGGACGCTCTCATCTCCGCCCCCAGCCGTACCACGGGAGGGGCGCCGTAGAGCCGCGACGGCGCGTTCTCCGGCCCGGCGCCGATATCGCCGAAGGCCCGCAGGTACGGGAAGAGCAGCCAGACGGTGACGACGAAAAGCAAGCCGAGCGCCCCGCCGAGGACGTAGACCGTGCGGCGGAGCCGCGGGTGCCTGCGCAGCAGCCGGCGGAGGGCGGCGAGAGAGGGGATGCGGAGCCTCATGGCAGCGGCAGAAGAGGCGTCCACGCCCACTCCGGCCGCTCGCCGGCGGTGGAGCCCATCTCCTGCTTCTCGCTCATCTGATCGAGCGGCTCGGCGGCCTTGCGCAGGCTGTCGTACTCGGCGCGGTTGCCGCGCACGGCGTCCTCGATCCAGGCGGGCTTGTGGGAGGCGGCGAGGTCTTCCGCCGCGTCGAGAGGAAGGAAGAAGGCGTCGCACGGCTCGGCGAGGAAGCCGCGTTCGGCGGCGTTGCGGGCGAGGGCGCGGTAGAGCGGCGCGAGCTGTCCCAGCGCGGCGCGCCAGGCCTCGCGAAAGCGGCCGCGGTAACGGTCGTGGCCGGGCAGCGGGTGGGGCTCCAGCGCGTGGCGGGCGGCGAAGGCGAGGTCGGGCTCGGCCGCCCAGCAGGGGAGCAGCGGATCCGGCAGGCCGAAGCGGCGGAGGTCACCGCGGCCGCGGGTGCGCAGGTTCCAGGCCCCCCGGCTGAGCACGGGCGGCACGTCCTCGCCGCGGGCGCGCAACGTCCGCCGGTCGATCGAGGAGATGAGATCGGCGAGCAGCGCGTCGTTGGTGCGGTTGAGCACGCGCGTCAGGCGCTCGCGGAAGCGCCGCCAGAGCTCCTCCGGCGTCTCGTCTCCCCGCAGCTCGGCGGCGCGGTGGGCGGGGACCCGGAAGGGCAGCATCCGCATGCGGTGGAAGGAGAGGGCCGCCGAGAGGGAACGGGCGGTGGCGGGCAGCGATCCGATCTCGCCCGGCTCCAGCAGCGCGGCCACCACGTCGGCGCCGTCGGGCTCGCGGGTGAGCAGGGAGCGCAGCGCCTTGGCGTCGAGATAGAGACGCAGGCGGATGATCTTCACCGGCGGCGACTCCGGCATGGGCAGCCCGAGATGGTAGAGCGCATAGCGCAGGCCGGTGCCGACGGAGTACCGCAGCAGGGTGACGCCGAAGTGCGACAGCGGCGGCAGGGGGCCGGGCAGCAGCAGGGCGCGGCTGTAGACGGGACGCGGCTCCGGCTGGATCCTCACTCCGCTCGACTTCCTGCGACGGCTTTCATGGATGTTCGGGAGTCTCCCGGTGAACGGGAGAACGACACTACCCTAGCACCTTCCACGCCGCTCCGCGCCTTGACTTCAAGCCGCCGCGAGAGGTAAAAAGGCTCGTTTTTGTCCCTGTTTTTCGAGCGTTCTCCGGCGGGCAGCCGCGCCGGATTTCCGTTTTTCTCGTAATTTCGGGAAGCGGACCGGTGCATCTGTCGCCACCTTCTTTCGGTGGAGGTCCTCATGGACGGAAAGCGGATTCTCGTCGTCGCCCTCAGTCTCCTTCTGCTCGGCGCCGGGCTGGCGCTGGCCCAAGGCACCGGCCGCATCGAAGGCAAGGTCACCCGGCAGGACGGCACGCCGCTCGCCGGCGTCACGGTCCGGGTCGAGGATTTGAACCGTTCGGCGCTGACCGACTCGTCGGGTGCCTACGTGATCGAAGGCGTGCCGCCGGGCACGTATGCGCTGACCTTCTCGCTCAGCGATCACACGGTTACCGAGCAGGGAGTCATCGTGTCGGCGGAAGCTCCCCGCACCGTCGACAAGACGGTCGACTGGGACGTCAGCTTCGCCGAGACGATCACCGTCACCTCGGTGTCGCGCCGGGAGGAGCGGATCACCGAGGCGCCGGCGGCGGTGACCGTGGTGCCGCAGGAAGATATCGAGATGAAGGCGTCGAGCGGCCAGGTGCCGAAGCTCCTCGAGTTCTCTCCGGGGGTGGACTTCACCCAGAGCGGCCTTTACGACACCAACTTCAACACCCGCGGCTTCAACAGCTCGCTCAACCGCCGCATCCTGACGCTGATCGACGGCCGCGACCCCTCCGTGCCCTTCCTCGGCTCGCAGGAGTGGGCGGCGATCTCGTTTCCCATGGATGAGCTGGCGAGCGTCGAGCTGGTGCGCGGTCCGGGCTCGGCGCTCTACGGCGCCAACGCCTTCAGCGGCGTGCTCAACATGACGACCCGCTCGCCCCGCGGCAGCGAGGGCGGCAAGATCCGCTTGACCGGCGGCGAGCTCGACACGCGGCGCGGTGAGATCCGCTACGCCGGCACCACCGGCGATTGGGGCTGGAAGCTGATGGGCGGCTATACCCAGAGCGACGACTTCACCCGTTCCCGCAACGCCAAGGTGGAGTACTCCACGCTCTGCCTCTCCGCGGCGCAGACGAACTGCCTGCGGCGCGAGGCCATCCCGCTGGCGAAGGATCAGGTGAAGATCGGCTTCGGCGGCCTGCGGCTCGACCGCTACTTCGGCGAGAGCTCGACGCTGACGATCGAGGGCGGCACGGCGAGCCTCGAAGGTCCGACTTTCGTCACCGGCATCGGCCGCGTGCAGGTGACGGACGTCAACCGGCCCTGGGGCCGGGTGAACTTCAGCACCCTGCACTGGAACTTCCTCAGCAGCTACGACAAGCGCAAGGCCGAGGACCAGATCGCCCTCTCCTCGGGCGCCCACCTGTTCGAGGACTCCTCGAACTTCAATTCCGAGATCCAGGGCAACGCCGGCTTCGCGGGCGGCAAGGGCTTCGCCGTGGGCGGCGTCGCCTACCGCCAGCAGAAGGTGGACACCGCCAACAACGCCGGCGTGCAGACGCTGATGGATTCGAAGAAGGACGAGCACGCGCAGGCCGCCTTCGGCCAGCTCGAGTACAACTTCACCTCCCGGCTCAAGGGCGTGGTAGCGGCGCGGGTGGACGACAGCACGCTGCACGACACGCAGTTCTCGCCCAAGGGCTCGCTGGTCATCGCCGCGACGCCCACCCAGACGCTGCGCTTCACCTACAACGAAGCCTTCCAGGTGCCCAACTACTCGGAGTTCTTCCTGCAGGCGCCCGCCGGCGCGCCGATCACCGCCTTCGCGCCGCTGGAGGACGCCCTGGCGCCCTTCCTCGGCGGCCAGACGCTCGGCCTGCGCAGCATCCCGCTGCTCGCCCGCGGCAACAACGACCTCACCGTCGAGGAGATCACCAGCTACGAGGCGGGCTACAACGGCATCTTCGGCAGCAAGCTCTACCTGACGATCGACTATTACAAGAGCCGGTTGGAGAACTTCGTCACCGACCTGCTGCCCGGGGTCAATTCCGCCTTCGCGCCCTATACGCCGCCGTCGTTCCTGCCGGCGCCGGTGGCGGCGCAGGTGATCGGCACCCTGCGGGCCGGCCTGGGGCCGAACTTCGCCGGCCTGGCCAACGTCAACGGCCGGCCGGCGCTGGTGTTCTCCTATGCCAACGCCGGCAAGGTGGACACCCAGGGCGTGGACGTGGCGTTCAACTACTACGCCACCAACCGCTGGCTGGTGGACTTCAGCTACTCCTGGTTCGACTTCACGGTCAAGGAGAAGAACGAGCGCGACCAGCTCCTGCCGAACGCGCCGGAGAACAAGGCCTCCGCCGGCGTCACCTACAACGGCGACCGCTGGACCGGCTTGGTGAAGTACCGCTGGGTGGACGGCTTCCCCTGGGCGGCCGGCGTCTTCGTCGGCGACGTGCCCTCGTACAGCCTGGTGGACCTGGGGCTGATGTTCAAGCTCAACGACAACTGGCAGGTCGGCCTGGACGTCAGCAACCTGCTCGACAAGGAGCACTGGGAGTCCTTCGGCGGCGACCTGATGTCGCGGCGGGCGCTGGCGAACGTGGCGTTTTCCTGGTAGCAGGCCCTTATCCGGAGGCGCCCCCGGCGAGGATCTCGGCGTAGAAGCGCTCGCGCACGCCCTCGGCGTTCATCCGGCACATGGGCACCATCTCGCCGCGGTAGGGCAGGCGGAAGACGCAGGCCGCGAGCCGCTCGCGGCCGACGGGCGTGCGCGTCTCTTCCGGGCTCATGAAGTGGTGGCTGGTGAGGGTGAGGCCGTCGAGCCGGAGACGCCCCCGCAGGCTGTCGAGGCACAGGCGCCGCAGCGAGAGGCCCGCCTCGCGGCGGCAGCGATCGTCCGCCCAGCGCCGCGCGCGGCCGAGCAGGAATCCCGGCGCGATGCGCACCATGCCGAGGAAGCGGGCGGCCTTCTCGGCGGGACGGTCGTCCCGGAAAGCGGCTCCGCCCAGGCCGCGCGCGAAGAGCTCGCGCATGATGTCCACGTCCTCGGGCTCGTCGCGGAAGGCGCGGAAGAGCCGCGGCTCCTC
This sequence comes from Acidobacteriota bacterium, assembly GCA_046765915.1. Lineage (GTDB taxonomy): Bacteria > Acidobacteriota > Thermoanaerobaculia > Multivoradales > UBA5704 > DATARR01. The sequence goes on along the minus strand of JBKPTH010000004.1, from coordinate 753 downwards.
GCCCGGACGCTCCAGCGCCAGGAGGGGCACGAAGCGCGTGCATTCGGTGTGGCCGAAATGCATCGGCCCCGTGCCGTCCAGCGCCAGTCCGTAATCGGCCGTGGCCCGGCCGACCTCGCGCCATAGGGCGTCCGCCGTCACTCCCTGCTCGTTCCTGCGCGTCCGTCCCACCTGGGCGAGCGGCTGGAAGCTGACGAGGCCGAAGGCGTCGCGGTGGCGCACCAGCCAGCGTACGACGTCGGCGATCTGGGGGAGGTTGTCGCGCGTCACGGTCAGCGTCATGGCGGCGCGCAACGGGCGTCCCGTGCGCCGGCGCGCGGCGCGGACCATGGCCGCGAATTCGTCGCGTAGCGGCATCAGCTCCAGCTCCGACTTCGGCAGGCGGTAGCCGTCGCGGCCGCGCTGCGTGATGTCGACGTGGATGGAGATCTCGGTCAGGCCTCCCTCCGTCATCAGCCGCTCCAGCAGGCCGGGCCGGCGGCGGAGGTTGTCGCCGTGGGTCATTACCATGGGGATGACGCCGATCGCGCGCGCGTAGCGGAGGATCTCCGTCAGCTCCTCGACGGGGCGCAGCGTCACCTCGCCGTCGGTGATCTGCACGTTGCTCTTGGGTCCTAACCCGGCCGAGCCGGAACCAAACAGGGGTAAGCTGGCCTGAGGACCGTTGTAAGGGCAGTCGGCACGGGTCCAGGAGGTCAGGTGATGGTGGTGCCGCTGGTAGGGCGCTATGGAGAGCAGATTCTTGGTGTTCTT
>JBKPTH010000003.1:0-133388 GCA_046765915.1 Acidobacteriota bacterium | reverse complement strand
GCACTCGGCTTCGGCGCCGACCGCCTCGAACGCCTCGACGCGTGGCACTCCCCCGAGGTTCCTGGCGGGGGCCGCCGCCTCGATGCCGGTGGACAGCGCGAGGCGTTCGGCGAAGCGCTCGGTGAAGGCCCGCTCCGCGCCTCCCCCCTCGGGCTTCGGCGGCCGGTCGAGGATCAGCCAGGCGCCGCGGCGCCGCAGCAGGGCCTGGAGGAAATCGGTCGCCACGCCGGTGGCGTCGGCGAAGCCGTGGATCAGGATGGTCCGCGCCGGCAGGCGCTCCTGCCCGACGTCTTCCAGCAGCTCGGCGGCGCGCCGGAAGAGAGTCGAGGCGCGCCCCAGGCGCAGCTCGCGCATCCAGGCCTCGGCGCGGGCGGCGGCGCGCACCAGGGACCGCGCCCGTTCCACCTCGGCGCGGCTGCCGGCGTGTGCGCCGTCGCTCGCCAGCGCCTCCTCCGCGGCGTCGGCGTGCACCGGCTCGAGGCCGGCGTCGAGCAGGTCGCGGACGGTGCCCGTCACGGCCGAGAAGCCGTCGCGGAGACCTTCCAGGCCGCGGCGCAGCACCGGCTCGCCGCACGCCGCCCGCTGCGCCAGGACGTCGAGCAGGAACGCACCCCGCGGCGGCGGCTCGCCGGCGCGCTCGAGGACCTCGGAGGCGAGGCCGAACAGCGTCTGGATCGTCAGGCCGGCGGCCGAGCGGCCGCGGCGCGAGACCACGGCGGCGGCCAGATGGAGCCGCAGGCTGCGCGAAGGCACGACGACGCGCACCGGGCGGGCGAGGAGCGAGGGATCGCGGCGCGCCTCGGCGAGGAGCGAATCAATCCGCTCCATCAGCAACGCCTCGGCGGCGAGAGCTCCCTCGGCGGTCAGGATGCGGCCGGGGGGACGCGGCGGCTCCGCGGGGAGATCGAACAGACCTAACTGCAACGGCACGGGAATAGGATACCGCGTTCGCCGGCGGGAGAGAGGAAAATTCAGCGTCCGCATCTCGGGCCCTCGGCCCATCGTCAAGGCGGTCTAGAATGAACATCGTGAGAAGCCCTCGCCCACGAGTCGTCCTCGCCGCCGCGCTCGCGAGCCTCACGGGGCTGTGCAGCGCGGCAGCCGGAGCCGCGCCGCCGGACTTCGACGCCGTCACCGCGAGGATCCGCGAGATCATCCGGAAGGATCGCGGCGACTCCACGTGGGGCGCCGAGCCGCCCGCGGAGGAGACCGCCGCGCGCGGCGAGCCGTTCGCTGCCACCACCCTGAGCGGGACGGGTCACGCGATGGTCGTGATCGGCGGGGACGGACAGCCGATGGGCTCTCACCTGCGGCTGCTGCACGTGAGCGTCGAGGGGGATCGCGCCACGGCGAGCGATTGCGTGCTGCGCCTCGGCGAGGATGAGGACCGCTCCTGCCCGCCGGCGCCGCTCGCGCTCGTGGACTGCGCGACCTGGAGCGTGCCCGCCGACGCCGCGCGTGCCGCGATGCTGGCGGCGCGCGCGGCGCTCTTCGTCCGCGTCTACGAGAAGAAGTTCATCGCCGACCCGCGCGAGGAGAGTATGGACAGCGACGCCGTGGAAGGAGGAGTCGAAGGCAGCGTCGCGGGAGGGTCGAGCGTCGACTTCGTCGCCGTGGCGAACGTGATGGAGTCGGGCGAGCACCCCCTTCGCGTGGCGGAGGAATGGGCCGGGTATGTATCCTCGGACGCCATCGGCCGCTACGCCCGCGCCGACGCGGCGACCGACATCCTGCGCGAGGCCTTCCCGCGTCCGAGCGACACACCGGCGTCGGCTCCGCCGCCCGCCATCCACGCCGAGTTCTCGCGCCTCTTCGCGACGCTGCCCCTCGACGCCGACTACTGGTGGTGGGTGTGCGAGCGCATGGTGCTGATGGCCGGAACTCTCGGGCTGCCGGCCGATCTCGCGCGGCTCAAGAAGTATCTGACCCCCCGGGGCAAGGACCCGAGCGACCTGCGCACCCGCGTCTACGCGCTCGAGGCGCTGGCAAGGCGCACGCGGCGCGACACCCGCTGCGACGGAAGCCGGCGCCTCGCAGACGACGCCGCGGCCGCCGCCTGGAAGAGCCATCGCGACAAGGTCCCATAGAGACGACCCAGTCGCTCTACGACACCCGCCGCCGGCCACGGGGACGGCGGGTCGTCTCCGAAGCGGCGCTGTCGCTACGGTCCACCACAACCTCCGGCGTCGCGATCCCCAGCGGCTTGGATCGAGCCAGACGATGAACCTCCAGCCCGCTCTGCCTTGAATCCCGGCGTCCGTTGTCCGGTCATTCCTACTCTGGTACGCTTCGAGTATGAATCCAGCCAAACGTAAGGTGTCGGTATCGTTGGACGAAGACTTGGTTGAAGAGTTGGAGCGGGAAGACCAAGGCCTCTCGGCTCAAGTCAACGTCGCCGTCCGCGCTGAGCTCGAGCGCCGTCGCCGCCATCGGCTGCTCGTGGAGTTGCTCGACCAGCTTGACGCGGAGCGCGGACCGGTAGACGAGTCTCTGATCGAAAAGTACGTAGGGCTCCTCAGGTGAACCGCTGCGTCGTGCTCGATGCCGGAGCCCTGTCGGCTCTGGCAGGACAGCCTAAGCGCCGCAGCTTGGAGGTTCGCGCCGCGTTGCGGGCGGCGGTGCGCCTACGGCGAGAGGTCGTAGTCCCGAGCGTGATTCTTGCCGAGCTCTATCGTGGTCCTCGGCACAACGCGTTGGTTGATGCATGCTTGTCTAGCGAGACAGGGATTCGGGTGCGCGACACGGATCGTCCGCTGGCAAGGCTCGTCGGAGGTGTCCTAGCTGCTGCCCGAGTCGGCTCGGAGCACTTGGCCGATGCTCACGTCATTGCCGCAGCGGTCGAGCTAGGTGGCGGCCTCGCGCTGACAACCGACACCGAGGATCTTGGCCGGCTTGCGGCCGCCTACGGGAACGTCATGGTGATCGGCCTTCCCTGAGATTGCCGGCGTCGCTTCCGCCTTGCGCGCATTTGCCACCGCATGCCCCTCTGGCCCATCGTCCAACACGCCTTGCTCTGGGGGTTCATCCTGTCGGCGGTGCTTTTCGCCGGTGTCCTGGTGCTTCTTCGCTTCAATCCGGAGATCATGCTCCAGGACTATCCTCCGGACATCCGCACCAGGCATGGACCGATGAGCGAGCGGACCAGGCGCCAGCGCCTGCCGGCCGGCATCCTCTTCCTGGTCGTCCTCCTCGCCCTCGTGGCCGGCTCATTCCTTCGGCTGCCCGACATCATCGGCGGTGACGTCGGCTTCCTGCCCGCCTTCGTCCATCTCGCGACCATGTTCTCCCTCTTCAACCTGCTCGACTGGCTCGTCCTGGATTGGCTGATCATGGTCCGTTTTCAACCGCGCTTCATCGTCCTGCCCGGCACCGAGGGCTTGGCTGGATACCGAAGTTACTGGTTTCACTTCCGCGGCTTCCTGATCGGCCTGCCGATCTCCCTGGCCGCCAGCCTCCTCCTCGCTCCCCTCGCTGCCGTGATGTTCTAAGGTTCGGAGACGACCCATGGAGGTGCCGATGCGAACTAAGGTGATCGCGCTGGCCGTAATCCTCTGCGCTGGCCTCGCGAGAGCGGAAGAGCGTAGCGTAGTGAAGCTCAACAGCGTTCGCCTCTACCTCCCTGACGCGCAAATGGAGGAACGTGTAGGGGACGTAGGTCCGCTCGTGGATTACATGAAGGCGCTGCAGCGTGAGGCTGCCACATTCTGGGGTGCCTCGAAGCGGACCGCCGCAAAGGGTGTTCTCGCTGTAGTAGGCGTCCGGCCCGACGGTAAGGTCCGGGTGTGGTGCGACGCCGTGGACGGCGACGTGCCACCGGACATTCTGCAAGGGTTCCGTTCGGCACTGGAGCGAGTCCAGCCGGTTCGGGTCAAGAACGGCCCGGTAGCTTTCGCTCTGGAGTTGGGACTGTGGGATCAGATGCCCTCTGAGTTTCCGGTGATGCCAGAAGCTTGGAACGCCGCGTTCCGAAATGCCAAGGAACCACTCCTGATACCTGACGGCCTGTTCAAAGTGATCTGGCCAGAGTGACCCAAGAGCGGCCGAAGTATGCCAATGCAGTCGGCTTGAACGTCACAAAGAGAGGTCCACCACGGCGAGCCCTTCATGGCCGGCTGCTTTGGCTTGCCGGCGATCTGCGGAGACGAAAAGGTCCGGCTGATAAACGAGAGCGCTCCCGACATGAAGGGCATCGAGCGCCCGCAGAGGATGATTCTCGAGACAGCGGACGGTCTGCTCGAAGGCAGTTTGGGAGAGGTCACAGAGATCGGCGTCTGCGAGGTCGATCTGCAGGGCGGATTTGAAGCTCTGATAGTCCTCCAACGAAAGCCGGCCCTCGCGCACCAGCCGGCACAGCGTCGAGATCAACTCGGGGACGACGAGGACGCTGACCCCCAAGGCATCCGCCTCGGCGCAGAGGGCTCTCACCTGCTCCGACCCCACCTCCTCGACGTAACGCTTGGTCAGCGCGGAGGTGTCGAAAAAGACCCTCATCGCCTCTCGTCGCGGTCAGCCAGAACCTCATCGCTGAGGCTCAAGCTGCCAAGAGAGAACCGGGTCCGAGGCGGCTTCTTCCAGGCCGGCATCGCCGCCTTGACCGGAACGATGTCCGCGACCGGCCGACCGTTGCGGTATACGCGGACGGTCTCGCCCTCCTCAACGGCGTCGAAAAAGATCTTGGCGTGGTTCCTCAACTCGGTGAAGGTGGTTTCACGCATGCCTGCAATTCTCTCAGACCCAGAGGCATCTGTCCATCGATCTGTACATCCCGTGGGGGTTCTCTCGGAATCGGGATGGCGAAGGGTGACGATTACGGAGGCATCACGCACAACGGCGGGTCGCGCTCGTCGTGCTCCCCGTCTTTTTTGTCTCCTTCTATCCTGGTTCCATTTGGTCGTAGCGGTAGGACGTTCCGTCGCAGAGCTACGACGGCTCGTCATAACGGTCCCGCGCCCCGTCATAACACTCCCGCGCTCCATCCTAGTGCTCCCGCGGCTTGTCGTAAGAGTAGGCCGGCTCGTCATAACACTCCCGCGCTTCGTCCTAGCGATCCCGCGCTCCATCCTAGCGATCCCACGGCTTGTGGTAACGGTATGCCGGCCCGTCTAACAGTCCCGCGCTTCGCCATAGCGTTCCCGCGTCTCGTCATAACGGTATGCCGGCTCGTCGCAGTGCTGTACGAGCCGGCATAACGCTATTGCCGGCCGTCATAGCGCTATACAAACCGGCGTAGCTGTACCGCGGCCCGGCATAACGTTATACGAGGCGTCATAACGGTAAGACGGCGCATCGTAGAGGTACGACGGCACGTCACAGGCATACGATAGAAACTCTCCCTGAGCCCGGGAGCCTGAGGCAGCTCGCGGAGCCCCGCAGCGCCTCGCGCAGGCTGGCGACGAGCGTTGCGGTCTCCTCCGTCATACCGGCAGTTTATCCGAGAGCGACGTCTCAACTCCCTCCATCTCCTGCTCCTTGTACTGCAACAGGTACAGCCGGTAGTAGATGCCGCGCAGGGCGAGCAGCTCCTGGTGGGTGCCGTATTCGCGGATCTCGCCCTTGTGCATGACCAGGATGTGGTCCGCCTTCTGGATGGTCGACAGGCGGTGGGCGATGACGACGCTGGTGCGCCCGGCGAGCAGGCGGTCGAGAGCCATCTGGATGAGCTGCTCGGTCTCGGTGTCGATGGACGAGGTGGCTTCATCCAGGATCAGGATGCTGGGATCGAAGGCCAGGGCGCGGGCGAAGGCGATGAGCTGCTTCTGGCCCACCGAGAGGCCCGCCCCCCGCTCCTTGACGGCGGTGTCGAAACCGGCGGACAGGTGCTCGATGAAGGGCAGGGCGTGGACCTCCCGGGCCGCCCAGCGCACCCGCTCGTCGTCGATCGACTCCTCCCCCAGCCGGATGTTGGCGGCCACCGAGCCGGCGAAGAGGAAGACGTCCTGCAGCACCATGGCGACGCTGCGGCGCAGCCGGGCGAGGTCCCACTCGCGCACGTCCACGCCGTCCACCCGCACGGCTCCCTTGTCGACGTCGTAGAAGCGCAGCAGCAGGTTGGCGAGGGTGCTCTTGCCGGCGCCGGTATGGCCGACCACGGCCAGCGTCTCGCCGGGGCGCACCCGAAAAGAGATCCCGCGCAGCACCGGCTCGCCCTCCTTGTAGGAGAACCAGACGTCGTCGAACTCGATCTCGCCGCGGACGACGTCGGGCCGGTACGCCCGCGGCGGCGAGGCGATGGTCACCGGCGTGTCGAGGAGCTGGAAGATGCGCTCGGAGCTGGCCATGGCGCCCTGCAGGATGTTGTACTTCTCGGAGAGGTCGGAGAGCGGCTGGTAGAAGCGCTGGGCGTACTGCAGGAAGGCGATCAGGGCGCCGATCGAGATGAAGCCGGCGATCACCCGGCCGCCGCCCACCATGATGAGCAGCGCGACGCCGATGGCGGTGATCAGCTCGACGCCCGGGAAGAAGACGGCGTAGTAGAGGATCGACCGCACGTTGGCGTCGCGGTGGGCCTCGTTGACGGCGGAGAACTCCCGGTAGGCGCGCTCCTCGCGGTTGAAGAGCTGCACCACCGCCATGCCGCCGATGTGCTCCTGGAGGAAGGCGTTGATGCGGGCGATGCGCACCCGCACCTCGCGGAAGCTCTGGCGCACCCGGCTCTTGAACCAGGAGGTGAGCAGGAGGAGCAGCGGCACGATCGAGAACGCCACCAGGGCCAGCCGCCAGTCGAGCCAGAAGAGCACGGCGACGATGCCGGCGAGCAGCATCAGGTCGCCGAAGATCGACACGATGCCGGCGGTGAACAGCTCGTTCAAGGCGTCCACGTCGGTGGTGACGCGGGTGACCAGACGCCCGAGCGGGTTGCGGTCGTAGAAGGAGAGGGAGAGGCGCTGCAGATGGCCGAAGATCTGCCGGCGCAGGTCGTACATGATGTACTGCCCCATCACCTGCAGCACGTAGCCTTGCGCGTAGAGAGCGGCGAAGACGAACCCGAGCACCACCACGTAGACGACGGCGGTCACCGCCACCCCCTGCGCGGCCACCTGGCCGGGATCGATGCCGCGCGCCAGCAGCAGGCCCTGCACCCATTGGCTCGGCGTGGCGAGCTGGGAGCGCGGCCCCGGCGGGCGGATGAACAGGTCGATCGCCACCGCCGTCAGCAGCGGCCCGGCGAGCTGCAGGAGCGAGGAGACGAGGATGAGCGCCAGCGCGCCGAAGGCCATGCGCCGGTAGGGGCGCACGTAGCCCAGCAGCCGCCGCATCAGGCGGGCGTCGTAGGCTTTACCGAGGACTTCCTCCTCGTGCTGGCCGAGCGGCTCGCTCATGGGAGGGTACGATAGCGCAAAGGCTGAGGCCTGCATGCGGGCCGAGGATCAGGATCGCGAGCCTTCGGCGGGAGCGCCGCATTGGGGGGGGTTCTAGAAGGCCCTCAATACGGCATGTCGTCTTCCTCGAGGCCGAAGTGGTGACCCAGCTCATGCACCACCGTGTCGCGGATCTCGCGGATGACCTGCCGGCGGTTCTCGCAACTGCGCACGATCGGACCGCGGTAGAGGATCACCCGGTCGGGCATGGCGGCCTGGTAGAAGGTATCGCGCTCCGCCAGGGGCACGCCCTGATACAGGCCGAGGAGCTCCTCGTCCGGCTCCATGCCCAGCGCCTCGAGATCCTCCGGATCGGGCTCGTCCTCGACCATCACGGCCACGTTCTCCAGCAGCTCGGCGAACTCCTCGGGCAGCCCGTCCAGGGCCTGCTCGACCAGGGACTCGAACTCCTCGGGCGGGATCCGCATGGCCCATAGAGTACCAGTCCGCTACACTGCCGCCATGTCCGTCCGCCTCGACAAATGGCTGCACGTCGCCCGCGTGTTCAAGACCCGCACCCAGGCGACGCACGCCGTCGATCTCAACCGCGTGCGCGTCAACGGCCAGTCCGTCAAGCCGCACCGCAATCTCGTCCCCGGCGACCGCATCGAGGTGGAGCTCGGCGAGTGGAACCGCGTGCTGATCGTCAAGGAGCTGCGCGACAAGCCGGTGTCGAAGGAAGAGGCGCGCACCCTCTACGAGGACCAGAGCCCGCCGCGGCCGGAATCCGATCCCTTCCAGCGGCTGCTCCGCCGTCCGCCCGCGCTGCGCGAGAGAGGAGCCGGCCGTCCCACCAAGAAGGAGCGGCGCGACATGGAGCGCTGGGAGGAGGGGGAGGAGGTCTAGGTCCCCAGAAACTCCCCGATCGGCGCCAGCGGCTCGCTGTGGTCGCAGACGATCTTGATCACCACCATGATCGGCACCGCGAGCACGGCGCCGGTGATCCCCCAGATCCAACCCCAGAAGGTGAAGCCGAGGAAGATCACCACCGGGTTCAGCGTCAACCGGCGCCCCAGGATCAGAGGGGTGAGCAGGTAGGTCTCGAGCAGGTGCAGGACGATGAAGGCTCCCGGCGCCAGCAACGCCTGGCCGAGATCGTCAAACGAGAGGAAGCCGACCATCGCCAGCACCGACATCATGGTGATGGCGCCCAAATAGGGAATGAAGTTGGCGACCGCCGCCAGCACCCCCCACAGCAGCGGGTTGGGAAGGCCGATCAGCCACATGGCCGTCCCTACCGCCACCCCTACGACCCCATTGATCAACGTGATGGTGGCGAGATAAGTGGAGACCTCCGTCTCGATCTGCCGCGCGATGTCGACGGCCCGCTTCTTGTCGGCGAGGCTGGGCAGCACCTTGATCAGCTTGCGCAGAAACAGATCCCCCGAGGCGAGCAGGAAGTAGAGGAGGATGAACATCACCACGCTGCTGAGGACGAGGTTGGTCGCGCGGCTGAAGACCCTCTGCCCAAGCGTCTCGGTGGTCACCGTCACCTTGGCCGGCTCCCGTCCTGCCGCCACCTTGGTCATCTTCTCCACCTGCTCGGTCGCCTTGCTCATCGTCTGCACGGGCTTCTTGAGCTCGCGGAGCTTCCTCTCCACCTTGCGCAGGCTCTGCGGCGCCTGCTCCATCCAGTCGTAGGCGGGGGTGGCGAGCTCGACGACGCCCAGACCGAGGATCCCCAGCAGTCCCAGGACCACCAGCGCGGCGCCCAGCCCTTCCGGGATGTGGAGCTTCTTCATGCCGCGCACGACGGGGCTGAGCAGGAAACTGAGCAGGATGGCCAGGGTGATGGGAAGGAAGAAAGACCGGCCGAGGTAGAGAGTGTAAAAAGCGGCCAGCAGGAACAGGCCGGTCAGCGACAGCGAGCGGACGCCGAAGGGACCCTGGAGAACCTCGCGAAGCTTGCTGAGGTCGGGGCGCGGGTACTCCTCCTCGGGAGGCTCCTTCCGGATGGCTTCCAACATCGGGTCATTCTACGGCCGCCGGCGCCCCGCCGTTCAGGCCCGCCGCACCAGACCCATCACCAGCGAGATGACGAAGACCACCAGGAAGAGGACGAACAGGAGCTTCGCGATGCCCGCCACGCCGGAAGCGATGCCGCCGAAGCCGAAGAGGGCCGCGACCAGCGCCACCACCAGGAAGATCAGGGCCCATCGCAACATGACCGTTCCTCCTATGCTGAAACCGGTCTTGCCGGTTGAAGTCGAGAAAAGGCCAGAGGCACACACGGTAGGCGATTCTTTGTTGTCATCGCCTCTGGCGGTTTGATTCCTGAGCAAGGCTTGTGCCAGGAAGTGGATCACGCGAACAACGTCAACTGCGCGATCCTCTCGCGCACCAGGTTCGAGGCGGTGACTCCGAGCAGGCGCACCGGCCGCGAGGAGGCCTCGGTGCGGCGCAGCAGGTCTTTCGCCACTTCGGCGATCACCGCGCCGTCGTAGACCGGCACGGGGAAGGTGCGGGAACGGGTGAGGGTGGTGAAGTCGGAATAGCGCAGCTTGAGGGTGACGGTGCAGCTCGCGAAGCCGGAGCGCGCCAAGGCCTCGGCCACCGACGTCGCCATGCGCTCGACCTCCGCCTCCATGCGGGCGAGATCGGTGAGGTCCTCGGCATAGGTGTTCTCCACCCCCAGGCTCTTGCGCTCGCTATGGACCTCGACCGGCCGGTCGTCGATGCCGCGGGAGAACTCGAAGAGGAGACGGCCGTGCTTGCCGAAACGGACGGAGAGGGTTTCCAGCGGCACGGCGCGCAGCTCGGCGACCGTGCGCACCTCCAGCTCGGCCAGCGCCTTCTCCGTCGCCGGGCCCACGCCGTGGAGCCGGCGCACCGGCAGCGGATCGAGAAAGGCCTGCACCTTCTCCGGCCGCACCACGGTCAAGCCGTCGGGCTTGTGGAAGTCGGAGGCGATCTTGGCGACGAGACGGTTGGGTCCCACGCCGACGCTCACCGTGAGCCCACGCTCCTCGCGCACCCGCCGCCGGATCTCCTTGGCCACTGCGGTGGCGCTGCCGGCTTCGCCGAGATGGTCGGTGACGTCGAGATAGGCCTCGTCGATCGACACCGCCTGCACCAGCGGGGTGATCTCCCGGTAGATGGCGAAGATCTTCTCCGACTCCCGGGAGTAGCGGCGGAAGTCGGGAGGGATGAAGATCGCCTCCGGGCAGAGCCGCCTGGCTTGCGAGGAAGGCATCGCCGAGTGGACGCCGAAGCGGCGGACCTCGTAGCTCGCGGCGGCCACCACGCCGCGGCTCTCCGGCCGGCCGCCGATCACCACCGGCTTGCCGCGCAGAGAGGGATCGTCCCGCTGATGCACGGCGGCATAGAAGCAGTCCATGTCGCAGTGCAGGACGCGGCGGCTCCGCGCCTCCTCCGGCTCCGGTTCCACAGGGCTAGCTTAGCGCGAATTCGCCGCATTTCCGCCCTTTTTCCGTTCTGTCCCGCGACATGATCGGGAGGCGATAAAATAGGTTGTGCCTTCGCTAATTCTGATGCGCTCGGGGGAAGTTGCAGGTATCGAAGACAGGATGACGCCTTCACCCGTTTTTCGCCGATCTGCATCGCTCTTCAGCCGCGGCGCGCTCTGGCTCCTCTTCGGACTCCTCGCGGCCGTGCTCTGCTGCGCGGAAGGTCCCTCTCCCACCGCCGCCTCCACCGCGCAGCAGCGACCGATCGAACGCGAGATCCACGGCGGCGAGATGCACGTCTACCCTTTCGAGCTCCGGACGGGGCAGTTCCTGCGGGTCGTGGCCGAAGAGAACGGCGTCAAGCTCGCGCTTCGACTTGTCGATCCTGCGGGGACTTTGGTGACCGGGGCGGATTCCCCAGGACCCGACGACTATGCGGATGACGCTCAGGAGCTCGCTGTCGTGGCAGCGAACCCAGGGTCCTACCGGCTCGAGGTGAACGCTTCGGGCGAGGGCTCCGGCCGTTACTTCCTGAGAGTCGAGGGTCCAAGAAAACCGACCGAGGCGGACCAGGTGAGGGCCACAGCGGTCCGGGCTACCTGGGACGCCCTCTCCTCGGATGATCGGATCGGATCTTTCGAGCACGCTCTTACCCTCTGGCGTCAAGTGGGCGACCGGGAAAAGGGCGCGGAGATCCTCTACCGCCTTGGCCGTCTCCGCTACAAATCGGCAACCGACCAGGCATTAGCGGACTTCCGTCAGGCCGCGGTGGACTGGGGCGGTCAGACCAGCCGCCGGAGCAGGGTTTTCCAGGCCGAAGCGCTCACCTGGGTCGGACGCTGTTTGTGGAATCTCAATCGTCCCGAGGAGGCCCGAGCAGCGCACGATCAGGCGCTCGACCTGGCCCGCGAGTTGGGAGAAGCCGGGCTGCAGGCGGATAACCTGTACCTCCTCGGCCGGCTCGCCGACGAAGCGGGCGAGAGTCGGCAAGGGGTGGACCTGCAGCGCCAGGCTCTCGAGAAGGCGCAGCAGTCCGGAAATCTTACGACAGAGTTCAACGTGCTGAACAATCTGGCGATCGGTTATGACCATCTCGGTGAGATGCAGACTGCCCTCGGGCTCTACACACAAGCTCTGACCCTGGCCCGCCAATCCTCCAACCGCTCGGCAGAGATCAGAATCCTGACCAACCTGGGCGGCACCCACCGCGTTCTCGGTGAATGGGAGAAGGCTTTCGATCGTTACAAGGCCGCCCTGGACATGACCGTCTCGACCGGTGATCGCGGGATGACCGCTACGATCCTGATCAATCTGGCGGACGTCTACAGCCATCGCCGGGAGCTCGCAGAAGCGCGGGACTCTCTCAGCCGGGCTTTGGCCTTGGGACGCCAGATCGGGAATCGGAAAATCCAAGTCTTCGCGCTCGCGAGGCTCGCGCTCCTCCTGCGGGGGGAGCAGCCGACGCAGGCGGCGGCTTGGGCTCGCGAAGCGGTCAGCCTGGACGGAACGCGGGAAGAGCAGGCCATGTCGCATTACGCGCTGGGAAGCGTCCTGCGGGATCTGGGCGACAAAGCCGCCGCCGAAGCCGAGCTCTTGCAGGCGCTATCCTTCGCCGGCCGGCGGGGAGATCGCGGCCGCGAGGCCGAGATCAACCTTGACCTGGCGCGGTTGGCCCGGGAAGGCGGCGACCTGGATGGCACCCTCTCGCGGCTCCGTCCCATCCTCGACTTGATCGAGTTGTGGCGTGGTCGACTGGTCGACCCGGATACGAAGACCTCTTTCCTGGCCTCCACGCAGGAGATCTACGAGCTCCAGATGAACACCCTGATGGCTCTCCATGTACAAAGGCCGATGGAGGGGTTTGCGGCGGAGGCCCTGCGAGCGAGCGAGCGGGCCCGCGCGCGCAGCCTGCTCGAGATCCTGAACGAAGCGCAAGCCCAGATCGATCTGGGAGCGGAGCCCGCCGTCCTCGAAAGAGAGCGGCAAACCCGGCAGGACCTCAGCGCCCGCGACTACCATCTGCGTGAGCTGCTGAAGCAGGAAAACTCGGACTCCGAGAAGCTGGCGGAAGCCCGGCGGAGGCTCCAAGAGGCCCTCGATGCGTATCGGCGAGCCCAGGTGGAGCTGCGCCAGAGCAGCCCTCGCTATGCCGCGCTCACCCAGGCGCAGCCCCTCAGCCTGGAGGAGATCCAGCGCCAGGTGCTGGATGGCGGGGCTCTGCTGCTCGAGTACTCCCTCGGTGTCGAGAAGAGCTTCCTCTGGGCTGTCACCGCCGACTCCTTTGCCAGCTTCGAGCTGCCGGGGCGTGCGCGGATCGAAGCGGCGGCCCGCGACTATTACCAGCTCCTCACCGTACGCAGCGGGCGCCCTCCGGCGCAGGAGCGGCGCGCCGCCGACCTCAAAGTCGAGGAAGTGGCCCGCGACCTATCCCGGCTGATCCTCCAACCGGCCGAGCCGCTCCTCGGCGATCGTCCGCTGCTGATCGTGGCTGACGGCGCGCTGCAGTACGTGCCGTTCGCGGCGTTGCCTCTCCCCTCGACTGGAGAACCTCTCGTCAGCGGCCACGAGATCGTGAATCTGCCTTCCGCCTCCGTGTTGGCCGTGCTGCGGCGCGAGCTTCGCGACCGGCAGCCGGCACCCCGGAGGCTGGCCATCTTCGCGGATCCGGTCTTCGAGCCGGACGACAAGCGGATTTCGCACAGCCCAAGCACGGAAGGGCCGTCCGCGCTGCCATCCACATCCGTGGAACAAACGCGGGGAGGCCAGGCTCCGGAATCGACCGTGGAACCCGATCTTCGCCGTCTGCGTGCTTCGGGGAAAGAGGCGGACGCGATCGCGGCGCTCCTTCCTCCGGAAGAGGTTTTCAAGGCGGTAGGCTGTGCCGCCTCGCGGTCCGCCGTGACGGACGGCAGATTGAATCTCTTCCGCACCGTTCACTTCGCCACCCACGGTGTCATCGAAACCGAGCGTCCGGAGCTCTCGCGTCTGGTGATGTCCCTCTACGATGAGAACGGCCAACACCAGGATGGATACTTGCGGCTCAGCGACATCTACAGCCTCCGCCTTCGGGCCGACCTGGTCGTGCTCTCGGCCTGCCAGACAGCCCTCGGCAAAGAGATCCGCGGCGAGGGGCTGGTGGGACTGACGCGCGGCTTCATGTACGCCGGCGCCGCGCGCGTGCTCGCCAGCCTGTGGAGCGTCGAGGACCGGGCCACCGCCGAGCTGATGACGACCTTCTATCGCGGCATGCTCCGCGACGGACTCTCGCCCGCTGCCGCCCTGCGTCAGGCACAGCTCGAAGTGGCGCGCAAGCCGAGTTGGAGATCGCCCTTCTATTGGGCCGGGTTCTCACTGCAGGGAGAATGGAGGTGACGAGAGGGAATGGCGAGAATGGGAAGAATGGCAAGCCCCCGCGCCAGCCGCGAGGCTTGACCAAGGAAGGTTTCGAGGCGCTCCTCGCGCAGCTCGATCCGGACGACCGCGACCGGGCGGCCAGACTCTACGAGGAGATCCGTCGCAGGCTCATCCGGCTCTTCGAGTGGCGTGGGTGCGAGGCTCCCGAAGACCTGGCGGACGAGACCATCAACCGCGTCTCGCGCCGTATAGCGGAAGGGGTCAAGCTCCGGTCGAGCGATCCCTATGGGTATTTCTGTGGCGTTGCCCATCTCGTCTACAAGGAGGTTCTGCGGCAATCTTCACGACAACGCCGAGCTTTGGAGAGCGGCGGATGGCCTCCACCTCCGCCTGTGCCCGAGGCCGACGATCCCCTCCTCGAATGCCTTCGCCGGTGCCTCGCCAAACTGGCCGAGAACGAGAGGGACCTGATGCTCCGCTACCACCAAGGGGAGGACAACATCCGGAACCGGCAGACTCTCGCCCAGGAGATGGGAATCGAGCTCAACGCGCTGCGCATCCGGGTTCACCGCGTTCGCCGCAAGCTGGAGGGCTGTGTCCACAAGTATCTCGAACACTGACGGGATCCTTCTCCCGCGAAATGTTTTCGTGTTGGCGAGCACTCGTCATTGAGATTGGAGAGGAGGAGGCCTGGATCTTATGGATGGAGACCTACAAAACACCGAGCTTCTGAGGAGCTATCTCCTCGGCGAGCTCCCGGAAGAAGAAATGGACCGCCTCGAACAGGGGCTGATCGAGGACGACGAGCTCTTCGACCTCTGCGAGGCGCTGGAGGCTGACCTCCTGGCCGCCTACGATCGGGGCGAGCTTACCGCAGCGGAGAAGGAGCAGGTGCGCCGCCGTCTCGCCTCATCTCCCGCAGGGGAGGGACGCCTTGCCCTTGCGCGCTCCCTCAACACGGCCGCCCGGGAAGCCCAGCGGACGGCGGTTTCCGTGGTGCCTTTCCGCCGCCGTACCGCCCTGTTTCCGCGGCTCACGACGAGTCGTTGGGCCGCTCTGGCCGCCGCCGCAGTTCTCCTGTTGGTACTCGGCCTGCCGAGGCGAGACAACCTCCAGCCGAATCCCCCTCCGCAGCCGCCACCCAAGCAGCCGGTTCTGCAGCCGCCGCCCAAGCAGCCGGTTCCGCAGCCGCCACCTGAGCCGACAGTTCCGCAGCCGCCACCCGAGCCGACGACGCCCCAACAGGAGGAGCAGGCTTCTCGGCACGAGCCCGTCAAGACCGTCTTCGTGCTCTCCCTGGCTACCCTGCGCGGAGCCGAAGACGTCCAGAAATCCGCCATTCCGGCGAACGCGGAACTCGTCGAGATCCAAGTCGATCTAGAAGGATTGGAGGATTATAGATCGTTCGACGCGGCCGTGAAGAGCGAGACCGAGGGGACCGTATGGGAAAAGAAAGGCCTGACGCCGAAACGGCTGGATTGGGGCACGGCCCTCGTCCTGAAGATCCCGGCGCAGCGCCTTACCACGGGACTCTACGACCTGGCGGTCACGGCTGGAACCGAAACGCTCACCACGAAGTTCGAAGTCCTTCGGGAGAATCAGTGATCTGCCCATCAGCTCATCTTGCCCGCCTAGCCGGCGGATTTTCATTGGGAGGAAACTGTCATGTACCCCGAAAAGAGCGCCGCCAATGATGCGACCAAGGACGCCGCCGACGACGACACGACGGTCAAGATCTCGCCCGGGGGCCCCCCGCCTCGCGACACCAAGGGAATGATAAGACCGGTCCAGTGGACCCTCGCGCCTGGACAATCCTTGGTTATCTCCGTTGGCAAGGGTCTAGGCCTGAACTTGAGCCTGGGAATGGATGGCACCGGCTGCGTGATCAAAACCGAGAGGCACAAGTAGGACGGATCTCCCTCAGGCTCATACCTCAACCGGGCGCCTCCTCCCGGGCGTCCTCCTTTTTTCTTGCTTACCTGGAGTCGTGAAATGTTCTCGGCCGGGCCGTCACTAGGAGAGTGGAGGCCCCGAACATGGCCGAACCCCATCGCGCCTCGTCTCTCCCCGACTCGGTCACCCGGCGCCGCCGCGCGCGGCGCCCGTCCTCCGCTCCATCCCAACGCCTCGACGCCACCCTGGATCTGGGCCCCCCGGCTCGCGCACCGCAACCCGCGGAGCCACCGCCGGCGGCTGAGCCCGAGACGGCCTGGTCCCTCTGGACGCGGCGCAGCGGCAGGATCTGGCGCTTCGCCTTCCCCTCCCGGTCGCCCGGCGAGTGGCTGCTGATGGCCGTTCTCCTGCTCGGTCTGGCGCTGAACGCTTCGTCCGTGCTGCCCAACGCCTCGCTCTCGCGCTCCGACCGCCTGCTGGGCTCGGCCGTCTTCCTCGCCGGCCTCGCCCTGCTGGTGCTCATCGAGATCGGCCGGCGGCGGGATACGACCTCCCGCTGATCAGCCGCCGGCGCCGCCGCCCGCGTGGATGCCGCCCTCGGTCTGCGCCCGGGGATCGAGCGCCTCGTCGAGCTCCGCCTCCGGCAGCACGTTCCTCTCGCGGCACAGCTCGCGCACCGTCTTGCCCGTGCGCATCGCCTCCTTGGCGATCTCGGCCGCGGCGTCGTAGCCGATCTTCGGCACCAGCGAGGTCACCATGGCGAGCGACCTCTCGACCAGCTCTTCACAGCGCTCGCGGTTCGCCTCGATGCCCTCGACGCACCTCTCCGCCAGCAGCCGGGAGGCGTTGCCCAGGATCTGGATCGATTGCAGCAGATCGTAGGCGATCAGCGGCATCATCACGTTGAGCTCGAAGACTCCGGACATGCCGGCGAGGGTGATCGCCGCGTCGTTGCCCACCACCTGCGCCGCCACCATCAGGACCGATTCGGGGATCACCGGATTGACCTTGCCCGGCATGATCGAGCTGCCCGGCTGCAGGCTGGGAATCGAGATCTCGCCGATGCCGCAGCGCGGTCCCGAGGCCAGCCAGCGGATGTCGTTGGCGATCTTGGTGAGCGAGGCGGCGATCGTCTTCAGCGCGCCCGAGGTCTCGACGGCGGCGTCCTTGCCGGCCATGGCCTCGAAGCGGTTGGGCGCCGGTACGAACGGGCAGCCGGTACGCTCGGCCAGCCGGGCGATGACCTTCGGCGCGAATTCGGGCGGCGCGTTCAACCCGGTGCCGACCGCCGTGCCGCCGAGCGGCAGCTCGGCCAGGCGCGGCTTGACCGCCGCGAGGCGCGCGAGCGCGTTCTTCGCCTGCTGGGCATAGCCGGAGAACTCCTGGCCCAGGCGCACCGGCACCGCGTCCTGCAGGTGCGTGCGGCCGATCTTGACGACGCGGTCGAATTCCTCGGCCTTCCTGTGCAGCGCCTCGGCCAGGCGCTGCAGCCCGGGCTCCAGCTCGCTGACGATGGCGAGATAGGCCGAGACGTGGATCGCCGTGGGGATCACGTCGTTGCTCGACTGGCCGTTGTTGACGTGATCGTTGGGGTGGACCTTCTTCGAGCCGATGGCGCCGCCGAGGATCTCGATCGCCCGGTTGGCCAGCACCTCGTTGGCGTTCATGTTGGTCGAGGTGGCCGAGCCGGTCTGGAAGATGTCCAACGGGAATTGATCGTCGTGCTTGCCCTCGACGACCTCCTGGGCCGCCTGGTGGATGGCGCGCGCCACGTCGCCGGGCACCGTGCCCAGCTCCTCGTTCACCATCGCTGCCTCGCCCTTGATCATCGCCACCGCGGCGATGAAGCGCTTCGGCAGCGTCAATCCCGAGACGGGAAAATTGCGGCGCGCCCGCTCCGTCTGCGCGCCGTAATACGCCCCGGCGGGCACCTCGATCTCGCCGAGGCTGTCTTTCTCGATCCGCATGTCCGGCATCATGGCTCTCCTGAGTCGAAGGGTGAAAAACCCCACAACAGCGGCGGCTATCGTATCGAACTTCCGGAAAATCCCCTCTGTAGCGCTTATGCTACACTCCCCCTCATGAAGACGATTGCACAGCGCGAGCTGAGGAACCACAGCGGCGAAATCCTGCGGCAGGCTGAAGCTGGACAGCAATTCGCGATCACCGTGGATGGCCGTCCCGTCGCCGTGCTCAGCCCTTACCAGAAGCGCCAGTGGGTGCCGAGAACGGAGGTCCTGCGCGTCCTTCGCTCCCAAGGTCCTGATCCGACCTTCTTCGAGGATCTCGGAGATATGGGCGGTCTGTTGAAGGACCTTGGAGACCCGTGGAAGCGTTGAGCCGGGGTCTTCTCGACACCTCCGTGCTGATCGCGCGCGAGGAGGACTCCGGCATCGAGGCGTCTCTACCCCAGGAGGTCGCGATTTCCGTTGTAACTCTGGCGGAGTTGCATTACGGCGTCCTCGCCGCCAAAGATGACGAGACGCGGCAACATCGGCTTCGCCGCCTGGGCGTGATCGAGGCGACCTTTCAACCGATTTCCATTGATGCCGGAGTAGCCCGAGCCTTCGCGACCATCGCCCATGCGGTCAAGACCGCCGGTCGCCAGCCGCGGGCTCGCGTCATGGATCTCTGGATTGCGGCCGCCGCGCTGGCCAATCACCTCCCGCTGTATACCCGGAACATGGAAGATTTCGAGGGGCTGCAGAGCCTTATCGAGATCCGCGTCATCTAGGATTTACCGATGCCGACCTTCCGGATTTCCAACCGCGGCACTCTCATCGCCGCGGTCTTCTACGCCAACCTCGTATCGCTCGCCGCCCAGGTGGTCTGGGTGCGCAAGGTCAACCTGCTCTTCGGCGCCACCGCCGGAGTGTTCGCCAGCGTGCTGGCGGTGGTGCTCGCCGGCCTCGCCTGCGGCGCCGCATGGGGCGGCCGGCGGGCGGCCAGGGCCGAACGTCCGGAACGCTGGCTGGCTATCTTGCTGGCAGCGCTCGGCGTGCTGTGCGCCCTGAGCCTGCCGCTGCTCGGCGCGGCGCGCTCGCTCTTCCTCGCCCTGGCGCCCGGCGGCCTGGCAGAGGCCGCACGGGCGGCGGCGCGGCTGCCTCTCCTCGTCCTGGTCCTGCTGCCGCCGACCTTCGCCATCGGCGCCATCCTGCCGCTGGCCACCCAGCTCTACAGCCGCGTCTCGGCCGGCGCCGTGGCGGCGCTCTATGCCGCGGACACCCTGGGCGCGGCGGGCGGCGCCCTGCTCGGCGGCTTCGTGCTGGTGCCGCGGCTCGGCCTCACGGCCTCGACCTGGGTGCTGGGCGCCGGCGCGCTCGGGATGGCCGCGCTCGTCCTGCGCAGCGGCCCGCTGGCGGCGACGGGGAAGACAGAGCCGCCCGCCGGGCAACGCAAGAAAAAAGGCGCGCGCGGGAAAGCGGCGGCGAGCGCCAGACCGGCGCCCGAGTTGAGCGCCGGCGCACGGCGAGCCGTTCTCGCGTCCTTCTTTTTGACCGGCGGCGCCGCGCTCCTGCTCGAGACCGGCTGGAACCGCTTCTTCTACCTGCTCAACGGCACGAGCATCTTCTCGCTCAGCACCGTCCTCGCCGGCTTCCTCACCGGCATCGGGCTCGGCAGCGCCGCCGTGCGCCGGCGGCTCGAGCGCGGCGGCGACACGACCGTTCTGATCGCCTTTCTGCAGACGGCGGTGGCCCTCGGCGGCGTGCTCGTCTTCCGCACCCGCGAGATCTTCGAGCGCATCTACCTCACGCTTTTCGAGAGCGCCAGGAGCTATGCGGGCTTCCAACTCGGCGTCTACCTCACCGTCTTCGCCCTGGTGGCGCTGGCGACCCTGGCGATGGGCGCGAACTTCCCCGCCGTCGTCCGCCTGCTCACGCCGCGCCGGGACGCGGAGGCGCGCACGCTCGGCGGCGTCTACTTCGTCAATACGGCGGGCGCGGTGGCGGGAGCGCTGGCGGGAGAGTTCCTGATCCTGCCGCGCCTCGGCTTCGACGGCCTGCTCGCCGCCGTGACGCTCATCTACCTGGGCAGCGCCGTTCTCTTCTGGAGCCTGGCGCCGGCGCGGGCCCGCCGGCGCGCGGCCCTCCCGGTCGGCGTCCTCGCCGCGGCGGCGCTCCTGCTCACGCCCCCGCTGCGCCGCTTCGAGCCGCCCTGGAACGCCCTCTACTACAGCGGCGTGCGCCAGGGCAGCTACGCGAAGTACCGCGAGCTCAACGCCGCTCACACCGTCGTCTTCCGGCGCCAGGGTTTCTACGGCCAGGTCACGGTCAGCCGCACCCAGCAGGACCTCTACCTCAAGCACAACGGCAAGACCGACGCCTCCACCAACGTGCAGGACAACTTCGCGCAATACCTCCTGGCGCACCTGCCTCTGCTGCTCCATCCGCGGCCGGAGCGCGTGGTGAACATCGGCCTGGGGGGCGGCACGACGCTCAGCGGCATCACCGCCCATCCGGAGCCCCGCGAGATCGTGCTGGTGGAGCTCGATCCGCTGGTGGTCGAGGCGACGCACACCTGGTTCGCCAACGCCAACCGCCGCGCCCTCGACGACCCCCGCGTGCGTCTGGTGATCGACGACGGACGGAGCTTCATCGAGCGGGGGCAGGACCGCTTCGACGTCATCGTCAGCGAGCCGCCGAACATCTGGGTGTCCGGCGTCTCAGGACTGTTCACCGAGGAGTTCTATCGCGCCGCCCGCGCGCGCCTGCGTCCCGGCGGCCTGCTCTGCCAATGGCTGCCGCTCTACGAGTTCAGCGAAGAGGATTTCGCCACGGCCCTGGCCACCATGAGCACGCAGTTCGACCATTTCGCGGGCTGGACGAACGGCTCGGTGGCGCTCATCGTGGCCTCGTCCGCGCCGCTGCCGTTCGGCAGGCCCGCGACGACGCCTCGCCGGCTGCCTCCCGCCGTGGCCACCGACCTCCAGAACGCCGGCGTCATGTCCTGGCAGGTCGACGCCTTTCTTTCGCAGCCCGACCTCGACGAGGCGGCGATCCGGAGGCTCCGCGCCACGGCCCGCGATCGCAATGTGGATGATCGGCCGGTGCTCGAGTTCCACTCGGCGCGCAATCTCTTTCGCCTCAACAAGCCGGGCGCCTCCCTAAGCTGGAGGATGCGCCTGCAGAAGACGCGCTGAGCCGCTACTTCGCGGCCAGCAGGGCGTTGAGCTTCTGCTCGATCACCTCGTAAGGCGGCAGGCCGCGGACGCTGTCGAGGATCTCGACCTTGTCGCCGCCCGGCACCCGGCGGCCGAAGAGGTACGCCGGCGTGCCGGTGATGCCGAGCATCTCGGCCAACCTCATGTCCTCCTGGATGTCGGGCATGTGCCGCCGGCTGGAGAGACAAGTCTTGAAGGCGGCGACGTCCAGGCCGAGCTCCTCGGCATAGCCCGGGAGCTTCTCGGGAGCGAGCGCGTTCTGGTTGTTGAACAGGAGGTGATGCATGTCCCAGAACATCTTCTGGTCGCCGGCGCAGGCCGCCGCCTCGGCCGCCTGGAAGGCGTAGGGGTGCATCTGCAGCGGCAGATCGAGAAAGATGAGCTCGACCTTGCCGGGGCGCACGAACTTCTCGTAGACCTGCGGGAGCACCTCACGGGCGCCCTTGCCGCAGTAAGGTCACTGGAAGTCCGAGACCTCGATCAGGACGAGCTTGGGCGAGCCCTCCTTCATCGACGGATCGTCGCCGACCGGAATCTTGGGTCCCTTCATGGCCCATGCCGAGGACTGGGAGCCAAGGATGAGGACGGCCCCCGCCGCGGCGGCCCATCGCGAGAGGGTTCGAAGCTGGCCCTTCATGATCGTGACCTCCTCAAGGTGCGGCGGCAAGCGTGTACTCGAATTCGTAGGAGTGCTTGCCGTCCGCGATGTTGATCGTCATCTTGCCGGCGAGGCCCGCGAGCTGGCCGGTGCCGGAGTCGGGCACCACGATGATCGCCAGTTGCGGCGCGCCGCGCGTCATGGTGGCGTTGTGCTGGAGCACGAAGGTGCCGCTGCGGCCGTGCAGCGTACCGCTCACCCGCTCGATCGCGACGTAACCGGCCGAGCCCTGGACGCTCGTCATGGCGGTGAGCATCTCGCCCTTGCTCGTCCCTTCGAGATCGCCGTGGAACTGCTTGTCGATGGACATCCGGCCAAGGGTCGCGCTGCCGGCGACTTCGTCGTTCGCCTGCGGGGTCACCTTGACGTCGAAAGTCCCGCTCGCATGAGTCACGGCAGCCTCCTTCTGGACCTGCGCCTCCACCACGAAGCCGCCGCCCAGGGACAGGCAAACAGCAACGATGATTCCAGCGGGGGTGCGCGATCGGATCCTCATGCCGAGGAATCCTATCGCGAGATCCGTAACGAAGGGGCAGGCCGTCGACGGCCTGCCCCGGCGATGCCGCGGTTCAGCGAACCGCGACGGGAGCCGCGGCGTTGGTTCCGACGGCGCTGCAGGTGAGACCGTCGTCGAAGGACGGAGTGGTGGAATCCTCGCGGGCGAAGAGATCGCTGGCGGCGTAACCGGCGCAGCGCCCCCAGTCGCCGCAGGTGGTGATTTCCGGCGAGCCGCCCCCGATCGCCGCGCACTGGAGATCGCAGGATGCGGTAGGCGTGCACACGACGGAACAGCGTCCCAGCGCCTGCGCTCCCGACGGGAACAGACCCAGGAACAACCCGCAACAGCCGCCGATCACCAGGAGAAAACGGAACTTTTTCATGACATTTCCTTTCTGGGCTTGAGCCCGTGTGTCATGCTCCTAGCGTAGGGCGGCGAACAAACACATGTATTGCATCGATTTGATGGGTCTTGCCCGCAACGGGCATGAAAGACCCGCGGCGCCGTCAGCGCGAAGCTCCGCGCCGGACCGCCCCCGGCGTGGTGCCGAACTGCCGGCGAAAAGCGCGCGAAAAATGGCTCTGATCGGCGAACCCTGCTTCGAAGGCAATGTCTGACAGGGACCGTTCTCCCTCCCGCAGCTCCTGCATGGACCACTGGAGACGCAGCGTCCGCAGGTACTCGCTGGGCGTGACGCCGTACGCGTGCCGGAAGGCGCGCGTCAGCGACGCCGGATGCACCCGCGTCTCCCGCGCGAGGGCCCGAAGCTCGAGCTCCTGGTCCCGAAAGCGCTCGTGCAACAGGTCGCGCACGCGGCGCAGCCAGCGCGGCTGCACCATGCTGGCGCCGAACGTCCCGCTCCTGCAGAGGCTTGCCAGCAGCTCTAACCCTAATCCCTGGAGGCCCAAGGAAGTCGCAGCGTCGTTGACGTCCAGCTCCCGTACGATGCGTTGGCTGAGTGTGACGAGCTCGGCCTGCCGCAGGCACACGACGGGCACGGGATGGGGCCGGACGGCTTCGAAGCTCTCCCAACCGGACGCCGTCACGACGATGTTGACGTTGTCACATCCATCCTCGCAATAATGATCGGCGTGGACCTCGCCCGGCGCGCGATACAGGACGGCGAAGCGGTCGCACGTCTCGGGCGAGCGCGGTCTGGCGTAACGTTCCTCGAAGGAGCCGGCGATCAGGATGCTTATAGTCGCCACTTCATGATAATGCTCACCGAGGTCCGCCTCATGGACACAGCGGGCGAAACGAAACCCGGGAACGGCGACCGCGCGCAGGACGCGCACGGGATGCGCGGGTGAGGGCTGGCAGGCCGGGATCATGAAGCACCCCTTCCAACTGAGTCATCAGGACTCTAGTTACGCCCTCGTGGATTGAAGGTTTCAATCTGTCATAGCAGTTGGAATGCAACATTTTCTCCCTTCCGAGCCAAGGTAGGGCATCGGACAGCCTGCGTATTGAACCTGGTTGACCTGTTTGGCCCGTAGTTGACAGGGATCAGAACAGATAGGTCAGGCCCACGTCGGCCATCGGCCGCTCCTCCTGGTCTCCGTTGAGGTCGTCGGCCACCGGAATCTAGATGGAAAACGGCGATGGCCGCCTTTGGTGGCTTTCTGCGTTTGCAGAAGAGGAGACCACCCATGCTGGGCTGGCTCTTCGAGGCAAGGAGGAGCGCCATGAAAAGAATCGCGTTGATTGCTCTGATAATGCTGATTGGCGGCTACGAGGCGGCGGCACATGCTCAGGCCGATGCTCAGGCCGACGCGGCCGCCCGGAACACAGCGGGCCTCCAAGCGGAAGAGGCCACGATAGAGGTGGCCACTACGGACTTCCTGGGATTGAAGTGGGGTACCGGGATCGGCGTGATGGGACGCTTCGGAGGGGATCGTGCTGTCGAGAAGGCCTCGATCGACGCCCATAAAATCGTGCGAGTTGATGAAGAGGGCGATCTACGTCCACAGCTGTTCCTGGAGATGCACATGTTCCTTACAGGCCCCAAAGACGGTGGCAAGGTGAAAGGCTGGCGCGAATATCAGCAGAAAAAGGCGAGATGGATGGCGAACGCTGAGGGAAAACGGCCCACTATGCCCGATCCTCCACACATGGGTTTCGGTCCCTTCATCGCTGTGCAAAGCAGCGACGACAGCGCCATTGATGCCCTGGCACTGGGAGTCATGTGGGGATTCCGAACAAACGTCAAGGAATCGAACAGTGCAAACATTGGGATTGGACTGTCGTTCGATCCAAGTGTCCAGGTTCTCGGCGGAGGGCTGAAGGAAGACCAGGAAACTTCCGAGGAGGCGGTGAGGTTCAAGAAGGAGGGACGGTTCGGCTGGGCTCTGATGACTTCGTTCACCTTCTAGACTGCCCTGGGCCTGCCGACTTCCTTGCGCGCCGCTGTCCGGCTTGAAATCCCGCCGGGCCGCGGCTATTCTCTCCAGAGTCCTCGAAAGCTCTGGAGCCCATGGACCGGCAGAACCTCGGCTCGACGGGAGAGATCACCGGCCTCCTCGCCGCAGCTCGCCAGGGGGACGGCGGCGCCGCGCACCGGCTGATGACCCTGGTGTATGACGAGTTGCGCGTCATGGCGCGCCGGGAGATTCGCCGTCGCCGGTCCGGACAGACGCTTACCACCACCGCTCTCGTGCATGAGGCCTACCTGAAACTGGTGGACCACGAGGGCATCACCTGGCAGGACCGCTACCACTTCTACTCCGTGGCGGCCCTCGCGATGCGCCAGATCCTCGTGGATTCCGCCCGCCGTCGCGTGGCGAAGAAACGCGGCGGCGAGGAGGTGCGGATCGCCTTCGACGAGCTGCACATGGACGGAGCGGATCCGGACGCCGAGGCGCGCGCCGTCGAGGTCCTCGCCGTGGATCGCGCCCTGACGTCGCTCGCGGCTCTCAACGAGCGGCTGAGCCGGCTCGTGGAGCTGCGGTTCTTCGCCGGTCTGACCGAGGAGGAGACGGCACAGGTGATGGGGACCTCGGAACGGACGGTGCGCCGCGACTGGCGCAAGGCCAAAGCCTTTCTCTTTCAGGCCCTCGGCGGCCAGGCCGCGGGATGAGGACAGACTCGCCGACGGATGTCGCCCACTGGCGGCGGATCGAAGCGATTCTCGACCTTGTCTTGGATCTTCCCCCTGAGGAGCACAGCGCTCTTCTCGACCAAGCTTGCGCCGGCGATTCGGACCTACGTGCAGAGGTCGAAGCCCTCCTAGTAGCAGACGCGAAGGCCGGCAGCTTTCTCGGTGTGCCGGCTGGCGACTACGCCGCGGATCTGTTCGGTGACGAGGCCGACGAGGACGAGGTCGTGACGGATCTCGTAGGCCGCCAGGTGGGACCGTACCGGCTCCTCCGCGAGATCGGCGGTGGCGGCATGGGAACAGTCTACGAGGCGGAGGACACGCGGCTCGGACGCCGTGTGGCGGTCAAGGTCCTGCCGCCGGAATTCAGCCGAGATCGCAAGGCGAAAGAGCGGTTCCTTCGTGAGGCGAGGGCCGCGGCGGCCGTCGACCATCCCAACCTCTGCACTATCCACGATGTCGGCGAAAGCGATAGCCGCCTGTACATCGTCCTGTCCTACTACGAGGGAGAGACGCTGCGGGAGAGGATCCGGCGCGGGCCGCTGCCGCTCGCGGAGGCCCGGGAGGTGGCGATCCAGATAGCGCGAGGCCTGGCGCGCGCTCACGAAGCCGGGATCGTCCACCGCGACATCAAGCCGGCCAACGTGATGCTGACTCGTCGCGGCGAGGCGAAGATCCTCGACTTCGGCATCGCACGCCTGAAGGGCGACGAAGTCTCCCTCACCCGCACCGGCGCAAGTTGGGGAACGCCCGCCTACATGTCTCCCGAGCAGATCCGTGGCGAGCCGGTGGACAGCCGCACTGATGTCTGGTCGCTGGGGGTGCTGCTGTATGAGATGGTCGCCGGCCAGCGACCCTTTAACGGCGAGAGCATGGAAGCGGTGGTCTCAGCGATCCTGACCCATGAGCCTGAACCGCTGAAGCGCGGCCGCCCGCCGGATCTGGCCCGCGTGGTCGACCGAGCATTGGCCAAAGACCGGGCCGAGCGCTATGCAAACGCCGCGGAGCTCCTGGCCGATCTCGAATCGGAGGAGTTGCCGAAAGGGTCGGCGACTCTCCGTCGCCCCAGCAGGAAAGGGCTGTGGAAGGGCCTCGTCACTGCGGCGCTGGCAATCAGCGCACTCATCATTGTCCTCTTGTGGCGACCCTGGCGCCTCGCATCGAAGCCACCAGTGCGGGTGGCGGTCTTGCGCCCGGTTGTGAAGTCAGTCGGGAAAGATGCGGAGCTTTCCTTCGTTGCCTCTGACGTGATGGAAGCAACCCTCGCCACGCTCGTCTCCCTCAAGAGTCTGCAGCCCCTTGATCCACCCGAGCGGAATGAGAAGAGCGGCGCTGAAATCGAGAGACTGCGCGCCGCGGAAGCGGACGAGGTGCTCCTCCCCCGCCTCAACTGCCAGGGAGATTGGTGTCATGTCGTCTTCCGCCGTCTCCGCAAGCTCGGAGGTGAGGTTCTGGCCACGGTCGGGCCATTCGAAGTCCAGATGGGTATCGAGAACGCCCATCAGCTCGCTGAGGGAGTGCGAGCCAACGTACAGCAGATCTACTCCGACCATCCTCTCCGGTCGGGATCGCCAAGCGGAAAAGTTAGACCCCAGGACTATTCCGCTTACATTCAGCTAGAGCACCGGGTTGACCGCGGAGAACGTCTCGGAAACGACGAGCTTGCCCGGTTGGATTCTCTACTGCGGGCCTCACCTGGCCTGGTCGGCGCTTATTTGCTTGCTGCAGGCATCGCGCGCAACCAAGGAACCCTTGGTCGAGCGTTCGGCTATGTGGCTCGAGCTGAGAAAACCGCCCCTTATGATCCAGGGGTCCTCTTCACCCGTATCCGAATCGAATTGGAGGCAGCGCAGCTCGACGCGGCGAGTACTACGCTAGCTCGGCTGGAGAAGCTGGCTCCCGGCGACGCGCGTGTGCAGAGCGCCAGGGCCGACCTCCTGGAGGCCCAGGGAGAGTTGGAACAGGCTTTCCATCTAAGAGAGGAAGTCGCCCACCGACGGCCCACCTGGCGCAACATCCTGGAAGTAGCAACGCTTGAATTCCGCTTGGGTGCGAGCGACAGCGCCCAACTTCGCCTTAAAGGTCTCTTGGCGGCGCAACCAGACAACCAGTTCGTACTGGAGAACATAGCGGCGCTGGAGGTAGGCTTCGGAGACCTGAAGCGCGCCATGACGCTGTACGAAAGGCTGATCCGCGTCCGGCCAACGCGCCCTTACTTTACGAATCTCGGTTTCGTCCGCTTCCTCCTCGGCGACTATGCAGGGGCCGCCGAGGCATACCGCCGGGCTCTCGCCTTGAAGCCTAGCCACCTCCTGACCCGCTTCAATCTGGCCACTGCGCTCGAAGCCCAGGGAGACCTTGTCGAAGCGCGGCGCCTATATGGGACCCTAGCGAAGGAACTAGCCGCCGGACCACCTTTCCTAGATGCGCGCACTCGCATGCTGTACGCGCAGTGCCTCGCGCGGACGGGCAACGGGGCCGACGCAGAACAGATCGCCGACGAAGTGCTTAAACAAAGACCAGAGGACGTCCAAGTCCTCAACCAAGCGGCCCAGCTCTATGCGCTCCTCGGAGACCGCGTGTCGGCCCGCTACTACGCTTTGCTCGCCCTCAAAAAAGGTCTGCGGAGGGAGTGGTTCACGATCCCCGAGTTCCGCTCCTTCAAGGAGGACCCGGAGTTCCGGGCCCTCCTCGACTCCCGCAGATCTGCCAAAGGCGCGAGCTAGCCGGCAGCATGCCCTACGGGGGTGTACTAGGGATATCGATGCCGCCGCCATTGGTCGCGCTGCCCCCGGGCACCGGAGCCGCCCACTGAAGATCGATCCCGTCTTGGACGAGCTTGTAGATGAAGCGCCTGCTCGGCGTGCCCTGAGGAACGTCCGAGCGGATCGTGCCGATGAGCAGGCCCGCACCGAGCGAGAGACCGCTGAGGGGACCTAAAGGGTTGGAAGGCTTGCGGGTAGTTTCAATAACGCTTCCATCGGCAGCTAGGTCAACGAATTCCCGAAATACCACTTGCAGATCCTTCGCCTCGTCAAAACGCCAAGTCACCGTTTCTCCGGGCTTCACGAAGTTTCCGCTCCCCGGCGAGGGGTTCGGTGTTGCACTCACCTGTGAGCCGATAAACGACACATCGATCTTGTGGTTCATCGGATTGCTCCTCCTCTCTGAAATCGAAGCCGCTCGGCACGAGTGGCTTTCTCTTCTGAATTGACGCGATGCTCGACTTTTCTCTACGGGAAAGGCGGCCAATCGCGCCGGACGCGTACAACTACGCTTTACTCGACCTCAAGAAAGCTTGCGGCGGGAGGGTTCACGATTCCCGAGTTCCGCTCCTTCAAGGAGGACCCGGAATTCCGAGCCCTCCTCGACTCCCGCAGGTCTGGCAAGGACGCGAGTTAGCCAGCAGTATCAAGGAGGTGTCGCGGGGATATCGATGCCGCCGCCGAAGTCCGCTGGTTGCCCAGGCACCGGGTTGTCCCAAAGGAGCGGGTTACCGTCTTCGTCGAGAATCCTGTAGAGGTAGCGTTTGGCTTGTCTGATGTCCTGAGGAACGTCCGGGCCGACGATGCCGAGGCTGCGCTCAAAACTAATGAACGGGTCAAAGCGATCGGTAGACGTGGGCGAGCCTTTGGGTTTCCCAGTTTCTGGGTCCAAGTCAACGACTGCCTGAAACTTCACCGTGAGCACCCTGTCTCCCACAGTCTCACGGTCAAAGAGCCAGGCTACGGCCTCTCCTGACTTCACAAGAACCACGGGTAGTGGTCTCCTCGGCAAGGGGTTAGGATCGGCATGCACTCGTCCGTCAATCAGACTCACGTTGATGATGTGGTCCATTGAAAATTCCTCCTCTCTCCGGCTCACGGTTTAATAGGGACTCGCTATTTCATTGGCCTCATGGATCTCTCGGACTTCTGGGCCGGAATGGACGGCCGTTCGGTCTTACCTGGATAAACGCAGGTCCACTGCAAAAGCGGCCACCAGCATCGGACGGGGCGCGGAGACTCTCAATTCTGCCTGTCTAACAGGCCGGCGGACGCGCGCCTACCTGACGCCGCTGTACCAAGCGGTCAGATCCCAGAATCCAGAGGCGTCAGATCCTCCCACAGCCGTCTCAAGGCTACCGCACGGATGCGAGGAGCCAGAGGGTAGGACTCGGCGCCGGCATGGATGACCACCAGCTCTTCCAGGCCGAGGTTGTCCAGAGCCGAATGCATGGAGGGCGTGACTCGTGGGCTACTGGTGAGCTTGAGCTCGAAACCGCGGCGAACGCTGCCGCGCCGGATCAGCAGATCCAGCTCGGCGCCGCTGTGCAACTTCCAGAAAAAACAGTCCTCAGGTCGGGCATCGAGGCGCGCCACCACTTCGCCGATGGCGAAACCTTCCCAGGAAGCCCCTACCTTGGGATGCCCGAGCAGATCTTCGCGAGACTGCAACGCCAGTAAGGGATGGAGAATGCCGCTGTCGGCGAGATAGATCTTCGGGGACTTCACCTGGCGCTTCGCGACGTTCTCGTACCAGGGCTCCAACCGCTTGGCCATAAAAGTGGAGCAGAGAGTGTCGAGATAGCTGCGGACGGTCTTCTCGGAGACACCAAAGGCGCGCGCCAGCTCCGCGCCGTTCCAGATCTCGCCGTGGTAGTGGGCGAGCATGGTCCAGAACCGGCGCATCGTGGTGGCGGGGAGCCGGATCCCCAACTCCGAGAGATCGCGCTCGAGGTAGGTGCGGATGAACTGCTGGCGCCACAGATTGCTGGCGGCTTCGGAAGCGGCGAGATAGGACAGCGGCAAGCCGCCGCGGAGCCACAGCTTATCGGCATTCTCCTTCCCCACCTCCTCCAGGCTCAGCCCGCCGAGCTCGTGATAGGCGATGCGACCAGCGAGGGATTCCGAGGTCTGCCGCAGCAGGTTCGGAGACGCGCTCCCCAGCACCAAGAAGCTCGCAGGCCGTGCCTCTCGATCGGCCAGCACCCGCAGGACCGGAAAAAGCTCCGGCCGGAGCTGGATCTCGTCCAGAACCACCAGCCCGCGCAAGCTCTCCAAGGCAAACATCGGATCGTCGAGGCGATGCAGGTCGCGGGGATTCTCCAGGTCGAACCGCGTCACCTCGCCCTCGAAGCCAGCGGCGAAAGCCATGGCGAGAGTCGTCTTGCCGACCTGCCGGGCTCCGATCATGACGAGACGAGTTTACCCTGAAATCCTGGAGTCCGGCTCCCGATTTTCAAGGTGTTGCCGCGCGCCTGGGATTTATACACCCAGTTGTATAATGGCCCGGTGGCTGATAGGGCGCAGGCGCCTGCAGCAGGTGGAAGCGATGCGGCGCGAAAAAAGGAGAAGTCGATGGCAGTCCGAGTTCGCCGCTCCAGCGGCAACGTGTTCAGGGATCTCGGATTCAGCAAAGAGGAGGCGGAGAACCTCAAGATTCGAGCCGACTTGATGATTGAGCTGACGCAGTTGATCGAGACCCAGGAGCTCACGCAGGCGGCAGCGGCCAAGCTTCTCGGAGTAACTCAGCCGAGGATCAGCGATCTCACACGCGGCAAGATTGATCGATTTAGCGTCGATAGCCTGATCGAGATGCTAGGTCACGCAGGGGCTTCCGTCTCCGTGGTGGTCACTCCGCGCCGCCGGGTTGCGTAGCACGCGCGACCTCCGCTTGTGTAAGGCCCGCCTCGGCGCGAGTTCTGAGCACTTCGTCGAGAATGGCAAATTCCTCTTCAAGCTCGTCATAGGCTTTGCGAACGGCGGGCCGTTTCAGCGCACGCGCTTGGAACAGCTTCAAAGTACGAGTCATCTTCCACTCCTCACCACGACCTCCTCCACCCCCATCTCCTGCAGCGCCCGAACGCTCAACCCATCCTTCCGCAGCGCCGCGATTCCTTCCGCGCAGGCCATGGCGCCTGAAAGAGTC
The DNA here is from genome assembly GCA_046765915.1 of Acidobacteriota bacterium. Classification (GTDB taxonomy): domain Bacteria; phylum Acidobacteriota; class Thermoanaerobaculia; order Multivoradales; family UBA5704; genus DATARR01. The sequence goes on along the minus strand of JBKPTH010000003.1, from coordinate 102,054 downwards.
GTGATGCAGGGGATGTCGTACTTGAGCGCGGTGCGGCGGATGGCTCCGTCGTCCTCGTGCGACTCGCGGCCCAGGGGGGTGTTGATCACCAGCGCGATCTCGCCGTTGATGAGGTGATCCACGACGTGCGGGCGGGCTTCGTGGACCTTGAGCATGGTGCGCACTTCGAGGCCGTGGGCGTGCAGGTACTCGGCGGTGCCTTCCGTCGCCGCCAGCGCGAAGCCGAGCTCTGCTAGACGCCTCGCCACCGGCAGCAGGCCCGGCTTGTCGCGATCGTGGACGGAGACGAAGGCCGTGCCTTCCAACGGCAGCTCGTGGCCGGCCCCCATCCAGGCCTTCGCGAAGGCGGTGCCGAAGGTGAGGCTCTCGCCCATCACCTCGCCCGTGGACTTCATCTCCGGCCCGAGCACAGGATCGACTCCCGGGAAGCGCCGGAAGGGGAAGACCGGCGCCTTGACGAAGACGCCCGGCACGGCGGGCTCCTCCGTGAAGCCCACCTCCTCCAGGGTCTTGCCGGCCATCACGGCGGTGGCGATCTTGACCAGCGGGATACCCACGGCCTTGGCGATGAACGGCACGGTGCGCGAGGCGCGCGGGTTCACTTCGAGGACGTAGATGCGGCCGTCCTTCAAGGCGAACTGCACGTTCATCAGTCCCACCACGCCGAGCCGCAGCGCCAGCCGCCGCGCGATGTCGCGCATGCGGTCCTGATCCTCTTGCGACACCTTGTACGGCGGCAGCACGGCCACGGAGTCGCCGGAGTGGATGCCGGCTTCCTCGATGTGCTGCAGGATGCCGGCGACGACCGCCTGGCGGCCGTCCGCCAGCAGGTCGAGGTCCACCTCGAAGGCGTCCTCCAGGAAGCGGTCGACGAGCACCGGATGGCCGGGGGAGACGTCCGCCGCCTCGCGCATGAAGTGCTCGAGGGTCGTCTCGTCGTAGACGATGGCCATCGCCCGGCCGCCGAGCACGTAGCTCGGCCGCACCAGCACGGGATAGCCGATGCGCGCCGCCACCTCGCAGGCTTCGGCGTACGAGATCGCCGTGCCGTTCTCCGGCTGCAGAATCCCCTCGGAGGCCAGCAGCTCGCCGAAGCGGCGGCGGTCCTCGGCGAGGTCGATGGCGTCCGGCGGCGTGCCCAGGATCGGCACGCCGGCGGCGGCGAGGCCGCGGGCGAGCTTGAGCGGCGTCTGGCCGCCGAGCTGCACGATCACCCCCAGCGGCCGCTCGCGCTCCAGGATCTCCAGCACGTGCTCCAGCGTCAGCGGCTCGAAGTAGAGGCGGTCCGAGGTGTCGTAGTCGGTGGAGACGGTCTCCGGATTGCAGTTGACCATCACCGTCTCGTAGCCCATCTCGCGCAGGGCGAAGGCGGCGTGCACGCAGCAGTAGTCGAACTCGATGCCCTGGCCGATGCGGTTCGGGCCGGAGCCGAGGATGACCACCTTCGGCCGGTCGTCCGGCTCGCTCTCGTCCTCGTCGCCGAAGGTCGAGTAGAGGTAGGGCGTGGTGGCCGGGAACTCGGCGGCGCAGGTGTCCACGCGCTTGTAGACGCGCTGCAGGCCGAGCCGCGTGCGCGCCGCGGCGACCTCCTTCTCGGGGCAGTCGAGGAGGCCGGCGATGCGCGCGTCGGCGAGGCCGCAGGACTTGGCGCGGCGCAACAACGCCTTGGGCGCCGAGGCGAGGTCCCAGCAGGCGAGCTCGGCCTCCAGCTCGACGATCTCGCCGATCTCGCGCAGGAACCAGGGATCGATGTGCGAGGCCTCGGAGACCTCCTCGGGCGTCCAGCCCTGGCGCAGGGCGGCGAAGACGGCGAAGAGGCGCTCCCAGTTCGGCGTCGCCAGGCGCCGGCGCAGGCGCACGGGATCGGACATCCGGCGCTCACGCGCGGCCGGGCTGCCGTCGAGCTCCAGCGCCGAGAGCCCCTTCATCAGCGCCTCCTTGAAGGTGGAGCCCATGGCCATCACCTCGCCCACCGATTTCATCGAGGTGCCGAGGGTGGTCGGCGTGTCCGGGAACTTCTCGAAGGCCCAGCGCGGAATCTTCACCACCGTGTAGTCGAGCGTCGGCTCGAAGGCGGCGTAGGTCTTGCCGGTGATGTCGTTGGGGATCTCGTCGAGCGTGTAGCCGACGGCGAGCAGGGCGGCGATCTTGGCGATGGGAAAGCCGGTGGCCTTGGAGGCGAGCGCCGAGCTGCGGGAGACGCGCGGGTTCATCTCGATGACCACCTGCTCGCCGGTCCGCGGATCGACGGCGAACTGGATGTTCGAGCCGCCGGTGGCCACGCCGACGCGGCGGATGACCTTGAAGGCGTCGTCGCGCATGCGCTGGTACTCGCGGTCGGAGAGGGTCTGCTGCGGCGCCACGGTGATCGAGTCGCCGGTGTGCACGCCCATGGCGTCGAAGTTCTCCACCGAGCAGACGACGATGGCGTTGTCCGCCGTGTCGCGCATCACCTCCAGCTCGAACTCCTTCCAGCCGAGCACCGATTGCTCGACGAGCACGCGGTGCGCCGGGCTGGCCTGCAGCGCCGCCGCCACCACCTCCTCCAGCTCGTCGCGGTTGTAGGCCACGCCGCCGCCCTCGCCACCGAGGGTGAAGCTGGGCCGGATGATGACCGGATAGCCGACGTCGGCGACGATCTCCCGCGCCTCCTCCAGGCTGCCGGCGTAGCCGCTCTTCGGCACCTTGAGGCCTACCTCCTCCATCGCCTGCTTGAAGAGCAGCCGGTCCTCGCCGAGCTGCAGCGCCTCGATGCCGGCGCCCAGCACCTCGACGCCCCAACGCGCCAGCGCCCCTCGCTCGTCGAGCGCGATGGCGAGGTTGATCCCGGTCTGGCCGCCGACGGTGGGCAGCAGGGCGTCCGGCCGCTCGCGCTCGAGGATCTTCTCGACTACCTCGGGCACCAGCGGCTCGACGTAGGTCGCATCCGAGAACTCCGGGTCCGTCATGATCGTCGCCGGGTTCGAGTTGACGAGCACCACCCGGTAGCCCTCGCGCTTGAGGACGCGGCAGGCCTGGGTGCCCGAGTAGTCGAACTCGCACGCCTGCCCGATGACGATGGGACCCGAGCCGAGGACGAGGATGGAGCGGATATCGGTGCGGCGGGGCATTGGGAGGGGAGTGTATCGCAGGGGCCTGGGTTGCTCCGATCCGGCCGTTCACGATGGTTGCAGCGTCGTCGGCGCCGGCGGGCCCCTCACTCCCCCTGCCCCCTCTCTCCCACCACACACCCGACCCCCGGGAGAGAGGGGGTTGGAAAAAGCAAAGAAAGTTCTTCTTTTGCAGTCTCCCTCCTCGCCCGGGAGGGTGGGCGTGAGGCGGGAGAGGAGGGCCGGGGAGGTGAGGGGCTTCGGCGGCACGGAGACGCTCCGATGATCGAGAAGAATCGGATCGGATAGTTGTTCCCCCGCACCTCCGGCGCTGTCTCACCCCATGATGCACGCCCTCGCCCTCTCCCCAGCGCCTTGCGTCGGTTATCCTAGGCCGGCCCCTCTCCACACCCTCCGGCATGGATTTCGACACCCTCACCGACAAAGAGCTGATCGAGACGGCGCGGCGGCAGCCCGGCTCCGCGGCCGACGCGGCGCTGGCCCTTCTCTACCGGCGCTACTACGCCAAGGTGACCGCCTGGTGCCTGCGCATCTCGGGCGACCGGCAGGAGGCGGCCGACCTGGCGCAGGAGGTGTTCCTGCGGGTGCACGAGCGGCTCGGCTCCTTCCGCGGCGAGAGCCGGTTCTCGACCTGGCTCTACACGGTGACGCGGAGCGTCGCCATCAACCGCGGCATCGCGGCGCGGCGGCGGGAGACCCAGGACCTGGACGACGAAGCGGTGCCCGAGCCCGTGGAGCCTTCTCCGGGAGCGGACGAGGAGCTCGGACGCGGCCAGATCGCGGCGGCGCTGCGCGAGGCCATGGCGCGGGACCTGGAGCCGCTGGAAGCCAGGGTCCTCTACCTCCACTACGTCGACGGCATGCCGCTCGCCGGCATCACGGACCTGCTGCAGCTCGCCAACAAATCGGGCGCCAAGGCCTACATCGTGAGCGGCGGGCGGAAGCTCAAGCGCCGCTTCGGACGGTGGCTCGCCCGCCAGTCCGCTGAAGGGATCGTGCCATGACGACCGACGCACCCCGAGATCTGCAGGACTGGCTGCGCGCCGCGTATTCATCCCCAGAGGCGTCCGCGGACGCCGGCTGCCCGCCGCCCGAGGCCTACCTGGAGGCGGAATCCGGCGCCCTGCCGTCGGACGCCCGGCGGGCCCTCGACGAGCACGCCGACCGCTGCCCGGCCTGCGCCGCCGAGCGGGATCTCGCCCGCCTCTGGGACGCCGCTCCGGAAGCGGCCGGCGCACGCCCCGAGGACGTGGCGTTCGTCGTCTCGAGGCTCGAGGAAAGCTCGCCGGTTGCCAAGCCGGCAGCCAAGGTCGTGCCGTTCCGCGGCCCGCGCCCTCAGGCGCCCCCCGCGCGCTCGCGCTCCTTCACCTTCACCCGCCTCGCCGCCGCGGCCGTGCTCATCCTCGCCGCGGGGCTGGGCTTCCGGGCTCTCTACCGGCCGCAGCCGCCGCTCCCCGCTCCGCAGACGGGCGGCGTGATGCGCAGCGCCGAGATCGAGGCGCTGGCGCCGCGCGGCGAGCTGGAAGAGATTCCCCGCGAGTTGCGTTGGAATCCTTGGCAAGGTGCTCTTTCTTACCGCGTGCGGCTGACCGCGGTGGACGGTACGGTCCTCTGGGAGTCCGTGGTCCCCGCGCCGCCGGCCCGCCTGCCGGACGAAGCGGCCGGCCGCCTGCACCGGGCGGTCACCTATACCTGGAACGTAGAGGCTTTGGGAGCGGACGGTTCCGTGCTCGCGGCCTCGGAACCGATCTCCTTCAGGACGAAACCCCGACCGGAAGGGCCGCTGTAATCCTGGGAGCTGGCATCATGATCCGAACCCTGCGTTTTCCCCTGTGCTCCGCCCTGATCGCCCTGGCGGTCCTGCTCTCCGGCGTGCCGGAGGCGGCGGCCCGGCGCGGCGAGCGGACGTTGAAGCTGCGCGTCAATCCGGCGATCGGCAAGCCGGGCGGCACCACGGCCGTCGTGCTGCGCACCTATGCGGCGCGCCCCATCCGCCAGGGGCAGATCTCGCTGCGCGTCCGCCGGCGCCCGGCGTCCAAGGCGGCGCTCACCGTCGCCGAGCTCACCCAGCCGCTGCGGCCGATCGCCACGCTGGTGAGCGCCGTCGTCTACAGCACGCGCGTCGACGCCACCAACCAGGCCTCCCTCTCCGGCGCTGCGGAGAGCCAGGCGATCAAGGTGCAGTTCGCCTCGCCGTCCGCCACGGTCAACGCCGCGGACGGCCCGCTGGCGGTCTTCTTCCTGCGCCTCGACCCGTCCCTGACTCCCGGCGAGACCTATCTCCTGGAGGTGGACCCGGGGCTCACCTCGCTGACGGACGACTCCGGCCGCGCGATCGCCATCGAGCCTCTCAACGCCGAGCTCACCATCCGCGCCGCCACCGATCCGCTGGCCGTCGAGGCCGAAGGGGACGAGCTCGCGCCGGGCGAGACGGCGGAGTTGGGGGTCTCGACCTTCGAGCCGTTCGCGGTCTCCGGCGGCCGGGTGACCCTGCGCTTCAATCCCGCCGTGGCCGCCGGCCCGGCGGCGGTGCGCATCGACCCCCGCTACGGCAAGGCGACGTTCCAGGTGGACCGCTCGACGCCGGGCGTCCTCGTCGTCAACTTCCAGTCGCCGGACAAGACGCTCAACACCGTGCCCGGAACCTTCCTCGGCATCAGCCTGCCGACGCGCGCCTCGGCCGCGGTCGGCACCTCGTCGCCGGTGACGCTCGATCCCGCCGGCACGTACCTGCTGAGCGTGCGGGGCCGCAAGCTGCGGCTCAAGATCGAGAACGGCGCCCTCGCCTTCCGCTGAGGAGGAGGGCCGCGAGCCCGCCCAGCGTTAAGAGGACCCCCATGGCCGCTTCCCACGGCCAGCGCCGCGGCGCCACGCGCGGACCCTCCCCCACCAGGACGTAACCGGCCCAGAGGGCGGACCGGTTCCACCGCGGATCGGCGCGCAGCCGCAGCTTGGCCTGGCGCAGGGCTTCGGCCGGAGTCTGCCCGCCTCCGAGCTGCGCGTAGAGCTGCTCCATGAAGACGGCGGTCGCAGCGTCTCCGACGTCCCACAGCGTCGCCACCACGGACCGCGAGCCCGCGGCGAGGAACGAGCCGGTGAGGGAGGCCAGGGCCCGCCCCTCCTCGCCGGAGCCCAGGGCCGTGCGACAGGCCGCGAGCACCGCGAGATCGCAGCGGCCGCGGAGGCCGGCGATCTCCGCCGGATGCAGCAGGCCGTCGTCCTTGCCGCCGGGGCTGAGAAGGATCGCGGCGCCGCCGCCCGGGCCCTCGGCGACCACGGTGTGCGTCGCGAGGTGTACCACCCGCGCGCCGCCGGTCACGGCGCGGCGAAAGGCCTCCTCCGTCGCCCGCTCGCCCAGCAGCAGGGCGCTGCGCCCGCCGAGCAGGCGGCCGATCGCCGCCAGCTCCCGCGTTGCGGCCGGCAGGGGCACGGATCGCGGTTGGCGCGGAGCTCCAAATCCGATCAAGCGGAGAGATGTTCCGCCTCCTCCCGTCCGCCGCGATCCGAGCACCGAGGCGCTGGGCAGGTACACCACGGCCGCTCTCTCGACCAGGGGAACCCCCGAGCGTTCGAGGATTTCGAACGGCAGGTAATGGAGAAGGCCGTCCGGCGCGATGCGGAGGAGACCTCCCGGTTCTTTTGCCGCGAGGAGAGATCGCGACAGCCGGGCCACGTCTCCCGGCGGAGGCTCGGCGCCGCGGGCCAGGCTGCCGTGGACCCGGAGGACGGCCTCCAGCACCGACCGCTTGGGACCGAGATCCGCCATCCGCAGGCCGTTCCGGCGGATCTCCCAGCGATAGAGATGGTCCTCGCCGAAGAAGTATTCGAGCACCGTCCCCTCCCCGGCCCGCTCCTGGATCTCGGCCGCGCGCAGCGGCGCCGCCGGCGCCTTACCGGGTCCCAAGGCGTCGAGAAGATCCCGCGCCTTGGCCCGCTGCACCACTTCCAGAGCGCGGGCGGCGCCGCGTCCCCGGCTCCGGCGTTCCATGCGCCATAGAACATCCACCGTGGCCGCGTACACCGCGCGCTTGTCGCCGAAGTAGCCGGCGCGCCACGACTCGCGCGTCAGGCCCTGCCGCACCCGCTCGATCTCGCGCAGCGCCTGCTCGAAATGCGCCAGGGCGCCGGCGAGATCCCCGCGCGCCGCGGCCGTCCGGCCCAGCCCTTCGCGGGCCGACCACAGGCCCTCCGCCGAGCCGCTCTCTTGCGCCGCCGCCAAACAATGGCGGTAGACCTCCTCCGCCTCCGCGAGCCGCCGGCGCGCCACGAGGAGGCGGCCCAGATAGAAGAGGTCCTGGATCTCCTCCGTGCGGTCGCCGCTTTGCCGGGCCAGCGCGAGCGCTTCGCGGTACGCCGCCTCGGCTTCCGCCGGCCGCTCGAGGTTGAGATGCAGCGCGAGGCCGAGGTTGAGGAACGCGTTCGAGAGCCCCGCCAGATCCCCGCCGCGGCGAAAGACGGCGACGGCCTCCTGGAAGGCGGCCACGGCGCTCACCGGATCTCCCAGGTTGCGCTGGATCACCCCCGCGTTGACGAGCAGGGCGGCGCGCCGCCGCGGCTCCAGGGCCTCGCTGCCGGCGAGCAGCTCCTTGTAGAGGCCGAGCGCCTCGCGGAATGCTCCCATCTTCTCGAAGACCACGCCCTGGTTGATGCGCGCGATGGCCCGCTGCCCGGCCGCCCAGGGCTCGCCGCGGTGCCGCGCCGCGAGATCCCCGGCTTCGACGTAGAGCCGCATCGCCGCGGAGTAGCGGCCGCGGGTGAGGGCGAGGGCCGCGAGGTTCCCCAGGTTGATGGCCTGCGCCTCGGCGTCGCCGAGCTTGCGGTTGAGCGCCAGGGCGGCGCGGAACGGCGGCTCCGCCTCGTCCGGCCGGCCCAGCGCTTCGAGCGTCAGCCCCAAGTTGTTGAGCGTCTCGGCGACGGCCGCCGGATCGCCGAGAACGCGGCGCAGGCGCAAGGCCTCCCGGCAGTCGGGGAGCGCGGCGCGGAAATCTCCCAGATCGCCGAGGAGGACGCAGGCGTTGTTGAGCGCCGTGGCCGCCGCGGCGGGATCCGAGCCGGCGGTGGCCGCGGCCACCGACCGGTACGCGCGCAACGCCTCGCGCAGCCGTCCCGCGGCGTGCAGGGAGATCGCCTCGTCGATGGACTGCGCCGCGGCCGGCGCGCCGGCGAGGAGGACGGCGCTCAGCAGGGCGGCCGAAAAAAGTCTCGACTTCGCTGTTCCCGCCGGCGTCTGCGCCTGTCTCATCGGAGTGAGCATGAAATCGGGCCGCGGCCGAGATGCTCGCCGCCCCTCAAACCGATGAAAGGAGCCTTTTCATGAACCGCCATCGCGCTTTCGTCCTCCTCGCCTCCCTCTCCACCCTCGCCGTGGGCGCCGTCGGCTGCTCGAACGCCCACAGCCCCACCGAGCCCGCCTTCGACGAGCCCCTCGCCGCCGCCAGCTCCGCCTCCACCGTGGGCGAGAAGCGGCACGGCGCCGACGATCCGGCCGGCGACGATCGCGGCGGCCAGGCCGACAACAACAACCGCCGCGGCCGCGGCAACGGCCGGCAGAAGCCTCCGCAGGCCGGCGCCGAGTTCGAGGGTACCGTGGCGTCGGTCAACGGCGGCACGATCGTCCTCGCCGGCGGCACCCGCATCGCCGTCAACGGCCAGACCCAGTGGAGCGCCCGCGGAGATCTCACCTCCCTGGCGCAAGTCGCCGCCTCCGTGGCCGGCGGCGATCCGACCCGGGTCGAAGGCCGCGGCGCCCGCCAGGCCGACGGCTCCCTCCTGGCCCAGACGATCAAGGCCGAGGTGGACGACTAGGGCGCCGCAATACTAAACCTCAGGGTTCTCCGCGCCGCCGAGGCCCCTCACTCCCCCCTGCCCCCTCTCTCCCACCGCACGCCCTCCCCCGGGAGAGAGGGGGTTGGAAAAAGCAAAGAAATTCTTCTTTTTCAGTCTCCCTCCTCGCCCGGGAGGGTGGGCGTGAGGCGGGAGAGGAGGGCCGGGGAGGTGAGGGGCCGGCGGCGCGGACACCGGCCGGATTCATGAAGCTGATGGGATCGGATTCTGCCCGCCCTCTGGCACGCTCTTCGCACACCCGATCGTCACCGGAACACCACCACTCCGGCGGACGAGAAAGGAACCACCCGTGCACCTGACCAAATCCAATCTCGAGCGGCTGCAGATCCTGCTCAAGGGTCACGAGGAGATCATCGAGGAGAAGCGCACCCGTCCCGAGGAGATCCTGCGCCAGAACGATCCCTTCCGCGAGCAGTTCAGCCGCGTCGCGCGCTCCGTCATCATGCCCATCCTGGAGGAGATCAAGGACGTGATGGTGGGCAAGGTCGAGTCCGCTTCCATCTTCCACCGCTCGACCGCGGCGGGCCTCAAGGTGAAGCTCGACCGCTGGGAGGACTACGAGCGCTCGCTCCTCTTCTTCGGCGACGACGCGACGCAGATGGTGAAGATCATGCACGAGGGCATCGGCTTCAGCCTGCTCTCCACCAAGGTGTCCGTCGAGCGGCTCGACGCCGAGATGGTGGAGGAGGAGGCGATGAAGTTCCTGCGGCGCCTGTTCGGCCAGGAGCAGCTCCGCCGGCCCACCGTCGCCGCCCAGGAGAACGGCGCCGCGCCCGCCGGCAACGGCAACGGGCGCCGGCCGCCGGTGGCCGCCGACCGCAGCGGCTACGAGTTCATCCGCGTGTAGGCAGCCCCGTTGTACGGCGCCGATCCCGCTCAACTCCTCGCCTCGTCCAGGCGACAGGTGCGTTTTTTGCAGGAAATTAACAGATCGGGGCACGATAAAGCTGCCGCCTTCACCACTCATCCGGAGGCTTCTATGTATCGCCCTTCCAAACTCATCCTCGCCCTGCTCGCTGTCTGGCTCACCGGGGCGAGCGCCGCCTGGGCGCATTCGAAGAGCACCTTTCAAGACGACATGCGCAAGCTCTGGGAAGACCACGTGGCGTGGACCCGGCTCTACATCATCAGCGTCGCGGGCAATCTTCCGGACGCCAAGCTCAACGCGGACCGGCTGCTGCGCAATCAGACCGACATCGGCAACGCCGTCGCCGACTTCTACGGCCGTCCGGCGGCCGACCAGCTCACGGCGCTGCTCAAGGACCACATCCTGATCGCCGCCGATCTGGTGGGAGCGGCCAAGGCGGGAGACCAGGCCAAGGTCGCCGACGCCAAGAAGCGCTGGTACGCCAACGCCGACGACATCGCCGGCTTCCTGCACAAGGCGAACCCCGACCACTGGCCGCTGGCCGCACTGCAGTCGGCCATGAAGACGCACCTCGATCAGACGCTCGACGAGGCCACCCACCGGCTGGGAGGGAAGTTCGACCAGGACATCAAGGACTACGACGCCATCGTCGATCACATCTTGCACATGGCCGATACCCTGAGCAGCGGAATCATCGCCCAGTTTCCGGCGAAGTTCGACAAGGCGTGATCCGCCCGAGCGCCGGCGTGCTGACCGCAGCCGGGCCGCGGCGCATCGCCAGGGTGAGGTCATGACAGCGACCCTTCGCATGGACCTGCCGGCCGCCTGGCTCGGTCCCTCGCTGCTCATCACCAACCACGAGGGGGAGTGCGGGCACGCCCAGCCGCTCACCGGGTTCTACGTGCGCGAGACCCGCCACCTCGCCACCCTGCGTCTCGAGATCGACGGCGTGGCGCCCTGGTGCTGCGAGCGGGCGCGTCCCGACCCCACGCAGTTGGCCTTCGTCTTCGTCCACCCCGAGCTCGCCCGTTTCGGCGGCGGCGGCAGCGGCGCCGCCGGCGACGAGGTGACCACGGACGAGCACGGCATCCCTCACCGCTCGCTCGACCTGCGCCTGATCTATCGGCTCGAGCCCCACCGCCTGCGCGCCACTTTGCGGCTCCACAACCGCTCGCGCGTTCCCGTGGCTCCCGAGGTGGCCTTCGTCGTCGCCGCCGACTATGCGGACCTGCTCGAGGCCCACGAGGACCGGCGCCAGCAGAAGGCCCCGGTCGCCGCCACCGTCACCGGGGGCGTCATCCGCCTGCGCTACGAGCATCCGCGGCTCGCCTTCGCCACGACGATCCAAGGCTCGGGCGGCGGCCGGATCACCGTGGAGCCCCACCGTTGGGCGAGCCGTGTCGAGCTGTCGTCGCAGGCAGCGGCGACGTTCGAGCTACAGGTCGACGCCTGCGATCCCGACCAGGAGATGGACGAGACCGCCCGCGCGGCCCGTCTCCACCACCTACGCCGGTGGCAGGAGGGCCTCACCCGCGTGACGGTGCCTGGCAATCCCCTCGCCGAGAGGATCCTTCGCCGCACCGGCGACGACCTCGCCTCGTTCCCGAGCCTCGAAGGACAGCCCGACGAGTGGCTGGCGCTGCAGGCGGGCATGCCGCTCTACCCCGCCTTCTTCGGCCGTGACGCCCTCACCGCCGGCTGGCAGGGAGCGCTGCTCGACCGCGGCGCGATGCTCGACGCGGCCCTCACCCGGCTGGGCAGATTGCAGTCGGATAGAGACTTCGCCTGGCGCGACGAGGCGCCGGGCAGGATCCCGTACCAGGTGCGTGCGGGTCCGCTCGCCCGGCTCGAGATCAATCCCTACTCGGCTTATTACGCCGACTTCGCCAGCCCGTTGATGTACGTCATCTCGCTCGCCAATCTCTACGCCTGGACGGGAGAGCGCGCCGACGTCGAACGGCACTGGGGGACCGCTTGCCGCATCCTGGAGTGGGCCGGCACCTATGGCGACCGCGACGGCGACGGCTATCTGGAGTACCTGACCCGCTCCCCCGCCGGCACCAAGAACCAGGGCTGGAAGGACAGCGGCGACGCCATCGTCTACGAGGACGGACGGCCGGTGCCGGCGCCGATCGCTACCTGCGAGCTGCAGGGGTACTGGTATGCGGCCCAGCAGCTCATGGCGGTGCTCGCCTGGGTGCTCGGCGAGCGCCGCCGCGCCCGCGAGCTCTGGCGCGCCGCCCGCGCGCTCAAGCGGCGGTTCAACCGCGACTTCTGGGACCCGGAGGAGCGCTTCTACGGCCTCGCGCTCGATCCCGACAAGCGGCTCGTGCGCAGCGCGACCTCCAACGTCGGCCACTGCCTGGCGACCGGCATCATCGCCCGCGAGCATCTGCGCGACGTCGCCGACCGCCTCCTCGCTCCCGACCTGTTCAGCGGTTGGGGCATCCGCACGCTGACCACTCGGCATCCGTCCTACAACCCCCTGAGCTACCACCTCGGCACGGTGTGGCCGGTCGAGAACGCCACCATCTGCTTCGGCCTGCGGCGGATGGGTTTCGATGTCGAAGCGCTGCGCCTGGCCGAGGCGCTCTTCCGGCTGTCGGAGATCTATGCCGGCGACCGGCTGCCCGAGACCGTGGGCGGCTATGCGCCCGACGAGCACCCGACCCCCGGGGCCTACCCGCGGTCGAACAGCCCGCAGATGTGGAACGCCAGCGCCATGTCGCTGGTCCTGCAGACGCTCCTCGGGCTCATGCCTTACGCCGCCCGCCACGTCCTTCTCGTCGATCCGCTCCTGCCGCCCTGGCTGCCGGCGGTCGAGCTGCACGGGCTCCGGGTCGGCGGCACCACCGCGTCATTGCGCTTCTGGCGCGACGAGCACGACCGCACGCATGCCCGCATCCTCGAAAAGGACGGGCCCCTCCACCTCATCCGGCAGCCGCCGCCGGAAGCGATCGACGTGGGATTCGGGCGGCGGCTGCGCGCGTTGCTGCCGCCCAAGTGAAGCGGGCGCGAGGGCGCGAAGGCTAGCTCCTCGACTCGGCGAGCCGGGCGAGGGCCAGGGCGCCGAGCGACAGGCCGAAGTCACGCAGGGCGATATCGTAGTAGCCGGGGATCAGCAGCAGGTTGATGATGATGCCCCACAGCCACGCCATGACCAGATAGCCGCCGAAGCGCGGCTTGAACCACACCACGAGACCCGCCACGATCTCGATCACGCCGACGATCATCATGAAGGTGCTGGCGCTCATACCCAGCATCCGCGGGATGAAGGGCGCGAGGTACTGCTCCCAGTTGGTAAGCAGGTTGAAGAACTTGTCCAGGCCGGCGAGGATCGGGGCGACGGTGAAGCCAATGCGGAGAATCTGATAGGCCTGCTCATCCTTGCTCGCCATGTAGATCTCCTTTCGTGCATTGACCATCTAAAAAGAACTCACAGCGACTTGAGGTACTCTACCAGATCCTTCTTCTCCTCCGGTGCAAGCCGCAGCTTGCGGTGACGGTCGTAATGGTTCACGACGTCGTCCAGCGTCGCGAACCTGCCGTCGTGGTAGAAGCCGCCTTTGGCCCGGACGAAGAGACCGCGGAGCGGCGTCGTGCGATAGCGGCGGTCGGGCGAGCGGCTCGCCTGGAAATCGTCGATTCCCAGCTCCTCGGGAGTGTGCATGGGCCAGCCAGGCTCGACGAAGAGCGGCGGCACGTGGCAGGTGGCGCACTGCCCCTTGCCCTCGAAGACGAGCTTGCCCCGCGCTGCCGCTGCCGCGTCGAACGAATCCTTGGGCGGCTCCGGTGCCGGGATCGAAAGCTGGTAGTAGTGCAGCGCCGCGAGCTTCGACGTGATCATGTCGGGGTTGCTGCGTATGTTGCCGTGACCGGCCTTGGCCGCCACCGGGAACTGCCGGCGGTCGTTCAGCCGAGGATCGAAGAACGTGCCCTTGCCGTGCATCTGGGTGTTGGCGACATAGGCGTTCCAGTGCGTCACCGAGCCCCAGCCGGTGTAGGTGTGCAGGTTGACGCCGGCAAGACCGAAGGCGGCCGGCAGCACGGTCGCCGCCGACTTGCCGTCCGGCCGCATCGCCTTGCCGTCCTGGTTGAGCTCGGCGTCGTACTTGCCCGGCCCCCAACTGCGAAACACCTGCCGTACCTTGTCCTCGCTGATGCCGAGGAGATCGGCGAAGGGCTTCAGGTTCGGCGCCAGCGCCGCCACCTGCCCGATGTCGAGGTCGCGATTCGGCCAGCCGTCGAGGCGGGCCCCGATGCCGGCCGTGATCGAGTCATCGACCGTCGAGTGACAGATGGCGCAGGTGATGCCGATGCTGACCACCTTCTCGTCACGCAGGATCGCCTTGACGCCGACGACCGAGTGAGCCCGCAACAGCGCCACCGTGGTCTCGGGATTGTCGAGGCTCACCGAGCCCTCGGAGATCGCCCTGGCGAGGATCTCGGGAAGCTGGCCGGCGTCGACCTTGAGGCCGAGCTTCAGCGCCTGCTTGGGGGTCAGGCCAGGCCCGACGCCGCCTTGCTTTTCACCGAGGATCGCCTCGTGCAGGCGTAGCTGCCCGCCCCAGAAGTCCTCGCTGCCGAAGCTGTCGTAGCGGAAGATCTCGCGCCCCTCACGCAGCAGCTTGGCGGCGTAGGCGTCGATCCTGGCATCGTGCCCGGCCCGCGTCTTTTCAGCTTCCACGGCCGGGTTCTTCGGGACCCCCTTCATGGCCGGCAAACAGGCGATGACCAGAAGGGCGGCGGCGAGCAACGTCCCAAACAATTTCCATCGCATCATCTTCCCTCCTCGCCTCATAAGGACCTCAGGTACTCGACGAGGTCCGACTTCTCCTGTGCCGTCAGACCGAGACCCTTGAAGCTGTTGTAGTGATTGACGACGTCGAGCAGGGTGGCGAACCTGCCGTCGTGGTAGAAGCCGCCCTTGGTATGCGTCCATAGGCCCTTCAGCGGTGATGTCCGGTAGCGGTGGTCCGGCGCCCGATCGGCCTGGAAACTGTCGATCCCGATCTCCGAGGGCAGGTGCATGTTCCAGCCGGGCTCGGTGAACAGTGGCGGAACGTGGCAGGTCGCGCACATCGCCTTGCCGGTGAACAGGGCGCGACCCCGCGCCGCCGCCGCGGCATCGAAGCTGCTTGCCGGCGGCGCAGGCGCCCGGATGGCGAGCTGATAGAAGTGCAGGTCCGCAAGCTTGCCGGTGATGAGGTCGGGCGTATTGCGAACGTTGCCGAAGTCGTTGGCCGCCGCGATCGGGAACTGCGCGGCGTCCTCCAGCCGCGGGTCGAAGAACGTTCCCTTGCCGTGCATCTCTAAGTTCGACACGAAGGCATTCCAGTGCGTCACCGAGCCCCAACCCGTCCAAGTGTGGAGGTTGACCCCCGCCAACCCGAAGGCGGGCGGGATGAGCGTGGCCGCGGACTTGGTGTTCGCGGGCGGGTCCTGGAAGGCCTTGCCGTCGAGGATGAGCTCGGCGTCGAACTTGCCGGGGCCCCACGAGCGTAGAACCTGCCGGACGGTATCCTGGGACACACCGAGCAGGGAGGCGAGGACGGAGAGGTCCGGCGCCAACGCCACGATGGCTCCAACATTGAGATCGCGGTTCGCCCAGCCGTCGCGCCGTTCGCCGATCCCCGGCGCGAAGGAATCGTCCACGGTCGAGTGGCACAGCGCGCACTGGATACCGACCGAGGCGAGCGTGCCGCCGGAGAAGAACCCCCTGACGCCGACCACCGCGTTGCTCTGCAGGAGCACGAGCGTGACCGCGGGATCGTCGAGGTTCACGGTCCCCGCCGCGAGCTGGCGACGGACGCTCCTCGGCAACGCCGCGATGTCCACCTTCAGGCCGAGTGCGAGGGCGTTGCGCGGCGAGAGACCCGGACCGACCCCGCCGTTGGCAGCACCCGCGATCGCCTCGTCGAGATGTAGGGTGCCGCCCCAGAAGGCCTCGTCGCCGAAGGTGTCGTGGCGGAAGGTCTGGCGCCCCCTGGCGATCGCTTGCAGGGCGTCCTGCTCCGGCTGCCTGGCATGGGCGCTCACCGGCTGCACGGCGTCCGCGGGGGAGATTTGCGCCCCCGCTTTCTCCGGGCGTTGGAGATTGGCGAAGGCGAGCAAGCTGCCGCCGACCAGCAGGGAGGGGAGCAGGAGACGTGGCCGCGCGCTGGACATGGAAGTCGACCTCCTCGGGGCGGCTACACTACGAAAGCGAAAGCCCTCGCCCGGTCACCCCGTTCAACGCTGGTGCACGATATGCAAGAGACGTGGTAGCGGCATGCATCAGCAGGGGCTTCGCGGGCGCTCTGACACCCCTGCGAGGACAGAGGACCATGGCTAGCCGACGTGAAGTGGTTCGCGAGGGTCTACGCCAGCGCGTGACCAACGGGCTGCACCTGGGCCAGCTTCGTCCCGGCGACCGGCTCGGGAGCGCCCGCCAGACCGCCCGCGAGATGGGGGCCGATTATCGGACGGTCGTCGCCGCGCTGCGCGGGCTCGAATGGGATGGCCTGCTCGAGATCCGGCCGCGGGGCGGTCTCTACGCCGGCCGCCGGTCGCCACGGGCACGAAGTCACCAGCTACGGGGATTCGGCGATCGCCTCGCGGAATTCATCCTCAATGAGCTCGCCGGCGGGCTGCCGATGGCCGCAGTCGCCGAGCGCCTGCGACGTTGCCTCGACACCGCCAGGCTGCGCGCCGCGTGCATCGAGTGCAACCAGGATCAGCTCGACTATCTCTGCCAGGAGCTCCAGATCGGCTTCGGCCTGGAGAGCGCGGCGGTCGAGATCGACCGCTTGCGGCCCGGGCCGCCCTTGCCCGTGCGCCAAGCGGACGTGCTCGTCTCGACCTCCTTCCATGCCGGCGAGGTCCGGCGATACGCGGCCCGGCTCGGCAAGGCCTGCATCATCGTCACTCTCGACCCGCGCCGCCGCGCCGAGGTGACGAAGCTGCTCAGCGAACGGCCGGTCTGTTTCATCGGCACCGATCCGCGCTGGGCAGCCAAGGCGCGCGTCATCTGGGCCGGAGAGCCGGGGGCGGAGAAACTGCGGACCCTGACCCTCGGCTACGATGCTTTAGAGAACATCCCGGAGGATGCGGCTGTAATGCT
The DNA here is from genome assembly GCA_046765915.1 of Acidobacteriota bacterium. Classification (GTDB taxonomy): domain Bacteria; phylum Acidobacteriota; class Thermoanaerobaculia; order Multivoradales; family UBA5704; genus DATARR01. The sequence continues at coordinate 85,130 of JBKPTH010000003.1, read as the reverse complement.
GATGCCGCGGGCGCGGCGACTGTTGACCGGCACCGCCCTCGCGGAGCGCGCCCTACCGCACCGCGGGTTCTCCCTCGAGACGACGCGGCAGATCCTCTCTTTCCTGGTGCAGGCCAACCTCGCGGGATCGAGGTCGTCGAGAAACCAGCGGAGCCAGGATGAACGGCGGAGGTGAACGCATGGCCAGACCGAGACAACCCGAGGTCGTTGTTATCACCGGCGCCTCCGCCGGCGTCGGCCGCGCCACGGTCCGCGCCTTCGCCGAACGCGGCGCTCACATCGGTTTGATCGCCCGTGGCCGCGACGGCCTGGAGGCGGCGCGCCGCGAGGTCGAGGAGCTCGGCGGCCGCGCGCTCGTGCTGCCGCTCGACGTGGCCCAGGCGGACCTCGTCGAGCTCGGCGCCGCGCAGGTGGAGGAGGAGCTGGGACCGATCGACGTCTGGATCAACAACGCCATGGCCTCCGTCTTCTCCCCTGTGCGGGAGATGACGGCCGAAGAGTACCGGCGCGTCACCGAGGTCACCTATCTCGGCGCCGTCTATGGCACCCTCGCGGCGCTGCGCCGCATGCTGCCGCGCGATCGCGGCACGATCGTGCAGGTGGGCTCGGCGCTCGCCTACCGCGGCATCCCGCTGCAATCGGCCTACTGCGCGGCCAAGCACGCCATCCAGGGGTTCTGCGAGTCGCTGCGCAGCGAGCTGCTGCACGACGGCAGCCGCGTGCGGCTCTCGATGGTGCAGTTGCCGGCGCTCAACACGCCGCAGTTCGGTTGGGTGAAGAGCCGGCTGCCGAGGAAGCCGCAGCCGGTGCCGCCGATCTACCAGCCGGAGGTGGCGGCGCGCGCCATCCTGTGGGCGGCGCGACACGGCCGCCGCGAGGTCTACGTCGGCTGGCCTACCGTCAAGGCGATCGCCGGCAACAAGCTCGTTCCCGGCTTCGCCGACCGTTACCTGGCGCGCCACGGCTACGAATCCCAGCAGTACGACGGCCTCGCCGACCCCCACCGCCTCGACAATCTCTGGGAGCCGGTGCCGGGGGATCACGGCGCCCACGGCAGCTTCGACGACCGGGCCACGGACCACAGCCCGCAGCTCTGGGCCACGACGCACCGCGGCCTGCTGGCGCTGGCGGGAGCGGGACTGGCGGGGGCGGTCTGGGCCGCGGTTCGGCGCGGAGCAGGCTGACTCGCGGCGACTCCCGGTCAGAACGCATAACGGACCGGCCACCGGCTGCCCGAGCTTTCTTGCCTTCTCCATGCGGCGTACCCAGAGCATCAGGGAAATCATCGCCCGGAGCCAGATCGGCGAGTGAGAATCCGTCCAGACCTCGCCGAGCATGTGGCCACGGCCCCGCTGCAGCTCGGTTGGTTTGCATGATCAACTCCCGGTTACCTTTCTAGGTAACTGAGTTTATTGGGGGTATAATGTGTGTAGGCTCCTCTGGAAAACGCCGGGGGCGTGCTTCCAACACGCCCCCGGCTCTTACTGCCTAGGCTCGCCGCTTAGTGGTAACCGGGGGAGCCGTTTTGCCTCCTTTCCGGCTGAGCGAAGAGGCCGAAGGGCTTCATTCCGAAGTCGGCCAGCCGCTCGTCCCTGCGGCCGAAACCGGCCCGCACCAGGCACTTCAGCCGGATCGCCATTTCCGAGCCCGAAGAAACGTGGGCCCTGAGCTCCCGACTGATCTCCTGTTGCTGACGCTTGAGGGTCGCCTGCCGCTTCCGGGTGGCGGTCACGTCATCGAGAGACTCTTCCAGCGCGTCCGCGAAGGGACCGATCACGGGAAGCTCTATCTCATGGACACGGGCCGCGGCGAGCAGCCTTTTCCACTGCTCGGCGCGGCGTTTGATGCCTATCCTTGGCATTACAGCTTTCCTCCTTTCTGCAGCCGGCTCATTCGGCCGCCTTGACGGCTTCGGGTGAATCGTTGGTTGGTGCGGGAGCCGGGGTTTCCGGCTTCTTGCTGCGCTTGGGCTGATCGCTCCGCTTCCGGTCCGGAGTAACCCCGAACTGCGGGAGCTGCTCGTTGCGCGGACCGAGATGGGCTTTGACGAAGGACTGGAGCTTGCGGACCTTGACCGACCCTTCGTCGACGAGCCCTTTGAGCCGCTGCGTCACAGCTTTCCGGGTGCCCTCGAGCTGCTCCTGCTGGATCTTGAGGGCTCTCGCCTCCTCGAGAACGGCCAGGGCCTCGTCCCTCATCGGCTCCACACCGGGCAGCTTGCTGAGGTTCTCGTTGCAGGCTCCGACCACTCTCTCCCACTTGCGGAAGACCTTGCCATACGCGCTGACGCTAGGCACTGTTCTTCTCCTTTCCGAGGGCTTTCACCCTCTCTAGAGCTGCCGCGCGAAGGCGAGCACCGGCAAGCTCACCTCGCCCAGGCAGCCGTCGATCTCCGGCGCGAAAACGGTGACGCACACCTGGTTGCCCGAGAGGCCCACCGTCACCGGGTAGCCGCTGGCGGCGGCGGACTGGATCGCGAAGGCGCCGTAGAGGCCGGCGTGCCCCGGCGTCGCGAACGTCTTCACGTTCTCGACCGCCTGCTCCTCATGCGCCAGCGCCCAGCCGGCCATCGCCTTCAGCTCCTCCTGCACCCGCTCGGACTTGAGCTTCTGCTCGCCGTCGCCCGGCTGCTCCGGCACCGGCAGCGTGCCGGGGCCACCGGTGCCGTTGCCGCCGGCGCCGGTCCCGCTGCCACTGCCCGCGGGATCGCCGGTGCCGGGCTTCGTGGCGGGGTACTGCGTCTTCTGTTCGACTGCGGTCTGCGTGTTCATGCTGCTTCTCCTTTCGGAACACCGGAAGCCTTCATGGCCTCCGGAGATCAAGCGTTGAGTCGGAGCGATTCTCACCGTCAGCTCCATGGGCCGGCGGGTGGAAGGGCGGGAACGGGCTCGGCAGGCGCAGTTGCGGATAGCGGCGGACACGGCGCAACCGCTCGGCGGCCATGGCCACCACGTCCTCGAACCCTCCTTTCACCACGCCGGCGGCCGCCATCTCCACGGCCGCCAACGCCTTCACGGCCTCGGCTCTGTCCAGGCCCGCCGGGAACCGCTCGACGATCTCGTGAACCAGGGCGTGCACCTCCACGGCACGGCGGCGGGCCTTGGGAAACGCCAGGACGAGATCCAGCGAAGCGAGGGCCGCGTCGTAGAGGTTCCCCACCAAGAGGAAGCTCTGCCGCGCCGTGTCCAGCAGGGCCGCGGCGTCTTCGCGGTCACCGGTGAGCAGGGCCACCTTGCCTTCCATCCAGGCCACTTCCGCCATCTGTGCCGAGCTGGTGATGTGGCAGTACAGCGGGCACGCCTCCTCCACTGATTTCCGCGCCGCCGATTTGTAGCCGAGGCGCGCCTGGACGACGGCGAACGCCAGCCGGGCCCGCAGGGCCAGCCGGAGGTCGCGGTAGAGATCCAGATACGGGACGGCTGCCGCGAGACAGAAGGCTTCGTGGACCTGATCCTGCCCGAGATAGAGGAATCCCAGCTCGGCGGCGCAGGCCGCCGCATCGAGAATGGCGCCGTTCGTCTCGTAGAGCCGCGCCGCCCGCCACAGCAATCCGATCGCCTCGTCCTCCCGGTGCTGGTCCCGGCGCAAGGCGGCCAGCATCTGGCAGTAGAGGGCGCGCGCGATGCCGTCGGGCGGACCGGTGAGGTGAAACGCCGCCTCCCGGAACCGCGCCTCCGCTTCCTCGAGATCTCCTTGCAGGCGCCGGGCATTTCCCAGGAGAACGAGGGCGCGGGCCTTCAGATCCGCGATCCGATCCGCACCCTTTCCCGCATGGCGCTGATAGAGGATCGGCAGCGCCAGCCGGGCCAGGCCCTCGGCCCGCGCGGGATCGTCTGTCTGCGCTCCGGCGCTCTCCTCGAGAAGCAGGTCGGCGAGATCGAGGCTGCCGAACTCGGGGCTGCGGGCGAGCGCAAGCTGCCGCTCGGCCGGATGCGCCAGCAGCTCGTCGAGAAGCCGCCGGGCCGCGGCCCTCTGCTCCTCCATCTGCTTCACCAGGACCGGCACGCGGGCCTCCATCGCGGCGAGGAGAGCCCCGGACTCCGCCGAGTACACCGGCGGCGCCTGCTCGGGCAGGTCAGGGCCGGGCGCGAGTTGCAGGCTTTCGCGGGCACCCGGCAGGCAGACGGGGCAGCTCAGCAGGTGCAGGAGGTCCGTTTTCCGCTCTTCCGAAAGCTCCGCCAGGACGCCTTGCAGCCTCTCGCTGTAGGTCTTGCGGTTCAAAGCCTTTCCAACCCGGTCCGTCAGGGATGTCATCGCCTGCCTCCTTGGGCGTCCTTGCCCAGCAAAGAAACCGGCCCCGGCTCGTGGAGCACCTTCCGCACGGCTTCGAGAAGGAGCTCCAGGTCTTCGTACTGCCGCGGAGTCAGACACCCCTGAACCGTGGGCTCGCCGGTGATCAGCTCGTCCACGGACACACCGAGTGTGCGGGCCAGGCGGATCAGCATCTCCAGGGGCGGCGCGCACTTCCCCTGCTCCCACTTCGCCAGCCTCTCGCGCCGCACCCCGAGGCGCCGCGCCAGCTCCACGCGGTCCCATCCCCGCCGCTGGCGCAGGCGGACGATCCGCTCCCCGATCCGCGCGGACAGGTCTTCCAGCTCGGTAGGGGTCAGCACAATCTCAAGCTTTGCCGCAGAATCATGGCTCGTCTGTCTCATACAGCAAGCTCCTTTCTCCGCCGAACAGCTTCTTGCAGCCTGTTATTCCAGTCTATCATATTGCGCCTCTCGATCTTCAACTCTATCAGACATAAACTTGCATTCCTTGTCTAGTATCGTAGGATGTTGTCTGTTGAGAGAACTAGTAGCTGGAATCGATGACGTTCTTAGCCTGTCGCTTGCGGAATCCTGGGCGGGCGGGAACGGCGCGTGCGCCGGCGGGAAAATTCTTCCCGCCGCGTGCCAAACTTGGGCTTCAGGCAACGGCAGGACGTTGCGACCGCGGGCGCTGGCGCCATGGCGGCGCCCGGCCGGCCCGTGGTCCGAGGAGAGACCTATGAAGAGGACATGGATGCGATCTACCGCCGCCGCCACCCTCCTGGCGGCGGCGCTCGCCGTGGCGGCTCCGGCCCGAGCGCTCGGCTGGCCGGAGTGGGCGCCGGGCTCCGGCCTCGCTCACGCCGCGTGGAGCTGGCTCGCGGAGCTGTGGGCGGAGAAGGCAGGGGGCTGCATCGATCCGGATGGCGGTTCCACCCCCTGCCCGTCCTTGAGGATTACGAGACCGCCCGAGACTCCCGCGCCGGCGTGGCAAAAGGAAGGCGGCTGCATCGATCCGATGGGCGGTTCCACCCTCTGCCGGCCTCAGAGCAATGCCGGAAGCGGAGCCGACCCGGACCACTAGGGCCTATCTCCCGTAGGGGCGGCCCCCGCGCGGCCGCCCTTCCTTTGCGGAGCTGGCCCTGGATTTCCGCTTATGAGAGAATAGTGCCTCGCATGGGAATCAGCTCGTGACCCGCCGCGGCAACACGATGCGGGGCCGTTTCGCGCGGCTCTGGGAGAGCTGCCGCGGCCGGCTGCTCGCCGCGCTCCGCCGCCGCGCCGGCCCGCCGGCCGCGCTCTCCATTGCGCCGCGGGACCGCGATTACGACGACGTTCTCGACAAGGTCTTCGGCGGCCTCCCGGGGCTCGAGCGCCACCTGCGCGTCCAGGAGGCGCAGGCGAGGAAGATCCTCGCCTGGTTCGAGAGCGAAGACGAGGTCAAGGTCGCCGCGGAGCTCCCCTCCCACTTCGGGATGTACGCGCGGTTCCTGGCCCTCCTGGAGAGGAGCTGGGCAATCCGCCACGACAATCCGCAGCGCATGCTCCTGCTCGCCGGGCTGGCGTACCGGGTTTCCATCCGCCTGAAGGCGCGCCGGTATGGCTGCAAGCAGACGTTCGACTTCCAGTGCCGGGCCCAGGCCGCGGTGGCCAACGCCCTGCGGGTGGCGCAGCGGCTCGACGAGGCGGCCGCCGCCATGGGCCGCGCCCGCGAGCTCTTCGAGCTGGGCACGCGGGATCTCTCGCTTGAGATCTTCCTCCTCGAACGAGAGGCTCCCCTCGACGTTGCTCGGCGGCGGTTCCACGAGGCCGCCGCGAGGCTCAAGAAGGTCTACCGCGGCTACCGCTCCCTCGGCGACAAGCACCTCGCCGGGAAAGCGCTCGTCCAGTTGGGCATCTGCGCGACCTACGCCGGCCATCCCGAGGAAGCCCTGGCCATCCTGCGGCGGAGCCTCGCCCTCATCGAGGACTCGCGCGACCCGGACCTGGCCTTTGCCGCGATGCAGACTCAGGTCTGGATCCTCTGCGACTGTGGCCGCTTCCGCGAGGCGGAGCGGCAGCTCTTCGAGCTCCGGCCCTTGCAGACTCACCAGGGCGGCCGCATCAACCAGCTCAAGCTGCGCTGGCTGGAGGGCCGCGTCGACGCCGGGCTCGAGAGGCTGGAGCGCGCGGAGCGGACCTTCCTCGAAGTGCGCGACGGGATGACAGCCGCCGGCCGCGCCTACGACGCCGCGCTCGCCTCGCTGGACCTCGCGGGGGTGCTCCTGGGCCGGGGAAACACCCGTCAGGCGCGCGAGGTGATGACGACCGCCTACGAGGTCTTCCTGGCGCTGGGGGTGAACCGCGAGGCGCTGGTCAGCATCGCCATCCTGCACTATTGCCTCAAGGCCGGCCTGGCGACGCGGCTGATGGTCGAGAGGGTGGCGGCCGAGCTGCGCAAGCTGGAGAGCGATCCGGAGGCGAAGCGCTAGGGGTAGGGCGTGTCTCCCTCCTGAGCTGTTCCTTTCAAGCTCGAACGACAACTCTCTCTGGCGCCGAGCCTTGACCTGTCTCTCAGAACCATGGTAGACAAGAAGGGCCTGAAGTAAAAGACGGCCGGCTGAGATTCCGTTGTGATTTCGCCGTCCGCTGCAGGGTGCCACGCTGCTCAGGCAAGGAGGCATGCATGACCCGTCTTGGCAGTCGTAGCAGTGGCCTGCTCTTGTGGCCGGTTCTCACCTTTCTGCTTCTGGCTATGCGGGCTCCCGCCGGAGACGCCCAATCTGCCGGCGAGCAGCCGGACACTGCGCGTGATCCTGGAGCCGCGAATCGGCCGGAGGTACCTATCCAGAAACCTGCTTGGAAATGGACGCTCGATGAACGGCTGGCGAAAAGGTTCGATCCCGAAGCGATGGCAACGCGGGTACGGGAGAAGGAAGCCGAGCAGAAGGCCATTCGCGATCGTCTCCTGCTCCCTGAGGAGGACGACCCTCTCTTTAAGGTGGACCCTCAGGCCAGGCCACCCATAGACGTCATCGATGGGAAGAGGGTACCGGAGATTCTCATGCCCGCTCAGCTGTTCAACATTCTCCTAGATCGCGGTTTTCCTGCTGACAGGCCGGGCGATCGCGAGTTAAGAGAACCGATCGAGGCCCGGGCCGCCGCCCTCGGCTTTGGCGAGGATCTCTGGCCGCGGCTGGAGAAGGCGGCGGCTCCTTTCCTCGAGTTAGAGCGCGAGTCGGAGCGGCTGCGCCTCCCTCAGCCCAAATCCTTTGCCGACTTCAAAAAAGACCGTGCGGCAATGCGCAAGTGCCGAGCGCGAGCCCAGGCGTTCGCTGCCGCGATGGAAGAATTCGGCGAAGAACCCTTCCTCCGCCTGCTATACGAAGCTGTGGCTCCCACTATCGGAACCATGTATTCGTTCTCGGACTCGGAACCCGCCGAGCTCGCCGTGCAAGCTCGTTTCTGGGAAGGAGGTTGCCAATGACTCCTGGGCTCCGTAGTCCAGCCGCATGGCTTATCCCGGGTCTTCTGGTGGCTCGCGCTCTTTCGGCACAAGAGCCAGGATACCAAGCATTAATAGACAGCGAGATTACAGCATGGGCGTATCAGTACTCGGCGTCCGCATTCGTCTCTTCCTTTGCCAGGGCGACTCTCTATGGCCCGAATGGAAGGTTATATGAAGAGATCAATCTGAACCACAAAGTCGAGAATTCCAACAACCACAGGATCCGCTATCAAGAACAGTTCGTGTCGCCAATTGGCTACGCCAACAGCGTGACCGGCATTATGGATGTCGAATTTGGATGTTATACTTCCACGGCAGTTGCTCACGCTAACGCATACAATCTGCACAGCAACGAGATAAGAGGGCCGGCTTGCACCGACTACATTCATCTAGGAGAGCCACCTCCTCCGCCTCCGAAAGAGAACTGCCCGATCCTCCTCGATTTGCGGCTGGATGGCTTTCATCTATCAGGCTCCAATCCGCCTGTCCGCTTCGACATCGACGCCGATGGAGCTGCGGAAGAAATTGCCTGGACGGAAGCAGGCGGGAACGACGCGTTTCTTTGCTGGGACAGGAACCACAACGGCGCCATTGACGACGGCCGCGAGCTCTTCGGCTATGCAACTCCTCTCGCGTCCGGAAAGCCGGCGAAGGTCGGGTACAGAGCGCTCGAAGAACTGGACGGGCCTGAGCTTGGTGGCAACGAGGACGGCAAGGTTGACGCGCGTGATTCGAAGTTTCGCGAGCTTTGCGTATGGAACGATACGAACCGGGATGGCGTGAGCCAAGCAGAGGAGATCCAGTCGCTAGACAGTGTGCGGGTCGCGGCTCTCGAATATGCCTACAAGCAAACTCGGGTCCGAGATCAATACGGCAATCTCTTTCGCTATGTAGCCCGTGTCGAGATGCGCTCAGGAACCGGCGATTTAAGGCCCTGGCCTACCTACGACGTGATCTTCGCCGAACCGTAGAGGCAGGCCTGCTCGCCTCTGCTACTCCCGCCCGGCTCCCCGGAACAACCCGGCCACGAGCTGCTCGAGCTTCTGCTGCACCAACTGATCGAGGTCCTGCGCGAGCCTGGCGCTCAGGTCTGAAGCGGCAGCAGCGGCGGGAGCGGGAGGCGCAACGGGTTCGGGGATAGTGGGGGCAGGCACTTCGGGCACGGCCATCGCCGGTTGCAGTTGCTGCAGCGTCTCGCGCAGCCGCTTGGCGCCTTCGGTGGCGGGCTTGGACGTCTGCGGGTAGACGAACTGGAGGAGCTCGCCCGTTTCCATGTCGAGGGCATGCGCGATCTTGACGATGTCCTCGAACTGGAGCTGGATGGCGCCCTTGAACAGCCGGCCCAGGTAACCGTGGTAGACGCCGAGCTTGTCCTCGATCTCCTGATTTGTGTGGCCGAGGACGCGCACGGCGGTGCGCAATACCTTCAGTAGCTGCTCCGTCTCCTCCATCATCGCCAGAAAGTCTATCCCACAGACCCCTGACTGTCAAATCGAGAACCTCCCAACTCGTCTTCTATTGACATAAATAGCAAGCGACAGTATAAACGAGCAAGATGCGTCGGTCGCGCCGAGACGCAACTTGTCGCGCCCAGCCGAGCCGCCGCCTTGGAGGAGGACATGGAGACACGAGCGGAAGAGCTTCGAGAGAGAGCGCGCAGGCTGAAGCAGGAGATGAGCGACTTCGGCCGCGAGGCGCGGGACTTCCTGCGGCGGCAGCAGCCCGAAGTCCCCGAGGACGAGATGGAAGATCCTGAGACGGATCTGCTGGGCACCATGGAGTGTCTGCTCACGGACGACCTCGAGCCCGCCCTCCGGAAGCTCGACGAGCTGGACGGCCTCCTCCAGAGGATTCACTCCTGAAGTGGAGCGGAGCCTGCTACCGGATCTTGCCGAGGTGCGCGGACAGGAAACCGCCAAGCGGGCGTTGGAGGTGGCGGCGGCAGGGGGTCATCACCTGTTGATGGTGGGGCCGCCCGGCGCCGGCAAGACCATGCTGGCGGAGAGGGTGCCCTCCTTGCTGCCGCCGTTGACGGACGAAGAGGCCGCCGAGGTGGCCGGGATCTACGCCCTGAGCCGGAACGGCGCGCCGCCGAATCCCCGCCGGCCGTTCCGCAGGCCGCCGCCGGCCACGACTCCGACCGGCATGATCGGCGGCAGAGGGAAGCCGGGCGAGGTCAGTCTCGCCCATTACGGGACGCTCTTTCTCGACGAGCTGCCGCTTTTCCGGCGGAAGGTGCTCGACGGGCTGCGCGGGCCGCTGGAGCGCGGGACCGTGACGGTGCCCTTGCTGCGGCGGAGCCGAACCTTGCCGGCGCGGTTCCTCCTGATCGCCGCGATGAACGCCTGCCCTTGCGGCTGGCGTCATGAGGAACCGTGCCGATGCTCGCCGCGCGCGGTCGCCCGTTACCTCAGCCCGATCTCCGGAGCGATGCTCGACCGGCTCGACCTCGTCGTGCCGGTGCCGCACGTCAGCCTCAAGGAGTTGAGATCCAGCGCCGGAGAGTGTTCCGAGACCGTGGCCCGCCGGGTGGCCGCTGCCCGGAGGATCCAGCAGGAGCGTTGCGGCCGGCTCAATGCCTCCCTCGCCTCAGCCGCGAGCCAACACTATTGCCGCCTCGACCCTGCCGGTAGCGTCCTCCGCGACCAGGCCGTCGAGAAGCTCGGACTTTCGGTCCGTGCGGTGACGGGCGCCCTCAAAGTCGCCCGGACCGTCGCCGACCTCGCAGGGAGCGATGCCATCCGCGCCGCGCATCTCGCGGAGGCGATTCAGTACAAGGCGGGAATCATGAGGCCGGGCAACTCGCGAGTTGGACTCTTCAACTGAGTAGTTGGGGCTTCCAACCGGCGAGTTGAGCCGTCCAACCGGCGGATTGGAGAGCCCAACCGGCGGGTTGGAGAGCGCAACCGCCGAGTTGGAGAGCCCAACCGGCGGGTTGGAGAGTCCAACTGGCCGGTTGGAGAGCGCAACCGACGGGTTGGAGATCTCAACTGGCGAGTTGGAGAGCGCAACCGGCGGGTTGGAGAGTCCAACTGACGGGTTGAAGCCTCTTACCGGCTCACCCTCCCAAGCCGGCGTACTATCAGTTGTGATGGCGGCCCTGGCCGAAAGCGCGGCAACCAGAGAGCAACTTCTGAGACGCGCCCTGCGTCTGGAATGGCGCTCAAGCTGAAGCTGATGCGGCGGGAAGGCGCCACCGACTACGGTAGCCGAAAAACATTTCTCAGGCCTTGCTGCGCAGCTCGCCGAGCCGCCGCTCTCCATCCAGACGGAATACCTGGCCGCTTTCCGGAACGCGCAGCCGCCCGTCGGCTTGTCGCTTCGCGGCCGGAAGACGAACCGGCCAGTGTGATGTCCGTCACCTCCATGTCTTTCGGCCGTTGTCACTCCTCCAGCCTGTAGAGGTCCTGCCCCAACTGGGCCGGATCGCGTTCGACCGCTCAGCCGTCCGGGAGGCGCCAGTAGTCGCGCTGGCGGCGGAACGGCAGCGTCAATCCATGCCAGAGCGTGCGGTCGCCGGGGAGCGTGTAGGCGGGCACGCCGATGGCGATCGCGTCCTGCGGCACGTTGAGCCGCAGCGTACCGTGCAGGCGGTCCCACCAGGAGAGCACGACCGAGAAGTTGGAATCGGTCTCGCTCCGCACCTGCGAATGGTGGATGCCGTGCATCCGCGGCGTCACCAGCAGCCGGTTGAGCGGTCGCTCGAGGGCGATCGGCAGGCGCAGATTGCTGTGCTGAAACAGGGTGTTGAGCTGAAAGGCCAGCTCGTAGACGCCGTAGGTCCAGACGGAGACTCCGGAGAGCGTCACCTGGACCACGCGGAAGGCGACGGAGAACGCCACTTCGCCGAAATGGAAACGGAAGCTGGTCGAGACGTCGAGGTCCGGGTCGATGTGGTGGACGTTGTGGAAGCGCCACAGGAACGGCCAGCGATGGTTGACGCGATGCCAGTAATAGAAGGCGAGATCCATGAGCAGGAAACCGAGGATGACGCGGCCGGCCGGGAACGGCAGCAGGTAAACGAGACCGAAGTCGCGTGCCGCCGTCCAGCCGAGCAGCGAGAGGACGACCGGCCGCACCATGACCGCCGCGGTGCCGAAGGCCAGGGCCGCGACGAACAAGTTGGCGACGAGGCGACGCAGGATCGAGCAGGTCCGCCGGCGCAACGGGAAAAGGCGCTCGAGCAGGAAGAGACCGACGAAGGCACCGCCCAGGATCAAGAGGAGGAAACGCGGATTCATGCCGGACGCATCATAGCCGCCTCACCGCACCTCGAACGTCACCGTCGTGAAGTCGCTCTCCCAGTCCGCTTCGGGCTTCGCGGAGCGCCGCACGTCGGTGGCGCGCAGCAGCCAGCGGCCGGCTTTGCCAATGGGGAAGATCGCGCGCCCTTGATCGTCCGTCGTTTTGAGAACACCCTGCGCGTTTCCTGGGCCGACGAGGCCGACCGCGAACGAGGCGAAGGGCTGGCCGTTCCGCAGCACGCGGACAGGCAGCTCGTCGCCGGGGCGCAGCGCCGTCGGGTCCTTCTCCGGCACGATCTCCAGCCCCATGCCCACGGGCTCGGCCCAGGAGCGGTCGTCCGCGGGCTCGCCGACGCGCACGTAGGCTTTCGCGTGCTTGGAGTACAGCTCGCGCCAGCGCCGCGGCGCCGGCATCGCGGCCCACGCCCGCCGCACCGCCTCGGGCGCGCCGATCTCGTCGAGGTACTCCTTCACCTGCTCCGGCGTGAGGTCGATCGACTTCGGCGCCAGCTCGACCCACAAGGACGCCACGCCCGGCTTGGACAACCGCGCGGTGAGCTCGAGGGATTTGGCGGCGGTCTGCCGATCCTTGAGATCTGAAGTCTCTCCCGCCAGCCGGCCGGCCGCCCGGGAGATACGCTCGGGCTTGATCGCCGTCTCGTTGGCCGGGAACGCCATGCCGCTCGTCAGGTCCAGGATGACCGCGGTGCCGGGCACCACGGCGCCGCTCCGGGCCAGCAGCCAGGTGTCGTGCGCCAAGGCCGGCAGCGACGCCAGCGCCAGGATCATCCAGAAAACGGCTCGCTTCGAGATCATGGAGCCTCCATCGAGGAACGAGAGGGCTCGGATCTTTTCATACTCGGCCGGCGGCCGGCCCGCCTCGCCACCGGCGGAGGCGGGCCGCGCCGATCAGGGATGCTTCAGGAGCACCAGTAACCGATCGAGGGATTGATCTGGAAGCAGGTGTTGGGGCTGGGGTTCTTGGTCGTGCCGCAGGCCTTGCACCGCCAGTAGTTTCCAGCGGAATCCGTGTACACGTCGTAGCAGGTGCCGGAGGGGAACGGTGACCAGCAACCCTGGAAGGTCCAGTTCGAGGCCTCGACGGCGACGATGCTCAGCATGACGGCCGCGGCGAGCGCGAGAATTTTGAGTCTCTTCATCAGCGACTCCTTTCCATGATCTCCTGGCGCTGCATCACTCCAGGCTCAATTCCTCTAGTGTGGCTGGCCCATGGAACGAGACAGGTCCGACCGCAGAAAAGAAAAGGGACCCTCGCCAGGAGGGTCCCGATCTTCGCGATACGGCTTGCGGCTAGTACAGGTCGTTGATGCCGGCGCGGTCGTCCGCCTCGGTGCTGGCGGGATTGTTGTTGCAGGCCGAGACCGAGGGGTACATCGTGGCGCCGGTGACGGTGGTGTGGGCGAGGCCCAGCACGTGCCCCACCTCGTGCACCATGATGCCCTCGACATAGTACTCGCCGGAGCAGCCGTCCGGCTCGAGCGTCGACGTGAGGGGATTCCTCTTGTTGGTCACGATGTCGGCGTCGTAGATGCGGTTCGTGCCGTCGCCACGCGGCTCGTAGTAGCCGGTGAAGGTGGCCGCCAGGCAGGAGCCGTTGCAGGCATGGACGGGATCCTGGAAGTTGAGCATGACGATGCGGTCGCCGAGTTGGAAGCCCGCGACCGACCCCTTCTGGGCGGAGACGCGAGTGCCGGTGCCGGCGCCGTTCCAGGCGGCGTTGGCGGTGATGGCGGTGACCACCGCGGTGGCACCGCCGTCGACGTCGGTGATGCTGGAGTTGCCGCGGTTGTCGACGGTGATGTTGACGACGCCGTCCCAGGTGCGCCGCGGGCTGAGCAGCACGTAGGCCGAAGCCGAGCTCACCAGGAGCACGGCGAGAAGGATGAAGACCGTGACGGAAGACTTGCGATTCATCATGGTTTTATCTCACCTCTCCGGAAGAGCTAGTTGGCGATGCGGCCGGTTTCAGGCTTCGCGGCCTCGGCGCGGATCAAGTTCTTGAGGGTTTCGAGCCGCATGGCCTTGGCCCCGGGAGCCGGCCGGCCGTCGCGGCCGACCAGGAAGGCGCCGCCGTCCACGGACGGCACCGCCATCGCGTTGCCCGCCTTGTCGCGGGCGATGCGGTACTGGCCCTGCTGATAGCCGGTCACCTCGGCCGTGCCCTCGGCGCCGTGCAGATAGAGCAGGACGTGATCGTTGACGGCGAACTTCGGAAAGCCGTGGGCCTCCACCGTGAAGCCGTTGACGGTGCCGCCGAAGGTGCGCACGATCACCACGCTCGGTGCCGCGCCCTTGACCACCTCCTCGACCTGCACCATCGCCTCGCTGACGATGACGCGGCCGGTCTTCTCCCAGAACGAGCTCACCTTCAGCACCCTCCCCTGGACGATCGCGTCCGACCCGGCCACGAGCTCGGCGTGGCTCAGCGCGATGAAGGTCGAAGCCGCCGCCGGGATCGCCGCCAGCAGCAACGCGATCACACCCAACCAGACGATACGCTTCATGAAAAACCTCCTTGTCTCCCCGCTAGCGGGGATTCATGGGTTCATCCCGCCCGAACGGCCGGACGGGAGAGGGTAGGCCTGTTCAAGGAGCACCAATCTTAAAGGTGCGCGGAAGTGCTCATCCGTGTCACTGGGAAACGCGAAAAAGGAAAAGGGGCCCGCAGGCCCCTTTCTCTTGCAGCAAGGAAATGCTCAGCTCACTTGCAGGTCTGCGATCCCGGCTTGCCCTTGCAACTGTTGGAGCAGCACTGGCTGTTGCTGGTGCAGCTCGAGCCCGCCGCGCCGCAGCCGCCGCCGCCCGGGCTCAGGAAGGGCGCCAGGGCGGGATAGCTGGCCGCGAAGGCGCCGTCGACCGTGGCGTTGTTCGCCGCGTCGCAGACGTCGTTGAGGTTGGTGCCGCAGGCGCCGTAGAGCTGGCCGACGATCTGGCCGGAGCTGTTGACCACCGGCGAGCCGCTGCTGCCGCCTTCCGTCGCACCCAGGGTGTCCCGGCTGTAGATGAAGCTGCCGCGCGGCAAGGAGCGGCAGGTGGGCTTGTTGGTGTCGACCACGCCCTCGGTGTAGGCCTGGGGCGAGCCCTTGGGATGGCTGATGCGGTAGAGCGCGTAGTTGTTGGTGTTGGCCACCGCCGTGCTCAGCCAGCCGAGGTAGGCGGCGACGCCGTCGGGCGTCACCGGCGTCGACGAGAGCTGCACCAGCGAGTAATCGCTGGAAGAGTTGGTGGCCTTGATGGTGGCGCCCACCGTCTCGCCCGTGTTGTTGTAGGGCTGCGTGCAGTTGGGGTTGCTGCACGTGGTCTGGTAGTCGAAGTAGGTCTCCAGGCTGGAGGCCTCGCCGCTGCTGCTGATGCAGTGATGGGCGGTAAGGAAGAGGGGGATCACCGAGGTGGTTACGTTGTCCGCGATCAGGCCGCCGGTGCAGATGTAGAAGTTGGCTCCCGATTGGAACAGGATGCTGGCCACCGCGTCCTTGGCCGTGTTGACGGCGGCGCTCGACGTGCACGCCGCGTTGACCACGCAGTTGGCGTTGGTCGCGCAGAGGTTGCTGGCCTTGGAGAGCGCTTCGAGGTTGTTGATGTCGAAAGCGCCGTTCGGGCCGTAGCGCGGCGCCAGGAAGCGCTTGCCCATGACGCCGACGCTCTCGATGCGCAGCGGCGACGGAGCCCGCTCGGCGCCCTCGGGATGATGGAGCTGCAGCATCAGCGTGTCGCCGAAGACGGTATTGGTGTAGAGGTCGCCGTCGCCAAGGGGACCGCGCTTGGTATAGGGGCCGAAGGCCTGGCCGTCGCGGTTGTAGACGTAGAGCTCGCTGCCCTCCGGCAGATCGAGGCCGGTGAGATGCACGCGCAACGCCGTGGCGCCCGGCGAGTGCACCGAGGCCGTCCACACGAAGCCGCCCTTGGCGCTGCTGCGGGCGGCGCCGGCCGCCAGGTTGACCTCGCGGTCACCGCGCACGGGCGAGAAGTCGACCGTCACGCCGGCCGACTTGGCCACGCCCACCAGGTACTTGCCGTTGCGGTCGCTGGGCTCGTCGACCTGCTTGCGCTCGGCGCCGCTCAGCGAGACGACGATCTCCTGGCGCAACGCCTGGCCGACCTGGCTCGCGGCCAGCCGCTTCTGCAGCTCCCGCATCTCAGCGGCGTGGGCGCCCGAATCCCGCGGCGTGCCGACGGTCTCCGGCATGGCCTGCGGCGCCGCCGCGAAGATGTCTTCGAGAGCTACCGGGGCGGCGAAGCCCGGAACCGCCGACAGGACCAACGCGATCACACCGAAGCAGATGAGACGCTTCATGCAACCTCCTTGTCTCCCCGAGTCGAGGATCCATGGTTAAATCCCGCCCGAAACGCCGGGCGGGAGAGGGTGTCAGCGGTCAGATCAGAGACGAGCGTAGTGAAAGCTTTTTCATCGCGCCAGGATGCTTCGAACCGCGGGCATGGTAAACAGTCACTCCCCGCGAGTCAAGCGAGCTCAGAACAGATACGTCAGGCCCACGTTCGCCACCGCCTTCTCGGTCTGCTCGCCGTTGAGGTCGCGGTAGACGGGGACCTGCACCGCCAGCCGGCCGACGAGCCCGCGGCCGAGATCGAAGATCAGGCGCGGCGTCACGTAGAGCACGGCGCCGCCGGTGTTCGGGTCCAGGGTGCCGGCGGCGTCGATGCGGTCCCTTCCGGCGTCGCGATAGTTGAGCTCCAGCGCGCCGTCGGCGAGCTGGGAGAACTTGTGCTCGTAGCCGAGGTTGGCCAGCGTCAGGTCGCCGTACTCGTAACCGAAGTCGTTCGCGCCTGTCTTGCGGACTTGCACGGACGAGAACAGCGCCGAGCGCGCGTCGAGCAGGTAGAGCCCGGAGAGGCCGCCGAACCAGTCGGTCGAGCCGGTGCCGGCCTGCAGGTGCTCGTCGAGCCTCTCCCCGCCTTGCTCGAGATCGTTCTTCCCCCAGTCCGTCTTGACGCCGCCGAGGGCGGAGAGCCAGGCGCGCCGGCCGAGGTCCGGCGCGAACTTCGAGGACCATAGCCGCACCAGGGCATAGATCTCCGGATCGGCGAGGTCCCGGGTGGTCTCGCTGGCGCCGCCTTCCCCTTCCTCGCTGAGGCGGCGGGAGCTCCACGGCAGACGGGCGACGCCGATCGCCCGCTCGCCGAAGCTGTAGGAGAGCGACGTCGTGAAGCGATTCTCGACCACGGCTTCGCGCGCCGCGCCATGCTCGTGCCCTTCGTGCTTGGCGATCTCGAGGATCTCCTCGCCGGCGCTCCCCTGCTCCTTGTCGAAGCGCTCCCAGTCGAGGAAGACGCGGAAGGCGCCGTCCTTGTAGACGTCCGTGCCGAGGGCGTTGAAGGTGGGATCGCCGCAGCGGCAGATCGAGCAGCCGGCGGCGGGCGCCGCGGCGAGAAACAGCGACAGCAGAATCGTCAGAAGCGGCCCCCGAAGGGCAGGCACGGTCATAGCGGCATTGTAGCTCGCAAAATCTGTCTCGCAATGTCGAGCCTTGAGCACCTTACTAGTTGAGCCCCCAAGAAAAAGAGAGCCAGATCAGGGGATGGTGGGCTGAGGGAGAGCAGCGCACATCTGCGATTCTGCGGGACGGCAGAGGTACGACCGTGCCGCGTTTCTCGCCATACCGCCCCCGGAGGCAAGGAGAAAAATTGATGAGAAGAACGCTTCCCGCCATCCTGTGTCTGGTGGTCCTGTTCGCGCCCTGCGTGCTGCGAGCCGGGGACTTCCCGGACCTGCGGCCTCAGGTGTCCAAGGCCATCCGGCACGACGTTTCGCCGCCGTTCACCGAGCTGGCGCTCCTGCCGCTCAAGGCCGCGGCGACGCAACCCAACCGGGAGATCGTCAACCGGGTGCCGGACCTCGCGCAGCGGCACCATGGCAACGACGCTCTTCCGGATCCGCTGGCCAACGGTCCCATCATCGGCGCTACGCCCACGCCGAGCGCCAGCTTCGAAGGGCTGAGCGACGACGACAACGCGGTCGTCGTCGGCGGCCGGGTCGTGCCCCCCGATACCAACCTCGACGTCGGCCCGAGCGACATCGTGCAGACGATCAACCTCATCTACGCGGTCTACAACAAGGCAGGCGTCCGGACCTTCGGGCCGGTGAAGATCAACAACCTGTGGGCCGGCTTCGGCGGCGATTGCGAGACCTTCAACAACGGTGATCCCACGGTGCTCTACGACGACGCGGCGGACCGCTGGGTGATCAGCCAGTTCGCCGTCAGCGGCCCCGACGGCCACCAGTGCGTCGCGGTGTCGACCAGCGGCAATCCGGCCGGCTCGTTCTACCGCTACGACTTCGTGGTCAGCCCGGGCAAATTCAACGATTACCCGAAGATGGGCGTCTGGCCGGACGGCTATTACATCACCGCCAACCAGTTCGCCAGCAGCTTCGAGGGCGTCATCGCCGTGGCCTTCGAGCGCAGCCGGATGCTCAGCGGCCTCTCGGCGCAGATGGTCAAGTTCGGCCCCCTGACCTGCGGCACCGAGTGCTACTTCAGCATGCAGCCGGCGCACTTCGACGGCGGCACGGCGCCGCCCGCGGGCGCGCCCAATCCGTTCATCCAGTCCTGGGACGACGAGACCTGGGGCACCGGCGCCGGACCGGACGGCTACCGGATGTTCAACTTCGCCGTCAATTGGACGACCCCGAGCAGCTCGACGTTCACCGCGCTGCCGCAGGTCAACACGGCTGAGTTCGACGCCAACCTGTGCAACTTCAGCCGCGGCTGCATCGTCCAGCCCTCGCCCGGCGAGCGGTTGGATCCCATCGGCCAGTTCACCATGTACCGCGCCATGTACCGCAACTTCCCCAGCTACCAGAGCCTGCTGATCAATCACACGGTCGACGTCAACGGCCACAACGTCGCCGGCGTCCGCTGGGCCGAGCTGCGCAACAGCGGCAGCGGCTGGACCCTTCAGCAGAGCGGCACCATTTCTCCGACCGGCGACAGCCGCTGGACGGGCAGCATCGCCCAGGACAAGCAGGGCAACATCGCCGTCGGCTACAGCGTGTCGAGCCGGCAGGTCAAACCCTCGATCCGCTACGTCACGCGGGCGGCTGGCGATCCGCTCGGCACCGTGGGCTCCGAGGTGACCCTGCAGGCCGGCGCCGGCGTGCAGCAGAGCTCGAGCAACCGCTGGGGCGACTACTCGTCGATGAGCGTCGATCCGTCGGACGGCTGCACCTTCTGGTACACCACCGAGTATTACGCCAACAACGGCAGCTTCGACTTCAAGACCCGCATCGGCAGCTTCAAGCAGCCGGGCTGCATCTAGTCAGGCCCAGAACCCGGGGCGGCCACCACGGCCGCCCCGCTCCTCGTTTCCTCCGCTCCGCTTCATCGACTTTTGTCTCCTTTCGCAGGGGTTCGAGTACCGATACTAGTGAGGCCCACGCGCAGTGTCCTGGGGCACAACGTCCTGGTGTTCAATCCGACCGCCGCTGGTGGCGGTCGTCTGGAAGACAAGGAGGTCCGCATGAAGCGTCTGGTGTCGATCGGCATCCTGCTGCTCGTCGTGGCGGCGGCCACTCCAGGGGGAGCCTCTACGTTCCTCAGAATGACCCCGGGCGAGCTGATCCGCGGCTCGGCGGCCGTGGTGCAGGGGGAGATCCTCAAGGTCAGCTCCTTCTGGGAGCCCAGCGGCCGGATCATCGTCACGGAGGCCATGGTCCAGGTGCAGGAGAAGATCCTCGGCGAGGCGCCGTCGGTCGTCGTCGTGCGCACCTTCGGCGGCACGGTCAACGGCTTCACGGTGGAGGCCCACGGCTTCCCGAAGTTCCGCGCCAACGAGCGCGTCCTGCTCTACCTCGAGCCGGAGAAGGACGGCGTCTCGCGGGTCACCGGCTATCAGCAGGGGCACTACCGGATCGTCCGTGACAAGGCGGGCGTCGAGCTCGCCGTGCCGACGCTCGACGAGGGGGCCGGCGTCATCACGCGCGACGGCCGGCCGATGGCTGCGGTCAAGGCTATGCGTCTCGACCTGCTCAAGGCGTCCATCCGCAACGAGGCCCGCCGCGCCGGCCGCGCCGTGCTCGAGAACTAGGCTAGGAGAGGAGACCAGAGACCATGAAGAGAATCGCTTCGTTCGCGACCGTCATCATCGTCCTCGCCTGCCTGCTCGCGGGCAGCCTCTCGGCCTACGTCCTCCTCAGCCCGCGGCGCACCTGGGACAGCCCGCCGACCGTCATCGTCGACAACCGCGGCCAGTCCAGCATCGCCGACGGCGACTTCGGCCGCACGCGCACGCGCAACGCCATCACCTCCAGCTCCGCCTGGAACGGCGCCGGCACCGGCACCCGCCTCAACGCCTCGGTGGGCTCGATCTCGGGCTTCACCCTCGGCGACGGCCGGCCGATGCTCAACTTCCGCGATCCCGTGGGCGCCTGCACGGGCAACTGCCTGGCGGCCACCTTCACCGGCTATTACCAGAACCGCGGCAACGGCACCTACCGCATCACCGACGCCGACATCGTCACCAACACCGCCTGGAACTGGGCCTCGCTCGGCGAGACCTGCTCCGGCACGGAGTTCTACATCGAGGGCGTCATGGTGCACGAGGTCGGCCACCTGCTGGGCCTCGGCCACAGCAGCGTCAGCGGCGCCACCATGTATCCGTCGGTCTCGGCCTGCAACAACGGCCCGGCCACCATCGAGACCGACGACCGCAACGGCATCAACGACCTGTATTAGACCGCTCTCAGTCGCCGGTCCTCCGGCGAGTCCTCCCATGCCCCGGGGACGCGTGGTCCCCGGGGTTCTCTTTTTTCGGTTGACTCGGGCCTGAGAGTCGGCTATCAATGGCGCACCGCTCGACGGAAAGTTCCATGCCTGTCCCCTCTTCCTACGCTTCCAGGCAAGGGCCGAGATCCTGGCTCGTCCTCGGGCTGCTCCTGCTGGCCCAGCTCGCCACCCTCGCCGGCGGCCATGGGCATCACGGGCTGGAGCCCGCGCTTCGGCGGTCCGCCGGCAAGCTCGTCTTTCCGCAGGCGTGCCATCCGCAGGAGGACTCGCACCTCGAGGCCGCGGGACCGGGGCACGCCGCCGATCCTTGCATGCTCTGCCTGCACCTGGCGCGCTCGGCCGGCGCCCATCGGCCCTCGGCGCCGCGGCTCGCCCCGCCGGTCCGCATCCGGACCGCCGGCGTCTCCGCCGCGTCCCTGCCGGGCCGCGAGACGCTCGGCAGCTCCGGCTCGCGGGCGCCTCCCCTCGCCTGAATCCCTCGCGAGAGTCCTGAACCTGCCGCCGGCCATCCCGGCCGCCGCGGCGCGATCTTCGGACCTGGAGTCGCCGGACGCCATCGTCCGGCGAAGGAGGCGTTCAGGGACATGAAGGCTCAGAATCGGACATACAGTGGAAGGCCACAGCAGCAATACCGGGCCGGCGAGCGGATCCTCCTCGACGCGGAAAGCATGCTGGAGGTGCAGGAGGGGATCGTCGCGCTGACGGTGGTCCACGACGACGGGGGCGAGGTCCTCCTCGGGCTGTTCGGCCCCGGCCAGGTGCTCGCCGGCCATGACGAGGACACCTGCTGCATCCAGCTCTATGCGCACGCCGAGGCGAGAGTGCGCATCCTGCCGTGGCCGGAGGGCGCCGGGCTGCCCGCCTTCTCCGACCGGTTGCGCTACCGCCTGCGGCACATGGAGGCCTGGGCGGCGATGCAGGCCCGCTCGCAGATCGAGCAGCGCCTTCTCGGCATCCTTTCCCTGCTGGCGGAACAGTTCGGACGCGCGACGCCGCAGGGCACCGTCATCGACGTGCGGCTCACCCACGCCCAGCTCGCCTCGGCCGTGGGCGCCACGCGCGCCACGGTCACGCGGCGGGTCGGCCTGCTGCGCCAGCGGGGCTTGCTCGCCGTCACCGGCTCCGGCGGCGGCGAGCGCTACTGTCTGCCGCAATGGGAAGAACCACGGCTTTCCGCCGCCGCGGGATGAAAACCTTTTCTTTTGGTGTCCGCGGACACCAAAGAGCGGTATCGGAGCCGACACGGCGCGTGAAAAAAGTGGAAAAACGATAAAAGACGACGGCGAGCGGCTCGCGCTTCAACCCATGCTGCACTCTGATCTATTGGAGCCCAGCAACCCTTTTCATGGAGGAGAAAGGAATGAGACTCAGAAGGTTGACGTTCGTGTTGGCGTTGTCTTGCTGCCTGCTGCTGGCCGTCACGGCGAGCGCCGCGGACCTGGAGAAGGCGGGCAAGCCGGAGAGGAGCCGCATCGTCTACTTCCCCACCAACGAGAACTGGCAGGGGCCCGGATTTCTCAAGGCGAACATCTCCTACCATGGCGGACCGGTGATCACCTCGGCCAAGGTCGTCCTCATCTTCTGGGGGCCGAACTTCGCCAACGCCGCCCATCCCGACTACCAGTACGCCCAGCAGATCATCGCCTATCGCAACCAGTTCGGCACCACCGGCGAGTACAACACCATCACTCAGTACTCCGGGATCCAGTTGTCGAACCTCCACGGCTCCCAGGCCGACTGGTTCGACACCTCGACGCCGCCGACCAACGTCAGCGATTCCACCGTCCGCTCCAAGGTCAACGCCTACCTGTCGAGCCATGGCGGCAACAACTCCAGCACGATCTACGAGGTCTTCATCCCGCGGACTTCGTACTCTTCGAGCAACGGCGGCACCTCGTGCGGCGGCCCTCACCTTCAGTACTGCGCCTACCACAGTTGGATCGGCAGCGGCAGCAGCGCCACCAAGTACTCGATCGAGCCGTACCCGAGCTGCAGCGGCTGCCAGGTCTCCGGCTGGACGGACGCGCAGGATCAGGAGCACTTCACCTGCCACGAGACCCGCGAGGCCGTGACCGATCCGACGGGGACCGGCTGGTGGGACAGCACCTCCGGCGCCGAGGCCGACGACAAGTGCGCCTGGTCGCCGACGCCGTTCATCGGCACCGGCGGCTACGGCTATCAGTATGAGTGGTCGAACGCCAACGGCGGCTGCATCCGGACGAGATAACCGCCCAGACGCCTTCCATTTTGTTTGGACACGGCGGGGGCGGCCGCTTTTCCTTCCAGCCGCCCCCGCTCCTTTTTCCCGCCCATGACCATCACTCCTCGCGCGCGGTGATCTCCTTGACCCTTTGCCAGCGCCGGATCTGCTCCGGTGCATAACATGCGATGATCCGCGCCAGAAGGACGCAAGGAGCAACCCATGACGATCCGCAGGAACCCAGGCCTTCTTCTCTTCCTCGCCCTCGCCGGCAGGTTGGCGCTCGCCTTTGCCGCCACGGCTCAGAGCGCTCCGCCTGCCGGACTGGACACCGCGCTGATCGAGCGCCTGACCGGCGCCAAGGGGGCTCTCGACGCGGCGTCCGGCGTGTTCAAGGTGAGCGTTCCGCGCAACGATCTCGACGTCCGCGTGGGCGGCGTCCATCTCCGGCCGCGCCTGGGCCTCACCTCCTGGGCGGCCTTTCAAAGAGCGGGAACCGGCGCCATGGTGATGGGCGACATGGTGTTGCTGGAGCCGCAGGTCAATCCGGTGATGTCGACCGCTCTTGACAACGGTCTGGAGGTGACGGCCCTCCACAATCACTTCTTCGGCGACGAGCCCAAGGTGATGTTCATGCACGTCGGCGGGCACGGCTCCATCGAGAGCCTCGCGGCCGCCGTGGGCAAGGTCTTCCGCGCCGCCGCCGCGGAGCCGCCGCCGGCGGTGCCGCGCGTCGAGATCGATCCTGCCAAGACCTTGCTCGACGCCGCGAAAATCGAAGCTCTGCTCGGCGCCAAGGGAGAGCTGAAGGATGGCGTCCTGCGCTTCACCTTCGGCAAGACGACGCGGATGCACGGCGAGACGGCCGGCGCGGCGATGGGCGTCAACACCTGGGCCGCCTTCGCGGGCAGCGACGGTCAAGCGGTGGTGGACGGCGACTTCGCCATGGAGGAGCGCGAGCTGCAGGCGGTGCTCAAGGGCCTGCGCAAAGGCGGCATCGACATCGTCGCGATCCACAACCACATGACCGGCGAGGAGCCGCGGATCGTCTTTCTCCACTACTGGGGCGTGGGTCCGGCGGCCCGCCTGGCCGAGGTGCTGCGGTCGGCGCTGGACGCGCAGGCCGCCGTCTCCCGGTAGACCGCGCGCATTCTCTCGGCGGCCTGGCCCCAGAGCCACGTCCGGCGGACCTCCTCGACGGCTGACGCTCCCAGACGCCGGCGGAGGTCGGGTTCGCGCAAGAGACGTAGGAGAGCGCCGGCGAGGGCGTCGGGATTGAAGGGAGGAACGAGGAGGCCCGTGCGCCCATCTTCGAGGATGGCCGCCGGTCCTCCGACCTTGGCGGCGATGATGGGCAAACCGTGCAGCATGCCCTCGAGGACGACCATCCCGAACGGCTCGTAACGGCTGGGAATGACCTGGATGTCCGCCATCCGGTACCATGCCTCCAGGTCCCAGCTGCGCAGCCAACCGGTGAAGTGGATCCGGTCGCCATAGGGGAGGCATTCCGGCGGCAGCCACTGCCGCGCCAGCTCCTCTCCAGCGTAGCCGGCCGGGCCGCCGGCCAGCACGAAGCGCGTGTCCGGGGCCTGCTCCAGTACAGCGGGAATGGCAGCAAGGAGATCCCGAATGCCCTTCCGCTCCACCAGCCGGCCGGTATAGAGCACGAGAGGCGGTCCGCCGTTCCGGTCCCGGCTGGCGGCCAAATGGGACTCTGGGGAATCGTCGATTCCATTGCCAACGATCCGGATTCGGTTTCCGGACCCGGGATAGTAGTGGATCAGGAGGTCCGCCTCGTCCCTGGTCAGCGCGATCAGTCGGTCCACGCTGGCGACGGCCAGGCCTTGATCGTCGGCATGGTCCAGGATGTGTCCAGGCTCCATTCCGAACTCGTACTCGGCACGGTCCACCGAATGGGCGGTGTAGATGATTGGGATGCCCGTCTCCAGCAGCGTCTCCGCGAACGGCCAGATCCAGGCGGTGTGCAGGTGCACCACATCGGGACACCATCGACGGACGACCGCCGCAGCCTCGCGGACCGGCGCGTGCCAGGGAATTTGAAAGAAGGTGATCTTGTGCCCGGCGTCCGGGGGAGGATCGCTTGCCGGGGTTCCTGCCGCCGGCTGGCCATAGCCCGCAGCGCCAAGACCGCCGCCGACGAGCAGTACCGCCACGGTGTCACCCGCCGCGGACAGCGCATGGACCAGCCCGCCGACCGCCGTCCCAAGCCCTCCGAAGACCACCGGAGGGAACTCCGTCGTCATGTGGAGAATCCGCATGGGGCTCTCCTCCTGCTCTGCGCGGGAGGCTCCTTTCCTCAGATCTCCTTGATCCGGATGTTGCGGAACGCCGTCAGACCACTGTGGGACTGGACGCCGAGGAAACCGAAGAACGGGTCCTCCGAGGATGGCCGTCCGCGCTTCGGATCGGTGTTCGTGAAGGTCGCCGTGAGCTGTCCGTTCAGCTTCACCTTGTACAGGTCTCCGGTCACCTCAATCTCATAGTCGTGCCACTGGCCTGTTGGCAGGGCGGGCGGGCGCTGGTACTGCTGCTGTCCGGGAGCTGATCCGATCTCGACGTCGTAGATGGCGCCGGTGCGGTGTTTGTCCGCGTCGTCCGGCGTTCCCAGATCGTCGATCTGTGCCTCGAAGCCGGTGATCTCGGCCACGCGGGCGCGGTTGTTCTGGACAACCGGGTTTGCCGCGAGATCGGGCCAACTCTTGAAGGGATACCGAAAGCGGACGAACACGCCGGAGTTGTCGTTGGCAGCGTCCAGGCGGAGCTGGAGCCGCAGGATGAAGTTGCTGAACCCCTTGGGAGCGTAGACGAGCACCGCGTACTCGCCGGCGGGATAAGCGACGATCGATCCGTCGATGAGCATGAACGTGCTCGAGGTGCCCGCTCGCTGCCACTGCTTGAACGTGTCCACCGTGCCGTCGAACAGGTAGGTGAAACCCGGCTCGGCGGCGGGCGCCACCGGATGCGGCATGGAAGCGAGCAGCTTGTCCGCCGTGCGCCGCGCCACCGCCGTGCCGGTGAGCATCGGGTTGGGGGAGCCGACCGTGGGGAACAGCGCGGGACCGGCCACGTAGGCGTTGTCCACGAAGTGGAACCGCCCGTCCGGACGGGTCACCGACTTGCCGGGGTCGTCGCCCAACCAGAGAGGACCGGCCTCGTGGTGGGTCGTCCCCATGCCGTCGCGCGCGTTGCTCAGCACCTCCGGCATCGTGCCGCCGTTGAAGACCTTCGCCACCTCCTCCGCCGCCTTGTCCATCGCGTTCCAGAGGTCCCGGTCGTTCTTGGTCTGCTGCGAGTCCGTGGGCTGCTCCGGCTCGCGCGGGTCGCCGATCTCCACGAAGGCGCGCGGCACACCCGCCTCGTCGAGAGCGTCGAGCTTCAGGGTGATCCGGCTCTTCGGGTTCTGCGGCTGCGTCTCGCCGATGCTGCGCAACGTGATCACAACGTGATTGAGGTCCGCGGCGCGAAACGGCCGTTGCAGGTCGATGTCGGGCACTTTCTGAAACAGCTCCGCGTCGCTGTTGGTGCCCAGTCCTCCGCCGCCTCCCGAAGCGGTGATCTGCAGATGGAAGTGGCCGACCGAGCCGTCGGGGTGCTGGTGGCGTCCTTTTAGGAACAGGGCGGATTGCTCCAGATCCTTGTCGCTGGGCTTGAGGAACTTCAGCGCGCTGCGCGGCACGCGGATGGCCATGTTCGAGCGCAGGTGCGCCATCAGGTTCGTTCCAATCAGGGGATAGTTCGTGATGCCGCCGAACGACAGCAGCGCCACGCGAGCGCTCTCGATAGTTCCCAGCGCGATCACCGCGATACCTTGCGCCGGCAGGGGAATGAAGCCCTGGTTCGTCAGCACGCCCGTGACGTGCGCCTGGCCATTCGTCACGTCCGTGATCAGCCGGATGACGTGGCAATTGGGAACGACCATCAGACGCTTTCTCACGTCGGCTCCGTCGCTGGAAGGGAAGCCCTGCACCGACTCCTCGCGGGCCGACCGCGCCGCCTGAGCCAGCACCGGCACGGCGCTGAACTTGTTGACGGGGAAGAAGCCCGAGCGCGGAGGATTCCCCTGAACGGCGAGCGGGGCCTCCAGCTTGAAGAGGTCCTCCTTGCCGGCCGGCACCTTGTCCAAGAGTTGCGGGAGCTCCGCGAAAGGCACCGCATCCGTGACCTTGCCGGCCTGCACGCCTTCGAAGAGCTGCCGGCGCAGAGCCGTATGCAGCGGACCGTGGATGAAGTCGTTCGTCTCCGTCGTGCCGATCTGCTCGGCCGCCTGGCGGAAGTAGCCGGAATCTCCGTTCGGCAACGGCTTCTCCGGCTTCTCCAGCTCGTCGACGAGCTGAGCGGGCCAGGCGTTCGGATGCTGCGGGTTCGCCGCCGTCGGCATCTCCGCGTGCAGGAGCTGAGGCGACCAGCCGCCCCAGAACACTGAGCGCCCGCCGAGGCAATAGGCGAGGCCCGGGAAGCCCGCCTTGACGCTGGTCTGCCAGGCCAGGCCCCAGACGAATTCCCGCACGACTCCGGGATCGTTCTGCACCGGTCCCGGCGCCGCGATCCCCATCATCGGCAGGTTCTGGACGTGCTCGGGGAGTAGGAACGGCCCCCCGTCGAGCACCAGGACCCGGCGGCTGTGCGTCTTGTCGTTGTTGAAGACGTGGGCCGCGAGAACCGTGCCGAACGAGCCGCCTCCAACCACAATGACGTCGAAAGGCCGCGCATCCGGATACTTGTTCCTGTCCGTGCTCTGCAGAGCCTCATCGAGCCCGTTGCAGAGAAAGCGACCGAGGACATCCAAGCTGAAATCGGTGCGCTGAGGTTGCGAGCTGGTCGGCATAGCGGTATTCCTTTCTCAACGGATCTGGGTACAGAGGCGGCAAACCTTCTAAGCATAACCATCTTTTAGCTTTACCGCAATATTGTAGAAAGATCGATACCTTCCTATAGGGTATGGAGCAGTGGGCGCTCCTGGGAAGACTGCGCATGTTCTAAAGGCGTGGAGAGCGCACGGTTTGTTACGGTGGATCTGGCAACCCTTCCTGTGCTCGAATATCGCAGATTTGCACCTGGATCGGCTGCTCTCATGCATCGAGCCTCCCTGGCCACGGTCGCGTTCTTCTTCCTGCCCTCTCTGCCGGGCGGCGCTCAGGCACCACCCGTTGCGTTGACGGTTGACGCCGCGCCGTCCACAGCCGCCATCGTGCTCGACGGCGTTCTCGACGAGCCCGTATGGGAGTACGCCGGCGTCATCTCCGATCTGACACAACAGGAGCCCGAGCCCGGCCGCGCCACGCCGTTCGACGCCACCCGGATCTCCATCCTCTCCGACGGCGAGACGCTGTACTTCGGTATCGCCTGTCCCGACCCGGAGCCGGAGAAGATCGCGGTTCACACGCTGCAGCGCGACGCCGATCTGGAAGGAGACGATACGGTCGCCCTCGTGATCGACACCTTCGGAGACGGACGCACCGGCTATCTTTTCCGTATCAATGCCGGCGGCGCACGGCAGGACGGCCTGATCTCCGGCAAGGAAGACGCCTCGCTCGATTGGGACGGCCTCTGGGAGGCCCGCACGCATCGCACCGCCGAAGGCTGGACGGCCGAGATCGCCCTCTCGGCGCGCAGCCTCCGCTTTCGCCCGGGCCTCCGGCAATGGGGATTCAACGCCGAGCGCTACGTCGCCCGCGAGCGGCTCACCCTCCGCTGGCAGGGAGCGAGCCTGGACGCGCGGTTGGAGGATCTCCAGCGAGCGGGGGCGCTGACCGGCGTCGCCGGCCTGCGCCAAGGGCTCGGCCTCGCCACGGTCCCCTACGCCCTGGGCCGCGTCGAGGACCGCCGGGACGTCTCGGCTACGCGCGAGAAAGGCGAGGCCGGATTCGACCTCTCCTACAACCTGACGCCGGAGCTGGGCGCCGTCGTCACCGTCAACACCGACTTCGCCGAGACCGAGGTCGATACGCGGCAGGTCAACCTGACCCGCTTCCCTCTCTTCTTCCCCGAGAAGCGCCCTTTCTTCCTCGAAGGCTCGAACCTCTTCGCCTTCGCCTCGGGACTCGACGAAAATTTCATTCCGTTCTACTCCCGGCGGATGGGGCTCGTCCGTGGCCGGGTGGTGCCGATCGACGCCGGCCTCAAGCTGCTCGGCCGCGCCGGCCCCTGGTCGATCGCGGCCCTCGACATCGCGACGGACGATTCGCCCGCGGCGCCGTCAGCCAACCTCTTCGCCGGGCGGACGACCTACGACATCGACCAGCATCTGCGCGTCGGCGTGCTCGCCACCCGCGGTGATCCCTCGGGGCGAAAAGACAACGCCTTCGCGGGCGTCGACGCCGTCTGGCAGACCTCCGCTTTCCGGGGTGACAAGAACCTGGCCTTCGCCGCCTGGGGAGCGCGCAGCACGGGCGACCTGCCGGCGGGCCGCGCCTCCGGCTGGGGCGTGCGGATCGACTACCCCAACGACCTCTGGGACCTCTCGCTGAACGTCAACGAATATGGCGAGGCTCTCGATCCGGCGCTGGGTTTCCTGCCGCGTCCCGGCACGCGGCAATACTCGCCGGGGGTTGCCTATCAGCCGCGCCCGCGGCAGGAGGGACCGTTCGGCTGGGCGCAACAGTTCTTCTTCGAGCTCTTCCCGACGCGGGTGGACCGCCTCGACGGCACGACGGAGAGCTGGCGGATCTTCACCGCTCCCTTCAACGTGGTGACCCGCTCGGGCGAGCACCTGGAGGCCAACTGGGCGCCGCAGCTCGAGCGCCTGGAGGAGCCCTTCGAGGTCGCGGAGGGAGTGGTGATCCCGCCGGGGAGCTACCGTTTCGATCGCTACCGTGTGGAGGCCCAATCCTCCCAGTCACGTCCGTGGCGGGTGGGCTCGACGGTCTGGTTCGGAGAGTTTTTCGGCGGCCGCCTGACGCAGTGGGAATCCTTCGTCTACTGGACCATCGGCCCCGGGAAGCTGCGGATCGAGCTGGATGCGGAGAACGACTTCGGTAACCTGCCACAGGGAGACTTCATCCAGCGCCTCCTGCAGTGGAAGACCTTCTATGCCTTCTCTCCCGACCTGATCGTCTCCGCCTTCACCCAGTACGACTCGGAGTCGCGGGACCTGGGTCTCAACACCCGCCTGCGTTGGACCCTGCGCCCCGGCCGCGACCTTTTCCTCGTCTGGAACCGCAACTGGAAACGCCTGCTGCCGCCGGACGAGACCTTCACACGCGACGCCGACCAGGTGGTGCTCAAGGTGCGGTGGACGTCGCTGTGGTGACTCGGCCCTTCACGATCGCAGCCCGTCCGGCACGCCGTTGGGGAACCGCTGCTGGATCTCCGCCTCGATGGTGGCGATGCGGTTGCCCGGGTTGGGATGCGTGCTGAAGAACTCCGGCTGGCGGCCGCCGCCGGCCGACTGCTCCAGGATCTTCATCACCTCGATCATGGCGCGCGGGTCGTATCCCGCTTCCGAGATGAAGCGCACGCCGAGGCGGTCCGACTCCAGCTCGTCCTGGCGGCCGAAGCGCATGTTCACCAACTGCCCGATGAGCGCCGCCACCGCCGCGTTGCGCTGGCTCGACGGATTGTCCGGGTCGTAGGTGGCGATAACGGCGGCGCCGGTCAGGCCCTGGGTGAGCCGGGCCTTGGCGATGTGCTCGGCGCCGTGCCGCGCCACCACGTGGCCGATCTCATGGCCGAGCACGCCGGCGAGCTGGCCCTCGGTCTGCAGCTTGCCCATCAATCCGGCGGTGATGAACACCTGTCCGCCGGGCAGCGCGAAGGCGTTGAGCGTCTGTTCGTCGGCGAGCACGTGGCAATCGAACTTGTAGGGCGTGTCCTTGGCGGCGCTGCGCGTGACCAGCTCGTTGCAGATGCGGTCGACGAGCTGCTGCGCCTTCTGGTCCGGATGCTCGCCGCCGAACTGCTGCTCCATCTCGGGAGCCGCCTGCAGCCCGAGCGCCACCTCCTGCTGCGGCGTGATGTCGATGTGCTGCGTTTCCTGGGTGACGGGATTGAAGCTGCGCGTGCCGTAGTACCCGGCGATCGCCACCAGGGCCATGACGACGGCGATGATCAGGCGGCCCTTGCCCCCGCCCGACCGCCGAACATAAGTGGGTTCCATCTCCAGCCTCCTCTCTGCGCTAACGGCCGCAACGACCGCTGCCGCCGGGGAGGAGCAAGAAACGTACCGCCTCGAGAAAAAGACGAAAAGGACGACAACGACAACAAGGACGAACAGGCTGAAGGCTACGGCCGGTCCAGATCCATCTCCACCACCGCCGACGCGATCCCGCGCAGCGCGTCGTCGTCCGCCTCTTCGACGCCGAGGTCGGAGAGGTCGGCGGAAGCCTCGTGGATGAGATCGGCGAGGAGGTCCTCGGGGGGATACGGCGCGAGGGGAGGGACGGCGCGGAAGGGCTGCGCTCCGCTCTCGACCGTCGCGCGGAGGAAATCGGAGTAGCCGCGGGCCGAGCCGGCGATGGAGTGATGGGCCTCGGCGTGGCGGCGGGCGTTCTCCCCCAGGCGCCGGCGCAGCGGCTCGTCCGCGGCGAGCCGGCGGAGATAGGCGAGCAGCAGGTCCTCCTCCGCGTCGTCGACCGCCACCTTGGCGCAGCAGTCGTCGGGGATCTCGGCGAAGGCGCCGGCGTCGCTGACGATCAGCGGCTTGCCGGCGCCGAGCAGGCGGATCACCGTGCCCGAGGTCTCGCCGGACGTCGGATGGCGCAGGTTCACCGCCACGTCGCAAGCCTGCATGTGGAGGAGGAAGCGGCCGAGGTCGAGCCGCCCGGTGACGGTGACGCCTTCGCGCAGCTCGGGCGTGAGCACGCGGCCGAAGTCGAAGTGCGGCGAGACCTCGCCCACGATCAGCAGCCGGGCCTGCGGCACCTCCCGCCGCAGGCGGGCGAAGGCGCGCAGGAGCACGCCGGGCCGCTTGGCGGCGGTGAGAAAGCCGAAGGTGGAGACGACGAAATCGCCGGGCGCCAGCCCCAACTCGGCACGGGCCGCCGCGGGCGACAGATCGGAAAGGCCGCCGAGGCTCAGGTGATGGGGAACGACGCCGATGCGGGCGAGCGGCCGGCCGGCCAGCACCCGGTCGCGCGTGAAACGGTTGTGCACGATGAGGCCCCGGCTGGCGTCCACCACCCGCTCGAACAGGGGATGGCTCCAGGGATCGAGCGGCACTCCCGTCGCCACGCATCGGCGGGCCGCGGCCTCGCCGCTGCGGCCGTAGGCGTAGCGCATCTCGCCGACGTACGCCTCGGGATCGCCGGCGAAGAGGGTGAGATCGCGCACCAGGTGATGGAGCACGAACTCGTGCAGCACCACGACCCCCGGATGCCGCAGCAGCGTGTCGTACATGGCGGCGTGATAGTCGCGGTTGTTGCCGAGCTGGTAGAGGACGGCGTCGAAGCGCCTCTCGGCCAGCAGCGCGGGCAACGCGCGGTGGCCGTGCACCGCGAAACGGCCGGCGAGATCCGCCGCCGGCCGGAAGCCCTCGTCGACGATGAGCTCGATCTCGCAGTGCTCCGCCAGATGCGGCAGCAGCTCGGCGCTGTAGTCGGCGATGCCCGAGCGCATCGGCGGCAGCGGGCTGTAGTAGGCGAGGCGCATGGGGTAAGGGGATTGTAGTGCGATCAGGGATTCTATGTTAACATGTCATATGTCATAACAGCCTGGACACGGCGACAGGAGACCCTGTGGACCGCGACCTTCTCGGCTTCCTCCGTTGTCCCTCCTGTAGCGGGCGCTTTCACGCCAGCGTCCTCGAGCAGCGCGGGAACGATCTGTACCACGGTCTTCTCTGCTGCTTCTGCGACCGCTATCCGGTCGTCTGCGGCATCCCGGTGCTGCTCAAGGACCGGCAGGCCTTGCTCGACGAAGTCCGCGCGGCACTGGCGCGGCGGCGGCCCGAGCGCGCGTTCCTGGCGCTGGTGGGGCGGCCGTTGCCGCACGGGTTGGAAACCCGCGTCAAGCCGCCGCCGCTGCGCCGCGCGCTGCGGCGTCTTCACCAGCGCGTCCGCCGCCCGCGCTTTGCCGGCCTCGGGCCGGCGACGGGCTTCGGCGAAGGCGGCGAGGCCACCACCGCCGAGCTCCTCGCGCTCTATTGCGACAACTCGCCGGAGGACTACCACTACCTCGCCTACCGCTTCGGCCATCCGCGCCATCTGGCGGCCCTGGCGATGGCCGGTCTCGTACGCCAGCGCTCCGGGCCGCTGCTCGACCTCGGCTGCGGCTGCGGCCACGTCGCCTTCACCTTGCGGCAGATGGCGCCGGGCCAGCCGCTGTTCGGCGTCGATACCTGGTTCTTCGGCCTGTGGCTCGCCAGCCGCCGCTTTGCGCCGGGGGGCGTCTTCCTCTGCTGCAACGCCGAGGGCCCGCTTCCCTTCGCCGGCAAGTCGTTCGCGTCGGCGGTGTGCGTCGACTCCCTGCACTACCTCGGCGACAAGGCCGGGGCGGCCCGGGAGCTGGCGCGAGTCGTGGCGCCGCGCGGCTTGATCGTGCTCACCGGCATGCACAACCGCAACGTCGAGCGGCCGCTGCAGTTCGGCGATCCGCTCACTCCCGAGGAGTACTCACGGCTCTTTGCAGGTCTTTCCGGCCGCCTGCTCGCCGACGATCGCACCCTCAGGAGGTATCTCGCCGGGAAAGGTCCGGATCTCGCGAGCCGATCAGATCTCGCCCACGCCTCGTTACTGTCGCTGGTGGCTTCTCAGGACCCCGGCGCGCTCCCCGCCTCCGTCGAGCTGCCGGTGACGCCGCCGCACTGCATGGGACCTCCCGCCTGGAACCCGCTCTACTCACGACGGCGCCGCGGCGAGGAGATCGAGCTCTCGCTGCGCGTTCCCTCCCCGGCCTTCGTCGCCGACCAAGGGAAGAGCTGGGGGTATCTGCCGCCGTCCGTGCTGGTTCCGGCCGCCGCCGACGCGGAGATCCGGCGAGGGGAATGGACCCTCTCCCTGCGCCGGCTCGCCGAACGGTTCGTGGTCCTCGCGATGCCGCCCGGCTTCTTCCAACCGCCCATGCCGGCCGTGGCCGAGCGCTGGCGGCGCGGCGAGCCTTTCGCCGTGCCGTCCGTCCACGGTCCGGACCATACCGTCGAGATCCCGGAAAGGACCCCTGTCCCGCTGCTCCGTTGACGGCCCGGTCTCGACAGCACGACCTCGCCGAGGCCAGGATCGAGCTCTGCCTCGACGCGGATGCGCTTCTGCTCCGCCAGGGCGCGGAGGTTGTCGCAGACCTCACGGATCGTAGCTGCGAGATCCAGGGGCTCCGGCTGGAGCTCGACCCTTCCCGCCTCGATCCGCGCCAGGTCGAGCAGGTCGTTGATCAGCCGCAGCAGGTGATGGGAGCTCGTCAGGACCTCGTCGAGGAAGTCCTTCTGCATCTCGGAAACCGGTCCGGCCTTGCCGTCCTGCAGCATCTCGGAGAAGCCGATGACGGCATTGAGAGGCGTCCGCAGCTCGTGGCTCATGGAGGCGAGAAAAGCGTCCTTGGCCTGGTTGGCGCGGGCGAGCTCCGCGTTCGCCTCCTTGAGCTGCCGGCTGGCCTCCGCGACCTGCTGCGTGCGCAGGAAGACCTCGGCTTCCATGGCTTCCGCCCGTCCCATCAACTGCTCGGTGAGCTGCCGCTGCTCGGAGCCGAGCTGCTTGAGGCGCACGAACTCGGTCACGTCCTCCACCCGGTGGATGATGTAGAGGAGCTTGCCCGCCCGATCCAACACCGGCGAGTTCGCGGGGCTCCAGAACCGCTCCTCGAAGCCGCCGCCTTCCGACTCCGGCCGCCGGATGTCGTATTTCTGCACCGGCATCGCATCGGTCAAGCGTTCGCTCTTGACGCGTTCCAGGGACGCGCGCAGGTTGCGCACGCCGGAGGTGGCGGGATCGTCGGGGTTGTCGGGAAAAACGTCGAAGATGCAGCGGCCGAGGATCTCCTCGCGCTTCGTCATGGTGGCGCGGAGATAGGCGTCGCTCACCGCGACGATGGTGAGATCGGGCGCCAGCACCAGGTACAGGCCGGGCGCGGACTCGAAGAGCGCCCGGAAGTCAGGCGTGAGGGAAGGCTCGACCATGGGATGCCACCGCTGCGTACCATCGTAGCAGCACCTGGAGCCCTCCACCTGCCGCGGCATCGCGAACCTCCACTGGACGCGTGGGCGGTTCAGGACCCGAACTGCCAGCCGAAGGTGCTGCCGCGCGAGACCCGTGGGTCACGCGGCGTGACCCGCGACTTCTCTCGCAGGACCTTGGGTCACGCGGCGTGACCCGAGGGTCGCGGCTGGTGACCCGCCGGTCACGGCAGACGACCCGCGGGTCTCGTGGCGTGACCGAAGGGTCGCGGCTGCGGCTTCCCGGGTCACCCCCGCTGACCTGTGCTATTCCCGCGTGACCCGAGGGTCACGGCCCGTGACCCACCGGTCACCCGCCGTGCGCCGAAGGTCTTCCCGCAGGGCTCGCTTAGCACGCGGCGACAATCTCAAAGCCCCCAAGGGACGACGGCCATCTCCGCCGGGCGCCCTTACTTTGTCCATCTCGCTTCCTTCTCTCCAATTCCTCCTCTCCTTCGTCCGGATTCCTATGGGGGCTTAACAAGCAAGCGCTGAAATATGGTCGCGAGCCGAACAAGTCGGGAACTTTTTCGATCGGTTTTTATCCGATCCAAGCGAAAAGGCCTTGGATCCCGCAACTCGTATTTAAGCCGGTGCTGAACGCTGGACAGGCCAGCCCTCCGCGTACGTCAATGGGCCCAGCCGACGCGACCCGAAAGGCGCGCGGCCATCCGGCCAATAACGGCCGGATTCTCCGAAAGGGGAAAGCTGTATGAACACGCAGCACGCAGTAACGCAGTTGGGCACAGTCCGGGAGGAGCTGAAGTCGGAGCGGGTGCAGGAGCCCGTTGCGACGTTCCGCACCCAGCTCAAGTCGGAACGGGTCCAGGACGGTCTGGTGGCCGCCGGCCAGGCGGAGGCGCCCATCGCCTCCATCGAGCTGGCGATCTATCAGCCGCAGACGGTGGCCATCGAGCTGTTCGCCTCGAAGGTCGCCATCACGCTCTCCGGCAATCCCGCCGGGAGCGGCTCCGGTGGTGACGCCGGCGGTGCCGGGAGCTCCGGCAGCGCCGGTGCCTCCAGTACCGCTGGGTAAGAAGGAGGCACGTCATGCCCACCAACAACTCGTATGCCGTTCTCCTCAACAACTGGCAGCAGACGCTTTCGGCCGTCGACAAGACGCCGGACCTGCAGCCGAGTGTCGAGACGGAGCGGCAGGCCCTGATCCAGTCGGCGGCCGAGGTGGAAACCCTCCTCCGCCGGCAGCAGGAGCTCATCGCTCTCAAGCAGCGCGCCACGCAGGAGCTCAAGGAGGCGAGAGAGCGGGGCAGGGAGATGGACATCAAGCTCCGTTCGATGGTCCGCGGCAAGTTGGGCCATAAGAACGAGCTGCTCGTCCAGTTCAACGTTGCGCCGCAGCGTAAGCCGAAGCGCAAGCCTGCGGAGGAGAAGCCGAGCGGGGAGAAGCCGGGTACCGGTCCGGGTGGCACCGATCCGGGCACTACGGTCCCCCCGCCCGACAAACCTGCCGTCTAGTCCCTAGATCCCGGAGGGCGTGGATGGGCCACGCCCTCCCTTTTCCAGAAACCAAACGACCTAAAGGAGAATAGCATGCGTAAAGAAGCCCAAGACACCCTGCTCCAGCGTTGCGAGCGGATGCTGAAGGCGGTCCGCAAGCACGAGGCCGCGCTCGGCGGCGTGGCGCCGTTCCGCGATGCCCTGGAGAGGGCCTACACCCAAACGCTGTTCAACCGGCAGCGGAGAGAGGTGGCGCGCGCCGCGGCGAAGGAAGCGACCCGGCAACTCCACGAGAGCCTCAACACTGCCTACGACGCGCGGGCCGCGCTTCGCCATTTCCTCCAGAGCGTGCTCGGGTACCGGAGCGACAAGCTACGCTTGTTCGACATCCAGCCCCGCAAGAAGCGCTCGCCGGTGCGCAAGAAACCGGCTCCGGGTTTCGAGCGGCCGAGCTGAGGCTCTGATGTCTTGATGCTTGAATTTCCGCAGAGGGGGCGTGAACGGCGCTCCCTCCCTTTCTTGACGTCCAGGATCTGGTAACCTATCGACTATGAACCTGTACCCACCATTCCAGGCACTTGCGAGGAACGGATAACCGGCTCAACGCAAGAAAGGCGACGAAGAAGGGCGACATGAGTGAAAAGAAACCAGTAATAACGGTCGGGCTTGCATCTCCGCTCAGGAAAATCCGCTGTGAGTCACATGCTCACATGGGAGAGCTGCCATGTCCCTGGCCCGGCTGCCCGAAAGGGTTGGAGTATGATGAGTTTGAGGCCCAGCTATTCGGAGCCGAAAAGCTGAAGCACGACCAGTACTATAGGCGCGAATGGTTATCGTTGGATGGCAAGAAACGCTATTGCTGGGATATACCCGATACGCCCTCGTGGCTTTTTGCCAATAAGCTGGCGCACGAGGAGATATTACGATCGCTTCCGCAGCTTGCTCCGCGGCCAAGCCGGCTTTACCATTACACTACGATAGATGGTCTCTTCGGCATTGTCTCCTCAAACCACCTTTGGTTGACTGATTATCAATACCTGAATGATTCATCCGAACTTAGGTTCTCTCTGGATATCGCTGGCTCGAGCTTGGAGAGGTTTGACACACAGCGCTATTCACCGGGGGCTGCGACGCTTCTCTCCGAGTGGAAAGAGCACCTAGCTCTGACAGTACCTAGCTGCCGACTCTACGTGACGAGCTTCTCCGAGGACGGAGACAACTTGTCCCTGTGGCGAGCCTACTCGCCAGCAGGTGGAGTAAGTCTTGGCTTCGGAACAGATCTCCTCTCTCTCATGCCCCTGCGAGACAGCTTCCTGAATCGAATCGCCTATTCGCCGGAAGATCAACAATTACTGATCGATATCGTTATTCACCTCCACCTTTTGAGTGTCGAGTGGGATCTCGAAAAGAATGCCGTGCATCTCGGAGATGGCCACGAGCTGACAAAGGGATTCTTCAGCCATATACTTCTTCGGCATCTCGCCTTCCTCAAGAATCCCTGCTTCGTGGACGAAAGAGAAGTCAGAATCGCCTACTTAGAGGACCAAGAGCAATTCGAGCGCTATAGCGTGAAAAAGGCAACTCGGAGATTTCGTCCAAGAGGTAGGCTCATTGTGCCATACATCACATCGGATCAGGAGGATGTCGGCTTTCCTCTCAGCTCGAAGAGACCTCCCCTAGAGCCATACAAATACAAATTGCCGCTCGAGGAAGTAGTAGTCTACCCAGAACAGGACTCCGACCTGGTAATCCGTGGTATCGAGGATTTCCTGGCCGCCCATGACTTTGGCGATGTAACCGTCAACTGCTCAAAAATTCCCTTCAGGCGCCAATGAACACGCTACCCAGAATCCTTAACCTGCTAAGTCTGGTGACACCGACCAGCATTAGCCTATCCTGACCTAAGCGTTGAGAAAATACCATGCAAACCGACCGGCAAGGAAGCGCTTGGCTCTCCTGGGAGAAGTTCCTCAATCCCAGCAAGCTCAAGCAAAATCTCGTTGAAGCCTCCATCTTCCTAACCGCATACGAGATCCTCCGGAGTTCGATTGAGGTAAGATTGAGGGGCTTCTTCTCCTTCGACGCAGTGGAGGGAACAGAAGGCGCCGCCGCCTATAATAGGAACGTTGCGGTTCTTCATCCAAGGGATCCATTCCATGCCTCCTGCCTCTGGTTTAAGCAGAACGGGGTCCTCAACGATGGAGATATCGAGGTGATCTCGTCTATCCGCCGGCACAGGAATGCTATAGCACACGAATTACCCAGCTTTATCGCACGCGATGAACGCAGAGTAGAATGCGAGCTCTTGGTTCAGTTGACTGCCGTCGTCTCTAGGATTGACCGGTGGTGGATTCGCGAATACGAGCCGCCATTCGACGAGAACCTAGAAGAGATGGATCTTTCGGTGATGCCAGATGAGAAGGTCCACAGCGGAAACATGATAATGTTGGACTTGATTCTCTCCTTGCTTGACGGAGATGAGTCCCTGTTGCGCGAGCTGCACACGGCAGTCTTAAATTTGGCCCTACGGCATGGAGACGAAAGTAAAGCTGAAACGGCAGATATCGAGCAACTCTTTACTCAGTTGGCGCGCGAGTGGGAGGACGCTACCCGCTGTACCAGCTCTCTCACGGAGATGGTGATCCACCCAGCCTATCAGCGCATTATCGGCCTCGGACCTGCCGCTTTGCCGATGATTTTCCGAGAGCTAAGCCGAAATCCGGACCACTGGTTTTGGGCGTTGACGGCAATTACTGGAGAAGATCCAGTTCCTCCGGCGGCGCGTGGTAAGCTTAGCGAAATGGCGGAAGCATGGCTGCAGTGGGGAACCACACGAGGCTTCGTGGCCGCTGCTAGAACGCCGTCGAGGCCGTGAACGTCTCCCAATCGCGAGGATCGATGTGCTGGTACTCCCGCCAGCGGACGATCTTGCCGCCGGCGATCTTGACGAGCACCGTGCCGTGATAGCGGTACGTGCCCTGGTACGTGTACTCCACGGCGCCGATCTGCTTCTCCTCGTCGAAGACGATCGTGTGCCACACCGTACGCTGGTCGTAACCCTCGTCGTCCTCGAAAAACGCGCGCAGCTCGGCGCGGCCGTTGAAGGAGTAACGCGTAGGATCGCCATAGCAGACATCTTCGGCAAAGAAGTCCGCGGCCGTGGCGTAGTCCCGCCGCGACCAGGCGTCGGCGAGGGATTGGAGAAGGTCGTGGAAATCCGACTTCGTCACCAGATCCTCAGGCGTTCTCGAATTCAGTCCACCCCAAGCCCAACTGCCTCACGACCGCTCTGACCGTTCCAAGCTTGAGGTCGCGCCCACCCCAATCAGGAATAACGGTGACTCGCTGTGTCGCTGGATTGAGCCATTTCCGATGTGAGCCCCCTCCCTGGCGTGGAAGCTCATGGCAGCCAAGCGCCGCGAGCTTTCGGCTGACGCCGCGGTACGTCATGGAGTCGCGACGAGAGTCTCCAACCACACCGGACTGCTGGTATCCGAAAGCTGCGTGCTAGAAGGGAACGGTCGCCCAAGGTCCTGATAAGCCTCTACGACCGCAGCCAGGGCATCCTGAACGTTCGCCAAAGCCTCGTCAACCGTATCTCCCTCCGTTATCAGCTCGGGCAGCAGCGGGGAGGTGACAGTGAATCCACCTTCTGGTTGCGGCGAGAGAAGCAGCGGAACTTTGTAGAGCATCACAGTTCCTCCGTTGGCAAGAGCTCCCGAATCCTACCGTCCTTAGAATTCTAGCTTACCTCGTTCCCGTCAGCCGTTCGATCACCCGCTCCCAAGTAATCTCGCGCACCTTCCGCTGGCCCGCCAAGCCCATCGTCCGGGTCCGTTCGCGGTCGCGGTACAGCGCATCGATCCTGGCGCCGATCTCGCGCGGGGAATCCGCCGGACAGACAAAGCCGTTGACGCCGTCTTCCACGAATTCGAGGACGCCTCCCGCG
This sequence comes from Acidobacteriota bacterium, assembly GCA_046765915.1. Lineage (GTDB taxonomy): Bacteria > Acidobacteriota > Thermoanaerobaculia > Multivoradales > UBA5704 > DATARR01. The sequence continues at coordinate 44,677 of JBKPTH010000003.1, read as the reverse complement.
TCCGCGGTGGTGATGACGGGCTTGGCGGCTTTGAAGGCCTCGACGGTGACGTAGCCGTAGTCTTCGTCGTACGGCGCGTAATAGACGCCGAGACACTTGGCGTAGTGCTCGACGACGGCGCGATCATCGACCCAGCCGAGGAGCTCAACCTTGTCCTCCACGCCGAGGCGATGAATCAGCGCCGCCAGCGCCTCGCTCTCCGGACCCGTACCGCCGATGCGGCAGTGCACGGGCGTCTCGGTGTGCTTCATAGCGCGGACGAGGAGATCGAAGCGCTTCATCTCGTCGAGCCGGCCGAGGGTGAAGATGAAGTCTCCGCAATCTCCGGGACGGATCAGCGAGTCGAGCTTCGGCGGCGGATAGAGCACCTCGGCTTCGACCTGGTTGAAGCGGCGGAGGCGGTCCGCGACGTTGCCGGAGATGGTGTAGACGGCGCGCGCCTCGGCGAGCGTGCGCCGGTCCATGGCGCGGATCATCTCCAGCGCCTTGGCGTCGCGCGGCTCGCGAGCGGAAAAGTCGCTGTACTCCGTGCCCAGGAGATCGTAGGCCTGACGGAGCTGGTGGATGAGCCAGACGACCTTGTTGGGATGCTTGACGAGATAGGAGGGAAAGCGCGTCGCGATCACCAGGTCGATGCGCTTGCCGGCCGCTTCGGTGAGGTTCACCAGCCGCCAGGCGAGGCTGCCCTTGAGCAGCTCCGTGCGGCTGGGCCAGTGGAACGGCAGGGCGACGACGTCCACCTCGAAATCGCGCGCTCGCAGCTCGTCGCGCAGGGAATCGACCAGCATCTCGGCGCCGCCATAGGCGAACGGCACCTGGGTGGCGCAGATGACGATGCGCGGCTTCACTCAGCGCCCTCGCCGGGCCGGCCCGTCTCGCCGAGGCGCTGCTGCAGGGCCTCGAGGCGGGCCGAGACCCGGCGCAGCTCGCGCTCCGTCCGCTCCTGGCTCTCCGCCAGGTCCTCGATGAGCCGCGCCGCCGTCTGGTTGAAGGCGTTCTGCTGCTCGAGGACCGGGCGCGCGAACCACTTGAGGAACAGTTTGAAGAACGCCTTGCGGGAGAGCACGATCAGCTTCCCCAGGCTGAGACGGTGGGAGAACGGGACCGGCTCGCGCACGTACTCGCGCTGCTTCAGCTCCAGCAGCCCGCCGCGCACCTCCTCGGAGCCGCCGGCCAGCGTGGCCGCCTCGGCCCGCCGCTGCCGCACGCCGGAGCGCACCTGCTGCAGGACCTCGGCGACGCGGAGGTCGTCGGCGGGCGGAGGAGTGGGATCGGGCATGATGAGGCGGATTCTAGTTCAGGCGCCGATGCGGCCGATCCCGCCGGTTCGGGAATCGCGTAGCGTCGTCCGCGCCGCCGGGCCCCTCACCTCCCCGACCCTCCTCTCCCGCCTCACGCCCTCCCGCCCGGGGAGAGGAGGGAGACTGCAGAAAAAGAAACTAGCTTTTGCTTTTTCCAACCCCCTCTCTCCCGGGGGTCGGGTGTGAGGCGGGAGAGAGGGGGCAGGGGGAGTGAGGGGCCCCGGCGGCGCGGACAACGCCTCGCATCTGGAGAACCTCCGGATCGGCGTCCTCAGTACCCCTCGCCCGTGAAATCCAGAAACACCCCCAGGTCCCGCGGGTCGCCGCTCTTCGCGTCGCGGCGGACGGGCACGAAGCCGCCGGTGGTCTCCAGGGTGAAGCGATAGAACCAGTCGCGCGGCAGGAATCCCAGGTTGCGCGCCACGGGCTCGACGGCCAGATCGGCGGGCGTGCCGTTGCGCTTTCCCTCGCTGTCGAAGCGGACGCGCAGGCGGTCGACGCCGCTGTCGAGGATCAGCTCGTTGTCCGCCGCCAGCGAGTAGACGGTGAAGGCGAGCCGGGAGAGCGGCGCCGGCGAGACGACGATCACCTCGGAGCGCGTCGAGCCGCGTACCCACACGCCGTGCGGATGCCGCTCCTCGGCGAAGAAGCTGCGGCGCGGCACGATCCACACGGCCTTGCCCCAGGTCTGGGCGAAGAAGCCGGGCAGCCGATCGCCCGGCAGCAGGGTCAGCTCGAGGGGCAGCCGTTGGAAGGCGGGAAGCTCGGCATGGAACGCCGGCGGCGGCAGGCCCGGCAGGGACAAGGCCACGGCCGCGGCCGTCCACAGACCGGCGGCGGCGAAGGGCAGCGCGAGGCTCCGGCGGACGGCGATGCGGCCGGGCAGAAAGAGGAAGACCGGATACGCCATGGCGAGATAACGGCTGCCGAGAAAGCCGCGAGCGCCGGCGAAGTCATGCGGAACCGTGAGCAGCACCGCCAGCGCGTACACCGCGAGCGCGGCGGCCAGGAGATGGCGGGAGCGGTCCCTCCGTCCCAGGAGAAAGAGGACGGCGGCGAAGACGGCGAAGGGAAAGTATGGCAGGAGACCGGTATAGCGGCCGGCGAGGAGATAGCCGAGGTTCCGCGGCAGCAGCTTCAGACCGGCGGCGAAGGTCGCCGGGGATTCGCGGGTGGGCTCGCCGCGGTATCCCTGCAAGGAGTCGCGCGGGCTCTCGAGAGGGAACTCGGCCTCGAACGTGCGGCGCTGCGCTCCGCCATAGGCGCTCCACTCGCCCGTGCCCGCCCGTTGCATCAGCGTGAGGAGGCCGGCCGCCAGGACGATGCCGGCGGCGATCGCCACGGCGCTGCGCCAGCGGCGGCGCATCGCGAGATCGATTACGGCCGGCAAGGCGAGCACGGCCAGGAGGAGATTCGAGAGGAGGGCGGCGCCGAGCAGCAGGCCAGCGCCGGCGAGGAGCAGCCAGTGGTTCCGCGTCTCAACGGGAGCTCGGCGGAACCGATGCCAGGCCAGGAGCGGGAAAAACACGCCGGCCATGAGGAAGACCTCGGGCTCCCATCGAAAGGCGTAGGCGAACGCCGCCGAAGCGAAGAAGTAGCCGGCGACGAAGAGGCGCGAAAGGCCCGTCTCCTCCACCAGCAGACGGAGCGCCGCGCCGGCCATGGCCAGGAAGAGCGCCATGTTGAGCAGCGAGATCCCGCGCAGGCCCAGCAGCGCGTAGAACGGCAGGGCGGCGAGCGGCCAGGCGAGCGGCCGGCCATAGCGCAGGGTCTTGCCGCCGTCGTCGGTGAACAGGGTCAAGCCGGCTGGTCCGCCGTCCCAGATATGGTTGGCCCGCTCGAAATCGGCCTCCCGATAGACGAGGTCCTGATCGTGCCAGAGGCTCTGCACGATCATCACGGACGTGGCCTCGTCGCCGGCCGGAGACGGCGCACGCCGGCCGGCGAGCGACCCCGCGAAGACCAGCAGGAGCAGCGCCGGGCAGAGGAGGGAGAGGGTTCGGAGGCGCATCGCTCGCGGGGGCGGAGGCTTTGGGGGACGGCGTAAAGATACACTCGTCGGGATGGATTGCCTATGGAAGCGGGGTGCCCTTCGAAGCCTCACCCCCTGGCCCCCTCTCCAGCGGAGCTGGAGAGGGGGAACGTCTGCGATGGGTTTTGCTTTTTTCCCCCTCTCCACTTTTGTGGAGAGGGGGCCAGGGGGTGAGGTCTCGAAGGGCAGGACCCACCGACCTCCAAGGCGCCCTGGAGGGCCGTATCGTTGAGGCCCTTCCTCCGCGCTGTTCTCCGCTTCGGCTCCCCCCGCCGCCTGCGGCGGACGTTCCTCTGGCTGCGGCAGATCGCGGGCGAGATCCGCGGCCGGCGGGCCGAGCGGCGCCTCACCGTGGCCGTCGACGTCAATTCGTTCTATGAGCCGCTCACCGGGGTCGGCTGGTATCTGCATCAGATCCTGGTCCACCTGGCGGGCCGGGACGATCTCCGCTTGCGCCTCTACGGCCAGGGGCTGGTCGAGGAAGACCCCGGTGCTCCGCGGCCGGTGGTGGAGCTGCCGGACGGGCCGGCCATCGAGCGGGTGGACTACGCGGCGCCGGACGGACTGGTGGTGCCGCCCTGGCGCGCGCGGCAGGTGCTGCGCCGCCTGGCTCCCCTGCTCCTCGCGGCGGACGGCAACGACGTGCTCTTCGCGCCGAACTACCTGTTCCCTCCGCTCTTCCGCTTCGCCCGCGGCGCGCGCATCGCCACCATTCATGACCTCGGCGTTTTCAAGGTGCCGTGGGCGGTGCGTCCGGACTCCGCCGAAGCCCTGCGGGAGCGGCTGGAGCGGACGCTGCTGGAGGCGGACCTGCTGCTCACGCCGAGCGAGGCGGTGCGGCGGGAGCTGGTGGAGACCGGCGTCTCGCCGGAGCGCGTGCGCGCGATCCACCACGGCACCGGGCTGGTGGCGGCAGACGATTCCGGCGCGCCGCCGGCGCGGACGCCCGACCATTACGCCCTCCACGTCGGCACGGTGGAGCCGCGCAAGAACGTCTCCACCCTGCTCGCCGCCTGGCGCCGGCTGCGCGCCCGCCGGCCCGACGCGCCGCCGCTCGTGCTCTGCGGCGGCTTCGGCTGGAAGTCGGCGGCGCTGCGCCGCGAGATCACGGAGGCCGAGCGGGAAGGCTGGGCGGTCCACCTCGGCTACGTGAGCGCGGCCGAGCTGGCGGCCCTCTACCGCGGCGCCGAGCTGGTGGTGCTGCCGTCTTTCTATGAAGGCTTCGGGCTGCCGGCGGTGGAGGCGCTGCGGGCCGGCGCGCCTTTGGTGGCGAGCGATCTGCCGGTGCTGCGCGAGGTGGCGGGCGAGGCGGCCCTCTACGCGCCGCCGGAGCGGGCGGACCTCTGGGCCGAGCGCATCGGCGCGCTGCTGGACGATCCGATGCTGCGGGAAGGATTGAAGAGGAAGGGGCTCGAACGGGCCGGTCTCTTCGACTGGAACCGGGCGGCCGAGGAGACGGCCCGGGCCTTTCGCCAGATCGCGGTGACATAGACTCGCGCGCCATGCGGGTCCTCCAGGTGATCGTCTTCCTCGGCATGCTGGCGGCGCTGTGGAGCGCGGGGAACCGGCTCGCGCGTTGGCTGGTGCCGGACTGGCGGCCGCTGAGCCGCGCGGTGGCCGCGTTCTCCCTCGCCGTGGGAATCGCCGTGGTGCCGGCGACCTGGATGGGGCAATTCGGGCTGCTGCGTCCGACTCCGTTCCTGGTGTGGATCGCGGCGGCGTTCCTGCTCAGCCGGTTCCTGCCGGAGAAAAACGTAGGGGCGGGGCTTGTCCCCGCCCTGGACGGCGAGAAACCAGCCCGCATCGAACGGGCGCTGCTGATCGCGGCGGCGCTGGCGATCGCGCTCACCGGCTTGCGCGAGATCCGCGGCATGCGCTACCGGCCGCCGGAGCTCTACGACGACCTCTCCTACCATCTCTCGACCGTCGCCATGTGGGTCCGGCACGGGGACCTGCGAATGGTGCGGTTTTCGATGGGCGATCCGAGCACGCCCTTCTATCCGGTCCTCGGCGAGGTGACCTCCTGGGCGCTGATCGCGCCGTTCCGCGACAGCGACGTGGCGGCCCGCTGGACCCAGCTCCCCTTCGCGCTGTTCTCTTTCCTGGCCGTCGCCGCCATCGCCCGCAACCTGGGTCTGGCGCGTCGCGACGCCGCGTTCGCCGCCGTCTCCTACGCCGGCATCCATCACGTCTTCCCGTTCATTGCCATCGGCGCCGGCAACGATCACGCCACCTCCTTCTTCACCCTGGCGGCCGTGGACGGCGCGCTGAACCTGGCGCGCCGCCCGCGCGCCGGCGCGGCCGCCGTCACCGGCGCCGCCCTGGGCCTGCTGCTCGCCACCAAGTACATCGGCGTCCTCTTCGCGCCCGTGATCCTTGCCTTTCTGATCCTCGCCTTCATCGCGGAACGGCGGCCGGAGGGCGAGCGCGTCCCGGCGCGGACGCTCGCCGGCCTGGCCCTCCTGCTCGCCGCCACGATGGCGGTGACCGGCGGCTATACCTACCTGAGGAACGCCGCGACCACCGGCAATCCGCTCTTTCCGGCGCCCGTGCGAATCCTCGGGCTCGAGGTCTTTCCCGGCTGGCCAGGCGTCACGCCCGCGTGGCGGGACACCTCGCCCGAGGCCCGCATCGACGTCTGGCAGTTCCTCACCCGGCGGACGCGGCTCTTCGGTTCCTATTTTCCGTTCACCATGCTGCCCGCCGCCGTTCTGGCGCCTCTTCTCGCCCTGTGGAAACGACGGTGGCGGGAGGCCCTGGTGTTCACGCTGCCGGCGGCCTTCTTCCTGCAGTTTCTCTTCCTGATGCACGACCATCGGGACAACCGCTACTTCCTTCCCGGGATCGCGCTGGCGGCCGTGGCTCTCGCCTGGCTCCTCGCGCAGGCGGGCCGGCGCGCCGTGCCCATCCGCGCCGTTCTGCTCGCCTGGATCGCCTGGCAGGTGATCCGGGACTTCAAATGGACGATGACGAACAGGGTCCTCACGGCGCTCGCCCTGCTCCTTCTCGCCGCCTTGCTGGAGATGGCGTGGCAGAGATGGCGGACGAGGCGGGATTCCCTGCGCTCCCGGATCGGGCCGTGGTGGCGCATCGCGGCGGCCGGCCTCCTGCTCGCCGCGGCCGTGCCGCTCGGAGCCATGGTCGCGACCTATCAGAAGGTGAAGCTCGTCCACGAGCCGGCGGCGCTCGCGCTGGAGCGGCTGGCCGGGCCGGACGGCGCCCGCGTCGCCTATGCCGGCTTGAACAAGCCCTACCTCTTCTACGGCAGCCGCCTGCAGAACGAGATCGAGATCGTGCCGCGCAGCCGCGCCCTCGACGCGCGCACCTATCGCTGGGGCAGCCGGCTGGCGGAGCCGTACAACGACGTCGGCTCCTACCGGCGGTGGCGCGGCAACGTCGAGCGGCTGGGGATCGAGTACGTCGTCGTCATCCGCTCGCCCTGGGAGGATCCGGAGCGGCGATGGCTGGCTCACCGGACGCAGGGCTTTCAGCGGGTCTACGCGGACGCCGCGACGGAGATCTGGCGGGTCCTCCCCAGGCATGCGGCAGCCAGGAGGCCCGGCGGAGCAGATCGTCCAGCGCCAGGGCGAAGAGCACCAGCAAAGGGATGGAAGCCTGGAGGACGAAACGGTTCACCGTCGTCGTCGCGATCATCACCGGATCGAGGCAGATCGAGTAGGTGAGCCAGGCGATGCCGAGCGGCCCCGCCGCCGCCAGCAGCAGCGCCGGCACGGCGGGGCGCCGCAATCCCCGCCAACCCGCCAGCGCCACCAGCAGCGCGGCCGACCAGAAGAGGTCCCACTCCGCGAGCTCGGCCCAGATGCGCGGCGCGAGCCGCGGCACGCGCAGGAGGATGCCGGGCCAGAAATTGCTCCACGAGATGTCCTCGCGCAGGCTCTCATAGCGCGCGGGGATCCCCGACCGCCAGGCGAACAGGAGGAGCAGGGCACCGGCCACGAGTGCGCCGGCGAGCAGGAACGGCCGCCACCGCCGCGCCCATCGCTCGCGCAAGGCTCCCGCGCCGGGCGCGAAAAAGAACGCCACCGCCATCGCCCACAAGGCAAGAGGAGCGCCCTCGTTCTTGGTGAGCACCGCCGCTCCCAGCAGCAGTCCGGCGGCCGCGGCCTGCGAGAGCCGCGGCCTGGCCCTGAGCAGCAGCAGGAAGCCGGCGCCGTAGAAGCAGGCGAGCGGCAGATCGCTGTAGGCGCTGACCGCGCCGCCCTCGACCTGGAAGGCCGGCATGGGCAGGAGCGCGGCGGCGAGCACGGTCAGCGCCGCGGTGCTCCGCCGCGTCCAGCGCCGCGCGCCGCCGTAGAGGATCAGCAGCCAGGCGGGATAGAAGAACGCGTAGAGGCCGCGGAAGAATTGCTGGTCCTCGCCCGCCCGCAGCACCTCCAGTGCGGCAACCTGCGCGACGGGCATGAGCACCGGATACCAGGGATGCTTGACGTGCCAGCCGGGCTCCGTGATCACCCGCGGGCTCACCGTCGCCTCGGCGCGGATGTAGCGCGCCTGCGCGGCCCAGGTCATCCGGCCGTCCCAATCGCGCAAAGGATAGATGAGCGTATCGGCGAGCACGGCCAGGAAGACGAGACCGGCCACGCCCACGGCCGCGAGCTCCAGCTTCGTCCAGCGGCGTCTTGGCGCGGAGGGAATGCCGCGGGTCCGCTCCCTGCCGCGCTCGAACCAAAGGAGGATCAGCCAGGCGAGGTCAGGCGCCGCGGCCAGGACCAGGATGGCGGGACGGCGCAGCGGCACGGCGAAGACATACGACAGCGCGTAGAGGCCGCCCGCGAGCCAGGCGACGCCCAGCAGATACTCGTGCGCGAGCCGGCGGCCCAGGGGGAGGGTGCGGAGAGCGGGCAGGAGCTGGACGAGAGCCGCTCCCGCGAGGAGGAAAAGCCCTGCTCCGGCGAGCTGCGCCAGCCGCTCAAAGACCGGCATGGGAGCGCTCGACCGCGCGCAGGAATTCCGCGCGCTCCATGAGCTGCGGCGGCCGCGGCGCGCCGGCGGCGAGGACGACGAAGCGCGGGCCCGGCGGCATCTCGCGGCGCAGGGCCGCGGGGCCGGGGAGCTCGCTCCAGGGGCCGAGATAGCGGGCGCGGCGCGGCGCCAGCTCGAAGCGGACCCAGTAGGCGTTGCCTTCCCACACCGTGCCCTCGCGCACGAGCAGATACTCGCCGTCCTCGGGGATCGCGCGGCGGATGCGCGCGATGGCGCGGACGTAGGAATCGCCGTACAGCCAGCGGCGCACGGCGGCGTGATCCGCGCCGGCCAGCGCGGCGGCCTGGCCGATCCACTGGCCGGACCGCCAGACCGTCGCGATCCCCGAGTGCACGAGGAAGAGCGCGAAGGCCGCGAGCGCCAGGGCGCGGCAGGCCGAACCTATGGAGGAAAACACGCCGGAGGTGTTTATCACGGTTTCTCCGTCCCCAGGGCGGCCACATAGGGCCGCCCCTACAGATCCGTCGAGGTAAATCGACCTCTTTCCCGCAACGCACCGAACCTGGATCGGCCACAGAACGATCTGTAGGGGCGGCCCTATGTGGCCGCCCTGTACAATGCCGCGCCATGCCGCTCCCCAAGGTGGCCGCCGACCTGCGCGCCCTGGTTCCCGCGCCTACGGGCATCGGCGTCTACACCCGCTCGCTGCTGCTCGCGCTCGCCGCGCGCGGCGGCATGCGCTACGTGGGGATGGCCCATCGCGCGCCGCGCGAGGCCGCGGAGCTGGAGGCGGCGGGAATCGAGATCGAGCGCCAGGAGGCGCCGCTCGGCGTTCTCTGGCAGCAGCTCCGGCTGCCGCGGCGGTTGGCGCGGGGCGACGTCGACCTCCTCTGGTCGCCTCTCCACACCCTGCCGCTCCGCTGCCCGGTGCCGGCCGTGGTCACCGTGCACGACCTGACGGCGCTGCTCTTTCCCGAAGCCCATACGCTGAAGGTGAGGTGGAGCCAGTTGCCGTTCCTCCGCCCCTCCTTCGAGCGAGCGCGGCGTCTGGTGGCGGTCTCCGAGGCCACGGCGCGGGACCTCGCCTTTCACTTCCCACAGTGCGCGGAGAAGGTGCGGGTGGTCTACTCGGGGATCGATCCGGAATTCCGGCCGGCGGCGCCCGAGGAGATCGCCGCCACCCGGCGCGAGCTGGGGACGCCCGAGGGCTACCTCCTCTACGCCGGCACGCTGGAGCCGCGTAAGAACGTCGGCGCGCTGATCGACGCCTGGGAGCTGCTGCGGGCGGAAGACCCGCAGACGCCGCCGCTCGTGCTCGCCGGTCCCTACGGCTGGGGTAGCGAGCGGCTGGCGCGGCGGATCGCGGCTCTGGCGCGGGAGGGTCTGCGCTCGCTCGGACGCCTTGAGCGTTCCCGGCTGGTACGCCTCTTCCAGGCCGCCCGCGTCTTCGTCTACCCCTCGCTCTACGAGGGCTTCGGCTTCCCCGCCGCCGAGGCCATGGCCTGCGGCGCGCCGGTGGTGGCCGCCAACACCTCCAGCCTGCCCGAGGTGGTCGGCGACGCCGGCCTGCTCGCCGATCCCAAGGACGCCGCAGCGCTCGCCGCGAGCATCCGGACGCTCCTCGCAAACCCCGGGCGGGCCGCGGATCTGGCGGCGCGCGGCATCGAGAGGGCCGCCCGGTTCCGCTGGGAGCGGACGGCGGCGGAGATGGAGGGGGTGTTCAGGGAGGCGTTGGGGTGAGGAGGCGGTTTGCCCTTCGAGACCTCACCCCCTGGCCCCCTCTCCATCGAAGATGGAGAGGGGGAAACAGCAAAACGCTCGCAGCCGTTCCCCCTCTCCAGCTTGCTGGAGAGGGGGCCAGGGGGTGAGGTCTCGAAGGGCAGAACGTTCGCTCGTGTAAGCCCTTCTGAAGCTGTAGGTTAGAATCCCGACCCGCTGAACCTACGGAGCCCTCTTGCCCTACACCATCGGCATCGACGCCCGCAAGATCCAGGACTTCGGCATCGGCACCTACGTCCGGAACCTCATCCGGTCGCTGGCCGCCATCGATGCCGAGAACCGCTACGTGCTGCTGGCGAAGCCAGGCGACCGCGAAGGGCTGCTCGACCTGCCGGCAAACTTCCAGGTGGCGCTGGAGACTTCGCCCGTCTACTCCGTGCGCGAGCTGATCGCCCTCACCTGGCATCTCTACCGGCGCAAGCTCGACCTCTACCACTCGACGCATTACGTGCTGCCGGCGTGGGTGCATTCGAAGGTGGTGGTGACCATCCACGACATCATCCACCTGCTCTATCCGGAGTTCCTGCCCAGCAGCTTCGCCTTCCTCTACGCCCAGCGCATGATCCACCGCAGCCTTTCGCGCGGCGACCGCATCGTCGCCGTGTCGCAGAGCACCCGGGCGGACCTCATGCAGCACTTCGACGTCGACGGCCGCAAGATCCACGTCGTCTACAACGGCGTCGAGGACTCCTTCCGCCGGCGCCTGCCGCCGGAGGAGCTGCAGCGCTGGCTGCGCGATCTCGGCATCGCCCAGCCGTATCTGCTCTTCGTCGGCAATCCCGCCAAGCCGCACAAGAACCTCGACACGGTGGTGCAGGCCTACGCGCGGGCGCGGCGGATGGCGCAGTTCGACGCGCCGCTGATCTGCGTCGGCAGCCGCCAGGGCTCGGAGTTCAAGATCCGGCAGCGGGCCGAGTACCTGGGGATCGGCGACAAGGTGCGGCTGCTCGGCCACGTGGCCCAGGAGGCGCTGCCGGCGATCTACCAGGGCGCGACGCTCTTCCTCTATCCCACGCTCTACGAGGGTTTCGGGCTGCCGGTGATCGAGGCGATGGCCTCCGGCGTGGCGGTGATCACCTCCAACACCTCGGCGCTGAAGGAGATCGGCGAGGGCTACGCGCTGCTGGTGGATCCGCTCGACCTCGACGGCATCGCCAAGGCGATCGCGCATCTGATGGGAAGCCCCGAGCGCCGCGCCGCCTTCGCCGAGCGCGGGGTGCACCGCGCCGAGGAGTTCCGCTGGGAGACGACGGCGCGGGAGACGCTGGAGATCTATCTTTCGGCGATCGAGGGACGGCCGCCGTCCCTTCCCCGGCCCCACGGGAGCGCGGGATGAGCGAGCCCGCCCGGCCGCTGCCGTTTCTGGTGCCCTCCCGGCCGCGCGTGGCGCTGGTGCACGACTGGCTCACCGGCATGCGCGGCGGCGAGAAGGTGCTGGAGGTCCTCGCCGCGCTCTTCCCCGAGGCGCCGATCTTCACCCTCTTCCACTTCCCCGGCAGCGTCAGCGAGGCCATCGAGTCGCACCCCATCCACACCAGCTTCCTGCAGCGGGCGCCCGGCATCCGGCAGCATTACCGGCGCTACCTGCCGCTCTTTCCCGCCGCCATCGAGGAGTTCGATCTCGCCGGCTTCGACGTCGTGCTGAGCTCCAGCCACTGCGTGGCCAAGGGGGTCATCCCGCCGCCCGACGCCTTCCATCTCTGCTACTGCCACACGCCCATGCGCTACGCCTGGGACCAGGAGCACGCCTACTTCCCGAACCGCCGGGGCCTGGCGGCGCGGCTGCGCTCGCTGACGCTGACGGGCCTGCGCGCCTGGGACGTTTCCTCGGCGGCGCGCGTAAACCATTTCGTCGCCAACTCGCGCTTCGTGGCCCGCCGCGTCAAGACGTACTACGGCCGGCCGGCCGAGGTGGTCCATCCGCCGGTGGACGTGGACCTCTTCACTCCCGGGCCGCCCGGCGGCTGGAGCGCGGAGAAGGGATACTGCCTCATGGTCTCGGCTCTCGCCCCCTACAAGAAGGTCGAGCAGGCGATGGCGGCCTGCGAGAAGCTGGGGCTCGAGCTGCGCGTGGTGGGCGACGGGCCGGAGGGGAAACGGCTGGCGGAGATGGCCGGCCCGCGGGTGAGCTTCCTCGGCAGGGTGGCCGACGAGCGGCTGCGCGACCTCTACCGCGGCGCCCTCCTCTTCCTGCAGCCGGGCATCGAGGACTTCGGCATCGCCGCCGTGGAGGCGCTCGCCTGCGGCACGCCTGTGGTCGCCGCGGCCCGGGGCGGCGTCCTGGATATCGTCGAGGACGGCCGGCACGGCGTCCTCTATCCGGACTGGGAGGGACCCGCCGCCTTGGCGGAGGCGATTGACAAAGCTCGCCGGATCGGATTCAATTCCTTGGACTTGCGCGATCGAGCGGAATCGTTTTCCGTTGCACGATTCAGCGATCGCGTCCATTCTCTGTTATCTCATCGGTTGTCGAGTTGAGGGTTCCTTTCCTTTGATCCAAGAACGCCACCGCAAGACGGCCGGCCTCTACCTGTTCACCGATCTCGCGGCGACGCTGGCCGCCTTCCTCGCGGCGTGGCTGCTGCGCTTCGAGTTCGAAGTCATCCCGGTGACCAAGAACGTGCCCGACTTCGGGCCGTATCTGCGGCTGGTGCCGTTCGTGCTCGTGCTGTGGCCGATGGTGTTCTACTTCCACGGCCTCTACCAGAGCCGGCGCGGCCGCAGCCGCGTCGACGAGGTGCTCACCATCCTCCTCGCCGTCTTCCTCGCCACCGTGCTGCTCTCGGTGGTGATCGCCTGGTACCGCCCGCCGGCGGCTCCCGGCAGCTCCGAGTACTTCACCTACAGCCGCGCCTTCCTCGCCCTCTTCGCCCTCGTCGACCTGGTGGCCGTCTCCTCGACGCGCATCGCCGTGCGCGAGGGCCTGCGGCGCATCCGCAGCTCGGGCCACAACCTGCAGCGCATCCTCGTCGTCGGCGCCGGACTGCTCGGCCGCGAGATCACCACCAAGATCCTGGCGCATCGCGAGATGGGCTTCGAGGTCGTCGGCTTCCTCGACGACGATCCGGGCAAGGCGGGTACGCCGATCTGCGGCGTGCCGGTGCTCGGCGCCCTCCGCCAGGCCGAGGACGTGCTCGCCGCGCAACGCATCGATCAGGTCTTCATCACGCTGCCGCTGGAGGCGCACAAGAAGGTCCTCGGGCTCCTCGACCTGATGGCGCGCGAATGCGTCGAGATCAAGCTGGTGCCCGACATCCTGCAGTACGCGACGTTGAAAGCCGCGCTGGAGGATCTCGACGGCACGCCGGTGATCAACCTCTCGCAGATGCCGCTGCAGGGTTGGAACAGCATGGTCAAGCGCGCCGTGGACCTGTGCATCGCCGCCGCCGCGCTCGTCGCGCTGCTGCCGGTGCTGCCGCTCGTCGCGCTCGCCATCTGGCTCGAGGACCGCGGCCCCGTCTTCTACCGCCAGGAGCGCATGGGGCTCGACGGCCGCTCGTTCATGATCCTCAAGTTCCGCTCCATGCGCGTCGACGCCGAGGCCACCAGCGGTCCGGTGTGGGCGATCAAGGACGATCCGCGCCGCACGCACGTCGGCAGCGTGCTGCGCCACTGGTCGCTCGACGAGCTGCCGCAGATCTGGAACGTCCTCACCGGCGACATGTCGATCATCGGTCCGCGGCCCGAGCGGCCGACGTTCGTGCGCGAATTCAAGCACAAGATCCCCCGTTACATGCTGCGCCATCGCGTCAAGTCCGGCATCACCGGATGGGCGCAAGTCCACGGTTGGCGCGGCAACACCTCGATCAAGAAGCGCATCCAGTACGACCTCTACTACATCCAGAACTGGTCGCTGTCGCTCGACTTCAAGATCCTCTGGATGACCGTGCGCCACGCGTTGCGGCTCAACGCCTACTAGCTCGCGCACGCGCAAACCCGCGTCCAGCTTCAGTTTCCTCGCGATGCCATCAACAGCGCGCTCGCGCCGGATGCGACGCGACCTCACCTCCTGATCGCCGCTTACCGAATCCGATTTCGGGACTCGCGAAGCCGCCACTAAGGATTGAGGCGTAAAACCTCTTGACGCCCAATATGTTGTGGCGTACCCTACTTGCATGATCTGCCCGTTGGGGGCATAACCGAGAAAGGAGAGTTGGAACATGGCCGCGAAGAAGAAGCCTGCGAAGAAGCCTGCCGCGAAGAAGGCCGCCGCGAAGAAGACCACCGCGAAGAAGACCACGAAGAAGCCTGCGGCGAAAAAGGCGAAGGCGAAGAAGTAAGGGCGAGATACAACGAGGAACAAGGCGACGTTCTGGATCTTTGCGGGGCTGCATCAACCTGTCGGCTTCCGTTGTTTCCTTCCCCAGCGTCGCCTAGCACGATGCATCCGCCTTCGCCCCAAGGCGTGATCGTCGTGCCGATTTCAAGCAGTCACCCGCCAGAGCGCAGCAAGCGCGCCGCCTCACGATCCACCAGCCACAAGCGATTTCCCTCCACCGCCTGCGCGGGATAGCGGTCCGGCTCACGCCTGCCTTCGAGCACCGCGTGCAGCGCCGCGGCTTTCTCCGCGCCGCTGACCAGGAAGAGCGCGCGCCACGCATGGCTCAGCACCGGCGGCGTCAGCGTGATGCGGAAGGTTCGCTGCGCTTCCACCCACGGCGCCACGGCGAGCCGCTCGCGTTCGCGCACGGCATCGCTGCCGGGAAACAGCGACGCCGTGTGGCCGTCGTTGCCGAGGCCGAGCAGCATGAGATCGAAGCGCGGCCATTCGCCGGGCGCGAGAGCGAAGAAGGAGCGCAGCTCGTCTTCATACAGCTTCGCCGCGCGCGCCGCGTCGGGCTCTTCGCCGGCGATGCGATGGAGGTTCTCCGGCGGCACGGGCACGGCGTCGAGCATCGCCTCGCGCGCCATGCGGAAGTTGCTCTCCGCGTGATCGGGCGGCACGTGCCGCTCGTCGCCCCAGAAGAAATGGATGGCGTGCCACGGCAGGCGCGCGCGGTATTCATCGCTCGCCAGCAGGCGGTAGAGAGCGCGCGGCGTCGAGCCGCCGGAGAGCGCCCAGGTGAAGCGGCCGCTCTCGCGTAACGTGCGGCCGATGTGGAGCGAGATCTCATCAGCCGCCGCGCGCGCCAGCCTCGTGGTGTCGCCGAAGACGCGGACCTCGTTCGCTTCCTCCATCGAGAAGCTCAACCGCCGGACGGGCGCTCGACGTGGCCGCCGAACTTGTGGCGCATGGCGGAGAGCACCTTGTCGGCGAAGGAGTGCTCCTGCCGCGAGCGAAAGCGATCGAAGAGCGACGCGGCGAGCACGTGAGCCGGCACCGCCTCGGCAATGGCGGCCTCGATCGTCCACCGGCCCTCGCCCGAGTCCTGCACGAAGCCGGTGTACTCGGCGAGCTCCGGGCTCTCGGCGAGCGCGCTCGCGGTGAGATCGAGCAGCCACGAGGAGACGACGCTGCCGCGCCGCCACAGCTCGGCGACGTCCGCGAGGTCGAGTTGATAGCGGTGCTCCTCCGGCAGGTCCGGCGAGGCGGCGTTGCGGAAGATGTCGAACCCCTCGGCGTAGGCTTGCATCAAGCCGTACTCGATGCCGTTGTGGACCATCTTGACGAAGTGTCCGGCGCCGGCCGGCCCGCAATGCAGGTAACCTTCCTCGGCCGTGCTCGTCCTGCCTTCGCGTCCCGGCGCCGGCGGGATCTCGCCGCGTCCTGGCGCCAGGCTCTTCCAGATCGCATCGAGCCGCTCCACCGCCTCGCGCTCGCCACCGATCATCAGGCAGTAGCCGCGCTCGAGTCCCCAGACGCCGCCGCTCACCCCGGCGTCGATGTACTGGATTTCCCTCTCCGCCAGCGTGCGGGCGCGGCGCGCGTCGTCCTTGAAGTGGGAGTTGCCGCCGTCGACGATGACATCCCCCTTTTCCAGCCGCTCCGCCAGCGCGCGCACCATGTCTTCGGTCGGCGCGCCCGCCGGCACCATCAACCAGGCGGTGCGCGGCGGCCGCAGCTTCGAGACGAACTCGTCGAGCGTGCCCGAGCCCGCGGAGCCCTCCGCCGCCAGCTCCGCGACGGCCTTCGGATTGAGATCGTAGACGACGCATTCGTGTCCGTCCCGAAGAAGGCGCCGTACCATGTTGCCGCCCATGCGGCCGAGGCCGATCATGCCGATCTGCATGGTTCCTCCTTGTCGCGCCCCGCCATCGCAGGGCTATGACAGTCTATATCGGCGCTCCACAGGCCCCGGCTTTGCAAGGCCTCTGCGCGAAGGGAGGGAGCCGCATGAAAAACAGGAGACTGTCCGCCGTCCTTTGGGTCCTTGGGATCCTTTCTGTCGTTCCCACCCACGCCGAGGTGGCGATCGCCGGCAAGGCCGGCACTCTGGGCGCCGGCGCCGAGCTGACGGTGGGCCTCTCACGGCAGGTGAACGTGCGCCTGGGCCTCAACAGCTACAACTACTCGGACCGGCGAGAGGCGAGCGGCATCGAGTACGACGGCGAAGCCAAGCTGCGCACCGGCACGGCCCTGCTCGACTGGCATCCCGGAGGCCGCGGTTTCCGCCTCACCGGCGGCGTCGTCTACAACGACACGACGATCGAAGGGAGCAGCCTGACGCCGGCCTCGGGCATCTACAACATCGGCGGCGTGCCGGTGCCGGCGAGCCTGGTGGGAACCCTGGACGCGAAGGCGGACTTCGATCCGCTCGTCCCGTACGCCGGGCTCGGCTGGGGCAACGCCGTGGCGCCGAACAAGCGGCTCGGCTTCTTCCTCGACCTCGGAGTGATCTTCCAAGGCAAGGCGGATGTGACGCTGATCCCCCGCATCCCCGCCAACAGTCCGATCAACACGACGCCGGGCGCGCGCGAGGCGTTGGATATCCTGCTGCGGCGAGAGGAGCAGGACCTGGAGGATGAAGCCGCGGACTACGATCTGTACCCGGTGGTGGCGATCGGGGTGTCGTATAGGTTCTGAGACTCACTCGTAGTGCTTCACCCGCGGCCACAACTCCCGCCACGGCATCTTCAAACCTCTGCAGACGGAGACGGTCTGACGATCCTCGAAGGGCATGCAGTAGCCGCAACGGATCTCACCCGCTCGCCGCAGATCGACGCAGGCCGCGCGGTTGTCCTCTTCGTCGCCCCCTAGAATGATCACGACGTCGGCTCTCTCCGGAGGACCCCAGAGAAAGTAGCTGTTGTGGCCGCTGATCGCCGCCGGCAGCCCGTAGGCGCGGCCCAGCACGTCGACGGCGCCGGCGTCGCCGTAGTTCTGGCCGAAGACCGTCGCCCGAGTCCGCTCCTCCGGCGTCAACGTCCGGTAAACGCGGGCCACCTCCTCCACGATCGCCGGCCACCCGTGCATGTCCGCGTAGTGCTGTGGCAGCTCGCCCAGGCGATGCCTCTCCCCCGAGCTCGCCTCGAGGCCGAGCGCCTTCTGATAAGGGATGAATCGATGGACCGGCAGGATGGGCATGGCCAACGGCGCGAGCGCCGCACCGCCCGCCACCAGGAGCAGGATGAGCGTTCCCGCCAGCACCGGCCGCAGCCATGGCTGGCGCAGCCGCTCGAGCCATCCCTCGATCGCCGTGCCTCCCGCCGCGAAGAGAAACGGATAGGACGGTGCGAGATAGTAAGGCTTCGAATGTTGCGTCAGCAGCACGGCCAGAGCCGTCACGTAGATCCAGCCAAGAGGGCGGAACGGCCGACCCCGGCGGGAAAAGAAATACCAACCGAGCCCGGCCAGCCAGACCGGCAGGCTCAGCGGATGTACCAGCAGGACCTGCTGTTGCAGGAATTCGCCGACCGGCAGCGCGAGGTTCTTGTGCTCCGCGGCATTGTGCATGAACTCCAGCGTCGGCCAGCCGCGGGCCACCTCCCATAGAACGTTGGGCAAGAGGAGAAGCGCCGCGAGGGCGCCACCCAGCCAGATCCATCGCTCGCGGAACTGACGCCGCTCCGGCGTGAGCAGGATCCCCACGAAGACGCCGAAACCGAAGAACAGCATGCTGTGCTTGTTCTCCAGACCGACGCCCGCGACGAGACCGAAGAGCAGCCAAAGCTTCGGATTTCCCGTTTTGAGGATACGGACCACGATCAGCGCTCCGAGCGTCCAGAAGAGGAAGTCGAAGCCGTTCATGGTGAAGATATGGAAAAGGTTGAGATAGATGGGAGCGATCAGCACACAGACCGCGGCCAACCCTTGCGCCAAGAGCCCGCCGCCCAGCTCGCGGGCGATGCGGCCGGCGAGATAGATCACCAAAGCGCCGACGACCGCTGAGACGAGGCGAAGCGCGGCGAGCGAGTCGCCGAAGATCGAGGTGACGAGACGGGCCACGAGCGCCACGAACGGCGGGTGGTCCACGTAGCCCAAGTCGAGATGCCGGCCGCAGGCGACGTAATAGAACTCGTCCCTGAACCAGCCGTAGGAACGGAGAAAGGCGAGGTGAAGGAGGACGCTCACCAGCGCGATGCCGCCCAGCAGGAGGCCGCTCCTCCGCGTGCTAAGCTCCGGCGGTGCCATGGTCCGACGCCTCCTCTCCTTCACGACCGCGCTGCTGGTGACCGGCTGCGCCGTGCGCGCGACGGCGCCAGCCGCCAGGGACTCCGACCCGATGAACCGTATCGCTGAATCCTACGTCAAGCTGGTGCTCGCCGTCGGCCAGCACGACGCCGACTACGTCGACGCCTACTACGGTCCGCCGGAATGGCGGACGGAGGCCGAGGCGAAGAAGCGGCCGCTGCCGGAGATCCGCGCCGAGGCCGAATCCCTCATCGCCGATCTGCAGGCCCATCCGCCGCGTGAAAGCGACGAGATCCTCAGGCTTCGACACCAGTACCTCGTACGTCAACTGCAGTCGATGGTTGCCCGCATCGACATGCTCGCCGGCAGGAAGCTGACCTTCGACGAGGAGTCGAAGGCGCTCTACGACGCCGTGGCGCCGACGAATGACGCGGCGTATTTCCAGCGCATCCTCGACCAGCTCGAGGCAGCCGTGCCGGGAGAGGGGCCGCTCGCCGAGCGCGTGGAGGCGTTCCGGCAGCGATTCGTCATCCCGCGCGAACGGCTCGACGCCGTGTTCAAGGCCGCCATCGACGAGTGCCGGCGGCGCACGCTCGCGCACATCGAGCTGCCGCCCGGCGAGAGCTTCGTCGTCGAGTACGTCACCGACAAGTCCTGGAGCGGCTACAACTGGTACAAGGGCGACTTTCACAGCCTGATCCAGGTCAACACCGACCTGCCGATCTTCATCGACCGGGCGATCGACCTGGCGTGCCACGAGGGCTATCCGGGGCACCACGTCTACAACGCGCTGCTCGAGAAGCACTTCGTGCGCGACCGCGGCTGGCCTGAATTCTCGGTCTATCCGCTCTTCTCGCCGCAGTCGCTGATCGCGGAAGGCACGGCGAACTTCGGCATCGAGGTGGCCTTCCCGGGCGAGGAGCGGACGGCCTTCGAGCGCGAGAAGCTGTATCCGCTGGCCGGCCTCGATCCCGCGCAGGCGGGCGCGTACGCCGAAATGCAGCGCCTCGTCCAGAAGCTGAGCTACGCCGGCAACGAGGCGGCCCGGCGCTATCTCAACGGCGAGATCTCGCGCGAGGAAGCCGCGGCCTGGCTCGTGCGCTACGGCCTCATGGCGCCCGAGCGGGCGGCGCAGCGCGTCCGCTTCATGGAGCAGTATCGTAGCTATGTCATCAACTACAACCTCGGCCAGGACCTCGTGCGGCAGTACATCGAGCGCCGGGGCGGCACCGCCGATCATCCGGCGAAGCGGTGGGAGGAGTTCGCCAGGCTGATTTCTTCACCGCGGCTGCCGTCAGGGTTGAAATAAGGATTGGGGCATGACCAACGCGATCTCCGTCCAGTCCTCCGCCATCGCCGCCTTCCGTGCCTTGCACGAGTCAGGTTGCTTCGTCCTGCCGAATCCCTGGGACGAGGGCACAGCCGTAGCTCTCGAGCATCTGGGGTTCAAGGCGCTCGCCACGACCTCCGCGGGTTACGCCTTCAGTCGCGGGTTGCCCGATGGAGCCGTGCCTCTTAACGACATGCTCGCGCACATCCGCGACATCGTCGAGGCAACGACGCTGCCCGTCAACGCGGACTTCATGGGTGGGTATGCGGATGAACCCGAAGGCGTCGCCGCGAACGTGGGGCTCTGCGTGGCGACGGGCGTCGCCGGCCTGTCGATCGAAGACTCCACGGTTGACAGCCCGGGGCCTCTCTATGAATCTGGTCTGGCCGTCGAACGCGTCCGGGCCGCCCGCGCCGCCATCGATGCCTCCGGCGTTCCGGTGGTCCTCACGGCGCGCTGCGAAGCCTGGCTGGTGGGACAGCCGGATCCTTTCCATGAATCCCTGGAGCGGCTCGCCGCGTTCGCCGAAGCCGGCGCCGACTGCCTCTACGCGCCCGGGGTACGGGATCCCGAGGAAATCGCGGCGATCGTGAAGACGGTCGCTCCCAAGCCGGTCAACGTGCTGGTGTCCAAGTCGAACCGGGAGCTCACGGTCTCTCAGCTCGCGGACCTCGGCGTGCGCCGCATCTCCGTCGGCTCCGCGCTCGCGACGACCGCCTGGGGAGCCTTCCTGCGCGCCGCGCGAGACATCGCGGCGACAGGCTCGTTCGGCACCTTCGCCGACTCCGTGCCCTTCGCCGAGATCAACGCGGTGTTCGAGAAGCGAGGGTGAGGACCGGCCGCAATACGGCGAGCGGGAGCACTTACTAGGTTAGGCCCATAGAAAGGAGCCCCGCATATGCGCCGGATGAGCTTCGCTCTGTCCTTCCCCCTCTTCCTGCTACTCTTCGCCGGTCCAGCGCGAGCCGTTCCCGCCGCCGACATCATCCTTCATAACGGCAAGATCTTCACCGTCGATTCCGCGCAGCCGTGGGCGCAGGCCGTCGCCATTCGCGGCTCGCGCATTCTCGCCGTCGGCGACGACGGGCCGGTGCAGGCTCTCGCGGGGCCGGACACGCGGTCGATCGATCTCGGCGGGCGCGTGGTGATTCCCGGGTTCAACGATGCCCACGTCCATATGGGAGTGGGACTGCCGCGCCTGACGCTGCCGCCGATCAACATCCCCGGCCCGGGCCCGACGCTCGCGGAGGCCCTCGATCAGGTGTCGCAGGCGGTGGCCGTGGCGCAGCCGGGCGAATGGATCCTCGTCTTCGTCGGCGAGACGGTCATCCTCGATCCGGCCGTCGACCGTACGGCGATCGATCCCGTAGCGCCTGACAATCCGGTGATCCTCCTCGCGTGGTCATCCCATCGCGCGGTGATCAACACGCGTGCGATGACGGCGGCCGGCATCGCGCCGAACCAGCCCGATCCGTTCGGCGGCTTCTACGGACGCTTCCCCAACACCAACACCGTCAACGGCGTCCTCGACGAATACGCCCTCTTCCGCCTGGTGCGCGCGGTGCGCGCGGAAGTTCCCGACGCGGTGCTGCGCGCGCAGTTCGAGATCCTCTCCGGGTTCGCGGCCCAGCTCGGCGTGACCTCGGTGCAGGAGATGACGATCGGGCTGACCAAGGAGCGCAGCGAGCGAGTGCTCGGAGGCGCCGACCTCAAGGTCCGGCTGCGGATGATGTGCGTGCCGTTGAGCCTGGACGAATCCTGCCAGCCGCATCTTTTCGATCCCAAGGACCGGCTGACCTCGTCCGGCATCAAGTGGCTGCTCGACGGCACGCCGATCGAGCGCAGCGCCGCCCTGCGCGAGCCCTGGGCCGACTTCCCCGGCAACGGCCATTTCAACGTCACCGACGGCGAGCTGGCGCAGCTCGTCCATCAGAGCCTCGCCGGACCGGCCGTGCGCGACCAGCTCATCGTCCACACCTTCGGCGACCGGGCCATCGACAAGATCCTGGGCGAGCTGGAGCTCACGGCGCCGGACGTCGTCTGGAGCCTGCGCCGGCCGCGCATCGAGCACGGCGACCTGATCCATCCCGAGCAGATCGACCTGGCGCGGCGCCTCGGAGCGATCGTGGTGCAGAACCCGACGCACCTCACCCTCGACCTGGTAACCCCCTTGGGACCCGTGCGCGCCGCGGAGGCCCAGCCGCTGCGCTCGCTGCTCGAAGCCGGCGTCCAGCTCGCCTTCGGCTCGGACAGCATCCAGCCCAACCCCTTCGTCGATCTCTTCTTCGCCGTCATCCATCCGTTCCATCCGGCCGAAGCGCTGACGATGGAGCAGGCGGTCACGGCCTACACCCGCGGCTCGGCCACCGCCGAGTTCGAGGAAGACCGGAAGGGCTCCCTCAAGCCCGGCTACCTCGCCGACCTGGCGGTGCTCTCGCAGGATATTTTCACCATCCCGCCGCCGGCCGTGCCGGGAACGGTGAGCCTGTTCACCCTGGTCGGCGGCGAGGTCGTTTGGGACGCGGGGGTGCTGGCGCCGTGACGATGTAGCCCGTTCGCCACGGCGCCGAACCGCCTCAGAACGAAATCAGCAAGCCCAGTTGAAGCTGGTCGTACCTGAGATCCGGCGAGGCGGTGAGAGCCCAGTGATAGTTGTACGTCGCCTCGAAGGAAAATCGGGAGCCGGCCGGCACGTTCAGCCCCAGCCCGAGGTTGACCCCACCCTCGAAGCTGCCCGGGCTGAAGTGGTAGAGGTCCGGACCTCCGTTCACGAAGACGTGGACCGCGGCCGCCGGGTTGAAGGTGAATTTGGCGTTGGCGCCGAGCTTCCAGAGGTCGGTGTCGGGCTGGCCCGGCTGACCGTCGAAACGGGCGAAGCCGAGGCGCACGTCGGCCGCCCACTGGGGACCCAGCGGCGAGAGGAAGTCCAGGTCGAGCGCCGACCCGTCGCGCGCGACGTTGGCGAAGGCACCATGCGCTTCGACGCGTCCGGCGTGCAGGCTGAAGGCCGGCGGCGTCCGGGCGGTGAGCGTCTTCACAACGGCGGGCGTATCGGGGTCGTTGCTGTTGATGGTGAGGTGGCAGCTCTTCGCTCCCGGCAGGACGGGAGTGAAGCCGACGACCAGGTCCGCGCAGGCACCGGAGGGGAGAGAGACGGGCAAAGGATTGCCGACCAGCGAGAAGTCCGCGCAGTCGATCGCCGCCGCGGAGACCGTGAGCTCGCAGTGGCCGACGTTGCAGACGCGGACGGTCTTCTCCGCCGGCGACCAGGCCGAGGTAACGCCGAAGGCCGTAGAGCCGGTGACCAGGATGTCGCGCTGTGTTCCCTCACCGGTGACCGTCACCATGACGGTCGGGGTCTCCGGATCGTTGTTGGCGATGCTCAGCGTCGCCGACTGCGGGCCGGTGGCCGTCGGCGCCAGCGTTACCTGGAAGGGGAAGCAGAAGTCGTGGCTGATCGTCACCGGATAGCCGCTCGAGGGCGCCGTCACCGCGACCTGCGGATTGGAGGAGGCGATCGCATCGACGATCAGATCGGCGGCGCCGGTGTTGCAGACGTTGAGCGTCCCGACTCCGGTGGCTCCCACGCAGGTGTCGGCGATCGGGAGATTTCCCGGCACCTGGATCTGCGGCGCCGACATGCTCGCCGTGGCGGCCACGGCGAAGCCCTGACCCGGAAGGCCGACGTTGACGGCCGGCGCGGCGACGCGGATGGTCCAGGTGCCCACCGCGGGCGAGCTCACCAGGACCTGCTCGACGTTGTTGAGCGCGTCCGGAGTACCGCCCGTCGTGGACTGGCCGGCGGCGAAGACATTGCCCAGAAAGGTCGTCCCGTTCGGTGCGATGACCGTGAGATTGAGATTGTTGATCACCGGATTCGCGGCGCCGGCCGTGCCCGGCGGCTCGCTCCAGACCAGCGTCACCTTGAGGGGCTCCACGGCCGAGGCGACGTCCACCGAAAAGGCCCGAAACTCGCCGGTCGCCAGGCCGCCGGCGTTCCGCACGTCCCAGACCCGCAGGTTGCGCGGCGAGCCGGGGAAGAACAGGGTGTTGTTGAGCCGCGCCAGACCCCATCCCTCGGTGTTGCTCGGATAGCCCGCCTCGTTGGTCATGTCGATGGTGGCGTTGAGCAGCGTGGCCTTGAGCAGCGCCCCGGAGGGGGTCCTGACGTTCGCCGGTTGCGGAGTGCCGGTGGGATACCAACCCTCGGCGTAGTACTGGCGGATGAGGGCGGCCGTGGCGGCGGCCGCGGGCGTTGCCCAGCTCGTGGCGCAGGCCCCGTTGAGCGAGATCGTGCAGCCCGTGCCTGACTGCGCCGAGGTGATCTGGCAGCCGGGGGTCACCATGTCGGGCTTCCGCCGGCCGTCGGCCGTCGGGCCATCGTTGCCGTCGCCCACGCCCATCTCGTTCGGATCCCGCAGCGAGGCGGTGATGCCGAGGCTGTTCTTGGCGGTTCCCGGCGGCCCCTGCTCCTCGCCGTTGTTTCCCATCGAGCCGAGCACCAGGTGATCCTCGTTGTTCCACGTGAAGGCGTCCGCATCCGCGGCCGTGGTGTTGTAGGTCGCCGGATTGCCGGCGCCGGCGGTGTTGTCGTGCCAACTGTTGGTGTGGATCGTGGCTCCCTGCGTCCGGTTGGCGGTCAGCGCGTTCAGGATCCCTTCGCCGCGGCGGCCGGAGACCAGCCGCGCCGCCCAGGCGTTGCCGCGGTTGGCTCCCGTACCGAGATTGTTGAAGTCGTCCCCGGCGACGATGCCCGCCACGAAGGTGGAATGGAAAGCGACAGCGCCGCCGCGCACTTCCAAGACCTTTCTGTGGGTGGGCCCGGGAACGTTGCCGGCGGGATCCCGAAACATGCAATGGTTGATGTCGAGCACACCGCTGTCGATCACGCCCACGATCTGTCCCTCGCCGTGGATTCCCTTGTCCCAGACGGGAACCGTGCCCGGCGTTCCCGACTGAATGGTGCCGGCGGTGTTGCCGTTGTCCTCGATCTGCTCGGCGACCTCCTCGATCCAGCGCACGCCCTCGAGGCGAGCCACCTCGGGCAGGCGCTGCTTGGACGCCAGACGGAATTCGATGCGCGCCGGAGCGCCCGACTCGCGGAAGTCGCGAACCTCGACCTGCGAGACCCCGGGGATGGCCGTCAGGGAGGCGGCAACCTCCTGCGGATTCGCGTCATTGAACAGAACGGCCCGCAAGAAAAGGCCGGGCATCCGCCTGCGCTCTTCGGTACGGAACCGCACCTTGCCGATGCGGGGGGAGATCTTGAACGCAGGCTCGTAGGCCACGGTGGCGCGCACGAGCGCGGACTCCTTGAGCCTCTCTCGAGCCGCGGCCGACAGGCGCTCGAGGTAGGCATGATTGGGGATGTAGTCGGTCAGTTTCAGGCCGTACTCCTTCGTCAGCAGCTCCCGTTGCTCCCGGGTCAGGGGGCGATAGAACTGGACGATCCAATGCTCCGTCGCGGCGCCGGCCGGAAGCCGCAGCTCGGGGGCCATGTAACCCGGTCCCTTCAGGGGATCGAACACCGCCGCCTCGAGGTGAATCCTCATGTCTTCGGTCTGGGCCTGGGTATTCTGCGCCCGCACGACCCCGGCCATCGCCAACAGCACCAGCAGGGCAGGGACAAGCCTGGTCCTAAGGTGATTCATCGCAGATTTCCTTTGTGCTCCTTCGGAGCGACTGTCTTCTGCGCCACAGGCTCGATGGCCCGAGCTTCGCGCCGCCTGCGCCGACAGAAGAATCCACCCCTGATAGGCGTCTCACCAGCGCTTGGCGTTACAGGAATGCTTAATTCGCGACGGATTGCCGTAGCGATACGGGTCGATGAGCTGTGCGAAGTCGACGGCCCGCTTACTTGAGTCGGTGTTAAATCGACCTAGCTAGGTCGGATGTTGGTAAGTATGCGCTATGTGCGCAAGGCGCTACTTTTCTCGCTACTTGAGCGGCCTGGAGCCGACTGAGAATTCGCTCCAAATGAACGTGCCAAGCACCTTGTCCTCGATCAGGTATTCGGGGCAACTCGCGCATCGCAGGACCGGAAGCCCTTGAGGATCACAGTGCTCGTTTCCCGGGCCTTGAAGGGCAGATCCGCACTCGTTGCCGTCAGTTCCGCCCCACAGACCACACACCTCATGGCCTCTGTTCTCGCCCAACGTGAATAGTCAGGCAGCCCCACGGGTGAGCGTGCGAACCGAGATGAGGTCCTCGTCGTGCACCTCGCGAACGTCAGCCTCTCTGAGCGTCACCAGTGCCTGCGTCCGGCCGGAAGCGGTGACGAACTCGACCTCAAGGCCGTCCGGTTCATAGACCTGCACGACGGCCCCGAGATCGCCCCTGCGCAGGCCGTGCTCCGGCAGGTCGCGATCAAGAACGACTGTTTCGAGCTCCTTGAATCTCATGGCGGCTCACTCTGCAGAGACGACTGTTACGAACCGAGGAAAGCGTTCGCTCGTCAGAATAATCCAGACGGTCACGACTTCAGCGCGCCGTCCCGATGGTCCTTGAATCGCATCAGACGAAGAGAGCTGCGATCTCCGTGATGGGCAGAAACATTCGGCGGTGGCCGGCCGAGAGCTTGAGAAAGCGGTAGCGTGTATAGAACCGCTCGGCGGCGGCATCCTTGGCATCCACGACCAGCGCGAATGTCGCGATCTCGCTCCTGAGCACTCGCGAGCAAGCATCGAAGAGGAGCAGCTCGCCGAGGCGTTCCCCCCGGTGCCGAGAATCGATCGCCAACCGACCCATCAGCGTGGCTGGCACGGTCGGATACCGAGGCAAGCGCTTGACGATGGAGGACGGCAAGTCGGTGAGAGCGATGCTCAAGGCTGAGAGCGTGTAGTAGCCGAGAACCCGGGCGGGCTCGTCGGCCCGCGCCAGGACGAAGCACGATGCCACTCTCCGCCGGCTGTCCTGGCCGGCCTGGGCTCTCAAATAGCGGTCGAGCGGCTCCACTCCCGAGGCGAAGGCTGCCCGGTCGTGGTGAGCGCTAAGTGGATCGATCCGATACGGCGGGCTCTCGGTTGCGGCCACTCCCTCCCCCGACCATCTTCCTGTACCGCTCTGCGGCGGCCCGCAGCGCCGGGACCGGCTTGCGCGGATGGAGCAGCGCTTCGGCAAACGCGAGGCTGTCCGCCGCGGTCAAGCGGATCGCCTCCAAATCGGCAATCGCCTTGACCGCCGACTCGTGCACGCTCGCGACCACGAAATCCGTGAGCGTCCGCCCCTGCAGCTCAGCAGCACGCTGGAAAAGCGCCTTCTGCTCGCTGGAGATCCGCGCCTCCAACCGCTCACTGCGCGGCCTTGCCGGGGCTCTTTTCGACGACGTCCGACTCGCCATGGGACAAAAGTGTACGGCAAATAGACGGACACCGCAAGGCAGCCCTGTGCGGAACCGCCGGGCATGGACGCCGGGCACGATTACCCTGCCTTCCGCATCCCCCTCTCCGCCTCCTCCAGCGCCGCCTTCAGGGCTTCGAGGTCCTCATCCTCCAGCTCCTGGCCGCCGAAGCTCTCGCGCAGGTAGAAGGCGATGACGCGCGCCGCGGGCTCGGCGGCGGCGGGATAGCGGAGCTCGGCTTCGCGCTGCAGGCGCAGCGGCGGCACGGAGTCAGCGAGCGGCGGGCCAGCGCGGCCGAGGCGTCGCCGCAGGCGGCGGTAGGCGTTGGTCGCGGTGAGCGGCGGACGCAGGCGCAGATAGAGGATCCAGGCCGCCGCCGCGATCATGGTGAGCCCGAGCGCCAGCCACAAGGGCACGTTCGGCAGGCGCCGAGGCATCTCCGGCTGCAGAGAGTCTGTGGGCTCGAGCTGCGCCAGCCCGTTCGTGGCCGGCGGCGCCTCCGCCTTTTCCTCCCGCTTGAACATCGACCAGAATTCGCTCCAGGCATCGCGCAGTCCGCTGAAGATGCGGAGCTGATCGTAGAGGCCGAAGGTGAGCACGTAGCGGTCCCAGCGGAAGATGACGAAGTCCCACGCCTGCTGCGCGAGCAGCCAACCGCCTTCGCCGCCATCGGCCGGCCGGCCGGCGGGAGGCGTGGGATCGAAGGTCCGCCAGCCCTGGCCCGGCAGATAGGCCTCCACCCAGGCATGGGCGTTGTTGTCACGCACGATGTAATAGCCTTCGAAGGGGTTGTAGTCGCCGCCGAGGAAGCCGGTCACCAGGCGCGCCGGGATTCCCTGCGAACGGAGCATCAGCACCATCGACGAGGCGAAGTACTCGCATTGGCCGCTGTGATGGCGGAAGAGGAACTCCTCGATCGGATTCTCCGGCGAGCGGCCGACGAAATCGAGAGTGTAGACGTAGTTGTCCATCAGGTAGTTCTCGAGCCGCCGGGCGCGCTCGGCGGCGGTGCCGCGATCCATCACGCGGCCGGCGAGAGCGGCGATGCGCGGCGTCACGCCGGCGAGGTTGAGCGCGGAGTCCCTCGCGCCGGCGGGCGGCGAGCCCGCGAGCACTTCCCCGCGGGCGAGGCCGACCCGGTATTCGCGGACTTCCAGGGGACTGAAAGGAAAGGAGACCGCTCCGCCTTCGTCGATCCCCAGCGACGACGACCGCGGCTCGATGACGGCGGTCTCCACCGGCAGCGGCACGCTCTGGCTCTGCAGCGGCTGGAGCCAGATGGTGGCCCAGTGGACGGGCTGCGCCGGACTGAGGCGAAAACGGCCGCCGCGGCCGCGCTGCAGGTGGCGCGACGGCGAGCGCCGCCAGCTCCCTCCCTGGTAGACGTCGTAGGTCGCGGCCTTGAAGCGCATCTCGCGGCTCGGATCGGTGGCTCCCTGCTCGAGCACCCGCATCGCCACTTCGCGGCTGCCGCGGATGCGCCCGATCGAGTCCAGGGTGACCTCGTCGGAAAACCCCGCGGCTTCGATGACGAGGCCGGTGTTGCCGCCGCGGCCGATGATGAACGGCGCGCGCACGCGCGGCAGGAGGAGGAAGAGCGGCACCGCGAGCGCTATCGTGGCGGCCGTGGCGGCGAGGAGGAAACCGCGCAGCGGCATGCGGGCGAGCGCCGGATCCTCGCGGCCGAAGCCGGCGAGGACGTGGAGAAAGGCGAAGCGCGTCAGCAGCACCAGCGCCAGCACGAGAAAGCCGATGAGGTAGAGCACGATCGTCGGATGGACGCTGGTGCCCATGGCGGCGAGGAAGATGAAGAAGACGCCGATCAACGCCTGCCATTTGTCGCGTTCGCGGACGATGGCGAAGAGCTTGACCAGCACCGCGAAGAGGCAGAGGTGGAGGACCGGCTGCACCAGGCCGCGGCGGAGACCGAAGAGATCGAGCAGGAAGATCGGCAGATAGACGAGCCCGAGGACGTTCATGCCCCAGGCGGGCAGCCAGCGGGGAGGATCGAGGCTGGCCCGCCGCAGGAAGCAGAGGACGCCGACCGAGTAGAGGCCTACCACGAGCCAGCCCACCACCTCGTTGAACGGCAGGGGAAGGGGCGCCAGCAGGGCCATCCACCCGAGCAGCAGCCGCTTCTGCCGGCCGAAGCTCATCCCGCCAGCCTCGCGGGAGAGGCGGGCTCCAGATGCACCCGCAGTTGCGGCGCCCGCGGATCGCTGGAGGCCAGCGGCTCGGCGCTGCGCTCCCGGGGCTGGACGAGCGCCAGCGTCTCCAGGACGGCCAGCCGCTGGCGCGGTCCGCCGGCGAAGCCGAGAGCGCGGTCGCGCGTCACCAGCTCGACCTCATAGCCATGCGCCAGATGATCGACGGCGATCGTCGCCGCTTCGCTCACCAGCCGCTCGAAGCGGCTCAGCTCCGCCGGGTCCTTGAGCTCGCCCACCGCATTGTCGAAGAGGATGGAGAGGCGGCGGCTGCGCTCGGTGGCCCGCTCGGTGAAGATCAGCTCGCCGGTGCGCGCCGTCTGCTTCCAGTGGATGCCGCGAGGATCGTCGCCGCGGCGGAAGCGGCGGAGGGAGTGCAGGTCGTGCCCCCAGCCGCGGCGGCGGCTGGCGTCGTCGCCGAGCTGCTCCGTCTCTCGCGGCTGGGCGGCGCCGGCGGGGAACAGCTCGGGGAAGACCAGCACCTCGTAGTCCACGCGGTAGCGCACGCCCTTGCGGAAGAAGCCGAAGGGGAAGAGGCTGGAGACGTGGACGAACGGAAAGCGGTGGAAGCCGCGCGCGCCGATCATCATCTCGAGCTGGCCGACGCTCTTTCCCCGCCGCGGCAGATAAGGGATGAGCAGCGGCTGCGCCGACCGCGAAAGCGTGAAGAGGAGGAACCAACGCGGAAAGACGAAGGCGCGGCTGCGCAGGGTAAAGCCCAACGAAAACGGCCGGTTGGCGAAGATCTCGCCCGGCGGATCGAGCGCCGCCTCCAGGCCGCGCACGTTTTCGCGCGACACGAGCCCGGAGAGGATGAGGACCGCGAACAGCAGGGCGAGCACCATGTACAGCGCGTTGTTGCCGGTGTTCGTCGCGGCGATCGCCACCACCACGGTGAGCAGCACGTACCAGAGGCCGACCGTGGTGATGCGGATGCCCTCGGGCACGGCGCGGCGGGAGAAGAGCTTCACAGCGGCACCGGCGTCGCCGCCACCACCCTCTCGATCGCCTTGCGCGTCTGATCCAGGTCGGCGGTGCCGCGCTTGAGGACGACGCGGTGGGCCAGCACTGGCGCGGCCAGGCGCTGCACGTCGTCCGGAATGGCGTAGTCCCGGCCCTCGCAAAGCGCCATGGCCTGGGTAGCCCGGAACAGGGACTGCAGGCCGCGGGTGGAGACGCCGAGGAGGAAATCGCCGCCGTGGCGGGTGGTCTCGGCGAGCGAGAGCATGTAGTCGGCCAGCTTGTCGGCGACGCGCACGCGCGACACCCGCTCCTGGAGCTGCACCAGGCCGTCGCGGGAGACGACGGGCCGCAGATGGTCGAGCACGTCCTCGACGCCGCCCGAGAGCAGGAGCTCCCGCTCGTCCAGGCGCGGCGGATAGCCGAGCGACAGCGCCATCAGGAAGCGATCGAGCTGCGATTCCGGCAGCGGAAACGTGCCCTGGTACTCCAGCGGGTTCTGCGTCGCCAGCACGGCGAACGGCTCGGGCAGGGTATAGCGCTTGCGCTCCACCGAGACCCGCCGCTCGCTCATCGCCTCCAGCAGGGCCGACTGCGTCTTCGGCGTGGCGCGGTTGATCTCGTCCGCCAGCACGACGTTGGCGAACAACGGCCCGGGCACGAACTCGAAGGTCTGGCTCTTCTGGTTGAAGATCGAGACGCCGATGATGTCGGAGGGCAGCAGGTCGCTGGTGAACTGGACGCGCTGGAAGGAGAGGCCGAGCGAGCGGGCGAGGGCCTGGGCCAGCGTCGTCTTGCCGACGCCGGGCACGTCCTCCAGCAGCACGTGGCCGCGGGCCAGCAGGCACACGGTGGCGAGGCGGATGACCTCGCGCTTGCCGCGGATGACGAGGGCGACGTTCTCCTCGAGCTGACGGATCGGCTCGGCGGCGTGAAGCGCGTCGCTGGGTTCGACGGCGAGGGATTCCATGGCGGTGTTGTCTACGCGGGCGGCTCGGAGACTGTTGAGGGAGGCTCTTTGAGCAGGGCCACGGCCATGCAAGAGAGTATACCCCGGACGGATTGACCGCCGCATTTACGCCTGCTAAGATAGAACTCCGAACCGGCTGCGAGAGCCTTTTTCCCTCGCGAAAGAACGAAGCGAAGTACAATCCGGTCCCGGGCGCCCCCTGGGCCAAAAGGAGCGAAGAATTCCATGGCAGACGCGAAATCGGAACGCTTGAAGGCCATCGACGGCACGCTCTCGCAGATCGAGAGGCAGTTCGGCAAGGGGGCGATCATGCGCCTGGGGCAGCGCGAGACGGTGGGGCTGGAGGCGATTTCCACCGGCTCGATCGCGGTGGACCACGCCATCGGCATCGGCGGCTTCCCGCGCGGGCGGGTAGTGGAGATCTACGGTCCCGAGTCTTCCGGCAAGACGACGCTGGCGCTCTCGGTGGTCGGCCAGGCGCAGAAAAAGGGCGGCATCGCCGCCTTCATCGACGCCGAGCACGCGCTCGACGCCGAATACGCCAAGAAGCTCGGCGTCGACATCGACAACCTGCTCGTCTCCCAGCCGGACAACGGCGAGCAGGCGCTGGAGATCGCCGAGATGCTGGTGCGCAGCAACGCCGTAGACGTGGTGGTGATCGACTCGGTGGCCGCCCTCGTTCCCAAGGCCGAGCTCGAGGGCGAGATGGGCGACTCGCACGTCGGCCTGCAGGCGCGCCTCATGTCGCAGGCCCTGCGCAAGCTGACGGCGATCGTCGCCAAATCCAGGACCACCCTGGTGTTCATCAACCAGATCCGCGAGAAGATCGGCGTCATGTTCGGCAATCCCGAGACGACCACCGGCGGCCGGGCGCTGAAGTTCTACTCCTCGGTGCGCATCGACATCCGCCGCATCGCCTCGCTCAAGGAGGGCGAGGAGGTGACCGGCTCGCGGGCCAAGGTCAAGGTGGTGAAGAACAAGGTGGCGGCGCCCTTCCGCCAGGCCGAGTTCGACATCGACTACGGCGAGGGGATCTCGAAGTGCGGCGAGCTGGTCGACCTCGGCGTCGACCACAAGCTGGTGGTCAAGAGCGGCGCCTGGTACTCCTACGGCGATCTGCGCCTCGGCCAGGGACGCGACAACGCCAAGGGATTCCTGCGTGACAATCCCGACCTGGCCGACGAGATCGAGGCGAAGATCCGCGAGCGGCTGGGCCTGCCCTCCCCCACCGCGGCGCCGGTGCGCGAGGCCGCGGCGGTGGAGTAGGCGACCTCACCCCCTGCCCCCTCTCCTAAAGGAGAGGGGGGAATGAATTTCTAAGCCCCTCTCCTTTAGGAGAGGGGCTGGGGTGAGGTCACCCGCAAGGCTCCGTGGGTGGGCACTTGTAGGAGGTCCCATACACGGTCCACTCGCCATTGATGCACCGCATGAGGTGCAGCTTGCCGGGCGGGGGATAGAACTGGTAACAGCAGTCCCCCAGGTTCATCCAGGCCCACTGGCCTTCAGTGCACTCTCCGGCCAGGGCCGGCAGGTTGAGGGCCACTCCGGTGAGGGCCAGGGCGAGGACAAGAAACACCGCACGCCATCTACGCATCATCGCCGATCTCCTTTCGGTCTACCCCTTTCGGGGTTCACTAAAGAAGGTGAGCGACGACGGGCTGCGGGAGCCGGCGGGAGCCGCTCAGTCGGACGGCATCCGGAACACCCGCCGCCACCAGCGTTGGAAACCCGACTCGCCGCGCTGGTCGGCCTCCTCTTCGAGTCTTTCGAGGGGCGCCGGGAGAATGGCGAGGCTCCCTTTCTGGAGCTGCAGGAGGAGGAGATCCATCTCGCGGCCGCGGGCGCGTGGATCGCTGGAGAAGGCTTCGCCGAGCGAGGTGCGGCCGTCGAAGCGAGCGTAGAACTCCCGTGCCCGGGCCGGAATCCGTTTCTGCTCTTCCTCCGCGGGCTTCACGACCCAGACCGGGTAGCAGCGCTCCAGCAGGTCCAGCGGCACGGCCATGTGCCGGCGGGCGACCAGCGTCTGTTCCTCCGTGGCCTGCTCCATCAGCAGATCGTAGACGCTGATCTCGTGCGTGCTGCGCGCGACTTCCTCGCGCACCTCCTCGATGTCGAGCACGGAAGCGATGCAGAGACGGAACGCCGCTTCGAGAAACCGGAAGTAGGAGCCATGGATGCGCTTGTAGAGCTCTTCCAGGGTCCGCTCGCCGTCGACCATCTCGACGATCCGGCGCTCGATCGGATGGAGCGGTTCGCCGCCCGGCCAGCGCTCGCCGCGGCGCAGCACCACGTCGTCGTGCACCAGCACGCGGCGCATGCGGCCGGTCTCATCGGCCCAGCGGGTTCCCTCCATGATCAGCCCCAGGACGTTGATCGCCTCGGGCAGGATCTCCTCTTCCGGCGGCATCTCCGATTGGAAGAAGAAGATGCCGCGCGGCCAGAGGAAGAGGTCGCAGACGAGATCCTCGATGTGAGTGCGCAGGGTCTGCTGGATGGCGCCCGGCGTCAGCAGACCCAGCTCGTGGAGGGCCATGCCGAGACGGGACCGGTTCTGGGTGCAGTGGCTCAGGGCGCGGAAGAGCTGGGAGTCATCCAGATGGCCCTGGAGCAGCAGGTGCTGGCCGTAGTGCTCGGAAGGATCGCTGGAGAGGCAGCCAACCACGTCGCCGGCGTGGAAGTAGAGCCGCTTCTCGCGCTCGCTGCGGCGGACCACCAGCGCTCCCGTGCAGCGTTCGTTCTTCGCCCACTGCAGGAGATCGCCGACGGGAAAGGCGCTGAGCCTCCCTGAGAATTCCATAGGGACCCCACCGATTGTAGCAGGCCGGCGGGGGAATGGCGGGAGAATTTTCCTTCCGAGGGGGGCTGTTATGCATCCTGCCATGAACCGCGCGAGATCCGTCTTTTTCGGCAGTGCCCTTTTTTGCCTGGCTCTCCCGCTGGGAGCGGCCGAGTTTCCCTGCCGGCCCTGCGCCGGCTTGCGCATCGAGCCCGCCATTCCGGCTGCCGCTCCCACCGCCCCGGCTCCCGAAACCCCGGCGCCCCCTGAAACCCCCGTCCCTCCCGCTCCGGCCGGCCCGGCGGACATCGCCCGCACGCTGAAGGCGTCCGGCGGCCTGGAGCCCGGAACCCCGCTGCTGGTGGCGTGGGAGGTACCGCTCTCCGGCGAAGCGGCGGCCGGCGACGACGTGCCGGCCGCGGTCCACGAGAGCGGCGCCACATCCTGGGTGTCGCTGGTGTTCCGCACGCCGCCGCCGCTCGCGCAGAGCGCGGACCGGCTGCAGACCGAGCTGCGCGCGGCGGCCGCGGCGGCGGCCAAGGCACCCGCCGACACCTGGTTCCAGGTCGTCTGGCGACCGGAGACCGGGGAGTTTTCCGCCTCGGAGTACGCCTTCCTGCTCAAGCGCGCCGCCGTGGCGCTGAACGGCGCGCAGCCGCAGGCGCGGGTGGCCACGCAGCCGCTCGCCGCCGATCCGAAGGCCCTGGAAGCGTTCTATGCCGAAGAGGTGGCCGCCTACGTGGATGCCGTGGCGCTGCAGCCGGCGGCCGCCGAAGCGCTCGCCGCCGCGGTCGAAGCGGTGCAGAACCTCGATCCGGGCCGTCCGGTGGTGCTGGATTCGCTGCCCCTGCCGGCCGATCCGTCCGAGGTCCTGGCCGACGCCGCCCGCAACTCCACCCGCGGCATCGACCTCACGTTCTTCCGGGCGCCAGGCCTCACCACGGCTTCGCTCATCCCGGTCCTCGCGCCGTTCGCCCTCCTCGCCCGCGAGTTCAAGGGAGACCTCTCCTACGATCCCGGCTCCTCGCCCGCCGGCGCGGAGGAGGCGTGGACCTTCGCGCGCGGCAAGGACCTGTCGCTGCGGGTGATCGCCCTGGCGCCGCCGGGGACGCCGGAGCTGACGCTGCGCTTCGACGATCCCGAGCTGCGCCGGCCGGTGCGCTTCCCCATCGGCGGCCAGCGCGTGCCGCCGCCGAGCGGTCAGATCGCCGGCGGCAAGCTCGAGCTGCAGGTGGGCTCCCCCGGCCGTGTCGCCGTGCTCGGGCTCGACCGGCCGACGGCCGCCGAGCGCCAGGGCGTCGAAGAGAAGGTGACTGTGGCCGGCCAGCGCGAGATCCCCGTCGAGGAGATCCTGCGGCGGCTGCAGGCCTTCGAGGACGCCCAGAACCGCAAGCTCGACCACTACAGCGCCGTCAATCACACCTCGCTGCGTTTCGCGCCCGCGGCGGGCACCCAGACGATCGAGGCGACGCTCGAAGGGCCTTTCTTCTTCGACCCGAAGACCGGCGCCGACTGGGCCTGGCAGACGCTCTACATCAACGGCGTCAAGTGGCGGGGCAAGAGCCTGCCCGAAATCCCGCTGATCCAGCCGGAGAAGGCGGCGGCCCTGCCGCTGGAGATCCACTTCACCAAGCAGTACCGCTACCGGCTGCGCGGCTCCGAGACCGTGGACGGCCGCGACGCCTGGGTGGTCGACTTCGCGCCGGCCGGCGCCGGCGAGGGCGGCAAGCTCTACCAGGGCAGCGTCTGGGTGGACAAGCAGGTCTTCGCCCGCCTGCGCACCCGCGCCGTGCAGATCGGCCTCGAAGGGGAGGTGCTCTCCAACGAGGAGACGCTCATCTATTCGCCGATCGACGCCGACGGCGCCGCCGCGCCTTGGTCGGCCCAGAGCTACGTGCTGCCGCTGCGGCTCGTCGGCCAGCAGATCCTCTCGGTGGTGAACGCCACCACGGTCGTCGAGCGGGAGACCCGGCTCACCGACGTCAAGGTCAACAATCCAAACTTCGCCGAGGTCCGCAAGCAGGTGCAGTCCACGGACGTCACCATGGTGCGCGACACGGAGAAGGGCCTCCGCTACCTGGTGAAGGACGACCAGGGCGAGCGGGTGGTCAAGGAGGGGTTCGACACCAACAAGCTGTTCGCCCTCGGCGGCGTCTTCTACGACGACGCGCTGGACTATCCCCTGCCGCTGGCGGGAGTCAACTACTTCTCCTTCGACTTCAAGGGCACCGGCAAGCAGGTCAATGTCTTCTTCGCCGGCGCCCTGCTCACCGCCAACGTCGCCGAGCCGCGCCTCTTCGGCAGCCGGTTCGACGCCGGAGCGGACCTCTTCGCGCTCGCCGTACCCTTCTCCGACACCATCTTCGTGGACGACGTCGAGCGGCCGGAGCAGGAGATCAAGCAGCGCACGGCGCGCCTCGGCCTCAAGCTCGGCCACCCGCTCGGCGACTTCGTCAAGCTGCGCGCCGAGTACGGGCTGCTGTCGTTCAACTACAGCGAGGCGGACAAGACGGCGAAGAATTTCGTGCTCCCCAGCGACAACCTCCTGCACTCGCTGGAGCTCGGCGTGAGCTTCGCCCGTTCGGGTTACGGCCTGGCGGCGAACGGCAGCTACAACCGGCGGTCGAAGTGGGATTTCTGGGGCCTGCCCGGCAATCCCGATTTCAGCGCGGAGAAGAAGGACTTCCTGCGCTGGAACGCGCGGGCGAGCAAGAACTGGTACCTGCCCTACTTCCAGAAGGTCGGGCTGGAGCTCGACTACGCCGGCGGCTCGGACCTCGACCGCTTCAGCAAGTATCAGTTCGGCTTCTTCGGCGGCACCCGGGTGCACGGCTACCAGACCAACCGCCTGCGGGCGTCCGAGGTCTACGCCGGCCACGCCTCCTACGGCTTCGACGTCGGCAAGGCCTTCCACCTGGAGGCGGTCGGCGACGCCGCGCTCGCCACCGACGACGAGACCGGCCTCGACCGCGAGCTGCTCGCCGGCGTCGGCATCAACGGCACGTTCGTCGGCCCCTGGCAGACGGTGGTCAACCTCGACGTGGGTACCCCCGTCGCCGGGCCGGACAGCGGCTTCGTGCTGTATGTGGTGTTCCTGAAGCTGTTCAGGTAGGCCGTTTCGTTTTGACCTCTTCGCGGAGGGCCCGGTATCGGTCGAGCCGGGCCTTCAGCTCCGCCTCGAACCCCTCTCCCTTCGGCTCGTAGAAGTGAGTTCCCTGTAAGGATTCAGGGAGGCAGTCGAGCCCGCCGACGCCTTCCTCGGTATGGGGCGCGTAGACGTAGCCGGCGCCGTAGCCGACGTCTTTCATCAGCCTCGTCGGCGCGTTGCGGATCGCCATCGGCACGGGATCGGCGGGGCGCTCCTCGACCGTCCTTCGCGCGGCCTTGTAGCCCTCGTAGGCGGCGACGCTCTTCGGCGCCAGGGCGAGGTAGAGGACGGCCTGCGCCAGGGCGAGCTCGCCTTCCGGCGAGCCCAGCCGGTGGTACGAATCCCAGGCGGCGAGGGCCTGCGGCAGCGCCTGCGGATCGGCGAGCCCCACGTCCTCGCTGGCGAAGCGGATCATCCGGCGGGCCACGTACAAGGGATCCTCGCCGGAGGCGAGCATGCGGGCGAGCCAGTAGATGGCCGCGTCCGGATCGCTCTCGCGCAGCGACTTGTGGAGCGCCGAGATGAGGTTGTAGTGCTCCTCGCCCGACTTGTCGTAGAGCAGCACCTTGCGCTGCGCCACCCGCCGCACGGTCTCCTCGTCGATGCGGCCTCCCACGGCGTCGGCCGCCGCCAGCTCCAGCAGGTTGAGCGCTCTGCGCGCATCGCCGGAGGCGAGCTGCGCCAGCGTCTCCAGGGCGTCGTCGTCGGCTTCGATCCCCGAACCGCCCAGGCCGCGCTCAGGATCGCCCAACGCCCGCCGCATCAGCTCGACCAGGCCGGCCGGCTGCAGGGGCTCGAGGACGATCACGCGGGCGCGGGAGAGGAGCGCCGCGTTCAGCTCGAAGGAAGGATTCTCCGTCGTCGCTCCCACCAACACCACGTCGCCGCTCTCGACGTAGGGCAGGAAGGCGTCCTGCTGCGCGCGGTTGAAGCGGTGGATCTCGTCGATGAAGAGGAGGGTGCGCCGGCCTTGCGCTCTGCGCAGGCGCACCGCCTCCGCCATCACCTCCTTGACCTCCTTGATGCCGGAGGTGACGGCCGAGAAGGGGACGAAGTGCGCGGCCGTCTCGGCGGCCATGATGCGGGCGAGCGTCGTCTTCCCCGTGCCCGGCGGCCCCCAGAAGATGAGCGACGGCACGCGGTCCGCGGCGATGGCCCGGCGCAGGAAGCCGTCCTTCCCCACCACCTTTTCCTGGCCGACGATCTCGTCGAGGTTGCGCGGACGGATGCGCTCGGCGAGCGGAGATGCGGCAGAGGGTTGCTCCTCGCGCCGATCGCGGGAGGCTCTCGTATCTTGATCGTCGAAGAGGGTTCGAGCCACCAATTCCTCAAAAGGACAAAAAGGACATCAAGGACACAAACGACGCCAGAGATTTCATGTCCTTGATGTCCCTGCCGTCCTTGGTGTCCTTTTAAGTCTTCTCCACCTCCACGCGCGCGTCGTTGAAACAGGCTCCCTGGCCGAGGTCGGTGTAGGTGTCCGGCGCGAGGGCGTTGGCCGTGGTGCCGGAGAGGGTGTTGTGGCTCCACAGGCCCTTGGGGAGGAGAACCACGCCCGGCCGCATATCGGGGTTGAGGCGCGCCGTCACCCGCACCTCGCCGAGATCGTTCCACACCCGCACCGCGTCGCCGTCCGAGAGCCCGCGAGCCTCGGCGTCGCGCGGATGGATCTCCAGGGGGATCCGCTTGCGCACGAGCTGCCCGAAGGTGGAGCTGATCGTGCGGTTCGTCGCCGGAGAGATGAGGGCCAGCGGGTAGTGTCCGTTCGCGGGCTCTTCCTGGAAGGTGTAGAGCCCGTGAGGCGCTTCGCGGTCGAGGTCTTCGGGGACCAGGTGGACCCTGGAGTCCGCGGTGAGCGGGAAGGAATCGGCGAACTGGACGGGCGCGAAGCCGCAATCGGGATGGGCGATGCCGTCGCGCTCCAGCTCGCCGCGCATGCGCTCGGAGCGCCCGAGCAGCGCCGCGGCGAGGTCCACCGCCGTCTCCGGTTCGCCGGGCCGGGCGAGA
Organism: Acidobacteriota bacterium; assembly: GCA_046765915.1. Lineage (GTDB taxonomy): Bacteria > Acidobacteriota > Thermoanaerobaculia > Multivoradales > UBA5704 > DATARR01. The sequence goes on along the minus strand of JBKPTH010000003.1, from coordinate 5,375 downwards.
TCCAGCCGCCGGATGAGCTCGGCGAAGACCTCCGGGTTGGGCCGTGCCTCGCCCGCCGCCGCGGCCACCGCCGGGGTGCGGTGGAGCACGTAGGCGCCATAGCCGCGGGACATCTCCGTGTGCTCCATGAAGTGGGTGGCCGGCAGCACGAGATCCGCCATCCGCGCGGTGTCCGTCCACGCCTGCTCGAAGACGACGGTGAAGAGGTCCTCGCGCGCCAGGCCCCGGCGCACCTTCTCCTGGTTCGGCATCGTCGCCAGCGGATTGCAGTTGTAGACGAAGAGCACCTGGACCGGCGGATCGTCCCGCTCCAGCAGCGTCTCGCCGAGCCGGTTCATGTTGATCACGCGGGTGGACGCCTCCGGCTCCGCCACGGCCGCCGCGGAGTCGAGCGACCAGGCGCCGGAATTGCTCAGCACGTAGCCGCCGCCGCGCACGCCGAACTTCCCCGCCACCGCCGGCAGCGCCAGGACGCTGGCCACGGCCGAGCCGCCGTTACGGTTGCGCTCCAGCCCCCAGCCGCAGCGGATCACGGCCGGCGAGGTCTCCGCGTACAGGCGGACGAACCGCTCGATCTCTGCGGCCGAAACTCCGGAGACCTCCGCGGCGCGCTCGAAGGTCCAGGGCTCGGCCCGCCGCCGCAGCTCCTCCCAGCCGCTGGAGTGAGCGGCGAGGAAACCGAGGTCCGCCCGCCCCTCCTCGAACAGCCAGCGGATCGCCGAGAGCGCGACGGCGAGATCGCTCCCCGGCCGCAGCGGCAGGTAGAGGTCCGCCTGCTTCGCCAGCGGCGTCCGGCGCGGATCGATCACCACGAGGCGGGCCCCCGCCTTCTGCGCCTGCTGGATGAAAGGTACCTGGTGGATGCCCGAGGCCGTGGGGTTCACCCCCCAGAGGACGATCAGCCGCGCATGGACGAAGTCCTGGAAGGCGACGCCGGGCATCTTGCCGTAGAGGCCCGTGGCGGCCCGGCCGGTGGCGGCGGCGCAGACGGTGCGCGCCATGCGCGAGGCGCCCAGCCGGCGGAAGAAGCGCGCGTCCGTGCTGTCCTGGGTGAGGACGCCGTTGGAGCCGCCGTAGTAGAAGGGGAGGATCGACTCGCCGCCCCAGCGCTCCCGCGCCTCGCGGATCTTCTCTGCGGCAAGCCCGAGCGCTTCGTCCCAGGAGATCCTCTGGAACTCGGATGAGCCCTTCGAACCGACCCGACGCGCAGGATAGAGAAGCCGCTCCGGACCATAGAGATACTCCGGCAGCCGCCGCACCTTGGAGCAGATGAATCCCTCGGTGATCGGATTCCGATGGCTGCCGTCCACCTTGGTGACCCGTCCCTCCTCCACCCGCACCTCCAGGCTGCAGGCGTCCGGGCAGTCGAGCGGGCAGGCGCTGGGGAGGACGGTCGAAGAAACGAGGGATTCGCTCATAGGAGGAGATTGTAGCTGGTTGGCGAAGCTGCGGAGGATTCAAGGAACCAAGGTCAGGGCCTGCCGGTACTGTGGACCCACGCGCATAACAGAGAAGTGCCTCCGATCGGTGGTCAATATACGGTACTGCCGTCGCCGTTCCGCCACCGTGGCCACGGTTGCATCGACCAAGCCGAGACCGAGATCCGCGAACTTGGCGTCGATCTCCAGAGCTCGGACGAGATCCGCCGGGAGAACCGGTTCCAGCTCATAGGTTGTCTTCGGATCGAGAATTTCCGCGATGACCTTCCGCATCGCACGGCGCTCTTCTCGTAAGAAGTAATCTACTTCGGCCAGGACGAGAGCCGGAACGATGACGGCGGATGCTGCCGTGAGAGCCTCGGCGTAATCCGGCCATGCCGGGGTACCATCGGGACGGAGTGCCAGAGCTCGGAGGAGACCACCAGTATCGGCAACGAGGCCCTGCCTCACCTCTCCAGATCCTTGAACAGCTCCGACTCCTCACCCAGCTTCATGTCGGTGGTGACGAACAGGCCCGTCGACGGAGGGCGGCGGTTGCGGTAGTAACGCGAGGCGACAATGCGCAGCCCCCTCCGGATGATCTCGGATGACGACAATCCGTCTTCACGCGCTCTGGCGAGGGCTTCCGCGTCTTCAGGGTCCAGGCGTACAGTGGTCGTGAGCTTACGCGCCATACACTCACTATACACTGATGCGCAATACGAAAGCGCATATACGGGAATCGAGGATCCGCTCGGCAAGGACTTCGAGGGGTGGGAAAAACAGGGATTGGGGGCCCCGAGTGAACGAGGCGAGATCAGCCTTCCAGCGCCGCCACCACCGCATCCGTAAACTCGGTCGTCCCCGCCTCCCCGCCGAGGTCGCGGGTGCGGATCTTCTGCTGCACCACGACTTTGCGCAGCGCCGCGCGGACCCGCTCCGCCACCTCGTCCTTGTTCATGTGGTAGAGCATCATGATGGCGGAGCGGATGAGCGCCAGTGGGTTCGCCAGATCCTTGCCGGCGATGTCCGGAGCGCTGCCGTGCACCGCCTCGAAGACCGCCACGTCGGTGCCGATGTTGCCGCCGGGCACCACGCCCAGGCCGCCGACGAGACCGGCGCAGAGGTCCGAGACGATGTCGCCGTAGAGGTTCTCCATCAGCAGCATGTCCCACTCCTCCGGCCGCATGACGAGCTGCATGCACATGTTGTCGACGATCTTGTCATCCGCCTTGATCTCGGGATATTCGGAGGCCACGCGGCGGAAACAGTCGAGGAACAGGCCGTCCGAGAGCTTCATGATGTTGGCCTTGTGGACGGCGGTCACCCGCTTGCGGCCGTGCCGGCGGGCGTACTCGAAGGCGAAGCGGGCGATGCGCAACGACGCCTTCTCGGTGATGATCTTCAGGCTCTCGACGACGCCCGGCACCACGATGTGCTCCAGGCCGCTGTAGAGGTCCTCCGTGTTCTCCCGCACCACCACGATGTCGACGCCCTCGAAGCGGCTGGGGATGCTCGGCAGCGAGCGCGAGGGACGCAGGTTGGCGTAGAGATCGAGCGCCTGGCGGAGCTGCACGTTGACCGACTTGAAACCGCCGCCCACCTGCGTGGTGACGGGGCCTTTCAAGGCGAGACGATTGCGACGGACCGACTCCAGCACCTCCGGCGGCAGCGGGTTGCCGAACTTCTCGACCGCCTCTTTGCCGGCGATCTGGCGCTCCCACTCGATCTCCGCGCCGGCGGCGTCGAGCACCCGCACCGCGGCCGCGCTCACCTCCGGGCCGATGCCGTCGCCGGGGATCAACGTGACTGTGGTCTTGCTCATGCGCCAGGTCCTTCGATGGCCAGCGGGTAGTGGAGAGTCTTGCGGAGCCACTCCCCGTTCTCCCGCACGCTTTGCGAAAGCTGTTCCACCAGTTGGTCCCGCTGCTCGTAGAGACGGTATCCGTCGCGCGCGCGGAGATAGCCGGCGGCGCGGGGATCCTCCTTGACGAGGTCCTCTTCACCGATCTCCGCCGCCCGCCGGGCGTAGCGCTCGCGGTTGTCGAGCAGCGCCTTGACGAGGAACGGCATGACCATGGAGTAGTCCGCCTGCGCGCTCTCCGTCGTCTGCTGATAGGTCTCGCGGTCCACCTTGCCCCACGTCACGGCCTCGGCCGGCGGACAGGAGGAGAGAGAGCCTTCGGTCACCGGCGCGCTGACGATCTGCACGTCGAAGGTGTAGCCGCGGATGCCCTCGAGGCCCAGCACCTGGCCGAGCGCCGGCTCGGGCTGCAGGTTGTAGTTCTTCGGCACGCCGCCGCCGAGGATGAGGGTGGCCAGCGAGCGCGCCGGATGATTGAACAGTCCCCAGTAATGGTAGGCGCACGACTCGAAGACCTCGGCGTGCAGGTCGAGCGAGAAGTCGTAGCGGTCGAGGACGCCGGCCTGCCGCATGGCCCACAGCTTCATCGAGTTGAGGAACAGGCTGCCGTCGCCCGGCGCGCCGACGAGGATGGGCAGCGCGAGCTTCCAGCAGGTGGAGAGCAGCCCGGGCGAGACGCGGTTCTTCGCCTCCTGGGCGGCGTAGATCTCGCCGATCCGGTAGCGCAGCTCGGTGCCCGACATCGCCTTCTGGAATTCCGGCCGCAGCAGGCAGGCCGTCATGAAGCGGTCCTGCTGGAAGAGCACGTCCTCGTCGAAGGCCATGTCGGTGACGCGGATCGTGCGGTCGTCGCGCAACGCGCCGTCGTCGCCGAAGATGGGGACCTCGAAGATGGGATCGGGATGCTCGTCGAGGCTGCGGTGGCCGTCGTGGTAGCAGACGGCGTCCGTCGTGCTCAGGTAGGCCACCCAGCCGGTCTCGAGCAGCGGGATCAGCCACGCCTGGTGCTGGCCGGAGACGGTGACCGGACCGGCGATCGCCAGCGTCAGCGGACAGCCGGCGCCGATCGCCTGGTCGAGCAGCCGGTACACCCGCCGCAGGTAGGCGCCTCCGAACGCCGGCAGGCATGAGGTGAAGATCTCGTCCAGCGTGCCGCACTCGTCGACCCGCCGGACGGCGACCCGGCGGCGCGACTGCAGGTGCATGTGGTGCGGCGTGCGGTAATCGTGCGCGCTGCTCATGGCTACCTCCCCAACTCCTCGAGCCTCGCCACGACGTCGCGGTAGTTGGTGTTGATGCCGTAGAGATCGACGAAGGTCTTGTAGGCGGACTCCTGATCGCCCACGGCCAGATGGGCGCAGCCGAGGTCGTAGAGGAGGCCCAGGGTGTCCTCCTCGCCCAGGCCGGGCGCTTCGAGGCCGCGGCGGTACCACTTGATGGCGAGCTCGGGCAGCCCCTTGTCGAGGAAGCAGAGGCCGAGCATGGAGCAGCAGAGCACGAGGTGGCCGGCGTCCTTGGCGGCGATCTGGAACTCGCCGATCGCCTCGTCCAGCAGGCCCATCTCGCGGTAGGCGATGCCGAGGTTGAAGTGGGTGTCGTAATCGGTCGGCGAGAGATGCTCGGCGACGCCCTTCTTGAATCCCTCGACGATCTCCTCCAGCGATTGCTCCGCCGGCGGCATCAACAACCCATCGCCGCTCTGGAAGACGTCCTCCTGCGAGAGCTCCTGCTCCAGCTCGGCGGCGAGGTCGAAGAAGTCGTCCTCCTCGTCGAACAGCTCGGAGCTGGCGCCGCTCGGCACCGGCCGGCTGCGGTCCGCCTCGTCGAGCCAGTTGAGGCCCGTGTCGTCCAGGCTCGGAGGGTGGGCCCGGCGCTCGCCGGTCGCCGGTGGGCCCGCCGCGGGCGGCGGGGTCTCGAAGGGCGAGGGAGGCGCCGGGCTGTAGCCCCCCGCCGGCTGCCAGTCGACCCCCTCCCGCTCGATCATCTCGCCGATCTCGAGCGGATTGAACATCACGGGCGGAGAGGCCGGCGGTGCGCTCTGCGCCGGCGGCGGAGCCGGCGCGGTGGGAGCGGCAGGCGGCGCGGCGGCGACC
>JBKPTH010000002.1:0-182560 GCA_046765915.1 Acidobacteriota bacterium | reverse complement strand
CGTCTGTGGTGCGCGGAACGGAAAAACGGCGGGCACGTAGGCCCGCCGCTACGACCCTCCGGCCTTTCTTCGTCTCGCCTATGGCGCTCTCTTGTCGCCGCTTTTCTCCGCCGCCACCCACGCCTTGACGTTCTTCTCCAGCACGTCGAGCGGCAGGGCGCCGTTGCCGAGGACCTCATCGTGGAAGGCGCGGACGTCGAACTTCGCGCCCAGCTCCTTCTCGGCCTCGGCGCGCAGCTCCTTGAGCTTGAGCTCGCCGATCTTGTAGGCGAGGGCCTGGCCGGGCCAGACGATGTAGCGGTCCACCTCGACCTCGATGTCGTGCTCGGCCTTGCCGGCGTTGGCCTTGAAGTAGTCGATCGCCTGCTGGCGCGTCCAGCCCTTGGCGTGCAGGCCGGTGTCCACCACCAGGCGGACGGCGCGCCACATCTCATAGGTGAGCTGGCCGAACTTCGAGTAAGGATCCTTGTAGAGGCCGATCTCGTCGCCGAGGCTCTCGGCGTAGAGGCCCCAACCCTCGACGAAGGCCGTGTAGTCGTCGTAGCGGCGCCACTGGGGAACGTCCTCCAGCTCCTGGGCCAGCGAGATCTGCAGATGATGGCCCGGCACGGCCTCGTGCGCCGTCAACGCCTCCATCTCCCACTTCGGACGCGATTTGAGGTCGTAGGTATTGGCGTTGAAATAGCCGGGCCGGCCGGCGGCGAGCGAGCCGTTTTCATAGTAGGCGGTGGTCTGCGATTTCTCGGCATAGGACGGCACCGGAATGACGCCGTAGGGCAGCCGCGGCAGCTTGCCGAAGAGCTTCACCAGCTCGGGATCGATGCGCTTGGCGATGTCGCGGTAGCCGGCCAGCAGGTCCTCGGGCTTGTCGTAGAAGAACCGCGGATCGGTGCGCAGGAAGGTGAAGAAATCCTGCAGGCTGCCCTTGAAGCCGGTCTTGGCCATCAGCTCTTCCATCTGCTGGTGGATGCGCTTGACCTCGGCGAGGCCGATCTGGTGGATCTGCTCGGGCGTCAGGTCCGTCGTCGTCTGCTGCCGTACGTTGTAGGCGTACCAGGCCTTGCCGTCCGGCAGCTCGCTCATGCCGATGGACTCGCGGGCGGCGGGCACGTAGGTGTTGGCGAGATAGCTCTGCAGCTTCTGGAACGCCGGGGCGGCCTGCTCGCGGAAGGCCTGGGCGGCCGCGCTCTTCAGCCGCTCCTGCTCGGCGGCGGGGATGGTGGAGGGAAACTTCTGGAAGGCCTTGAGCATCGGGCTGGTCAACGGATCGTCGACGAGCAGGCTGCCGGCCTGGGCGGGGACGTCGCGCAGGGTGACGCGCGGCGGCGTGATCCCTTCCTGCAAACCCTTGCCGAGGAGCGCGATCGTCTGATCGATCACCTGGGGGACGCCGCGCAGGCGGGCGATGATGTCCTCGTAGTCCTTGACCGTGCGGCCGGGCATGTACGACAGGAGCTGGGGAATGCCCTGCTGCACGCCGCTCACCTGGGTGACCGCCAGATACTCGCCGTGGAACCTCTCGCCTTCGATCTCACGCTCCATCCGCCGGCGCGCCAGGTCATAGTTGACCTGCTCGGAGGGCTTGAGCTGCACGCGGTCGATCGACAGCAGCGCCTCGCGGATCTTGTGCGAGGTGGCGCGTCCGAAGGCGATGGCCTCGAACGAGGCGTCGGACCAGCGGTCGTTCAGGCCGGGGTAGCCGACCACGGTGGCGAACTCGGGCGAGGCGTGCATGACGTAGTCCCAGGCCAGATCGAACAGCTTCTGCAGCCGCTCGCTCTCGCTCCCCTGCCCCTTGGTGGCGGGGAACTGCTCGAACTTGCGGGAGTACTCGACGAGATCCGGCGCCACGGCCGCGTGGACGGCGGCGGCGGCCAGGAGGAGCGCGGCGAAGGTGAGGATGAGTCTCTTCATGGGATGGGTCCTCTCAGATAGGCATGGAACGGCCCTGGTGATCATACGGGTTCCGGGTGGGGAAGGTTACGGGAAGCGGAGCGGCATGCCCTTCGAGACCTCACCCCCTGGCCCCCTCTCCTCCACCACCCACGCCTTGATGCTCTTCTCCAGCAGGTCGAGCGGCAACTGGCCGCTGCCCAGGACGTGATCGTGGAAGGCGCGGAGGTCGAACTTCGGCCCCAGCTCCTTTTCGGCATAGGCGCGCAGCTCCTTGATCTTCAGCTCGCCGATCTTGTAGCAGGGCGCGCCTCCCGGGTGGGCGATGTAGCGGTCGATCTCGGCTTCGATCTCGTGCTCGGTCCTGGCGGAGCTCGCCCGGCAGTAATCGATCGCCTGCTGGCGCGTCCAGCCGAAAGCGTGCAGGCCGGTATCGACCACCAGGCGGATGGCCCGCCAGATCTCCAGAGTGAGCTGGCCGAACTTCGAGTAGGGGTCCTTGTAGAGGCCGAGCTCGCTCCCCAGGCTTTCGGCGTAGAGGCCCCACCCTTCCGAGAAGGCGGGATAGATGTCCCACCGGCGCCACTCGGGCAGCTCGCCGAGCTCCTCGACCAGGGCGTACTGGAGGTGATGCCCCGGCACGGCCTCGTGCGCCGTGAGAGCCTCCATGGCCCACTTCGGACGGGATTTCAGGTCGTAGGTGTTGACGTACATCCAGCCGGGCCGGCCGGTGGCGAGCGAGCCGTTGGTGTAGTTGGCGGCCGGCGCCGACTTCGCGGCCGCCTCCGGCGTCACCGTGACGCCGTAGGGGAGCCGCGGCAGCCGGCCGAAGAGCTTGATCAGCTCGGGATCGATGCGCTTGGCGATGTCGCGAAAACCGGCCACCAGGTCTTCGGGCTTGTCATAGAAGAAACGCGGATCCGTACGCAGGAACTGGCAGAAGTCCTCGAAGCTCCCCTTGAAACCGGTGGCGGCGATGAGCTCGTCCATCTCCTTGCGGATGCGCTTGACCTCGGAAAGGCCGAGCTGATGGATCTGCTCGGGGGTCAGGTCGGTCGTCGTGGAGGCCCGGAGCAGGAAGGCGTACCAGGCCTTGCCGTTGGGCAGGGCGCTCATCGCGATCGAATCCCGGGCCCCGGGGACGTAGGTGTTGGCGAGATAGTCGTGCAATTTGCGCAGCACCGGCGCCATCTGGCCGGTGAAGATCCGCGCGGCCTCGTGCCGCAACCGCTCGCGGTCCGCCGCGGGAATCGTTTCGGGGACCGTCTGAAACGGCTCCAGCACGGGGCTCCGCAGAGGATCGTCGGCGAGCAGCGCCTCGACCTGCCGGGGCACGTCCCGCAGAGTCACGCGCGGCGGCGTAATGCCCTTCTCGAGCCCCTGATCGAGCAGCGCCATCGCCTGCTCGACCACGGCCGGATAGGCGCGCAGACGGGCCAGCATGTTCTCGTAGTCGCCGAGGGTGCGAGCCGGCATGGCGGGCAGGAGATCGATCAGCTCCCGGTGGATGCCGCCCATTTGCGTAACCTGCAGGTACTCCCCCGGGAACGCCTCCCCTTCGATCCCCTGCCGGAGACGCCGGAGCGCCAGGTCGTAGCTCACCTGCTCGGCCGGCGTGAGGAGCGCGCGGTCGATCGAGGACAGGGCGGCCAGCTCCAGATGGGAGATCCGCCGGTCGAGCGCGAACGTCTCGGGCGAGAGGTCGCCCAGGCGGTCGTCGAAGCCCGCCGCCCCCACATAGGTGGCCCACTCGGGGGACCCGCGCAGCATGGTGAGCCAGTAGAGGTCGAAGAACTTCTTCAGCCGCTCGCTCTCGCTGCCCTGGCCGCGGGTGGCGGGAAACCGCTCGATCTGGCGCGCGGACTCGGCGAGATCGGCGGGCGGAGCGGCGAGGGCGGGCGTGGAAAGGCAGAGAACGGCAAGAAAAAGACCGAGTCGTCGCATTGGGTGACTTGGCTCACGAATCCGTGTGAATCGGGGTTCCCAACGCCTCGTGCGCATGGTAGCTGCTGCGCACCAAGGGCCCGGACTCGCAATGGAGGAAGCCGAGGGAAAGCGCGAAGTCGCGGTGAGAGGCGAACTCGTCCGGATGCACCCAGCGGTCCACGGGCAGGTGTTTCGCGGTGGGCTGGAGATACTGGCCGAGGGTGAGGATCTCCACGCCGGCGCCGCGGATGTCGCGGATCGTCGCGCGGATCTCGTCCGCGGTCTCGCCGAGGCCCAGCATCATGCCGGTCTTGATCCGTCCCTGGAAGCGGTCCCCATAGGCTTCTCCATCGCGGCGGCGCGCGGCCTCGGCGAGCAGGGCGAGGCTGCGGTCGTAGCGGCTGCCGGGGCGGGCCTGGCGGTAGAGGCGCGGCACCGTCTCGATGTTGTGCGAGAAGACCTCGGGCGCCGACGCGAGGACGACGTCGAGCGCGTCCGGCACGCCGCGGAAGTCCGGGGTGAGCACCTCGACGGCGCAGCCCGGATTGCGCTCGTGGATCGCCTCCACCACCCGCGCCCAGTGACGCGCGCCGCCGTCCGGCAGATCGTCGCGGTCCACCGACGTGACGACGGCGTGGCGGAGACCCATGGCGGCCACGGCCAACGCCACGTGCCCGGGCTCGGCGGCGTCCACGCCTGGCTGCGGCCGGCCCGAGGTCACGGCGCAGAAGCCGCAACGCCGGGTACAGATGTCGCCGAGGATCATGAACGTGGCGGTGCCATGCTCGCCCCAGCACTCGTAGATGTTCGGGCAGCGGGCCTCCTGGCAGACGGTATGCAGGTTCAGCCCCTCCACCAGCGAGCGGACCCGGTGATAGGAGGCGGGCGTCGCGAGCCGGATGCGCAGCCATTCCGGCCGGCTCTCGCGAGCGGCGGCGGGACGGACCGGATCGCGGCCGATCTGGATCAGCGTCTCACTCATAGGACCCTACTTTGACAGATCGGGCCGGCTGCCCGCGAGCCCCCCTGGATCTGTCCTGACACCTGTCTGACACGTCGATACCTCTCCTGACACATCACGACAGGGCGGGCGAACGCATGAGGAGGTGGCATAGAAGTCGCAGAGAGGGATCTCCAGGAGGGGAGCCGGGAGGCGAGGGGCGCGAAATACAGGCCCGGTTCCGGTCACATCTAGGAGAGCACCCCATGTTCGCGCGATCTTTCAGCTCCTTGCTCCTTTGCGGCCTGCTGATCGCGGCCGTTCCTCTTGAAGCCGGAGTCCTCGACGGCAACTGCCGCGTCGCGAACCAGCCCGCCGCCACCCTGCTCATCCCGTACTTCGAGGTGGATCTCACCGATCCCAACGGCGCGACGACTCTCTTCTCGGTCAACAATGCTTCGGTCAAGCCGGCGCTGGCCCGGGTGGTGCTGTGGACGGACTGGGCGGTGCCCACGCTGGCCTTCGACGTCTACCTGACCGGCTACGACGTGCAGACCTTCAACGTGCGCAATCTCCTGCTGGGGAACCTGCCGGCCACCGGCACGGCGGCGAGCACCGTGGGCGAGCTGTCGGATCCCAACGTGACCTTTCCCGGCTGCGGCGGCAACGGCACGGCCAATCTCGCGGCGGCTCCCAGCACCAGCCAGCGCACCTGGCTCCAGGCGGCCCACACCGGCCGCGCCGTGGCGAAATCGGCGGCGCAGCAGTGCGCCGGCAGCGGCTCGGCGGGTCCCAACGTAGCCACCGGCTACATCACGGTGGACGCGGTCAACCGCTGCTCCCCGAGCTCCGTGGGGACGACGGTCAACACGCCGATGCAGGCCGGCTACTTCGTCAAGGGCGGCAAGGGAATCGCCAGCGACGCCAACGTGCTCTGGGGCGAATACCACTACATCAACTCCCGCAAGAACACGGCGGACAGCCAGGCGGCCGTGGCGATCGTGGCGGACCCCGACCACTTCAACGACGGGGATTACACCTTCTACGGCCGCTACGTGAATTTCGACGGGCGCGACGACCGCATCCCGCTCTCCAGCCTCTACTACGTGCGCTACATGAACGGCGGCTCCTTCACCAGCGGCACCGAGCTCGTCGTCTGGCGTGACAACCGCAGAGCCACGGCGTCCCTCGCCGCCTGCGGCAAGTCGCCCGCCTGGGCGCCGCTGGGGGAGATGCAGATCGTCACCTTCGACGAGGAGGAAAACCCCAGCGAGGTCGTGGGCGGCAACGCCTTCCCCGTGGCCACGCAGAAGGTGCGCGTCGGCAGCTCCGCCCTCGCCGTGGCCAGGCCGATGGGATTTCTGATGCTCGACCTCTGGCACAAGGACGCCAGCCACGCGCAAGCCTGGGTGAGCGTCATGATGTCCGCCAAAGGCCGCTTCAGCACCGGCTTCGAAGCGCTGCGGGTGGACGATCTTTGTAATTTTGGACCGTAGGGTGCGGCCCCTTCATAGGCGACGCCCAAAGAGAGACGTCCCGCCGTCCCCGTGACAAGTCATCGTTATCGTAAATGGGTTGGGACGTCTCTACGGAAACGTTGATCGAAAACCGACCCGTAGAGACGTCCCAGGCCGCTGCGACACCCTTTGCAGATCGCGGGGACGGCGGGACGTCTCTAGCTCTCGGCCCGCCGAAGCTGGAGCTCCAGATAAGGAGGATTCCTGGGCGTCGTATCCGAAGGGTCCGCTCGATAGGTCGAGGGGTCTACTCGATATCGGACCGTCGAAGGTGCATATCCCGGCAATGAGGCTCGCACGGAGAAGGTCTCTTCCGTGAGAACCTTCTCGAACAGGTAGAACCCGTACTCATTGGCGACGCTCGAGGAGCCCTGCGCGTACCCGTCGAGGATCTCCACCCGGGCGCCGGGCAGCTCCTTGCCCGTGGCGGCATCGAACACCTTGCCCGAAAGAGAGCTGAAGGACCGGGGAGGCTGGGAGGGATCCACCAGGAACTCCGGCGTGAATCGCGGCGTCAGGGCCTCAAAGCGCGCCGAGAGTTCGACCTCTCCCCGGCGCCTCGGCGTAAAGATGCCAGGCTCCAGGAAGTCGCCTACGGACGGATCCGAAACCGAGTACGTAGCCGTCTTCGTGACGTCAACCTGGCCGCGGCCCGGAACGTTCGTGGCAATGGCGGTGCAGGTGAGGCGAACGTCGAGCGGCAGACAGAAGAACAGCAGCTCGGGAAGCGGATCTGGGTGAATAGGGTCGGTCGGCGACTCTTTATCGCACCCGGCGAGGACCGCCATCAGGATGACCACGACGATGACGCGACTGCGGACCTGCAAGCTCGGTGTGCTTCTCACTGCGGAAACCTCCTCTGGATCGGACCGGCTAAACCAACGTATTCTATTATGCCATAAATAGGCTCCCTCGAACTACTTCGCGGTATTATGGAAGGGTCCGTGGCACGCGAGGAGAACAGCCATGCTCGACCGCATCACATTCGATCCTCAGATCATGGGTGGCAGAGCCTGCATTCGCGGGATGCGGATTACCGTCGCCCACATCCTCGGTCAGGTCGCACACGGAGCCACGATCCAGGAGATCCTCGAAGACTTTCCTTACCTCGAGCATGAAGATGTGCAGCAGGCGTTGGAATATGCCGCCTGGCTGACGCGTGAGGAAGTGGTGCCCGCATAGCGTCAGCGATGCGCTTCCTCGCCGACATGGGCGTGGCCCCTCGAATCGTTGCCTGGCTACGCGAACAGGGTCATGAGGCCCACCATCTCTTGGAAGAGGGTCTTCAGCGTCTTCCAGATCTGAAAATCTTCGACAAGGCGGCCCGAGAGCGATCCATTGTGCTGACGTTTGATCTCGATTTCGGCGAGATCGTCGCCTTCTCGGGCAGTGCCGAGGTAAGTGTCGTTCTCTTCCGTCTCGATAATACCCGCACCGACTTCGTTCTGTTACGTCTCGCGGCGACCCTCAAGGAGTCGGGACACCTGCTTCCGACCGGGGTCATCGTGATCGTGGAGGACTCGCGTCATCGTATCCGCCGCTTACCGATCCGAACCGCTGAAGCTTTGCATGAAGGGCTGCTCCGTAAGTAGCCGCGTCCCGTCAGCTTGCGGCCAACCATCCGCGGGAGTGAGCGGCCTAGCGAAAGCCAATTTAAGCTATTCTAGCAGGCCAGGAATCAGTGGTCGAAACGACCTCGACTGCGCGATGCTTGCAGATTCCGCTCCGGCGCGGAAACAGACCTTCCCTTCTGATTCGCGCTCACTTCAGGCAATCGACGAGGGCCGGATCCCCAGCTCCTCCATCAATGCGCCGAGAGGCTTACCCTGAAGTCGCGAGAGCTCGGCCAGATGCTCGATCCGCTCGGCCTGCAACTCCTCCGCCTGATCGGTGAGGCGATGCAATTCCTGGTGCTCTTCGGGGCTGAGCGACCCGGAACGACGCCGATCCACCAGGATCCGATATCGCTTGGCGACCTCCGCAGGCAGACCCCGATTAATGGCAAGCAGCAGTTCGGACTCTCTTTCGGACATCGCCTCAGTCCTTCAATACCCATAGCCACGCCCTACCGCAACGCCACCCCGCACCTCGGACAGAACGACGGGCCGATCCCCTTCCCCAGGTACTTGTTGCAGGCCGGGCAGCGCCAGTTGGACAGGCTGAAGACGAGGGTGCCGAGAATGACGGCGAACGCGATGGCGCCCATGACCGCGGGAGGCAGTCCGAAGAAGGGGAGCGTACCCTTCTGGCTCGCCACTGCGAAGATCAGAAAGGCGGCGACCACCGGGAGGCTGACCAGAAGCTGACGCTTCCGACGCTTGGCGAACTCGGCCTTGAAGTCTTCGAGTTGCTGTTCGGTGTACTGCATACGGGTCTCTCCTCCTGCGCGCTTCCCGCGCTCCAGAGCGACTGGTCGATCGGCGTTCCGATGCAAGACATTCTATCTCGCCTGTCCTGCCTCAGGGTGAGGAGCTGCAACTCAAGGGTTGAGAATAGCCTCTTCATCGCTGCCTATGTAAGCCAATTGGTTGGGAAAACAGGCATCGCCATCAACCAGTATCCGGTCATCTTGAGGATGACCGGCGTCATCTTTGAGAAGTCAGCGAATTTGTTTGCCAATCATGCGGGCATTCAACGCCTGACCGCTCACAGCCATGCCAATTTACCTCAAATCGCAACTTCTACTCTCCTATTTACAACTCTGACCGCGAAACAGCGGACGCCGAGAGCGATCCGGCTTTGGAGAAAGCCGGGCCGGCTCAAGCTGCAGGCGGTTATCTCAATTCCTAGGCCGCCAGTGACAACGAATCGACTGGTATTCCCAAAGTTGCGCCCTTAGCGGCTTGCGTGGCAGCGGATTTTCCCAACGTAGAGCATCCAAAAGGCAACGCTGTAAGCGGTCATCAGGCAGTGGAGCTAGCCTTCATAGTGCCCGCCGATCGCGATGACGTACAGATTGTCTTCGTCGAAGCGGTAGATGAGCCGATCCTTGAGCGAGAGGCGGCGGGACCAGAGCCCGCTCAAGCCGTGCTTGAGCGGCTCGGGCTTACCGGTGCCGGTAGCGGGATCGCCACGTTGCATCTCCTTGAGCTGGCGGCAGAGGACCCGGTGCAATGCGGAATCCCGCCGACGCAGATCTTCGGAGCGCTCCCAGGTGTCGCCCTCAAACACGATCGAGCGCATCGAGCTCCTCCGGGGAAGGACGGTAGCCCGTCCCCTCCCGATGGGTCTTCAACGAGCGCTCGATCTGCTCCATGAGCGACCGGTTCTGAAGGACGTACAGCGTCTCCCGCTCGCGTTCCCAGTCCTCAACGCTGACGACGACGAAATCCTGCCCTCCGCGCCGCCTGACGCGGAGAGGAACATGGTCTTCAATCACCGTCTCGACCGCGTCTCGCAGATGGTTACGGAACTCGTGGACCGACATCTCTTTCATGATCTGGAACTGTACCACAATCCGGTACAACCCAGCCTGCGGCGGCCCAGGCTTTGCACCCTTCGTCAGCTTGGATCTCCCATGGAGGTCCGGAGGTGACGTATGACCAAGAAGAACATCCAGTCGATCTTCCTCAAGTCGCTGGCGTGCCTGATCCTGGTGCTGCTGGCGGCGTGCGCGTCCGGCACGTACAGCGGCGACGACGTTGCGGTGGGAGGAACCTTCTCGCAAGTGCGGCCGATGACGACCATCCCAAGCCATCTCGGCGACTCGAATCGCAACGGGGTCGTGATGCCTGGCGCCCTGCGGTCCACGCCGCCGCAGTCCGCGCCTTGGCTTTCCCCGCCTTGACGGGCGCGGAAAGGGCGGCCACATAGGGCCGCCCCTACGAGGACGTGATTGACGTTACGGCTGGCAGGGATCCGAGGGCGCCACCCGCGTATCGCCGCCGACGCGCCGGTCCATCCAGCTCAGCACGACGTCATAGGCGGACTGGGCTTGGAGGTGCAGGTTGAGGTCGTGTCCAACATTGGGGATCGAAGCCGCCTCGGCGCAGGCATCCGCCGGGTAGAAGCTCGGCTCGACGTTGAGGCTTCCCGAGGCCGAGCAGGTCGGCGGATTGCAGAACGCCGCGTCGTAATCGCCGACCACGACGAGCACCGGTGCGTGGATCCCCGTCGACAGGGCCAGCGCCGGGAAGGCCGTATCGAGCTCGGGCACGGTGACCGTCTCCTTCGTCTGATCGTCGATCGCGATGACGAGAGGATCGGCGGAAGGCAGGAAGTAGAAGACGGTGCGAGCGCCGGGAAGGCTGGTGAGGTAGCCGTCCGGAATGCTCTGGCCCGCGAAGCGCGGATCGAGGCTCGCCGGATAGAGGGAGCCCAGGATCTCGCCGAGAGCCGGCGTCACCGTGTGGGAGACCCCGGTCAGCACGACACCGTCCACGTCGCCGTAGGTGGCGGCTTCCTGGATGGAGATCACGGAGCCGAGCGAATGGCCGACGAGCGCCACGCGATCGGCGAGAATGCGGCCGAACGACGGCACGACGAGATCGCCGCCGCGCAGCGCCTGCACGATCTGATGGACGACGTAGCCGTTGGACGCAATGGTGACGTCCGCGGCCGGCGGACGGTCGCTCTGGCCGATGCCGATGCGGTCGAGGTTGAGCACCGCGTAGCCCGCGGCCGTGGCGCGGCGGACGTACGAGTAGGTCTCGGGCTGGAACGGAAAGTCCCAGTACAGGTGGCCGTAGGTCGCGCCGTGCAACGTGATCTGGACCGTCTTGTTCTCGATGCTGCCGCGCGAGCAGAGGACGCCGAAGACGTCGTAGACGGTGGCGTCGCTCGGCGAGAGGTTCACCGGGAACGACAGCTCCTCACAGCGAAATCTGCCCTGCTCCGCCCGCGCGATGGAGGGGAGGAACACGGCGACCGCGAGCGCGCAGAGCAGCGCCGCGGTAAACGTCGAGGCCAATCGGGATTTCATCGTTCTTTTCTCCTTGCGTCGTGATGGGTTGGCTCCCAAGGGGAGCGAGATGCTTTCTCAATCCTTCGAGATAACGAAGCACCTTCGCGAATCCCCTCATCTCGAAGGTGCGCCAGGCACGCCAGCGTGGGCATCCCGCCTGGTCCCGAGAGTAGAATCTCAATCGCGATGACCCGCGAGCGCTGGCAGCAACTCGAGGCGGTCCTCGATCGGAGCCTGGAGCTCTCTCCCACCGAACGAGCCGCCTACCTCAAGGAGGCGTGCTCCGGGGACCCGGAGCTGCGTTCCGAGGTGGAGGCGTTGCTCTCCGCGGACGACGAGGCCGGCGCGTTTCTCTCGCAGTCGGCCGGCGAGGTGGCCGCCGGGCTGCTGGAGGAAGCTTTCGCCGAGGCCCCGAACGCGGCGCCGCTGCCGGAGCAGATCGGTCCGTACCGCATCGAGGAGCGCCTGGGGCGCGGCGGCATGGGAGAGGTCTACCGGGCTTTCGACAGCCGGCTCCACCGCCCGGTGGCGCTGAAGCGGGTGCGCGCCGCCGGAGACCTGGAGCTGGCCCGCCATCGCTTCCAGCGCGAGGCTCGCGCCATGGCGCAGTTGAGCCACTCGGCCGTCGTCCAGGTGCATGACTGGGTGGAGGGCGAGAGCGAGGACTGGATCGTCATGGAGCTGGTGGACGGCCGGCCGCTGCGGGAGCTGCTGGCGGCAGGCCCTTTCGCGCCGGCCGAAGCGATCCGCATCGGCCGCGCCATCGCCGCCGGCCTCGCCGCCGCTCACGGCGCCGGATTGGTGCATCGCGATCTCAAGCTGGACAACGTCATGATGACGCCCACGGGCGAGGTCAAGATCCTCGATTTCGGCATCGCCCGCCAGCTTCTCGGCGAGGCGGGGCAGGCCGGCGAGGATCCGGCGGCGCTCGCCAGGCTCACCTTGACCGGCAAGGTGGTGGGCACGGTGACCGCCATGTCGCCCGAGCAGGCGATGGGCCTGCCGGTGGACCATCGCTCGGATCTCTTCTCGTTGGGCTCCCTGCTCTATGAGCTGCTGACCGGAGAGTCGCCGTTCCGCGGCCGCAACTCGATGGAGACGCTGAGCCGCATCTGCAGCCTGCATCAGGTGCCGGCGGTGCAGCTCCGGCCGGAGATCCCGGCGGCCCTCTCCGACCTCGTCGAGCGCCTGCTGGCGAAGGATCCGGCGCAGCGGCCGCCCAACGCCGAGGCGGTGATCGCCACCCTCGACCGCGTGGCCGCGAGCCTCCCCACCGAGCGGACGACGGACTCCACGACGCCGGAAGCCGGAGCCGCCGAGGGCGCGGCGAAACGAGAGTCGGGAGCCTGGCGGCGGCGGCTCAGGAGATGGGAACCGGCAGTCGCCGTGATCCTCGTGCTGACCGCCGCCGCTCTCTGGCTGCAACCCATGATCCGGCGCGCGGCGGAGACCACGGTGCCCGCCGAGCCCACGACGGCATATGGGCACTATCAGCAGGGGATGGCGGCCCTTGAGCGCTTTTACCGGCCAGGCCACGTCGATCGAGCTATCAAGAGCTTCGAAGCCGCACGCACGCTGCAGCAGGACTACGCTCCGGCCTACGCCGGCCTCGCTCAGGCGTATTGGCGTAAGTACCGCGCGGAGAAGGATCAGACTTACCTGGATCAAGCGCGCGGCAACGCCGAGCACGCGCTGGAGCTGGACCGGCAGTTCCTCGCCGCCCGGGTGAGCCTGGGGCTGATTCGACTGGCGCAGGGGGATCGCGAGGCGGCGCGGGCGGAGCTCGCAGACGTCCTGAAGCTCGATCCCGACAACGCCGACGCTCATCGAGGGATGGGGGATCTCTACGTTGACGCCGGCGATCCGGCCGCGGCCGAGAAGGAGTACCGCCTGGCCGCCGAGCTGCGGCCCGGCGATCTGGACATTCCCAGTCAACTGGGCCGCCTCTACCTGCGCCTCGGGCGCTACGGCGAAGCCGAGGCCGCCTATCAACGCGTCATCGCGCTGGATCCGGACGAGTACTCCAGCTACAAGAATCTCGCCAACGTCTACCACCGGCAGGGCCGCTATAAGGATGCGGTGAGATTCCTGCAGAAGGCGCTGGAGATCAAGGCCGATGCCCGCGTCTATACCAATCTCGGCGCCGTGTACTTCTTCCAGGGCCTCTATACGCAGGCCCGCGACGCTTTCTTGGAGGCCATCAAGCTGGGATCCAACGATTATCAGGCCTGGGGCAATCTGGGGGATGCCTACCGTTGGACCCACGAGGCCGCGAAGGCGGATGATGCTTTTCGGACGGCGATCAACCTGCTGGGGGAGGAGCTCAAGAAGACGCCGGAGAGCCCGACGCTGCACTCACTGCTCGCCAACTACCGCGCCAAGCGGGGAGATCGGAAAGGAGCCTTGGAGGAGCTCCGGCGGTTCGACAAGCTGGAAGGGAAGGACGCCGAGGCCTTCTTCAATGCCACCCGCGCCGCCGAGATCGCCGGCGCGCGCGATCTGGCGTTCGTCTACTTGCGGCAGGCCCTCGCTGCCAACTACTCGCTGGAGGAGATCCGCAAGGAGCCCGAGCTCATCGCGCTACGCAAGGACCCGCGGTTCCATCGCCTGGTGGCGCAGGTGGAAGAGGAGTCCGCTCGGACGGCCGCCGGGCGGACTCCGCGATAGCGCTGTGCTGACCTGCGGCTTCGACGCATCGCCAGTCTAACCGGTGGGCCCGTCGTCGTTCAGGTTGACGGGCGGGGTTGGCGGAGGAGGTGGCTCCTCAGTCGCGTTCACCGGCTGGTTCGGGACCAGATCATCGAGATTCAACCCGCCGTCCGCATCCAAAGCTGTGAATCTGCTCATGGCGATCTCCTTTTCATCGCGGTGAAGAGTCAGACGCTTGACTCTTCCCCTTCAACGAGATGAACGGAGAATCGCCGCAAAAGCGGACATCAATCTTTTGTCTGGGTCAGCTCGCGGAAAAGGAACGCCCGCGCCTTGCGCCAATCGCGCCGCAGTGTGCGGTCGGAAGTGCCCAGCGCCTCCGCGGTCTCTTCCTCGGTCAGTCCGACGAAAAAGCGCAGCTCCACCATGCGGCTCAGGCGCTCGTCGAGAGCCGCCAGCGACGTCAGGGCCTCGTCGAGGGCGAGGATGTCCACGGCGTCCATCTCCAGCCCGCCATCGCCCAGCCTCGCCTCGTCGAAGGTGATCCGCAGGTCCGCGCCGCCGCGCTTGCAGGCGGCGCGCCGGCGCGCCGCGTCGACCAGGATGTGGCGCATGGCCATGCCGGCAATGGAGAGGAAGTGCTTGCGGTCGTGCCAGGCGGCGCCGGTGCGCTCGACCATCCGCAGATAGGCCTCGTGGACGAGGACGGTGGTGTTGATCGTCTGCCCGGGGCTCCAATGCCGGAGCTGCCGCCGGGCCACGGCGCGCAGCTCCTCGTAGACCAGCGCGATCAGCTGGTCGAGAGCGCCGCGGTCTCCCTGGCGCGCCGCCGCCAGGAGCTCCGTGACTTCCCCGGCGGAGGTCGGGCTAATGGTGCACTCCTTGTCGATCGCTCAGTCTTAGGGTTGCTGGTGAGAGTATCCCGATTCCATTGATCTCGACAACTCCGGCAGCGTGCGCGCCGCCGGGACCCCTCACCTCCCCGGCCCTCCTCTCCCACCTCACTCCCGCCCACCCGGGGAGAGGAGGGAGACTGCTTTGATTTGTTTTTTAAAGCCCCTCCTCTCCCGGCGGTCGGGTGTGCGGTGGGAGAGGAGGGGTTTGGGGAGGTGAGGGGCTCGACGGCGCGGAGATCCTCCAGGTGATCGACGAGGGCCGGATCGGCGATCCCCGGGCACGTTTTCACCGCCTGGGGTGTCTAAGCAGGTGTACGGCCCATGATCGGACCGCCCAGGGAGGAGAAAATCCCATGTCCCGCACCGCCATGCTGCTCGGCCTGCTCTCCCTCGCCGCCGTCGGACTGACGGCCGGCTACTCGGCCAAGACGAGGAACCCCGCCGATTCCACACCGGACGTTCCGCTTCGCGCTTCCAGCGTCGCCCGGGCGTCCTTCCAGTTCCCCAAGGCCTCTGCCGAGCGGACGGAAACGGAGTCCGCCGCTCCGCTCAGCCTCACGGCGTCGGACGGCACCGGCCTCGCCCTGGTGGCGCTCGAGGCGGACGGCATCCTCGAGCCGCCTCTCGCCTTCACCGAGCTGCACCTGACCTTCGAGAACCCGCGCGACCGGACGATCGAGGGCCGCTTCCGCATCGCGCTGCCGCCGGGTGCGGCGCTCTCGCGCTTCGCCATGAAGCTCGGCGACGCCTGGCAGGAGGGCGAGGTGGTGGAGCGCCAGCGCGCCCGCCAGGCCTACGAGGACTTCCTTCACCGCCGGCAGGATCCGGCGCTGCTGGAGCAGGAAGCGGGCAACGAGTTCTCGGCGCGCGTGTTTCCCATCCCGGCGCGCGGTCGCAAGGAGCTGATCGTCTCCTATTCGCACGCGCTGCCGCGCGCCGACGAGCCGTACGTCCTGCCGCTCCTCGGGCTCTCCGCGGTGGGCCAGCTCGACGTCCGCGTGCTCCTCGGCGACCGCGCCGCCGCCGGCGCCGCGGCGAGCAACCTCGGCGGTGAGGTGAGCGAGCGCCGGATGGTCGAGCTGCACAAGCGGGACTGGACGCCGGACCGCGACTTCGAGATCGGCCAGGAGCGCGCCGCGGGCCGCGCCGGGCTGCGGCAGGCGAACCTCGCCGTGGTGCGCGTCAAGCCTCCCGTGTCGGCGGAGCCGCAGGAGATCGACGGGCTTTACGTGCTGGTGGATTCGAGCGCCTCGCGGGCGCTGGGCTATGCGGCGCAGGTGAAGCGGCTCGCCGAGCTGATCGCCGGCCTGCGCGACGGCGCCGGCGGCGCGACGCCGGTGGGAGTGGCCGCCTTCGACCAGGAGGTGGAGCCGATCTTCGAGGGCACGGCGGACGGCTTCGGCACGGCGGAGATGCAGAAGCTCAGCGCCCGCCGGCCGCTGGGAGCCTCCGATCTCCACCAGGCTCTCACCTGGCTGGCGAAACGGCTGGAGCCGAGCCGCGTGAGATATCCGCGCGTCCTGCTGATCACCGACGGCGTCGCCACCGCCGGCGACACCGAGACGCGGGCGCTCAAGGAGGCCGTCGGCGCTCTCCGGACGCACGGCGTCGAGCGCCTCGACGTGCTGGCCGTCGGCGGCCTGCGCGACGAGACGGTCCTCAAGGAGCTGACGGCCGGCAACCTGGCGCACGACGGCCAGCGCATCGACGGCAGCGCGCCCCTGGCCGAGATCGCCCGGCGGCTGACCCTCGCCTGCCGCTCCGGCATCCAGGTGGCGGTCGACGGCGCGGCCTGGGTCTGGCCCGAGACTCTCGACGGCGTGCAGCCCGGCGACGAGGTGCTCGTCTACGCCGATCTGCCGTCAGACAGGCCGCTGCGGCTCGCTCTCGACGGCAAGCCGGTGGAGCTCGGCGGCGAGCTCCAATCCGCCGAGCGGCCGCTGCTGGAGCGCGCCTGGGTGCAAGCCCGCATCGAGCGCCTGCTCCACCTGCGCGAGGCCGCTCTCGCCGGCGACGACGACCTGCGCCGCGCGCTCGGGCTGCAGATCGCGGAGCTCAGCGTGCAGCACCGGGTGCTCAGCCCGTTCACCGCCATGCTGGTGCTGGAGAGCGAATGGGATTACGCGCGCTTCGGTCTGGACCGCCGGGCGCTCGCCAACATCCTGACGGTCGGTCCCGGCGGGCTGGAGGTGCTCGCCCGCTCGCGGCTGGCTCCGCCGTCGGACGTCCTCGCCAGGGAAAAGCTCGAGACGGCTGATCTCCAATCCCTCGGCTACGCGGGAGGCCAACCGGGCGCGGCGGATGCCCTGCAGGAACGCCTGCCCCCCGGCGAGCCCACCGGGATTCCGGCCGGCGTCGAAGGCGGCGTGGCGGCGGGCTTCGGCGGCGCTCCGAGCGCGCCGGGGGTCCAAGCCATGGCAGCTCCCGTCGAGGTGCCGGACGTGGAGAGCGACGAGGCCCCATTGCGCGTCGCCTCGCCCGCGGTTCCTCCGCCGCCTGCACCACCGCCGCCGGAGCGTCTCGCCGAATCCCGGCCGCGGCCACGCGACGACGAAGAGGAGAAGCAGGTGGACCCCTGGAGCGGCCGTTTCGCCGACGTCATGGAGCATCTGAAAGCCGGCCGCGTCGCGCGCGCCCGTCAGATCGCGGAGGCCTGGAGCGCCGAGTCCCCGGGCGACGTGCTGGCCCTGCTGGCGCTCGGCGAGGCCTGGGAGGCCGCGGGAGAGACGCGCGCCGCGGCGCGGGCCTACGGCTCGCTGATCGATCTCTACCCCAGCCGCGCCGACCTGCGGCGGCTGGCCGGCGAGCGCCTCGAGCGGCTGGGAGAGGTGGGCCTCGGCCTGGCGATCGACACCTATCGGAAAGCCGTCCTGGACCGCCCGGATCACGCCACGGGCCACCGTCTCCTCGCCTGGGCGCTGCTGCGCACCGGCCGCTTCGCGGAGGCTTTCGCGGCGCTCGAAAAAGGGCTGGAGCAGGAGTATCCGCAAGGACGCTTCGCCGGTCTCGATCAGGTCCTGAAGGACGACCTGGGCCTGCTGGCGGCGGCCTGGCTGCGCGCCGAGCCGGCAAAGCGCGACGAGGTGCTGGACCGCCTCCGCGCCCACGGCGCGCAGCTCGCGAACGAGCCTTCCCTGCGCTTCGTCCTCTCCTGGGAGACCGACGCCAACGACGTCGATCTCCACGTCTGGGACCGCCGCGGCGGGCACGCCTATTACGAGGCCAAGGAATTGCCCTCGGGCGGCGAGCTCTACGCGGACGTCACCACGGGCTACGGCCCCGAATGCTTCATGGTGAGCGGGCCCGGACGCCGGGACGCCGCACCCTACAAGCTGCGCGTGCACTACTACAGCCGCGGGCCGATGGGTTACGGCATGGGAACGGTGCAAGTCGTCGCGTTCGACGGCGCCGGCCGGCTGTCGGTGGAGCCGCGGCCGTTCGTCGTCATGACCGATCAGGCGATGGTGGATCTCGGCACGGTCGGCGGCGGGAAGGCGGTGCGTGGCGCTGGACGGTAAACGAAGGCCGTGAAGGTTTTTTAGAGGGCGGCCCGCGCGGCCGCCCTCAGGCGTCTGTCGATTGTCAACGTGCCGGCATCAACTACCTGCAAATGGGTTCAAAACTCTGAGGTCACTTATCCCAAGGAAATCATCGACGTTCCTGGTGACCAGGGTCAGGTCATACAGCAGAGCAGTGCCCGCTACCAGGGAGTCACCCAGCTTGATCTTCCGCGTCTGGCGGATCCGAACCGCTTGGTCAAGCACAGGTTGAGACAGAGGAAGAATCCGGGCTTCCGCGAAGAAGGCGGAGAAATGTTTCCTCTCGGTCTCGCTCAGGCGGTGATATCCGAGGACCTCAACATAGCTGGCCGCCGACACTGTCGGTGCTCTCTCGGCAATGAGCTGCCGAAGGAACTCGTTCTCGGGCTGAGCGGAGTAGATGATGATGTTGCTATCGAGGAGCATCAGGAGTCACGACCCGGAAGGGATCGTTCCTCACGCGCCTCCCGTTCCCATTCAGCAGCATCCCCAAAGCTTTTTGGGCCACCATCTGCGGCAAACCGTTCCAAGGAGGCTGCCATCGCAGCCCCGCGATTCCGGGCGGCTGACGGGGACTCGGCTTCACCCAGAATCGTGACGGAGACCTCGATGCCGCGGTCGGGCGGCAGCTTCTCCGGCTCCTCATCACGCCATTCCAGGCGATTCCCGTGCAGGATGGCTCGGTAGGTAGAGTGCATCACTGCTCCTTTCCGCCTCATTGTACCTGATCCGCACCGCAGCGAGGGGAAAGGAGGCCGGCGGCGGACGGTAGACGCCTTGCGGATTCTTCGCGCTCCCGAGGTACACTGATCATGGACAGCGGCGGACGGCAATTATCGGATAGGACCGGCCAGAAATTGCGCGAGCTGCTCGAAGAAAAGCGACGTAAGGAATGACGGATCGCCAAGCATTGTCGTTCATTTCGTGGGCCCTCACGATCGGCGGCGGTATCGGTCTCGGTGCCGTCGCGGCAAGGTTCCGTCTCCTCGAATCCACCGCCGTACTCTTTGGCCTCTGCGTGCTCTGCGCGCTGCTCATCGGCCTCGGCATCTGGGCCACGTGGGCCATGTCCCAGCCCTGGGGGAGAGATGACGACGAATAGGAGCTCGTCCAGGATCTCGGCCCGCCTCACCCCTCCCGCAACGTCAGCGACGGACTGATCCGCGTCGCCCGCCGCGCCGGCAGCCAGCACGCGAACGCAGCGGCCGCGAAGAGCGCGGCGGCGCTCGCCAGCAGGGTGCGCGGATCGTGGGCGGCCACGCCGAACAACACGCTCGCCAGCGCGCGGCCGAGGGCCAGAGCGGCGCCGACGCCGCAGAGAATCCCCAGCGCGCACATGGAAAGGCCGCCGCTCATGACGTGCCGCACGGCCTGCCCGGGCGAGGCCCCGAGCGCCAGCCGCACGGCGAGCTCGCGCGTGCGTTGGCCTACGGAGTAGCCGACGACGCCGGCCACGCCGACGACGGCGAGCAGCAGGGCGAGGCCGGCGAACGAGGCCACGAGAATGGTGTTGAGCCGCGGCTCGGCCGCGTTCGCGGCGACGGCGCTGCGCATCGTCTGGAAGGCGGACAGCGGCTGGTGCGGATCCAGGCGCGCGACGACCCGCCGGATAGGCTGCACGAGCGCGGCCGGCTCGGTCCGGGTCCGCACCACCAGCGTCATCGTCGGCAACACGATCCAGGACGTGGAGATGTACATCGTCGGCGTCGGATCTTCCCCGAGCTCCAATTGCCGCACGTCGCCCACGACGCCGACGATGGTGAAGGTCTTACGGTTGCCCAGAGTGACCTCACGGCCGATCGGATCCCTTCCGTCCGGCCACAGTTGCCGCGCCAGTCCTTCGCTCAGGATCATGCTCCTCCACGGCTCGCGGCCCTCGTCGAACGTCCTCCCGCGCCGGAGCGGGATCTGCATCGTGCGGAAGAAGTCGGCCGTGACGATGCGCCAGTTGGCCTGGATGCTCTCCCCGGGCGTACCTGGGGACCCTCCTGCCGGAACGACCGGCATCTCGGTGGTCTGATCGCCGAAGGGGACCTCGCTGCTCACCGCCGCGGCGGCGACGCCGGGCAACGCGCGGACCTCCTCGATGAGCCCGCGGAAGAAGTCGCTGTTGCGGTCCATCATGTCTTCGCTGGCCAGGGAACGGGTGATCTGCGTCGTCAGCAGATGCTCCGGATCGGTGAAGCCCAGCGCCACCTTCTGCAGGCGAACGAGGCTCTGGGTGAGCAGGGCCGCGCCGACGACGAGGGTCGTCGCCAGCGCGAGCTGCGCGGCGACGAGGGCATGGCGCGCGGGGCTGCGTCCGCCGGTCGTCGAGCGGCCCGCCTGCTGCAGCGCGTCCTGCATGTTCGAGCGCAAGGCCATCCTGGCAGGAAGCAGCCCCGTCAGCAGCGCCGTCAGGACGATGCAGAGCGCGGCCACCATCAGCACCGGCAGGTCGATGGCGAGCGTCTCGCGGCGAGGCAGCGAAACCGGCAGCCACGCCGCGGAGGCGCGCACGCCGACCCACGCGAGCGCGAGACCCGCGGCCCCGCCGGCCGCCGCCAGCAGCAGGTTCTCGGTCAGCATCTGCCGCACCAGGCGCGCGCGGGAAGCGCCCAGCGCCAGGCGGACACCGATCTCGCGCAGCCGGCCGCTCGCGCGCGCCACCTGCAGGTTGGCGACGTTGGTGGCGGCCACCAGGAGCAGGAGCGCCACCGCGGCCAGGACGATGCGCAGGCGCTGGGCGACCTCGGCTTCGACGATGAAGTCACGCACCGGGTCCACGACGACGCTCCAGCCCTTGTTGGCCTCGGGGAACTCCCGCTCCAGCCGCGAGGTCAGCCCCAGCATCTCCTGCTGGGCCTGCTGCAGCGTAACGCCGGGCGCCAGCCGGCCGAGGACGATGAGCCGGTGATCGCCGCGGCTGTCATCGGCTTCCGGGTCGTACCCCAAAGGCAGCCACAGATCGATGTCGGAGGCGAAACCGACGTCCTGGGGAGCGATGCCGATGATGACGTGAGGGACCAGGTTCACGTCGACCGTGCGGCCGATCGCCGAGGGATCGCCGCCGTAGCGGCGCTTCCACAATCCTTCGCTGATCATGGCCACCGGCGCGCGCCCCGGCACGTCGTCCGCCGGCAGGAAGGCTCGCCCGGCGACCGGCCGCATGCCGAGCATGTCCCAGAGGTTCGCCGAGACCTTGAGCCCGGACACCTTGAGCGGCTCGCTGCCGTCGGTGAGGTTCGAGTCGGCGCCGCGCAGGGCCGTCAGGTGGGAAAAGCCGCGCGCCGCCTGCCACGAACGGAAGTTCGGCATCGAGGATGAGAAATTCTCGATCCCCAGCCCCGGATTCGTATCGCGAAGGTGGACGACGCGGTCCGGCTGGCGGTACGGCAGCGGCGCCAGCAGCACCGTATGGACGATGGTGAAGATCGCCGTCACCGCGCCGATGCCGAGCGCCAGCGTCAGCAGGGCGGCGGCGGTGAAAGACCAATTCGGCTGGCCGGTGAGCGACCGCCAGCCGTAGCGGACGTCCCGCGCCAGCATCTCGCCCTGCGACCGCACCGCCGTCGCCAGGGTGTCCAGCAGGACGGCGATCCAGAGACGGGTCACGCCGAGCAGGCCGCGTTCCCGGCGCTCCTCGCGCCAGCGGCTGCGGAACGCCGCGCGCATCTCGCCGGCGTACTCCTCGCGGAACGACGCCGGGTAGATCCGCAGGAGAGCCGTGTAGAGACGGTCGGCCCAGGTGGGAACGTTCGCGGAACGCATGGCTCAGCCCTTCTCCGGCGCCAGGCCGGCGCGCCGGCCCAGGGCGACCATCTCGGCGAGCCGGGCCAGCTCCAGTTGCGCCGCGCGGCGCCCCGACCGAGTCAGCCGGTAATACCGGCGGCGCTCGTCGTCCTCCTCCGGATCGCGCCTCTCGTTGAGCTCGACGATCAGGCCCTTCTCGAGCAGCCGCTGGATCGTCGTGTACAGGGTACCCGGATTGAGCTTCGTGCGGCCGCCCGTCCGCTGTGCCACCTCCTGCATGATGCCGTAGCCGTGGCGGTCGGCGTCGGAGAGGGCGACGAGGATGTGGAAGGTGGCCGGGGGGAGAGGGAGCAGGGTTTCGAGGTCGTCATGGCGGCTCATGGCGCCACTATATTGGGCGCAGATATATTATGTCAAGATCTATCTGGCCTCGTTAAGATAGGGGCCTCATGACAGAACCAACGGCTGCCAGCGCCTCCCAGATCCGCGGGCTCGACGTGAGCCATTTCCAGGGCACGGTCGATTGGCCCCAGGTGGTCCAGGCCGGCTACGCGTTCGCGTTCATCAAGGCCACCGACGGCATCACCTACGTCGATCCGCTGTTCGCCGAGAACTGGGCAGGCGCGAAGTCGGCGGGGCTGCTGCGGGGCGCGTATCACTTCTTCGAGGCGGACGACGATGGGCAGCAGCAGGCGGAGAGCTTCCTCAACGCCGTCGCCCTGGAACCCGGGGACCTGCCGCCGGTGCTCGACGTCGAGTCCTCGTCGACGAGCAGCCAGGTTCCCACCGAGACCATCCTCGAGCGCATCACGGCCTGGCTGCAGACCGTGGAGCAGGCGACGGGCTGCACACCCATGCTCTATACCGATGCGAGCTACTGGAACAGCCTCGCGACCGAGCAGTTCGGCGGCTATCCGCTATGGATCGCGGAGTACGGCGTCGCCAGTCCGACCCTGCCTCTGGGCTGGACGAGCTGGGCCTTCTGGCAGTTCACGGAGTCCGGAACGGTCCCAGGGATCGCGACCACCGTCGATCTCGACCTCTTTCAAGGCAGCCTGCAGGACCTTCAACGGCTGACGCGGACCACCTGATCGAAGAGCTCGTCGAGCTCCTGCTCCGGCGCGTCGCAGAGCCCCGCGTGCACGGGCGAGATCTGGATGATCGTGCTGCGCGGAGAGACGAGCCAGTGGAAGCGCTCGCGGAGCGAGAGGCGCGCGATGGGTCCGCCGTCCGGGCTGCCGGCGCAGATCTTGGGGATCGCCTCCAGGTGCTGGCGGACCAGCTCGACGTCGATCTCGGGCCAGAGCGCGCGTAGCCGCGGCTCGTCGACCTCGACGCGGGCCTGGAGGAAGTCCCGTTCGAGGCAGAAGAGGAGCACGCCGGCGTTGACGAACTCCTCGCGCTCGACGCGCGGCACCACGCGGATGACGGCGTAGTCAAACGAGCTGAGCGCGGGCACGCACCGCCTCCTCGACGAATTCCGAAGCCGCCGCGAGCCTTCGGGTCAGGAACGTCAGGTATCCCGCGCGACGGTCGGCGGGAGAGAGGCCGGGTTCCGCTGGCAGCCAGGACTCCGGGATCTGCTCGACCACGCGCGCGAAGAGCGCCGCGTCGAGCCGCGGGCGCAGCCGTTGATCGGCCTCTGCGATGCGGCTCGCCCAGGGCAAGAGGACGTGGTCGCGAATGGCGGGGAACCGGCTGCGGGCCATCTCCTCCATCGTCTGCCAGTTGTGGTGGAAGTAGAGTGCGGCGCCGTGGTCGATCAGGTAGAGGACCTTGTGCCACCACAGGAGATTGGCGTTGCGCGGCGTGCGGTCGACGTTGGCGATGAAGGCGTCGAACCACACGATGGACGAGGCGAGGTCCGTCTCCACGCTATCGCCGGCGGCCGGATCGAAGGCCACGGACCCCGGCAGGTAATCGACGCCGAGGTTCAACCCCACGCTCGCCTTCAGCAGATCGCGGATCTCCGGGTCCGGCTCATTGCGTCCGAGAGCCACGTCCACCTCCATCAGCACCAAGTCCGGAATCTTGAGCCCGAGCGCGCGGCCGATCTCGCCGGCGATCAGCTCGGCCACGAGAGCCAGCGGACCCTGCCCGGCGCCGCGGAACTTGAGCACGTAGAACCCCAGATCGCTCGCCTCGACGATGGCAGGTAAGGAGCCGCCCTCGCGCAGGGGCGTTACGTAGCGGGTGGCATAGACGGTGGGGGGCACGCGATTAGAAGAGAACTTCGAATCCGGCATCCCGGAAGTGCCGATCGCTGGTAAACGCTCGCGTGACTCCCAGGCGATGCATGATTCGGAAGGAGGTCAAGTCCACGACACCGGGCCCACCTAAGGGTCCCTTCTCATAAGCGAGCCAAGACTCTTGCCACTCCTCCTCGGTCGGCCGGACGACGCGCCCAGACGCCTCCATTTCTCGCCAGAGCGCTGCAACAGCCGCACGGTAGGGACGCCGAGCCGCGGCGTTGGCGCATTCCAATAGGATGAAAGAGCTGGTGTACAGATTGGCCCGTTCCCTGGAAATTTCTTGGAATGCTTCGACGGCGGCGAGATGCCACTGGTCGCTACGATCCCAAAGGGCCAGCAAGCCGACTGTGTCGAGGAAAACCGGAGAACCGATCAAGGCTGATGTTCATCGTGCCTGGCTGCTACGTCCACTTCGCCGGACTCGAACCTGGCTTCGAGGATGGTATAGATGGCGTCCAAACGCTGCTCATCGGCAGCAGGTCTCACGCTGCGCAACTCGACCTCGACCTCGCTCGATTCCGGTAGGTCTACCGGCTCCTTGGGTCTGAAGACCCCGTTCTCATAGATAGCATGAATCACGGACATTCGTCTGCTCCTCGCCGGCCACGTTGAACCAGCATGTCAACGACTAGCTTACTACGGACTCTGGCCGCGTCGCTGATCAGAGCTCATAACACATCCAGCGCCACGTCCAACGCCGGAGCGCTGTGAGTAAGCCAGCCGACGGAGAGGAGATCGACGCCGGTCGCCGCGATCTCGGCGGCGGTCTTCGGAGTGATGCCGCCCGACGACTCCGTGATCGCGCGGCCTTTCGCCAGGGCGACGGCCTCGCGGAGGGTTTCTAAGGACATGTTGTCGAGCAGAACCACGTCCACCCCGAGGTCGAGGGCTTCGTGGAGTTGAGCCAGAGAGTCCACCTCGACCTCGATCTTCACCAGGTGCCCCACGGCGCGCCGGGCGCGCTCGACCGCTGTTCGCAGACTCCCAGCCAACGCGATGTGGTTGTCCTTGATGAGCACGGCGTCGTCCAAGCCGAAACGGTGATTGTGGCCGCCGCCGCAGCGCACGGCGTACTTCTCGAGTGCCCTTAGACCGGGCGTGGTCTTGCGGGTGTCAACGATGCGCGCGCCGTAGGGCTCGACTAATCGCACCATCTGGCGCGTGACTGTGGCGATGCCACACAGCCGGCCCAACAGGTTCAGCGCGGTACGCTCGGCGGAGAGGATGGCGCGCGCCCAGCCTCGGATCGTGGCGAGGACCGCGCCGGCTTCTACATCTTCACCGTCCGCGGCGTGCGTCTCGATCTCCACGGCGGGATCGAGAAGGCGGAAGGCGGAGAGGGCCACCGGGAGCCCTGCAAGGCGGCCGGCAGCGCGCGCGACGACGCTTGCCGCGGCCGTCTGGTGCGACAGCAGGACGCTGTCGCTCGTCAGGTCTCCAGCACGCCCCAGATCCTCTTCGAGAGCCCGCCGCACCAGCGGCTCGTAGAGGAGAGGGTAGAGAGGAGGAAGATCGACGCCGGGCTCGCCGCTCACGCGCGACTCCCGGCGACGGCCAGCGTGGCGTGCGGAGAGGATTCGAAGCGGGCCGAGCCGTCCGGCGCCGCGGTGAGGAACAGTCGGCGCTGCCAGGCGGGGTCGGGATTCGGGTAATCCGAGCGGTAATGTCCGCCGCGGCTCTCCCGTCGCTCCAGGGCCGCCTCGGCCACGAGACGGCCGATGCCGAGGAGGTTGCGCGCCTCCCCCACCGCCTGCGGATGACGCGCTGCGAGACGCCTGAGCTCTTCGACGGCAAAAGTGAGACCTGCCTCGTCGCGCACGAGGCCGACTTTCTCCCACATCAGCCGGCGGACGGCGGCGGTCAGCTCGGCGTCGTCCGGACCTCCGAGCGCAGTACCCCCTCCGGCGAGGCGCGGCGCGCGTGGGACCTTCCCCACCGGCACGCGCAGATCCTCCGCCACGCGGGCGCCGAAGACCAGGGCCTCCAGCAGCGAGTTGCTCGCCAGCCGGTTGGCTCCATGCGCTCCGGTAGCCGCCACTTCGCCGCAGGCCCAGAGGCCGGCCAGCGAGGTGCGGCCACGCTCGTCCACCGCGATGCCGCCCATGTGGTAGTGGGCGGCCGGCGCCACCGGGATCGGCTCGGTCCGCGGATCCAGACCGTGCTCCTGGCAGAGCTTGAAGACGGTCGGGAACCGCTCGGAGAGCTCCTCCCCCACCGCCTCGCGGGCGTCAAGGAGGACGCGCTCGCCCGCCATCAGCCGCCGCCAGATCGCCCGCGCCACCACGTCGCGCGGCGCCAGCTCGCGGTCCGGATGCTCGTCCTGCATGAAACGGCGGCCCTCGCCGTCGATCAGGATGGCGCCTTCGCCGCGCAGCGCCTCGGTGAGCAGCGGCATGGGATCGGCGCCCGTCGCCAGCGCCGTGGGATGAAACTGGACGAACTCCAGGTCCACCAGCCGCGCCCCGGCCCGCGCCGCCATGGCGAGACCGTCGCCGGTCGCCTCGCGCGGATTCGTCGTGTGGAGAAAGAGCTGCCCCAAGCCGCCAGTCGCCAGCACGACGGCGGGCGCGAGGTGCAGCACGCGCCGGCCGTCGGCGTGGACCGCCAGCAGGCCCACCACCTCGCCGTCCTCCAGCGCGAGATCGATGGCGAACGCCTCGTCCACCACGCGGATCTGCGGCGAACGGTGCACCGCTTCGACGAGCGTGCGCACCACCTCGGCGCCGGTGGCGTCGCGGGCGTGCAGGATGCGGCGGCGGCTGTGGGCGGCCTCGCGGCCGAGCGCGAGCGAGCCGGAGTCGTCTACGTCGAAATGCGCACCGAGGGCGAGCAGCGCCTGGATGCGCTCCGGCCCTTCCGCGGTGAGGATGTCCACCACCCGCGGATCGTTGAGCCCCGCGCCCGCGGCCATCGTGTCCGCCGCATGGAGGGCCGGCGCATCGTCCTTCCCCACCGCGGCGGCGATGCCGCCTTGCGCCCACGGACTCGCGCCGCCTAAGCCCAGGCGGGCCTTGGTGAGCACGGTGACGCGCAAAGGCGAACAGCCGAGCGCCGCCGTGAGGCCGGCCGCACCTGTGCCCACCACCAGCACCTCGGAGCGCGAAATACCGTCGATCCCTCGGTTGATCCCCCGTCGGGCGTTCACTTGCCTTCCCTCCGGCTCACGGCGAGCATGCGCTCCAGCGCCACGCGGGCTTTATCGATCACCTGCGGATCGACCTCCACCTCGTGCTCCATCGTCTGCAGCGAGCGCAGGATCTTCGGCAGCGTGATCCGCTTCATGTGCGGGCAGAGGTTGCAAGGACGGATGAACTCGACGTCCGGGTACTCCACGGCCACGTTGTCGCTCATCGAGCACTCGGTGATCATCACCACGCGCCGCGGACGGGCGTCGCCGACGTGGCGGATCATGGCCGCCGTGGAGCCCACGAAATCGGCCTCGGCCAGCACGTCCTGCGGGCACTCGGGATGGGCGAGGATCTCGACGTCGCCGCCCTGGGCCTCGCGATAGGCGCGGAGCTCTTTGCCGGTGAAGCGCTCGTGCACCTCGCAATGGCCCTTCCAGAGGATGAGCTGGACGCTCGTCTGCGAGGCCACGTACTTGCCCAGGAACTCGTCCGGCAGGAAGATCACCCGGTCCACGCCCAGCGACTCCACCACCGCCACGGCGTTCGCCGAGGTGCAGCAGATGTCCGACTCGGCCTTCACCGCCGCCGAGGTGTTGACGTAGGTGACCACCGGCACGCCCGGATAGCGCTGCCGCAGCAGGCGGATGTCCGCCGCCGTGATCGACGCTGCGAGCGAGCAGCCGGCCTGGAGGTCCGGGATCAGCACCGTCTTCTCCGGCGACAGGATCTTCGCCGTCTCGGCCATGAAGTGC
This sequence comes from Acidobacteriota bacterium, assembly GCA_046765915.1. Lineage (GTDB taxonomy): Bacteria > Acidobacteriota > Thermoanaerobaculia > Multivoradales > UBA5704 > DATARR01. The sequence goes on along the minus strand of JBKPTH010000002.1, from coordinate 154,433 downwards.
ACGCCGGCGAGCACGATGACCTCCGCGTCCGTCTTCGCCCCCTGCTGCGCCAGGGCCAGCGAGTCGCCGACGAAGTCCGCCACGCCGTGGAAGATCTCCGGCGTCTGGTAGTTGTGGGCCAGGACGACGGCGTTGCGCTGCCGCTTCAGCTCGTTGATGGCCGCGATGTACGGCGCATGGACCGGCCACTCGATATCCGGGATCACCGGGCGCACCTTGTCGTGAATGGCGGCGGTCGCGCGCACCACCTCGGGCGTGTAGTCGAGGGCGTTCGGCCGTAAGACTTCCAGGTTCATCCCAGTCTCCACTATGCTCATCGTGAGCATATCGAGCGTATAAAGAAGGGCCGGGCTTTGCCGGCCTCCTCTACCCTATAACACTTATACTAGAGTTGAGTATTTCGGGTTGTCAAGGATCGTGGCAACCCCACCCCCGGCGCCGGGCGTTCGCGCAGCACGTCGCGGCGGAAGACGAAGAGCTCCGCCGGCCGGCCTCCCGTCTGCACGTCCTGGCGGCCGGTGCCCTCGACGAGGCCGGCGTTCTCCACCAGCCGGCGGAAGTTCTGCTTGTGGAGCCGCACGCCGGCCAGGGCTTCCGCCACGCGTTGGAGCTGCAGCAGGGTGAAGGTGGGAGGGAGGAGTTCGAAGACCACCGGTCGGTACTTGATCTTGCCGCGCAGCCGGCCGAGGGCGGTGGCGAGGATGCGCCGGTGATCGAGCGCCATCGGGCGGCCGGGCAGGAGCTCCGGCTTCTCGCGCGGCGCCGGGCGGCGCTCCTCCGTGGCGCCGCCGGTCTCGTCGCGGTCCCGCCAGGCCTCCGGCACGAGGTAGGCCTCGTAGAGCAGCTCGTAGCGCTCGAGCACCCGCTCGCCGTCCCAGCCGACGCCGCCGAGCCCGAAGACGATGTCGGCGCGCTGCCGCCGCTCCTTGCGCACGAGAGGATCGGCAGCGCCCGCTACCCAGGCGTCGAGCGCCGGCGCCACGAAGCGATCGATCGCCGCCGGCCGGCCCGAGCGCCAGTCCTCCCAGGGGAAGAACTCGTACCAGTCGCGCCAGCGGGCGTCGCGGCGCACCGAGACCTCCCGCACCAGCGCCAGATAGGCGACGGAAACCATGCGCGGCCCACCGCGGGTCTCCCGGGAATCGCGCAGACGGTCGCCGAAGGTGTAGAGCTGCTCGACGTAGCCCAGCTCGAGCCCTGTCTGCTCGCGCACCCAGCGGCGCAGCGCGCGGTCGAGCGTTCGGTCCTTCTCCGGCTCCAGGGGACCGAAGGGAAGCGCGTCCTCGGCGGCGCCGGGCTGCCGGGACCGCCGCACGGTGAGGATGCGCGGAACTTCCTCGGTGACCGCCACGATCACCGCGTTGAGGCCGAGATCGACCCTCACGTCTAGGCCTCGCTTCCGGCCGCGACCGGCTCGGCCGCCGTCACCAGCTCGCGCTCGAAGACCGCGGCGAAGTGCCGGGCGCAGACCGCGGCGATCTCGGGAAGCGCCGGAGCCCGGCCCGTGAGCCGTTCGATCGAGGTCAGGCGGACCTGGTGCAGCCCGCAGGGGATGATCCCCGAGAAGTAGGAGAGATCGGTCGCCACGTTGAGCGCGAAGCCGTGCGTGGTGATCCAGCGCGAGAGATGGACGCCGATCGAGGCGATCTTCTCCTCGCCCGCCCAGACGCCCACGAACGCCTGCCCCTCCTGTGGCTCGCCCGCCACGCCGTAGTCCGCCAGGGTCCGGATCAGCACCTGCTGCAGGTCGCGGACGTAACGCCGGATGTCGCGCCGGTCGGGGCTGAGATTGAGGATCGGATAGCCGACGAGCTGGCCCGGGCCGTGGTAGGTGACCTGGCCGCCGCGATCGCACTCCGCCACCTCGATGCCGCGCGCCCGCAGCCACTCCGGGCTCGCCAGCACGTCCTCGCCGCCGGCGTTGCGGCCCAGGGTGTAGACGTGCGGATGCTCCAGCAGGAAGAACCGCTCCGGACCCTCGCCGGCCTTGAGCGCCTTCTGCGCCGCGAGCTGCAGCTCGACCGCCTCGGCGTAGGGAACGCGGCCGAGGAATTCCCAGTGGAGTGGGCGGCGGGGCGACAGTAAAACCATCCTGAAGATTGTAGACGAACGCGAGGGAGACGCCCGCGCACCTTATTCGCCTTAGGGTAGGGGCGGGTCTGGACGGACGGGCGGTGGCGCGACCCGCCCTGGATGGCTGCTGCATCAGGGCGGGTCGAGCCCCCAGCCCGCCTTCCAGACCCGCCCCTACCCTAAAGAGAGAAACGCACGTAGATCTCTGGTGGGAACGGTTCTTGCCTTCCGGAAACGAGGCGGCTCCACGAGGATCCTGCCGAAAATCGACTGCTGTAAGATACCCCCGCTCGCGGGGAGGGAGGCATGGAAAAGGTCGTCACAGCCATTCTCGGCGGTGGGCAGGGGACGCGCCTCTGGCCGCTGACCCGCGACCGCGCGAAGCCGGCGGTGCCCGTGGGCGGCAAGTTCCGGCTCATCGACATCCCGATCAGCAACAGCCTGCAGGCCGACATCGACCGCATCTTCGTCATCACCCAGTTCAACAGCGCCAGCCTCCACCGCCACATCGCCCAGACCTACCGCTTCGACGCCTTCTCCAGCGGCTTCGTCAACATCCTCGCCGCCGAGCTGACGACGCAGCGCCAGGAGTGGTATCAGGGAACGGCCGACGCCGTGCGCCAGACCCTGACCCGCCTGCTCGAGCCCGGCCCGTCCGAGGTGCTGATCCTCTCCGGTGACCAGCTCTACCTGATGCACATCGCAGAGTTCATCAAGACCCACCGCGAGCGCGGCGCCGACCTGACGATCGCCGTCAAGCCGGTGAGCCGCGAGGAGGCGCCGGGTCTCGGCATCCTGCAACTCGATCCGTCCGGCCGCGTCGTCAACTTCGTCGAGAAGCCCAAGGAGGCCGCGCTGCTCGACGCCACCGTTCTCGACGAGCAGACCCAGTCCGCCATCGGATTCCCGGCGCCGCCAGGGTCCTACCTCGCCAGCATGGGGATCTACGTCTTCCGCCCGGAGGTCCTCAAGGAGCTGCTCATCGGCAGCACCACGGTGGACTTCGGCCGCGAGGTGATCCCCCAGGCGCTGGCGGACTACAAGGTCTACGCCTTTCCCCACAACAGCTACTGGGCGGACATCGGTACCATCCCGAGCTTCCACCAGGCCAACCTCGATCTCACGGTGCCGCTGCCCTCGCTCAATCTCTACGATCCCGAGTTCCGCATCTACACCCACCCGCGCTTCCTGCCCGGCACCAAGGTGACCGAGTGCTTCGTCCAGTGCTCCATCCTCTCCGAGGGGAGCATCCTCTCGGGCACCCGTGTGACCGACTCGATCATCGGCATCCGCGCCGTCGTGCGCTCCGGCTCGGTCATCGAGCGCACGGTGATCATGGGCGCCAACTACTGGGAGCAGGACGGCCAGGAGACTCCCCTCGGCGTCGGCCGCGACTGCCACATCCGCAACGCCATCATCGACTTCAACGCCCGCATCGGCGACGGCTGCAAGCTGATCAACGCCGAAGGTGTACAGAACGCCGACAACGAGAACTACGCCATCCGCGACGGCGTCATCGTCGTGCCCAAGAACGCCGTGATCCCGCCGGGAACGGTGATCTGAGCCGCCGTGCCGCTCCGCGTGCTCCAGGTCGCCGCCGAAGTCACTCCTTTCGCCAAAACCGGCGGCCTCGGCGACGTGGTGGCGGGGCTCTCCCGCTTCCTCAGCCGCGCGGGGCACGACGCGCGCATCTTCCTGCCCTTCTACTCGCATCTCGCCAAGGAGCGCGAGCGATATACGCCGGTGGACTTCATGCAGGACGCCTCGGTGCAGCTCGGGCCGCGGCGCTTCACCTACTCCGTCCTCACCACACCGCTACCGGATAGCAACGTCAGCGTCTACTTCATCGACTGTCCGGAGGCTTTCGGACATGGCGCCATTTACCACGGGGACCGCACCGACGCGCTGCGCTTTGCCCTGCTGACGGTGGCCGCCTTCGAGTGCGCGCAGCGGATGAGCTGGCCGCCGGACATCGTTCATTGCCACGATTGGCATACTGCGCTGGCGCCGATCTACAGACGGGCCCACCTGGACTGGGACCGGCTCTTTCAGCGAACGAAAACTGTCTTGACAATCCATAACCTGGGCTTCCAGGGGATCGTGGACCTCTCGCAGCTCACCGATCTCGGGCTCGACCTTCACACCCGCCTGCTCGACCTCTCGCCTGGAAATCTCAATTTCCTCCGCAACGGCATCCTCCACGCGGACGTGGTGACCGCCGTCAGCCGCACCTACGCGCGGGAGATCCAGACGCCGGAGAAGGGCTTCGGCCTCGACGGCCTGCTGCGCGCCCGCGCCGGCAGCTTCATCGGCATCGTCAACGGCGTCGATTACGGAGAGTGGAATCCGGAGACGGACCCGTTCATCCCTCATCACTACTCGGCCCGCGACCTCGCCGGCAAGGCGGCGATGAAGCGGGCCCTCCTGCTGAGCATCGGCATGGACGAGGAGACCGCCGCGCCGGTGCTCGGCATCGTGTCGCGGCTCACCCGGCAGAAGGGCTTCGACGTGGCGTTCGGAGTGTTACCGGAGCTGCTCGCGCGACGCGACGTCCGCGTGGTGGCGCTGGGCAGCGGCGAGCCCCGGTACGAGCAATTCTTCCGTCTGCTGAACAGTCAGTTTCCGGGAAAGGCCTACTTCTATCAAGGCTTCAACAACGACCTCGCGCACTGGATCGAGGCCGGCGCCGACATCTTCCTCATGCCGTCGCGCTTCGAGCCCTGCGGCCTCAACCAGATGTACAGCCTGCGCTACGGCACGCCGCCCGTGGTCCACGAGACCGGCGGCCTCGCCGACACCGTGGAGCAATTCGATCCCGCGACCGGCGAGGGCACGGGATTCCTCTTCGATCACTTCGATTCGGAAGGCCTCCGCTGGGCGCTCGACCTCACGCTCGACTGTTACTCCCATTGGGAGACCTGGCAGCGGCTGATGCGCAACGGTATGGCGAAGGATTTCTCGTGGGAGGTGCAGGGGAAGGAGTACGTGGAGCTTTATGAGCGGCTGGTGGGGTGAGGTGAGAATGTAAGCGACCTGCCCTTCGAGACCTCACCCCCTTTCCCCCTCTCCAGCGGAGCTGGAGAGGGGGGACGATGTCGAGCTCTTCGTGCCGTGAATCAGGCAACATCTTTCGCAGGCGTTCCCCCTCTCCATCTTTGATGGAGAGGGGCCAGGGGGTGAGGTCTCGAAGGGCAGGCGCCCGATATACTTCCTCCGCCTGTTCTGGCTCCAAGGGGGACTCATGGATCTGTCAACGCCAGTGAGAGACGAGCCGGTCATCGAGTTCACCGTCCGCGCCGCCATCGCCGGGATCGTTTTCGGCATCATCTTCGGCGCCGCCAACGCCTACCTCGGACTGCGGGTCGGCCTGACGGTGGCGACGTCGATTCCCATCGCCGTCCTGACCGTGGCGGCGTTCCGCGCCATGGGCAGCCGACCCGGCGGGATGATCCTCGAGGCCAACCTCTCGCAGACCATCGGCTCGGCCAGCTCGTCGCTCGCCAGCGGCACGATTTTCACCATCCCGGCGCTCTTCCTCTGGGGCATGATTCCGCCGTTCTGGCAGGTGGCGGTCCTGGCATTGCTCGGCGCGATCCTCGGGATCACCGCCATGATTCCGCTGCGGCGCCTGCTCATCGTCAAGAGCGCCGACGAGCTGCCGTATCCCGAGGGCACCGCCTGCGCCGAGGTGCTGCGCGCCACCGCCGCGGAGTCGCGCGGCGGCCGCTGGATCTTCATCGGGCTGGCCGTGGGCGCCGCGATCAAACTCGCCATCGGCGCCGCCGTCCTGATCCAGTCCGATCTTTCCACCGCCGTTCCCGGGCTGCCCAAGGCGGAGATCGCTCTCGAGATCGCGCCCGCGCTCCTAGCCGTGGGCTACATCCTCGGCTTCCGGCAGTCGTCGGTCATGGTCTCCGGCAGCCTCATCTCGGCCCTCGTGCTCACGCCGCTGATCGCTCTGGTCGGAGATGGCCTCACGACGCCCCTCTTCCCCGAGGCCACGACGACGATCCACGACCTCACGGCGGGCCAGATCTGGTCGCGCTACGTGCGCTACATCGGCGCCGGAGCGGTGGCCGCGGCGGGCATCGTGACGGTGCTGCGGTCGCTGCCGGTGATGGCTGAGTCCGTCGCGTCGGTGGTGCGCGGCATGCGCCGGCAAGGCGCCGGTCTGGACGCCACCGGTGCGGTGCCGCGGACCGATCGCGACTTGCCCGGCTGGGTCGTGATCGCCGGTCCCGCTATCGTCGTGCTGGCCCTCGTCTCCATACCGGGCCTGCTTGCCGGCAACATGAGCTTCGTGCCGCGGCTCGCCGCCGGCCTCGGCGTCGCGATCTTCGGCCTCCTCTTCGTCGTCGTCTCCTCGCGTATCGTGGGGCTGATCGGCGTCTCCTCGAATCCGACCTCCGGCATGACGCTGGTCACCCTGCTCGGCGTCGCGCTCGTCTTCGTCCTCTGCGGTTGGACCGATCCCACGGCCCGCGCCGCCATCCTGACAGTGGGCACGGTCGTCTGTATTGCGGCCTCCAAGGCAGGCGATATCTCGCAGGATTTGAAGACCGGTTATCTCGTGGGAGCCACGCCAGCACGCCAGCAGGCAGGTCAATTCCTCGGCGCGGCCTTCGCCTGCTGGGCCGTGGCCGGAACGGTACTGCTCCTCGGCAAGGCCTTCACCTTCGGCTCACCCGAGCTCCCCGCGCCGCAAGCTACCCTGATGCGGACGGTAATCGACGGCGTTCTCTCCGGTTCGCTCCCCTGGGGACTGGTCGGCACCGGCGCGGCCTTCTCCCTCTGCGGCCTCCTCGCCGGCTTGCCAGGCCTGGCTTTCGCGGTAGGTCTTTACCTCCCCGTCGGTAGCCTGACCCCGATCTTCCTCGGAGGCTGGATACGAAAGCTCGTCGAAGCGCGCCGAAAAGAGGGGCCGAAGGAAGGAGATCCCGGAGTCCTCGCGGCCTCAGGGATGATCGCCGGAGAGGGCCTCGCCGGAGTGGCGATTGCCTTCCTGGTGGCCGCGAAGACGAAGTGGCCGGACTCCGGCTGGAGCCGTTGGCTCGACTCCGTGCACTTCGCGGGGAAAGATTTCGCGCGGATCGGCGGGGTGGCGGGGGTTATTCTGGGGATTGTGTTGGTGCTCGGCGTCTCGGTGTTACTCTATCGGGCGGGGCGGAGCGGCGAGGAGTCGGTGGGACTTCGCAACTGAGGTGCTGAAGGCGCCCAGATGCCCTCACATAGAGATTCGCGACAGGGCCGAGAATGAGAGTCCTTCGCATCTACATCGATACGTCGGTCGTAGGTGGGTGCTTTGACCCCGAGTTCGCACTTTGGTCCAACGGGCTCATTCGAGATTTCCAGGAAGGGCGTTTTATCCCAGTCGTCTCCGAGGTCGTGGCGGCTGAACTTGAGCTCGCACCCGAAACGGTAAGGGCCAAGTGGGACGAGGTTCTCCAACTGACTCCAGAGCTTCTCGATGTAACTGAAGAGGCGACGGTGCTTACAACTGGCTATGCCGAACACGGTGCCCTGCCACCAAAGTTCCGCAATGATATGCTCCACATTGCTCTAGCGACAGTAGCGGATGTCGATGTCCTCGTCAGTTGGAACTTCAAACACATCGTACGGCTGGACAAGATTCGAATTTTCAATGCGGTAAACTTGGAGTTGGGCTATAAACAGCTTCAGATCCGCTCCCCCAGAGAGGTAACGAGCCATGGAGCATAAAGAAATCGATGCGGTGGGTCTAGTGCGTCAAATTCGCGATGATCTTTACGAGAAGACGAAGGATCTGTCCACTGAAGAACTGATCGCCTTCTATCATCATCGCGCCGAAGACACCAAGGAGAGACTGTCTCGCTACATGCAGAGCGAGGCGCGGCCACAAACCCGATGAGGCTTGAGACGACTCATCGCTGACACGTCGGTCATCGCCGAACAAGTTCCTGCCGCTGAAGAGCAAGCTCGCGCCGCTGCCGCGCGGGGTCGAGCGGCTCCGCGCATGGTCGCGCACGAGCGGCGCGGGGTTGTGCGCGGGCGAAACGACCTCGCGCGCGAGAAGCTCAGGGTCGAGCAGGAGCGGCGCGGGCTCGTGCACGGGCGGCGCGAGGGTGGGCGCGCGAAAATCAGGGTCGCGCACGGGCCGCACACGGTCGAGCGCGGCCTGCGCGGGGTCGTGCACGAGCGGCGCGAGGCCGCGCGGCAGCGGCTCGAGTCCGGCGGAGCGCCGAAAGAGGGCGGACGCGACCTGCTGGAGGCTCAACCGTCGCCGCGCGACCCCCGCTGGCACCAACCTGGCAGGCAAAAAAAGCTGGTCCGGCGTGTCGATCTCGCGGACGCTCGTTCGTCGCCATAGTAGAGCCAGGGATTCACGACCGGTCGAGACGGTCCTGAAGTCCGGCTCCGAACCCGAACCTCAAAGGAGAGACGAAATGCAAGTACAGCCCTACCTGTTCTTCGCCGGCAACTGTGCAGAGGCGGTCGAGTTCTACCGCACCGCGCTCGGTGCCGAGGTGAAGGCTCTGATGCGCTACAAGGATAGCCCCGAACCTCTGAACCCCGAGATGCACCCGCCTGGCAGCGAGAACCACGTCATGCACGCGGCCTTCCGCATCGGCGAGACGCTGGTGATGGCCTCCGACGATCCGACGCAGAAGGATTTGAGCCACAAGGGCTTTTCGCTGTCGCTCTCGGCATCTGACGACGCCGAGGCAGAGCGGCTGTTCGCGGCCCTGGCCGACGGCGGACAGGTGCACCAGCCACTGATCAAGACCTTCTTCTCGTCGCGCTTCGGCATGCTCGCCGATCGCTTCGGCGTGCCGTGGATGGTTACCGTTGCTTCGCCGCAAAACGCCTGACGTGTCGATTTCGCGGTAGCTCGTTCGTCGTCCTGATTGATAGGAGGTCGCCATGAAATACCTGTGTCTGGGCTACTACGACGTGGAGAGGTTCCAGGCGCTGCCGCCGGCCGAGCTGGACGCGATCGTGAAGGAGTGCAAGGCGCACGACGAGGCTCTGAAAGGGACCGGCAAGGTGAGCGTCGTCGCTTCCCTCTCGATGCCTCAGGATTGGAAATCGATCCGGCCGCGGAAAGGCAGACCCATCGTCACCGACGGTCCCTACACCGAGGCGAAGGAGGTGGCGGGAGCGTTCTTCATCGTCGAGGCAAAAGACATGGCCGAGGCGATCGAGATCGCCTCGATGCACCCGGCGGCTCACCTGGGCGAGGCCGTGGGGTGGGGCGTCGAGGTGCGGGAGTGCGACTTCTTCGAGGGAGTAGGCGCGCCCTGAATCGCAAAGGAAAGGACCCAAAGGATTACAAGGACTCCAAGGACAGGTGAGTCAGCCTTCTGTCCTTGTTGTCCTTGTTATCGTTGTGGTCCTTTGGCGGAGCGGTGGTTGAGGCCCTTATACGTACGCTTCCAGCTCGGTCCAGGGATCCTCTTCGAGCACCTTCTTGACGTCGATCATGAAGCGGTCGGCGTCGGCGCCGTCCACCAGACGGTGGTCGTAGGTGATGGCCAGGTAGCACATCGTCTTGATGGCGATCGCGTCGTTGCCGTTCTCGTCCTCGACGACCACCGGCCGCTTCTCGATGGTGCCGACGCCGAGGATCGCCACCTGCGGCTGGTTGATCACCGGCGTGCCGAAGAGGCTGCCGAAGACGCCCGGGTTGGTGATGGTGAAGGTGCCGCCCTGCGTCTCCTCGGGCTTGAGCTTCTTCGAGCGCGCCCGGTCCGCCAGGTCGTTGGCGGCCTTGGCGAAACCGACGAGGCTCAGGGTGTCGCCGTTCTTGATCACCGGCACGATGAGGCCGCGCCCCGGCATGTCGACGGCCATGCCGATGTTGATGTCCTTCTTGTAGACGATGTTGGTGCCGTCGATGGAAGCGTTGACGGTCTTGTGTGCCTTGAGGGCCGTGGCGACCGCCTTGAAGATGAAGGGCATGAAGGTGAGCTTGGTGCCTTCCTTGCGCTGGAAGCCGTCCTTGGCGCGGGCGCGGGCGCGGTTGACGCGCGACATGTCGATGTGGAAGACGGTGGTGACGTGCGCCGAGGTGGCCTTGGAGTACACCATGTGAGCCGCCGTGATCTGCCGGATCTTCGACATCGGCTCGATCTCGACGTTCTCGCCCGGCCCATAGGCCGGCACGTGGAAGCCCGCCGGGGCCTGGCGTGCCGAAGGAGCAGCGGCCGCGGCGGCCGGAGGCGGCGCAGCCGCGGGCGCCGGGGCTGCCGCGGGAGGCGCGGCCGGTGCCGCCTTGCGCTGCTCCAGGAACTTCTCGATATCCTGCTTGGTCACGCGGCCCTGCGCGCCGGTGCCCTCGACCTCTTCCAGGTTCACCCCTTCCTTGGCGGCGATGCTGCGCACCAGCGGGCTGGAGAACTTGCGCAGCCGTTCCGCCTCGTCCCCTTCCTTCGCCGATGTCGCCTCCGCGGCTTCGGGCTTGGGCGCCGGCTCGGGCGAGGCCACCTGCGGCGCCGGCTCCTCGCGGGCGGTCTCCTCGCGCTTGGCTTCCTCGGTGTCCTTCGGCGCCGCGACGTTGGGCGCCTCGGGAGGTCTATCGGCTTCCTTCTGGTCCGTCACCGAGGGCGGCTCAGGAGGAGGCTCGGCCTCTCTCGACGACGCCGCGGCCGGCTGCTCGCCCGACTCGCCGATCACCGCCACGACCTGGTTGACCGGCACCGTCTCGCCTTCCTGATTGCGGATCTCCGTCAGCGTTCCCGAGGCCGGGCTGGGGATCTCGGCGTCCACCTTGTCGGTCGAGATCTCGAACAGCGGCTGATCGCGCTCCACCTTGTCGCCCACCTTCACCAGCCAGCGGGTGATGGTGCCCTCGGCGATCGACTCTCCCATCTGGGGCATCACGACTTCCGTAGCCATAAGCTCTCCGTTCCCTCTCAGTAGCTGGCCAGCTCACGCACCCGGGCGACGAGCTTGTCCACGTTGGGCAGATAGGCTTCTTCGAGCGTCGGGCTGTAGGGGACCGGGGTATCCGGACAGCAGAGCCGGTGCACCGGCCCGTCCAGCCAGTCGAAGGCGTGCTGGGCGATCCGCGCCGCCACTTCCCCGGCCACCGAGCCCGTGGTCTGCTCCTCGCTCAGGACGATCACCCGGCTGGTCTTGCGGACGGTCGCGAGGATGGCTTCCTGATCGAGGGGCTTGAGCGTGCGCAGATCGAGGACTTCCAGGTCGATCCCGTCCGCTTCGAGGCGCCCGGCGGCCTCCAGCGCCACGTGGAGCATAGCACCCCAGGTGATGATGGACAGGTCACTTCCCTCGCGCGCCAGCCGCGCCTTGCCGATCGTCACCAGACCGTCCCGGCCATCGCCGGCGGGCAGCTCGTCCTTCAGCCGCCGGTAGAGGTACTTGTGCTCGAAGTAGAGCACCGGGTTCGGATCGCGGATGGCCGCCCGCAGCAGGCCGTAGGCATCGGCCACGGTGCCCGGCGCGACGACCTTCAGTCCCGGCGTATGGTGGAAGTACGACTCCGGGTTCTGGCTGTGGTAGGCCGAGCCGTGGACGTTGCCGCCCGCCGGCCCGCGGATGACGAGCGGCACCGGCTGGCCCCAGCGGTAGCGGTTGGGCGCGGCGAAGTTGACGATCTGGTTGAAGGCGCAGGAGATGAAGTCGATGAACTGCATCTCGACCACCGGCCGCAGGCCCATCATGGCGGCGCCGATGGCGCAGCCCACCATCGCCGACTCGCTGATCGGCGTGTCGACGATGCGCTCCGCGCCGAAGCGCTCCAGGAAGCCGGCGGTGACGCGGAAGGCGCCGCCGTAGGTGCCGATGTCCTGGCCGAGCATGAACACCCGCTCGTCCTTCTCCATCTCGTCCCACAGCGCCTGGCGGACGGCTTCGAGGTAGGTGACGGCGGCCATCAGACGGACACTCCCTCGGGACCCGGCTCGTAGACGCCTTCGAAGGCGCGCTCCGGCGGCGGCATCGGCGAGGCGAGGGCGAAGTCGACCTCCTCGTTGAGCCGCGCATCGATCTCCGCCACGATGGCCTTGAGCTCCTCCTCGCCGGCCACGCCCTCGCCGAGCAGATGGCGCTCGAAGCGCTCGATGGGATCCTTCGGCTTCCACTCGTCGAACTGCTCCTTGGGCACGTAGCCGGCGTCGTCGTGCTCGGCGTGGCCCTTCATGCGGAAAGTCTTGGCCTCGATGAGGCTCGGACCGCCGCCGGCGCGTGCCCGCTCGACCGCCCGCTTCGTCGTCTCGTAGACGGCGAGCACGTCGTTGCCGTCGATGGTCTCGCCGGGGATGCCGTAGGCGGCGGCGCGGGTGGCGATGTTCTTGATCCGCATCTGCCGCGAGGTCGGCGTCGAGTAGGCCCAGCCGTTGTGCTCGGCGATGAGGACGAACGGCACGTGGAGCACGGCGGCGAGGTTCAGCCCCTCGTGGAAATCGCCCGTCGACGTGCCGCCGTCGCCGATATAGGTCAGGGCGACGAGGTTCTTGCCCTGCATCTTGCCGGCGAGCGCCACGCCGGCCATCACCGGGATCAGGGCGCCGAGCATGGAGATGGGCGCCACCAAGCCGCGCTGCAGATCGCCGAAGTGGGTATTGCCGTCCTTGCCGCCGGTCGGGCTGTCGCTCTTGGCCATGTACTGCATCATGACCTCGCGCGGCTGCACCCCCCGCACCAGCATGGCGCCGAGGTTGCGGATGAGCGGTCCCATCACGTCCTGCGGCTCCAAGGCGTACGCCGAGCCGACCGACGTCGCCTCCTGGCCGCGGCTGGAGTAGAGCCCGCCCACCACCTTGCCCTGCCGGTAGAGATTGCCCAGCCGGTCCTCCACCATGCGGTTGAGCTTCATGTAGCGGTAGAGCTCGAGCTGCCTCTCCTTCGGCAGCTCCGTCTTCGCCAGCCGCTCGGTCTCCACCACCGGGGGATGGAGAGGACCCCAGTTCTTGCCTAGTTTGGACATAGTTTTCAGATATGTATCGCCTGCCCATGCGCCGCGTGGGCCGCCTCCATGACGGCTTCCGAGAGCGTCGGATGGGCGTGCATGGTGCGGAACAGCTCCTCGTCCGTGCCTTCCATCTGCAAGGCCACGCAGGCTTCGGCGATGAGGTCCGTGGCGTGCACGCCGACGATGTGGACGCCCAGCAGCTCGTCGTACTTTTTCTCGCGCACCACCTTGACGAAGCCGGCGGTCTTGCCGAGGATCCTCGCCTTGCCGAGCGCGGAGAGCGGGAACTTGCCCGTCTGCACGTCGTAGCCCCGCTCGCGCGCCTTCGCTTCCGTGAGGCCGACGCTCGCCACCTCGGGCTCGCAATAGGTGCAGGAGGGAACGCGGTCGTAGTTGATCGGCCGCGGCTTCAATCCCGCCATGTGCTCGACGGCCAGGATGCCCTCGGACGAAGCGACGTGCGCCAGCCACGGCGTGTTGATGACGTCGCCGACGGCGTAGATGTGCGGCACGGCGGTCTGCATCGTGGCGAGATCGACCTTGACGTAGCCGCGCTCCAGCTCGATGCCCAGCGCCTCCAGGCCGAGGTTCTCGGTGACCGGCCGGCGGCCGATGGCGACCAGCAGCATGTCCGCCTCGACCACGTTCTTCTTGCCGCCTTCGAGGTTGAGCTTGAGGCCGCTCTCCGTCCGCTCGACGCTCGACAGCTTGGCGCCGGTCAGCACCTCCAGGCCGCGCTTGCGCAGCGCCCGCTGCAGCTCCGCCGAGACCTCCTCGTCCTCGATGGGCAGCACGCGCGGCAGCATCTCGATGAGCGTCACCTTGGAGCCGAAGGAGGCGTAGATCGAAGCGAACTCGGTGCCCACCGCGCCCGCCCCGAGCACCGCTAGCGACCCGGGTACCTGCTTCAGCTCCAGGATGTGGTCCGAGCTCAGGATGCGCTCGCCGTCCGCCGGCGCGATGGGGATGTCCCGCGGCACCGAGCCGGTGGCGATCATGATGAATTTCGCGCCGTAGCTCGTCTTGCCGTCCTTGCTCTCGACCTCCACCTCGTGCGGGCCGGTGATCCGCCCGACGCCGCGCAGGCCGGTCACCTTGTTCTTCTTGAACAGGAAGTCGATCCCCTTGGCGTTGGCGTCCACCACCTTCTGCTTGCGGTCCTGCGCCTTGACGATGTCCAGCGTCGGCTCGGCGATCTGGATCCCCAGATCGCCCGCGTCGCGGATGTCGTCCAGCACCGCCGCCGTGTGCAGCAGCGCCTTGGTGGGGATGCAGCCGCGCAGCCCGCAGGTGCCGCCGAACTTCGGGTCCTTCTCCACCACGGCGACCTTGAGGCCGAGCTGCCCCGCCCGGATCCCCGCCACGTAGCCGCCCGGACCGCTGCCGATGATGATGAGGTCGAACTCTTCCTGGGCCATGGAATCTCTCTATTTTCTGAATTTGGTTTGAAGGGTCCGTGTCAGTCCGTGCCAGTCCGTGCCAGTCGCGCCTCGGGAACCTCGGCTGGGAGCGCCCTCAAGCGTCCGGGTTTCTCCTCCACCAGCCGGCCGAACGGAATATCGGGATCGTGCTCGAAAACGCACAGCCAGTTCTCCCGCGCGGCTCGCGGCAGCCAGATCTTCTTGTTCTCCAGCGTCGTCAGGGGGTACAGGTCGTAGCTCATGATCCAGGGGTAGGAGACGTGCGCCGTGGTCGGCACCAGGTCGGCCCAGTAGACCGCTTTCGCACCGCCTCCCCCATCCAGGAGAACAATGCACATGTCCGCGTTGTGCCCGGGGACGCGGACCGCTCTCACCCCGGGGATCGGCTCCGCCTCATCGCCGAACAGCTCGACGACGCCGGCCTCGAAGAGCGGCTCCCAATTATCCGGGAAATAGCTCGCCCGGTCGCGTTCGTTGGGATGACGACCGTGCTCCACCTCGCCGCGCTGCAGCCAGTACCGCGCCTTCGGGAACGTCGGCACGATGCGGCCGCCAGCCTCGCGGGTGTTCCAGCCGCAGTGGTCGAAATGGAGATGGGACAGAAGGACGTGGGTCACGTCCTCCAGCTCGTACCCGGCCCGGCGGATCGACTCCGGCAGCCGGACGGCCTCCGGGTCCATGCCGTA
This sequence comes from Acidobacteriota bacterium, assembly GCA_046765915.1. GTDB lineage: Bacteria > Acidobacteriota > Thermoanaerobaculia > Multivoradales > UBA5704 > DATARR01. The sequence continues at coordinate 139,341 of JBKPTH010000002.1, read as the reverse complement.
CATGTCGCGGAACCTGGCGTCGTGCTTGTCGCCGATGCCGGTGTCGATCAGCAGGAGATCGCTGCCGCGCGCCACCAGCAGGCAGTTGGTGCCCATGCGGATACGGTTCTGCGCGTCCGGCGGCGAGGGCTTCTCCCACAACACCCGCGGCACGACGCCGAACATGGCCCCGCCGTCGAGGCGGAACCCGCCGTCGCTGACGTGCGTGAGCTCCAGGTCGCCCAGGTTCATGACGGGGGGAGTGTATCGAAGAAGGCCCGGTGATGTCCTCCGCGTCTCGGATAGCGCCGATTCAACCCTCCCCGAGAATCGAACATCGTCCGCGCCGCCGGGCCCCTCACCTCCCCGGCCCTCCTCTCCCGCCTCACACCCACCCTCCCGGGCGAGGAGGGAGACTGCTTTTGATTTTGTTTTTTAAAACCCCTCCTCTCCCGGCGGTCGGGTGTGCGGTGGGAGAGGAGGGGTTTGGGGAGGTGAGGGGCCCGACGGCGCGGACAGCGTTCCGATCGTCGAGAACGGCCGAATCGGGTCAATCTCTATGCGGCTTGGTCCCCGGAGCATGCGTATGCTCGTGATGCTCCTCCGTCGGCTGCGCCTGGTTGGGGGCCCCGTCCGGCTCTTCGCCTGGCTGGCCCAGGCCGGCCTCTTTCACCATGGCCTGGTACTGCTCCGGCGAGAGCTTCGGCAGCCGGCTGACGAAGGCGACGATGGCCCAGATCTCGTCGTCCGTGTGGGTGACACCGAAAGAGGGCATGCCGGTCATCTTGATGCCGTTCTTGACGATCCAGTAGGTCTCCAGCGGCTCGTCCCCGCCTCCCCGGGCGAGCTCGGGCGGGAACGGGGTGAGCCCCTGGCCGATCTCCGAAACCTTGATCCCGGGAGCGCCGTGGCAGGTGACGCACATCTCGTGGTAGTGGACGAGGCCGGTCCGCAGCCTCTGCGGATCGTCCAGCGGCGGAATCTGTACCTTCCCCTCCAGGCTCTCGTAGGCGCGGTGGACCGAGCGGTTCCGCGTCGTATCGAGGACCCAGGAGATCAAACCGGCATCGGGCTTGCTTGCAGCTACGTCGTAGCACCCCGAGAAGATGAAGAGAAAAGCAGCCACGATGATGACCGCCAGGAGCCCGAGCAGCTTGAGAATGGTTTTCATTTCCTTTTCCTCTTATAGAGTGACCGCGTGATCCAGGAAATCGAGCGCGATCATGCCATGGAGGCCGGTCTCCCGGCCATAGAGGCGAGCGTGCCGCCGCGGACCGACCTCGCGCTCGTCCTCTCCGGCGGCGGCGCGCGCGGGGCCTACCAGACCGGCGTGATGCGGTGCCTCGCCCGCCACCTGCCGGACCTCAACTTCCCGATCATCACCGGGGTCTCCGCCGGAGCGATCAACGCCGTGCACTACGCCGCCCGGGCCGGCTCGCTCGCCGACGCGACGTGCGAGCTGTGCGACGTCTGGGCGCGCCTGCGGGTGGAGGACATCTTCCGCGTCGACGTCCCGTCGCTCGTCGCCCACTTCACGCGCTGGGCCACCCGGCTGGCGTCCGGCGGCGGCTCCCTGGCGCCCACCGTCCGCGGGCTGGTCGACACCCGGCCGCTCTACGACACCATCCGGCGCACCGCCCCGACCGTGGACGGCGAGGTCATCGGCATCGAGCGCAACCTCGAATCCGGCCGCCTCAAGGCCCTGGCGCTGACCGGCCTCAACTACACGACGGGACAGACGGTGACCTGGGTGCAGGGACGCGGCGTCAACCTCTGGAACCAGCCCCGGCACCGCAGCGCCAGCGCCCGCATCACGATCGAGCACGTCATGGCCTCGGCTTCCCTGCCGTTGTTCTTCCCGGCGGTGCGCCTGGGGGACGACTGGTACGGCGACGGCGGCATGCGCCTCTCCACGCCGCTCGTGCCGGCCCTCCGCCTCGGCGCCAGCCGCATCCTCGCCGTCTCGCCGCATTACGAGCCGAGCTACGCAGAGGCGGAGAGGCGCAAGAGCGAGGGCTATCCGCCGCCGGTGCAGATCCTCAGCCATCTCGCGGACGCCATCTTCCTCGACGTGCTGGACGAGGACGTGCGGCGGCTGGTGAGCCTCAACGAGCTGCTCGCCAAGATGCCTCCCGAGGACCGGGGCCACCTCCGCCACATCGAGATCCAGGTGCTGCGGCCGTCGCAGGACCTGGGAGAGCTCGCCAACGAATACGAGCCCCGCCTGCCCGCCGGCTTCCGCTATCTCACGCGCAGCCTGGGGACGAAGGAGACCGAGCCCTCCGACTTCCTGAGCATGGTGATGTTCCAGGAGGACTACCTGCACCGCCTGATCGAGCTGGGCGAGGCGGACACCGAGGCGCGGATCGACGAGGTGCGGGCGCTGGTGATGGGGGCCGATGAAGAGGCGGCGGTCACCCCTTCGGCAGCGTCCGCATCGCCTGCAGCGCCCGCTGGATAGTTTCCACCTCGTGCGGCTCGAAGTACGACAGCTCGCACCGCCGGCAGATCCAGGCCGGCACCGCCTCCCAGGCCAGCCGGTAACCGTTGCGCTCAATGCGCACCGGCGCGGTGCCGCGCTCGATCGGACCCTGACAGCGCAGGCAGCGCATCGGCAGCAGGTCCGACGACGGCCGAACCGTCTGGCCCAGAGGAAGGGTCGCCTCCAGATCCACCTGGGGCGGCACGACGCCGAGAGGACCGGAGCGGACCGGAGATGGACTGCTCGGGAACCGTGGACGAGAATCAGCCTTCAGCAACATAGATACACCCCCGCAAGTGCGCCGATTCTTTTGCAATTCTCCTGCCGAGAGCGCCAGGAAGGCAGGATCGCGCGGCGTTGGAATGCGGGCCCTCTCCGCGAGGATTCACCAGGATATGAGAGCCGCTCTCGCCCTTTCGCTGCTGCTCGCCGCGCCGGCCGCTTTGTCGGAGACTCCGGCCGCCGGTTTCGCCCAGGGCCGGATCGTGGAGGGCGTGACCTGCGCCGCCGCCCCTGAGGAATCCTATGCCCTCTACCTTCCCAGCGGTTACACGCCCGAGCGCGCCTGGCCCATCCTCATCATCCTCGATCCGCGCTCCCGCGGCACTCTCGCCGCCGAGGCGTTTCGCGCCGGCGCGGAGAAGCACGGCTACATCCTCGCCAGCTCCAATAACACGTTGAGCGATACCAGCCTGGATCCCAACGTGAAGGCGATGCAGGCCCTGTGGGCGGACACCCACGAGCGCTTCCGCGTCGACGACGCCCGCGTCTACCTGGCCGGCTTCTCGGGCACCGTGCGCTCCGCCTGCACGCTGGCCCGCGCCGTGCCGGGCAGCATCGCGGGCATCGTCGGCGCCGGCGCCGGTTTTCCCTTTCCCGCGCCGCCCAAGAAAGGCGATCCCTTCATCTTCTTCGGCACCGTCGGCGACAAGGACTTCAACTACTACGAGATGATGGATCTCGAGCCGCGCCTCGCCGCCGCCGGCATCGTCTCGCATCTCGAAATCTTCGACGGCGTCCATCAATGGCCGCCCCAGCCGCTCGCCACCCGCGCGCTGGACTGGATGGAGCTCCAGGCGATGAAGGCGGGCAAGCGGCCGCAGGACGCCGCGCTCGTGGAAGCGTTATGGAAGGACGCCCTGGAGCGCGCCCGCGCCTTCGAGGCCGCCGGCGATGCCGTGCAGGCGCAGCGCACCTGGTCGGCGGCCGCCGCGGACTTCGCCGGCCTGCGCGACACCGCCGAGGCCGCGCGCAAGGCCGCCGAGCTGGCGGCCGATCCCGGGCTCCAGCGCGAGCTCAAGGAACGCTCAGCCCGCCTCCAGCACGACAAGGAGCTCCTGGAGACCGCGCCAGGCATCCTCGCGGCGGTCGACGCGGCCGGCGATCCGATGACCGTGACGCAGGTCGTCTCGGCCCTCCGCATCCGCGAGCTGCGCAAGAAGGCGCAGTCCGGCCGGACCGCCGACGAGCGCCTGTCCGCCCAGCGCATCCTCAACACCATCGGCGTGCAGACCAGCTATTACCTGCCGCAGAAGTTCATGGACGAGAAGCGGTACGAGAGAGCGGTTTTCGTCCTCTCGATCGCCGCCGAGATCGAGCCCGAGAGCCCCCACGTCTGGTACAACCGTGCCGCCGCCTATGCCCGTAAAGGCGACCGCAAGAAGGCCCTGGCCGACCTTCGCCATGCTTTGGAAAGAGGATGGAAGGACGCAGCGGCCTTAGAGAAAGACCCGGACTTCGAGACGCTGCGGCAGGAAGCGGGGTACCAGGAGATCGTGAGGAACCTCACCGGCAAAGGATAGAGAACCTCGTCCTTTTCGTCCCTGTTGTCCTTTTCGTCCTTGTTGTTACCGCACCGGCTCCTCGGCCCCGATCGAGAAGATCCGCTCGAGGTCGTAGCGCGAGAAGACGCGGAAGGCGATCAGGGTCTCCGAGCGCATGATGCCCTCGATCTTCAACATCTGCCGGGTGACGGCGTCGGCAATGGCGTCGTTGTCGCGCACGCGGGCCACCGCCACCAGATCGTACTGGCCGGCCACGGAGTAGACCTCGGTGATCCCCGTCAGATCCACGAGCTGCTCCGCCACCTCGTTGACTCTCGTCTTTTCCACCGATAGCAGGATGACGGCGCTGACCATGGGATCGGACCTCCTGGAGGAGTACTCTACAACACCGCGCGACCTTGCCCACTCGACCTCACCCCAACCCCTCTCCTAAAGGAGAGGGGCTTGAAGCACTTTTCTCCCCTCTCCTTTAGGAGAGGGGCCGGGGGTGAGGTCGAGCCTGCGATACCCTATCCAGCATGGAAACCCTCCCCGACTCCATCTTCGACGACACCCTGGCGTTCCTTCGCGAGCTGACCGCCATCTCCTCGCCGAGCGGCGATCCCGCGGGGCTGCGCAGAATGGCCGAGCGGCTGGCGGGGGCCCTGTGCGAGCGGGGGCTGAGCAGCGAGATCCGGGACGAAGCCTCGCCGGAGATGGACGGCGCGCTCGTGCCGGTGCTCCAGGCGCGAGGACCGGAGACCTCGCGCGGACACCTGCTGCTCATCGGCCATCTCGACACCGTCCTGCCGGCGGCGGAGTCACGCGTCGAAGGCGAACGGCTCCTGGCCACGGGAGCCATCGACATGAAGGGCGGGCTCGCGACGCTCGTCGGCGCGCTGGACCTCCTCCGCCACCGCGGCCAGCAGCCGCCGCCGGACCTGCTGCTCGTCGGCGTTCCGGACGAAGAGGTGGGCGGCTCCTTGTCGCACGCGGCCACTCATCGCTGGGGCGAGTCCGCCCGCGCCGTCTGGGTGCTGGAGCCGGGCGAATGGGCCGGCGACGGCGAGACCATCGTGGCCGGCCGGCGGGGCATGTTCCAATGGCGGCTGGAGGCGCACGGCAAGGCGGCCCACTCCGGCCTGCACTACTGGGACGGCCATTCGGCCCTCGCCGCCGCGGCGCGCTGGGTGGTCGAGGCGGAAGCCCTCTCCCAGCGCGACGGCGGACCGACGGTCAACGTCGGCCGCTTCGTGGCGGGCGATACCACCTTCGTCGAGGATCTCGCCGGCTCGGCCTCGCTCGTCGGCACCGAGCGGCAGCTCAACGTCGTGCCGGACCGCGCCGTCGCCGAGGGCGAGGCCCGCTTCCTCCGCGCCGCCGAGCAGGCCGGGATCGCCCAACGCCTCGAAGCCCTGGCCCGCGACATCGCCGTGGCCACCGGCACCTCGCTCGCCTTCGGCCTCGGCCAGTCCATCCCGCCGGTGGATCCGCACGGCCCGCATACCGGGTGGAGTCAGCGCGCCGTCGAGCTTGCCGCGAAGAGAGGCTGGAGCCTGGAGATCGAGACCGAGCGCGGCGGCATCTCCTTCCCGAATTTCCTCGCCGATCCCGGGCGCGTCCCGGTGCTCGACGGCCTCGGCCCCATCGGCGGCGGCATGCACACGCGGGAGGAGTTCGTGGACCTGCGGTCGCTAAGAAGGCGGATCGTGCTGCTGGCCGATTTACTGGCCGCGGACGCAGCCCGCGCCTGAGCCGTCAGCGCTTTCAAGATCCCACACCACCACTTTCCACAGCTCCCTGCCGTCATGGTAGGTACTGACCACGTCGAATCCCATCCTCAGGTGGGCCTCCAAGGAGATGCCGTTTCGTACCGAGACTTCCGTCACACAGAGCTGATAACCCGGCGGCAACCTGTTTCTGGTCTCGTGGTAGAGCCGGCGCAGCAGCCCGCGACCCCGGAAGTCCTTGTCGACGCAGATCTGCCCTCCCACCATGAAGTTATACGCCGTCAGAGGCCTGCCCCGGTATTGGCTCCGTTCAAACTCGGTAAACATCGGCACCAGGCGAGGCATCTCGCTCTTCAGCGACACGTGCATGGCCAGGTTGTAGCCGGCCACTCTGCCATCGCTGACCGCGATCACCTGCGGCAGATGCGCGGCCATCCTTTTCAACAAGGGCACCGTGTGCTCGGCAAAGACAAACCCTTGCCGCGCCTGTTGCTCCTCGCTGATCGCGCTGAACAGGTTCTGCCTCTGCAGCTCCAGGATCTGCTCGAAGTGCTGGTCTGTGGATGCGGACTCGAAAACGATTTCCATCAGGACGTTCATGCTACCTCAAGCTCTACCCCGCGAAGGATTGTGGGCGCCCCTGCATCTCACGATACAGGCACGGGTCGCGGACGACCCGGCCGGCATTCCAAGGAGGTGCCATCATGGCTCACGCTCTTACGCAGAAGGTCTTCATCGGAGCGGCCGTCGCGCTCGCCGTTGCGGGCGTCCTTCCGCACGCGGCTCACGCGATCCCCTTCAAGGACGTCCGGATGATCATCGAGTACAACTCGACCGCCCAGGACATCGGGATCCAGTTCTTCCTCGACGCCGACGGCTGGAAGTCGATCGACATCTACGCTCCCCGAGGCCAGAAGATCTTCTCGGCCACCGCGCAGGGAAGCCTGCTCGCGCAAGGGGGCGGGACGGAGCTCTTCCTGGAAAGCGTCGAGCCGACGCTCGACGAGCTGCCGCTCGACGAGTTCTTCGACCGTTTCCCGGAGGGAGAGTACCTCTTCGTCGGCAAGATACGGGGGGACGGCAGGCTGGTCGGAACGGCGGAATTCGACCACGACATCCCGCAGGGACCGCAGATCATCCAGCCGGGGCCGGGCGGTGCCTGCGCCCAAGGCGTGACGATCCCCGCGGTCATCTCCTGGCATCCGGTGACCGAGACGATCGAAGGCGAGCCCGTCGAGATCGCGGGCTACGAGGTGATCGTCGAGAACGACGAGGTGTTCGACATCCATCTGCCGGGGAATGCCACCCAGGTGACCGTGCCCGCGGAGTTCCTGGAGCCGGGCACGGACTACAACTTCGAAGTCCTGGCGATCGCGGAGGGCGGCAACCAGACGATCACCGAGGGGTGCTTCAGGACAGGCGGCTAGCGCGCTCCTCAGGGGTCTGCGTCAATGCCGCGGCGATTCCGCGCCTCAGTGGTTGACCAGCTCCTCGGCGCGCAGCGCGAAGGAGAGATCCTCCGTCTTCGCGAGGCAGCTCGTATCCAGACCCTTCAGATCGCCAACGGTGACGAAAGCCTGGATCATCCCCGAGACGCATGGATCTATATCGTTATGTCCCCGGTTGGGCAGGACGAGATGCCGCGCGTTGGCGAGGGACCGCGCCAGCCTCTCGCCATAGCGCGGCGGGGTCGCATGATCCAGGGCTCCGGTCAGGACCAAGGCAGGAACGTTGGACCGGACCGGCGCCCGGTAGTCCTTGGGCAGCCGCGCGGCCACTCCTTGCAAGCGAGGATCTCCCGGCCGAGACGGAATTCGCCCAGGAAGGTGCCGGCCGCTGCCGCCGGCAACGCGGCCGGGTCGAATTGCGGGAGCTCCTCGCTGCAAACGATCGAGAGATAGACGCCTTTCGGAATCCCGCTCCCGCCCTCTCCCCTGGAAGCCAACTTCCGGGCGAGCGGTTGATAGTCGCCTGCATGGGCGAGGTGGATCAGCAGGGGCAGGTCGTGGATTCTCTCTGCTGAATACAACACACTTGTCACGAAGAAGCGCAGGATCTCGGCGTCGATCGGGATCTCCGACTCGCTCACCTTGACCTTCACCGGTTTCTCGGCCAGGCGTTCCAGAAGCGCGCTGAATTCCTGCGCGAGGTTCGGAAAGGCGTCGCGGCAACCCTGCTGCCGGGCGCAAGCGGCGAAGGCCTGCTCGAGCGCCTGTTGGGAGTTCCGGGGATATTCGAGCCACATGGGCGTGTCGAGGGGGACCACGCCTTGCAGGACGACGGAGCGGACGCGTTCCGGATGCTGGCGCAGGAAGACCATCGCCGCCTGGGTTCCATAGGAGACGCCGTAGAGGTCGAGCCGCGGATATCCGAGCCAGCCGCGGATCTCGTCCAGGTCATCCATCGCGAGAGGAGTCGTGTAGTAGCGCAGGTCGGCCTTGCGCTCCAATTCCTTGCGGCAACGGCGGACCGCCTCCAGAAAGCGGGCCTCGTCCCGATACTCCGCGTTCGCGGCATCCGTGGACAGCTCGCAGTCCAGCGCATTGGACGCCCCGCTCCCCCGCTGATCGATCAGCAGGACGTCGCGGCGCAGCCGCAGGTCGGGAAAAGCTCTGCTGAGGAAACCCGCGTACCCGGTGGCTGGAGCGACGCCGCCGCCGACGAGGAAGACCAGCGGGTCGGACGCCGCATCCGGCGTCTTCGCCGGCAGAACCACGATATTGAGACCGATCTTCCTTCCCGTTCCGGCGGCGCGGTTCTCATAGACTTCGTAGCGGCCGCAGAGGACCTCCTCCTCCACGTCCGCCACGCGGCAGGGCTTCAGCTTGCCGGTCGGGCCGCGGCCCGGGGCCGCCATGGATTCCTTCGCGAGCATCGCCAGCAGGACGACGGCAACAGCTCGCGGATTCATGGACGACCCTACGTCGCCCGCGGATGCGGGGTTTCAGCGCTGGCGAGCTCGCGATAGCGAGCGCGGCGTGAGGCCCGACAGCCGGAGGAACACGCGCCTCCTGTGTTAGCATAGGTCTCGACATAGGCCGCCCTCACGGCAGGGAGGATGTTGTGCAGACTGAACGGATCGTGCAGTTGTTTCGGAACGGGCGGAATCAGGCATTGCGGATTCCGCGCGACCTGGAGCTACCTGGCAACAAAGCTCTTCTCCGCAAAGAAGGGGATCGTCTGGTTGTAGAGCCGGTTCGGAGACCTTCTCTGTTGGAGCTTGCAGCCTCGTGGGAGCCTCTTGATGAGGATTTCCCCGAAATCGAAGATCCACCGCCGCTCGATGACGTGGATCTTTGAAGATGGCTGACTTTCGTTACCTGCTGGACGCCAACACTCTTTCGGAATTCATCCGGGATCCCAGAGGTCTCTTGACCAAGAAGCTTGCTGTCGTCGGTGAGGCTACGGAGCTGTGGCGTTGGCGCCCTAGTCTTGCAAGAAGCTTGTGACCCCCGCATTTTCGACGCTCTAGCGCTGCTCATGGAATGCCGGGAACGATATTTTCTTGAATTTACTGCCAGTCCATGTAAATACAACATGGTTTTGACCTACCCAACGGACCAAAATAGATGGGTTTTTAAACAGTGGGTTATCCGCGTTCACCAACCTTACTCCTCGCCTCGTACAGCTCACCAACACCGCCTGCATCAATGTCGATTCGCTTTTTCTGTTTTTGTTCCGTAGTTCATAAAAATGCGGATCCATCCTTCACCCATAGGGGCACATAGTCGCTAATTCCATTACCGTCAAAATCCGATTTTGGGACCATACTGTTTTCCTCCAAAACGTTCATAGTCAAAAGGCTCCACATCCTTGCTGGATTTGCCAAAGAGACGTATTCGACAGAACCATCCAAGTGGCGAGTGTGAGCAAAAATTTCATATTACCTCCGAGTGCCCAACGCGACAGAAGCTCATCGGCGACGACCGTTCTTGAAAAGCGCGGTTGGCGTCCGGTGCAGCGCAGTGTTAGGCCTCATAGGCCTCCCCATCTTCAGTAGCCACAGGAAAGTTTCACCGTTGAGGGCAAGGCTTCTTTCCCCCGTCGCAGTCATCCTCAAGGGCCTGAATAATGATAGCGACGACAACGACTCCAAGTATAGATCCACAGCCTTTAAAAATTAAATACGTCACTCTGTGCTTGAGATGAGATACTAACTCGACACGAGACAATCGACTTGCTAGTACTTCAGGCGTAGTTGCCTTTTCTGTCCGGCTATTTATAAATTCAGACACCTTCTTTGCTATGTAGATACCCTGCACGAAGGTGACCTCCCTGGACAGCCCTAGAGCTCCGGTGTTATCAAGATGGCTTCTTGACTGGCAAGACACGAAAACACACAATTTTCCAGCAGCAGCGCAAGCATTAGCCAAGTCGCCAATGCCTTCGCCTGAACCATCAAGAAACTTGAATGTCCCCCTTTCATTGTGCCCCACAACTACGACGAAGCTCTCTTTAGTACTCCCAAGGAATTTCTCAAAATTGTCGGCATTCACGCCTCTGTCGCCATCATTTCTGTTCACAGCTTTAAGCTTCTCGCGAACGTCTCTCAACTCGTCTTTGTCTGAGGCGGAGACGGGTTTTTTTCCAAATATTTTCCGAAAGTCAATGTCGCTCACTGGCAGCTGTATAAATAGACGGGCGGTGGATGGGTACTCTTTCCTGACGGCTTGCCGAGCCAGGGGCGGAACGACATCGAATGCAAGATCGGTAATTTCATTACTCAAGTTAGCCAAGTGGTTGGCGCAGAGCGAGGTAACCTCTCGTGCCCAGAGATCTGCGGGTGTCGCAGTAAAGAAGGTGGCGGCAATAACAAACCAGGCTACAGTTCGCGAGCGGCAAAATTCTCGTTGCACGTTAGCCTCCTCGTTATACTTGACGGAAATAAGCACGTGCAAGCTCACGTGCACTAGAGCGTTCTGCACCAAGAACATTCTGATTGGATAGCAGGACTGATATAGCCTTCTTGAGAATTAGTGGAAATGCTGCTCCCAGTATGAGATAGCTTCGCAAAGATTGTGATGGCTCGTCATAATACCAGATTGCAGTTCCTATACCTGAACCGATGATCATTAAGGCAGTAACAATCCGATATTTCCATGACCCCAAAAGAGCACTGTAAGTCTCATCCTCCAACTTGCCCCTGAGGTCGTACCAATAGGCCACTTCTTGAATTGCCGCTCCGAAGGTTGCTACACCTATATGCAAGAAATTGCTTGACATAATTCATGACCTTTCTCTGTCGTTACGGGTAGTTCCGCTGTAACGGCGGCGGGGCCGCACGACAGTGCGGTATCCCTCCGCTCGACTGATTGAGTTGGGCGCATCTCGCCAACCTACGCCGCCCCTCTGGCGGCCCGGAGAGGGATTCTTCAATTGCCACGCTTCTTTAGAAGTGACCTTAACTTGGGGATACCTTTTTTTTGAACTGCTTTGTTAACAGCAGCCTGGTCTAGAGCTTGAACCAAATCTCCCCAGGAACGCCTTCCAACAATTGCGATTTCCAAAACTAAGTCATTGAAATCGCGATCTCCTCCGGTGTCGTCATATCGAACTATACTTAACGTGCCATTCTCGTAGATGTCATAGCTATGCCCCACCAGAGCATCAGCCTGCCATGTGCTGGTGGCAGGGTTACGGTGTTGCCCGAAGAACCAATAGAACCGTTCACCTAATTGCGTTGGAAACCTATTCCACTCGGAAGGACGGGGAGTATAGTCGCCACCCAAAACAAAACCCGGCGGGAAGTTCTGTAGAACTGGAGGCGGGATGGTTGTATCAACCGTCATGTAAACCAGACACCTCTGAAAGAACGCTGCCTCTCCACACATTACTCGAAAATACGTCTGATGGTATTTAGGACTGAAGTCAATCGATGGACTGAACTCCACGTGGACGTTTAGAAAGTCTACATCGGGGTCAGTTTCGAATTCGTGCTTTCTTCTTACAAAACAACCCAGGTCAGGCGTATTGGGATTTGGGAATTGAAAAATCGATTCAATTAGATGCATGAGTTCCTCTTTTCTTGAGTTGGCTATTTTGAGCTGGATTGATGATACCCAGTGCTGGCTTCCCTTGTTATTACTTCGGTCATCGCCGCCCAACCTACCTCTGATCTTCTCCGCTGAATGTCTCTGGCTTCACCGGCGTACCCCTTGACATAGGCAGTTGCGAATAGCCAAAACCGCATACCGCTCTCCTGCAAGCACTTGAATCATGGTAGAGCACCGATCGGCCCCTCGTCAAGTAATAAGGCGGCCGGAATATGGTGGCATTCTGGAGTTCTTATGACCTCGGCTTCAAGCGGTACGGCTGCGGTTCTCAATCCTTGCTCGCGAGAGGTAAGTGCTTCCGCCGGTCGTTCTTAGGCCACTGGGAAGGGCGGACCTACCGTGGTGCATATGACTCGCCTCGAGCGCGCGACAAGGAGCCATAAGGAGTCGATCGGGCTCTGCCCTTCCTCTGCCTCCACGGTTCAAGACATGGGTGTAGATCGTCGTCGTTCGATGGCTTTGGTGGCTGCCCCCCTCATCCGCTGCGGGCCCGACGAGATCCACGGCTGAAGCGGCAGCGGCCTCTTTCTTGGCCCCTTGGAAGCAGCAAGGAGCCGATCTTCCAGCGGCTGCTCGCGATCGGAGACATCGGCCAGGGCACTCTTTTGTCCGCCGGCGCTCCTCCGAAAATGGCCTTGCGCTGAATCCGGACCCCCTCGAAGGCGCTCCAGTCCGCTCGAAGACGCTCCGTTCCGCTCGAAGACGCTTCGGCCCGCTCAAACACGCTCCAATCCGCTCGAAGGCGCTACGGCGGATTTTTTGAGTGTTTTTTCCCGTCGTAGAGTGTTTTTTCCGTTTGAACACTGTTTCTTGGGAAAAAACACTCTACGAAACGGCCAGGAGAGTGTTTTTTGGCTTCAAACACCCTTCGAGTGGAAAAAACACTCTGCGAGCGGAATAAACACCCTACGAGCGAATTGGAGCGACTTTGACGGGGTCCAATCGGTGAAAACGTCTTTCCAGGGAGACAACGCCCGCCGCGATCCGGCCGATTTGGCGTCCTCTCGGGGGATACGCTGTGGGCAAGGATCCCGCGGCCCTACGTTCTCAGCTCATCCTATAGGATAATCTCTCAACTGAATCCTCAATAGAGGAGGGCTAGGATTGCAAGGCGAGCGGATCGGTCCCTATCGTCTCGAGGCCAGATTGGGTGCCGGCGGCATGGGCGAGGTGTTCAAGGCCTACGACGAACGGCTGGACCGCTGGGTGGCCCTCAAGAGGATCTCGCCGCAGCGGAGCCGCGATGCCGCCCAGCGCGAACGGCTGCTGCGCGAGGCGCGGGCGAGCGCTCGGCTGAACCATCCCGCCATCGTGCAGGTCTTCGATCTGGTGCAGGCTGACGGCGCGGATTGCATCATCATGGAGCTCGTCGAGGGCACGCCGCTCTCGCTGCTGCTGCACAACGGACCGCTCGCGTTGCCGCGAGCCGTGGCGCTGGCCCGCGAGATCGCCGCGGCGCTGGGCGTGGCGCACGCCCAGCGCATCGTGCACCGCGATCTCAAGACCGAGAACGTGATGGTGACGCCGGACGGGCACGCCAAGGTCCTCGACTTCGGCATCTCCAAGCGGGTGGACGCCGACAAGAGCGAACCGTCTCTCACCCGTGACGGCGCCATGGTGGGGACCCCCCGCACGATGGCGCCCGAGCAGGCACAGGGGAAGGAAGTCGATTACCGGGCCGACCTCTTCTCCTTCGGGGTCCTGCTCTACGAGATGGTCACGGCCCGCTCACCCTTCCAGGCCGCGACGACCACCGCCACCCTGCACCGGCTCTGCTATGAGCCGCACACTCCCCTCAAGGAAGTCGATCCGAGCCTGCCCGTCGACTTCTCCCTCCTCGTCGATCACCTGCTGGACAAGCAGCCGGACCGCAGGCCCAGGAGCGCCGGCGAGGTCGCGGCCTCCCTGGCGGCGATCTCGGGGGAGCCCTGGCAGCTCGCCGCCGACACCTCCATCACCCTGGACATGCCGAGGATCTCGGTAGCCGACTCGGCCGTCCGCTCGTCCTCGACGGCGGAGCGGCGCCTGGTGACGGTGCTCTCCTGCGGGCTGGTCCGCGCCGGCGGCGGCTCGCCCGATCCCGAGGAGATGATCGAGGCCCTGCCGCGGCTGCAGATCGCGGCGGTCCTCTCCGCCCGCCGCTTCGAAGGCCGCGTCGTGCCGGGCAAGGGCGAGGACTGCCGGGTCTACTTCGGCGATCTTCAGGCCCATGAGGACGACGCCCGCCGCGCCGTCCACACCGCCCTGGAGATCGTCTCCCGCTGCGGTGACTGGCAGGACGGCTTCGCGGTGCGGATCGGCATCCACACCGGTCCCATGGTGGTGGCGCGCGCCGCGGCCCCCGAAGCCGCCCTCGGCGAGGCGCCCGGGATCGCCGCCTTTCTCAAGAACCTGGCCGGAGCGGGGACTGTGGTGGTCAGCGACAGCACCTTCCGGCAGATCCAAGGCTGGTTCGAGTGCGAGGAGCTGAGCTCGGTCACCATGCCGGCGGCCCCGCAGCCTCTCCAGCTCTACCGCGTGGCCGCGGAGCGTGAGGCCCGCGACCGGCTCCAGGGCACCGGCGCGCTGACTCCGCTCGTCGCTCGCGAGCAGGAGCTGAGCCTCCTGCTCGCGCGCTGGGACCTCGCCCGCGAGGGCCGCGGCCAGGTGGTGCTGGTCAGCGGCGAGGCCGGCGTCGGCAAGTCCCGCCTCGTCTGGGAGCTGCGCCGGCGAGTGCAAGCGGGCGGCGGCCAGTGGCTCGAAGGCCATGGCTCCCCCTTCCACCACGACAGCCCTCTTCATCCCGTCGCGCAGTGGCTGGACCAGTGGATCGCCGCGGACCGTTCCGATCCTCCCGAGCTGAGGCTGGAGCGGCTCCGGGAGGCCCTCTCCCGCCATGGCCTGGCGCCCGAGGCCCTGCCTCCGCTCGCCGCTCTGCTCTCGCTGCCCGCCGGCGAGCACCCTCCCCTGCCGCCGGAGGTGCAGCGGCGCAAGACGCTCGAGGCCCTTCTGGCTCTGCTCCTCGCCAGCGCGGAGCGGCAGCCGCTGCTGCTCGCCGTCGAGGACCTGCACTGGATCGATCCTTCGACTCTCGAGCTGCTCGGCTCGCTGGCGTCCCGGGCCGAAGCCGTGCCGCTGCTGCTGGTGCTGACCTTCCGGCCTGAATTCGCGCCTCCCTGGGAGCAGCGCTCCTCGATGACGCGCCTCGGGCTCGGACCGCTCAGCCGCTCCCAGACGGGCTCGATGATCGACCAGCTCATCGCGGACCGGCGTCTCGCCCCGGCCCTGCGGGAGCAGATCGCCGTCCACACCGACGGCGTGCCCCTGTTCATCGAGGAAATGACCAAGATGGTCCTCGAGTCCGCCGCCACGGGCTCCAGGGAGGTGCAGCGCAGCCGAGAGGGGCCGGCGCTGGAGATCCCGGACACGCTCGAAGGGTGGCTCATGGCGCGCCTCGACCGGCTGGGCACCGCCAAGGAAGTGGCGCAGATCGCCGCCACCCTGGGCCGCGAGCTCCCGCTCGACCTCCTGGCGGCGGTCTCGCCGTGGAGCGCGGAGGAGCTCGACCGCGAGCTGGACCGGCTGGTGCACGCCGAGCTGCTCTTCCGCCGCGGCCTACCGCCCCGCGTGCGCTACGTCTTCAAGCACGCCCTGCTGCAGGACGCGGCCTACGCCTCGCTGCTCAAGAGCGACCGCAAGCGGCACCATCAGCGAATCGCGGAAGCCCTGGAAGAGAGCTTTCCCGAGGTCGCCACGGCTCAGCCGGAGCTGGTGGCCCATCACTTCACCGAAGCGGGCCTGCCGGACCGAGCCTTGCCGTTCTGGCGCCGCGCGGGTGAGAACGCCTTCCAATCTTCAGCCTTTCTGGAGGCCGCCGGCCACCTCGAAAGGGCCCTCGGCCTGCTGGCGGAGCTGCCGGAAAGCAAGGCCCGCGACGAGCAGGAGATCGGGCTGCAACTGGCCTTCGGCCTCGCCAAGGGCGCGGGGCTCACCCCCGCCGTTCCGGAGGCGAGGAATGCCTACGCGCGCGCCCTCGAGCTGTGCCAGCGGGAAGGAGACCATCCGCAGCTCTTCCAGGTCCTGCGGGGGCTCACTTCCGATCACGTGATCAGTGGACAACCCCGCCAGGCCCTGGAGACGGCGAGCCGGCTCGTGGAGATGGCCGAGCGCGCGGGCAGCCCAACCCTCCGCATGCACGCCTTCGAGTCGATGAGCTTCGTCCTGCTCAATCTCGGAGACATCGTGGCCGCCCACAGCCATCTGGAGGACCTGATCGCTCTGAGCAGCTCCCAGACGTCGACTCGCGAACGTTCACGTCACCGGCTCCTCGAACCTCTCCTCGGGGGCATGGCCCAGTCGTCATGGATCCTCTGGTTCCTGGGTTACCCCGGCCAGGCCGTGGAGCGCAGCCGCGAGGCTCTGGAGAAGGTGCGCCAGAGCTCCGCCTCCTTCACCGTGGGCTTCGTGAAGTACTTCTCGGCCGACCTCCACCTCTTCCGCCGCGAGGCCGGGGAAGCCTTGCCGCTGGCCCGCGAGCTGGTGGACCTCGCGGCCGAGCACCGCCTGCGGCCCTTCTCGATCATCGGCGCCTTTCTGCTCGGCTGCGTGGCGGCCGAGCAGGGGGACGTCGCGGCGGGCATCGAAACCATGCGCCGGGCGCTCGACGCCCGCCTGGCGGCCAGGACCGTCGCCGGGAGCGTGATTCACTTCTCTTTTCTGGCCGCCCACCTCCTGGAGGCCGGCCGGTTCGAGGAAGGTCTCGCCACCGTCGAGCGCGCGCTGGCCATCTCGGCGGACGGCGGCCAAAGCCTCATGGACGCCGAGCTTTACCGCTTGAAGGGAGAGCTGCTCCTGCGCCGCGGCGAAGCGGACGATGAGGCCGAGGGCCATCTCCAGCGCGCGCTCGATACCGCTCGGCGGCAAAGCGCCAGGTCTCTGGAGCTGCGGGCCGCGATGAGCCTGGCTCGCCGGTGGCACGGGCTGGGCAGGAGCGCCGAGGCCCGCGCGCTGCTCGCGCCGGTCTACGAGTGGTTCACCGAGGGCTTCGACACCCGCGACCTGCAGGAGGCCGGCTCGCTGCTCACGCAGTGGGACTAGCGTTTCTGGAGGCCCTTGACAGCCACCCAGAGAAAGAACAGGCCAAACGCAAAGTCGCCCGGGCCATAGATCGCGTAAAACGTTGCGGTAAGCGGAGACTCGGCGAAAAGCGACGGGAGCGTGCTCCCATTCCTGGTAAGCCACATGGCCCATGTCGTGGTGTAAATCATCTTTTCAACGAAGAAGACCAACAGAAGATAGGGCACGAAGTGGTAGGACCTGGCGACCGAACAATAGGCAAATCCCCAAAGCATGATGGATACCAGGCCTAGCCAGGAACAGACTACGGGGTCGAGCGAGGAAAGTAACGAGTTCGTAAAGAGCTTCGAGAAGACAAGGACGCCGATGACGTTGAATGCGCCGGCGAGCCAAAAGACCCTGGTGAGGCTCGACTTCGGGTGTTCGTTATTCGACATCATAGGATTCTCCTTGAACTGGGTAATGGGTGGAGCGCCGCAAGGAACCGGGCGGGGCCGCAGGATCCTGCTTCACACTGCAGCGCGAATGCGCTTGCTCGCGAGCAGCCATGATGGCCAAGTCTTTCCGCAGACGCGGCATCGACAGATCTGATTGCCAGCTATTCCGGCCTCAGTCCTCATGCTCCCCCGCCCGCCGCGTCACGGAGGCTTCGAGGACGGGACTGACGAGCGGCGGCTCCTCGCCGCTGAAGATCGGCGTGAGAGGGACCCGTTCGGCGGCGGCGTCCGGGGTGCGGCCGAAGGAGACGATCTGCTCCCAGTCGCGGCCGAGCTTGTCGCCGAAGATGACGAGCAGGTCTCCGGGCTGCGCCGTCTCCAGCGAGCGCTGCACGGCCTCGACCTCGCCGTAGATCTCCGCGGAGATCCTCTCGGCGGGAAAACCCGCGGCCACGAGGCCCTGGCGGACCAGC
This sequence comes from Acidobacteriota bacterium, assembly GCA_046765915.1. GTDB lineage: Bacteria > Acidobacteriota > Thermoanaerobaculia > Multivoradales > UBA5704 > DATARR01. The sequence continues at coordinate 121,369 of JBKPTH010000002.1, read as the reverse complement.
TCGCCGGTCTCCCCTGGTTTGCGGCCGCGGAGCCTGTCGTCCTCGCGCAGGATGATGAAGTCGAAGGCGGGCGCGGCGGCGCGCGCGAGGTCGAGGATGTCCTCGTCGCGGCGGTCGCCGGGCGCGGCGAGGACGCCGATGCGCCGGCCGGTGACGTTGAGCCCGCGCACCGTCTGCGCCATGGCGTCCATGCCGTGCGCGTTGTGGGCGTAGTCGAGCAGCACGCGGAACGGGTGCTCGTTGTAGAAGTTCATGCGGCCCGGCGTCTGGTAGAAGTCCGTGGTGAAGGTGCGCAGGCCCTGGCGGACGTTCTCCAGGCTGATCCCCATGGCGTGAGCGATGGCGGTGGCGAACATGGCGTTCTGGATGTTATGGATGGCGTGGCCTTCGATGGTGGCGGGGATCTGCCGCGCCCACAGCAGCGGGATCTGTTCCTCGCCTTCGTAGAGGACGATCATCCGCCCGTTGAGGCCCTCCTCCAGCGCCACCGCCCGGCCCTTGTCGCGGATGTGCCGGCGCACCAGGTCGTTCTCCCGCTGCAGGGTGACGTAGATCGGCCTGGCCTTGCTGTGTTCGGCCATGCGCGCCACGCGCTCGTCGTCGGCGTTGAGCACGCACCACTCGTGGGCCACCTCGACGACGACGCGCTTGACCTCGGCCAGCTCGTCGAGATCGTCGATGCCGCCCATGCCGAGATGGTCGGAGGCGACGTTGAGCACCGCGCCCACCTTGCACTTGCGCCAGCCGAGGCCGGCGCGCACGATGCCGCCGCGCGCCGTCTCCAGCACCGCCGCGTCCACCGACGGATCGCGCAGCACGAGATGGCTCGCCCAGGGGCCGGTCATGTCGCCGGCCACCGTCAGCTCGCCGTCGATGTAGACGCCGTCGCTGGTGGTCATGCCCACCGTGTTTCCGGAGAGCTTGAGGATGTGGCCCACCATGCGCGTGGTGGTCGTCTTGCCGTTGGTGCCGGTGATGGCGGCGATGGGGATGCGGTACGGCGTGCCCGGCGGAAAGAGCATGTCGATCACCGGACCGGCGGCGTCGCGCGGCGTGCCCTCGGTGGGCGCCGTGTGCATGCGGAAGCCGGGCGCGGCGTTGATCTCGACGATGGCGCCGCCGGCTTCCTTGTAGCTGCGGGTGACGTCCGGCGAGATGAAATCGACGCCGCCCACGTCGAGCCCGACGGCCTTCACCGCGCGCTCGGCCATGACGCGGTTGTCGTAATGGACGGCGTCCGTCTTGTCCACGGACGTGCCGCCGGTCGAGAGGTTGCCGGTCGAGCGCAGGTAGAAGACCTGTCCCTCGGCGAGCACCGACTCCGCGCCGAGGCCGGCTCCCTCCAGCAGGCGCAGGGCCTGATGATCGAGCTCCAGCCGGGTGAGCACCTTCTCGTGGCCGATGCCGCGCCGGGGGTCCTGGTTGACGATCTCCACCAGCTCGGCGATGGTGCGCCGGCCGTCGCCGACGACGTGGCCGGGCACCCGCTGGGCCACCGCGCGCACCTTGCCGTCGATCACCAGGATGCGGTAGTCGTTGCCCTCCTGGAAGCTCTCGACGATCACCACGGACGAGAACTCGTAGGCCTTCTCGAACGCCGTGCGCACCTGCTCGGCCGTCGTCAGGTTGATCGACACGCCCTTGCCGTGGTTGCCGTCGAGCGGCTTGACCACCACGGGATAGCCGACCTTCTCGGCGGCCTCGATGGCGTCGTTCGGCCCGCGCACCCGCATCTGACGCGGCACCGGCAGGCCGAGGTCGGAGAGGATCTGGTTGGTCAGCCTTTTATCGGAGGCGATCTCGACGGCGGTGTGCCTGGTCTCGCTGGTGACGGTGGCCTGGATGCGGCGCTGGAACTTGCCGTGGCCGAGCTGCACCAGCGAGCGGTCGTTCAGGCGGATCCACGGGATGTCGCGCTCCTCGGCGGCGCGCACCAGGGCGGCGGTCGACGGGCCGAAGGCGCGGCGCTGGGCGAGGCGCACGAGGTCCTCGAGCTCTGCCGCGAAATCCCACGGTCCCGGCAGATGGGCCTCGCGCTCGGGCGGCAGCAGATGGCGGATGAGCCGCAGCCCCAGCTCGGCCGCCTCCAGGCCCACCGTCTCCTCCTCGAAGCTGTAGATGACGTGGTAGTGCCCGCGGGGAAGGCCGTAGCCGCGCGTCTTGCCGTAGCTGACGGGCGTGCCGGCGAGGCATTGCAGCTCGAGGGCGACGTGCTCCAGCACGTGTCCGAGCCAGGTGCCCTCCTCCTCCGTCATGCGGCGCACGAAGCCGCCCGGCTCGCCGTAGGAGCAGGTGTGCTCGCGCAGCGTCGGGATCGCCTCCAGTAGCCGGTCCGCGAAGCCGGGAAGCTTGCCCGTGGGATAGTCCTCCAGCTCGCCGAGGTCGACACGCAGCCGGATCGCCGGGCGCAAGGCGTAGAGGTTGGGACCGCGATAGACGCGGGTGTCGAGGATCTTCATGGGCCGGGCGTGAGGCGGATCATCGGGTGCCGGAAAGGCGGGGAGATCGTAGCATGGGACAACGCCTCTCTCCCCAATGTAGAGACGCCCTGCGGGCGTCTCCGGGGCGGGGAACACGGTGCCGATCGGCGAAAGGGTTCCGCGAATGTTACAGCCGCCGCGGAGACGCCCGCAGGGCGTCTCTACATTGGAGGATCTCTATCGGGCCATGCTCCCCACAACGACCTCCTCCTGCCTCTGCGCGTAACCCTCCGGCTCCAGCCCCACCCGCCGCTCGAGATCGTACCGGCAGCCGGGGGTGAGGAAATCCACCTTGAGGCCGAGCATCGCCACCGGCTGGCCGCGCGTGACGGCGTGGCTGTTGGTGAAGCGCAGCGCCGAGGCGTCCACCACGGTGACGGCGCCGGAGCCGAGGACGGTCAGCACGCCGTCGGCGTCGATGACGGCGGCCGTGTCCTCGTCGACGCCGACGCCGAGCGGCTCCGGGTTGTACGAGAGGGCCGTGATCAGCCGGCCCATGCGGTCGCGGCGGCGGAAGTGCTGGTCGATGACGAGGTCCGGCGCGAAGCCGAGGCCCTGCGCCATCTGCACCAGCCGGCGCTTGGGCGTGCCGCCGCTCTCCCCCATCGAGATCATGTGCCGCGAAAGCACGCCCGCGCCGGCGCTGGTGCCGGCCACCACCATGCCTTCCAGGTGCCGGCGGCGGAGCGTGGCGGCGAGCGCGGTGCCGCCGAGGGCCGAGGAGATGCGGATCTGGCTGCCGCCGGTCATGAAGAAGCCGGTGGCGTACTCCAGCAGGTCATGGATCTCCGGCCCGACCTCGAGCGCGTCCGCGCGGGTGCGGATGCGCAACACCTCGACCCTCTCCGCATGCATGCCGTAGAAGAGGTCGGCGTAGCGCTCCCCCGTCTCCGGCAGCTCCGAGGCCGTGGCCAGGACCACGATGTTGGCGTCCGGTCCGCCGCAAGCCTCGACGAACCGGCGCAGCACGATCCGCTGGCGCACCTTGTCCTCGGCGCCGCCGATCGCCATCAGCAGGCCCGGCCGCCGGGCCGGACGCGAATCGAATTCCATGCACTCTCCTCCACCCCGCGCACCCGCGTGCGCGGGCCCCGTCAACAAGATTCGGGGTGCCGGTTGGCAGGGGGGAATCGTAGCATGGAGGGGCGCGACGCCTGCTAAACTGAACCCCAATGTTCCGCCTCCACGTCACCCCGGCTCAGGGTGAGCCGTTCGACTACTCCTTCAGCGAAGCTTCCCTGGTGATCGGCCGCTCCTCGGCGTCGGACCTGGTGCTCGCGGATCAGTTCCTCTCGCGGCGCCACACCCGGCTGTATCTCGCTGGATCCACCCTGTTCGTCGAGGATCTGGGCTCGCGCAACGGCACGCTGCTCAACGGCAGTCCGGTGACGCAGCCGGCCGCGGTCAAACCGGGCGACGTGATCAAGCTGTCCGGCAGCTCGATCGCGATCCAGGTGGGGGCCACGGTGGAGCCGCCACCGCTCTCCAGCCTGGGGATGCAGACGGTCATCTTCAAGGCTTCCGAGATGGTGCTCAACGCCACCACCACGGACAGCTCCCGCATCGTCGGCGAGGACGCGCTGCGGCGCTACGCCGACCGGCTCAGGCTGTTGAACGAGGTCCACCAGGCGCTCGGCCGATCGAGCGCGTTGAACGAGCTGCTCGATCTCATCCTCGACCGCGCTTTCGAGCACCTCCATCCGGAGCAGGGAGCCATCTTCCTGAAGCGGCCGAACGGTGCGTTCGAACGCGTGGCGGGACGCTCGCTCGGCGGCGCCGAGGGCGAGTACCTCGTCTCGCGGAGCCTCGTGCGGGAGGTGACGGAAAAGCAGATCGCCGCGCTGGTCCTCGATGCGCAGACCGATCAGCGGTTCTCCGATGCCGACAGCGTCCGCATCTACGGCATCCAATCGCTGCTCGCGGCACCGCTGCTCGATCCCGAAGGCTCGCTGGGGATGATCGTCCTCACCTCGCGGCTGCAGACGAAACAGTTTTCCGAGGAGGATCTCGAGCTGCTGGTCTCCCTCGCTTCCGTGGCGGCCTTGCGCATCCGCAACGTCGCGCTGGCCGAAGAAGCGGCCGAGCGGCGCCAACTGGAAGAGGAGGTGGCACTGGCGCGCCGCATCCAGATCAGCGCTCTGCCTCTCCAGTTGCCGGAGATCCCGGGATACGAACTCCACGCCGGCAATCTCCCCTCGCGCCGGGTCTCGGGCGACTACTACGAGGTGCTCACCCGGCGCGACGGCGAGGAATGCGTGCTGATGATCGCGGACATTTCGGGGAAGGGGCTCGCCGCCGCGCTGCTCGCCGCCACCCTGGAGGCGCTCTCCGCCAGCCCCATCCATGCCGGCCTGCCGCCGGAGGAGATCTGCGATCAGCTCGCGCGCCTGCTCTACGCGCGCACGCCGCCGGAGAAGTACGCCACGGCCTTCTTCGCCGTCCTCCAGCCGGGCGCCGGCACTCTCCGCTACGTCAACGCCGGCCACAATCCGGGCCTGCTGCTCCGCCGCTCGGGCGAAGTCGAGCAGCTCGGCGCTACGGGACCTCCGCTCGGTTTGTTGCCGGCCTCCCGCTATGACGCGGCTGAAGTGACGCTCGACGGGGGTAACCTTCTGCTTCTCTACACCGACGGGCTCACCGAAGCCTGCAATCCCGGCGACGAAGAGTTCGGTCTCGACCGCCTCACCGAGGTCTGCCTCCGGCACCGCGGCGACGGCTTGCGCGAGCTGGCCCGCGAGATCGAGGCGGACCTGGAGCGCTTCGTCCGCGGCGTTCCTTTCGAGGACGACCGCACCTTCGTCCTGCTCCGCCGCCGATAGGTAACTACAACCTTCGGATCAGCCGCAGCAGCAGCAGCAGGACGATGGCGCCGATGAAGGCGACGAAGATGGTGCCGGCCAGTCCTCCGAAGGGCGTATGCCAGCCCATCTTGGCGAAGATCCAGCCGCCGATGAAGGCGCCGACGATGCCGATCAGGATGTCGCCGAGCAGGCCGTAGCCGCCCCCGACGACGAACGACGCCAGGACTCCGGCGACCAGGCCGACGATGATCCAAGTCAGGATGTCCATCTCCGATCCTCCCTGCGGGCCCTTGCCCGCGGTTCACCCACCCGTACGACAGACTCCTCGGCTCGGAGAAGCATGCCCTGTGCCAGAAAGCCTACGATGGGCTCTGCCCGGCGGCGCGCTGGCGCTTCTGGATGGTGCGGATGAGGAAATAGGCCGCCACTCCGACCGCGACGACATAGGGAATGGCGCGGCCGTTCAGCGTGATGGCGAAATAGAGGCTGCCGGCGAAGAGGAGCCAGAGGAAGGTCTCGCCGACGAAGCCCTGGAGCCATCGCGGCTCGCGGCCTCCCGAGGGAAGCCTGGGGCGCAGCGACGGCCAGAGGCGGGGGACCGCGGCGCGGTAGGCGCGGTACGAGTCTCCCTGGGTCGCCGCGAGCTCCGCCTCCTCCCGGCCGATCAGGCGCAACAGGAACACGACGTGGCCGGCGACGAGGATGAGAAATCCCAGCGGGCTCGCGAGGAGACCCATGCCGGCCGCGAGCAGGAGATTGCCGAAGTAGAGAGGATTGCGCAGATGGCGGTAGGGACCGTCGGCCACGACTCCTTCGGTGCGCAGGTTGGGATCGTGCACCAGCTCGGAGCGCAGATAGGCGCTCGCCCAGCTCCGCAGCAACGCCGCGAGGCCCACCAGCAGCGCCGCGGCGAAGAACACGGCGTGGAGCGTGCGCTCGCCGGCCGCCGACTTGAGATTCCCTCCGGCGAGGAAGAGTCGGGCAAGCACCGCGCCGGCGATCCGATGATCGATGAAATAGGCGCTGAACGCCGCCCAGAACAGCAGGAAGATGATCCAGAAGCGGTGGCGGAACTCGAAGTCGGTCGCGCGCATGCGGGGCTCGGAGAAGGGATTCTATCGCAGCCGATATAATCGCGGGCTCCGGCTCGAGACGAATCCATGACCGAGCTCCCCGACCTCCCCGATCTTCCCGACCTCCTGGCCGCCCGCCGCGCTCTGGCGGGAATCGTCCTGCGGACTCCGGTGCTGCGCTCGGACGCGCTCGACGAGCTGGCGGGCGCGCGGCTTTTCTTCAAGGCCGAGGGGTTACAGATCACCGGCTCGTTCAAGGTCCGCGGCGCCTACAACCGGGTGCGCTCCTTCTCGCCGGAGGAGCTGGCTCCGGGGCTGATCACGGTAAGCGCCGGCAACGCGGCTCTCGGCGCGGCCTGGGCGGCACGGACGGTGGGAGCGCGGCTGGTGGTGGTCATGCCCGAGAACGCCGTGCCGGAGAAGCTCGCCGGGGTGGCGGCGTTGGGCGCCCGTATCGAGAAGGAGGGAGTGACCAACGCGGTGCAGGCCTTCGAGCGGCTGGACCGGCTGCGCAACGAGCACGGCTATACGCTCGTCCACCCCTTCGACGATCCCTTCGTCATCGCCGGCGCTGGCACGGCCACCTGGGAGCTGCTCGAAGACGCGCCGGACCTTGACGCGCTGGCGGTTCCCGCCTCGGGCGGCGGCCTGCTCGGCGGTGCTCTGCTCGCCGCCCGCGGGCTCGCGCCGGCGGCGCAGGTCTTCGGAGTTCAACCCACCGGAGCGGACGGCATCGTCCGCTCGCTGGCGGCGGGAAAGCCGACCGCTCCCGAGAAGGTGCAGACCGTGGCCGACGGCCTGACCGCGCCGAAGCCCGGAGCCCTCAACTTCGAGCTCATCCAGCGCTGGGCCGCGGACGTCGTCACGGTGCCCGACGAGGCGATCCTCGAAGCCATGGGATTGATCCTCCGGCACCTCAAGGTCGTCGTCGAGCCCGCCGGCGCCGCGGGCCTGGCCGGAGCGCTCGCGGACGCGCGCTTCCGCGGCCGGCGCGTGGGCGTGCTCCTCTCCGGCAGCAACACCGGAGCGGAGCGGCTGCGCGACGTGCTGGCGCGGTGAACGCCTACAACACGCGTCTGCCTTGAATGAGCCGTACCACGAGGACGATGACGGCGATCACCAGCAGCAGATGGATGAGGCCGCCGCCGACGTGGAAGGCGAAGAATCCGAGAAGCCACAGGATCAGCAGGATGACGAAGATTGTCCAGAGCATGATTCTCTCCTCTTGTATTGAAATCCCCCTGAAAACTTCGACTACGCTTCGGCAGGAAACTTTGCAAAGCGCGGGCCAGACCCGCGCGATTTATCCCGCGAGAGCGATCAGGCCGATCCCGGCGCAGATCAGCACCGCGCCGAGGAGCCGCAGCCGTCCCATCCGCTCGCCGAGCCACCACCAGCCGGCCAGCGCGGCGAAGACGACGCTGACCTCACGGACGGCCCCCGCGTACGCCACCCGCGCGAAGGTGTAGGCGAAGAGGACCAGACCGTAGGAGAGCAGCAGGAGCGCGCCCACGGCGACGATGCGCCACCCGTGCCGCCACTCCGCGAGCAGCGTCCGCCGGTCGTAGCGAACGAGGACGAAGGGCGTCAGGAACAGCGCCGTGAGCCCGAGGACCAGGCCGTTGTACGGTCCCGGCGGGAAAAACCGCACCGCCGCTCCGTCGATCACCGTGTACAGCGCGATCAGCACCGCCACCGCCAGGGCCGCGGTGACGCCGGCCCACGTCCTTGAGGTCCTTTCCGTCCCTTCCGTCCTTTTCGTCCCTACGATCAGCAGACCCAGCACCAGCACGCTCAGGCCGAGAACACCGCTCGGGCTTAGCTTCTCTTTCAGGAAAACGACGGAGCCCAGCGCCAACAACAGCGGCGCGGTGCCGCGCGCCAGCGGATAGGCGAGGGAAAAGTCCGCCAGGCGGTAGGCCGTGGCCAGGGCGGCGAAGTACGCCGCCTCGCAGAGGGCGCTCGCGAGCGCGTAGGGCCAGATCCGAGCCGGCCACGTTCCGGCCAGGAGGAGCATCGGCGAAAACAGGAGGGAGCCGGCCACCAGGGCCCACCAGGTGAAGAGGTGCTTGTCGGCCGCCTGCTTGACGAGCAGGTTCCAGCCCGCGTGCAGGATCGCGGCCGCCAGCAGGACGAGCAACGCGGTGGCATTCACCGCGCCGACTCTACCCTGGTATCTTCTTCTCCCTCGCGATGAGGGAGACCCCTGGATGAAGCTCCTCGATTCCCGCCGGCTCACCGGCCCGAACCTGCTGCTCGACCGGCCCGGCGCGGTGATCGAGGTCGCTCTCGAACCAGCCGAGGCTGATACGGCGGTGGCGGCCTGGAAGGCGCAGGCGCGGCGCATGCTCGACGCCGTGGGCTGGAGCGGCGAAACGATCGCGGCGCGGACCTTCCCGGGCGGCGCGAGCCTGGTTATCTCGGCGCCAATCGACGCCCTCTACGCCGCGACCGAAGTCAACGAGTGGGCCTGGGCGGCGGCGGCCGAGGCCAGCTCGCAAGGCGAGGAGCCGGACCTCGCCGCGGGCAGGGAGACGCTGGTGAAATCGATCGCCGGCGAGGCCGATCCCGCCCTCCTCGCCTTGCGCGACGCCGCCGCGGCGCGGGGCGTCGCCTTCCTCTCCGACTCCCGCTTCGTCTCGGTCGGCCTGGGGAGCGGCTCGCTCACCTGGCCCGCGGGCGAGCTGCCCGATCCCTCCTCCGTGGACTGGAGCGCGGTGCACGACGTCCCGGTGCTGCTGGTGACGGGGACGAACGGCAAGACGACCACCGTCCGCCTCGCCGCCGTCATGGCGGGCGCGGCGGGGAAGGTCCCCGGCTCGACGACCACGGACCGCATCGAGGTCGGCGGCGAGGTGATCGAGAGCGGCGACTTCTCCGGACCGGAGGGAGCGCGGGCCGTGCTCCGCGACCGGCGGGTGGAGATCGCGGTCCTGGAGACGGCGCGCGGCGGCATCCTGCGGCGAGGGCTCGTCCTGCCTCACGTGGACGCGGCGCTGGTCACCAACATCGCGGCCGACCACCTCGGCGACTACGGCATTCACGACCTCCCGGGCCTCGCGGCGGCCAAGATGGTGATCGCGCGCGCGGTGAAACCGGACGGCCGCGTAGTGCTGAACGCGGACGATGCGGAATTGGTGGCGGCGGCCGGGCAGGTCAGGGCTCCCCTCGTCTGGTTCACCCTCGATCCAGGCAACCCCATCGTCGCGCGGCACGTGGCCGTGGGGGGAGAGGCTGTCGTGATGGAGGATGGCTTCCTGATCCTCGATCGCGGCGGCGAGCGGACGCCTGTCGTGCGGGTCGAGGAGGTCCCCATCACGCTCGGCGGCGCCGCCCGCTACAACATCGCCAATGCGCTCGGCGCGATCGGGCTGGCGTCGGCGGTAGGGCTGCCGGACGAGGCAGTGGCGGCGGGGCTGCGGCAGATGCGCGGCACGCCGGAGGACAATCCCGGACGCGCCAATCTGTTCGAACGCGACGGCGTCCACATCCTGGTCGATTACGCGCACAATCCGCACGGCGTCGCGGCGCTGCTCGACGTCGCCCGCACGCTGCCGGCGCGGCGCAAGCTCATCACCCTGGGTCAGGCGGGAGACCGCAGCGACGAGGCGATCCGCGATCTCGCCCGCGCCGCCTGGGAGCTGCGGCCGGACCGCGCCGTGGTCAAAGAGATGCCCGAGATGCTGCGCGGCCGGCAGCTCGGCGAGGTCCCTCTCGTGCTCGAAGACGAGCTGCGCCGCCTCGGCATGCCCGCCGCCGGCCTCGAGCGCGCCGACTCGGAGCTGGACGCGGTCCGCAAGGCCCTCGCCTGGGCACGCCCGGGAGACCTGCTGGTGCTGCTCGTCCACAAGCATCGGGACGAGGTCCTGGAATTGATCCGCACGACGCCGCCGGGAAGCCCGCTGGAATGAAAGAGAGAAAACCCACTCCTCCCAAGTTCACCTTCGATGAAGGGTACTACCGGAAGTATTACGAGGATCCCCGCACGCGCGTTCCCGATGACGCGGGCCGCGCCGCTCTGGCCGATTTTCTCTTCGGCTACCTGAGATATCTGAGGATTCCCGTCCGCCGGGTGCTCGATCTCGGCTGCGGGACGGGGCTGTGGCGGCAGGAGGTGCTGCGGCATCATCCCGCGGCCCGCTACACCGGAGTCGAGAAGAGCGATTATGCCTGCCGCACGTTTGGATGGAAACAGGGCTGCGTCACCACGTACCGTTCGAAAACGCCGTTCGATCTCGTCCTCTGTCACGACGTGGTGCAATATCTGACGGACGCGGAAGCGGAAACGGCGATGAGCAATCTGGCCGCCCTCACCCGATCCGCCCTCCACCTGGAAATCCTCACCACCGAGGATTGGGAGAACAACTGCGACCAGACGGTGACGGATGGAAAGGTTTATCTACGCGGCGCCGCGTGGTACCGGCAGCGGCTGAAAGCGGATTTCCTGGCCTGCGGCGGCGGCCTGTTCCTGCTGAAGGAGCGGGCGCCCGTTCTTTACGAATTGGAATATCTGGAGTAAGCCCTCACCGAGAGAGGGGGAGAAAATAATGTAGAGACGCCTTGCGGGCGTCTCCGAATCGGCGAATACCGGCCGTTTTCGATTCCGGGGTGCGGCGGCGCATCTGGGGGTTCGGGACGTCGGCGCGGCCGCGCAACCGCCGTTCGTTGTTCAGGCGTCCACGCCGCCCCTGGAGACGCCCGCAGGGCGTCTCTACATTGATTGTTTTCATGGATTTGGGTGATCGCGCAGGTCAATTCGGACCGCTGCTCATCTCCACGGCGCCCACCAGCTCGCCGGCGCCGAGCAGCGGTTCCGCCGCCGCCAGGTTGGGCTTGAAGCCGACGATCTGCTCCCAGGCGCGGGAGAGCTTGTCGGCGAAGATCACCACGAGATCGCCGGGGCGCGCCATCTCCAGGGCTCTCGTCACGGACTCCTCTTCGCCGAACCAGCCGGGGACGATCCGTTCGGCCGGGAAGCCGGCGGCGAGCAGTCCTTGCCGCAGCAGGCCGGCCGCCTCGCCCGGCCGGCGGCCGCGCCGGTCGTCGTCCTCGCGCAGCAGGATGAGATCGAAGGCGGGGACCGCGGCGGCGGCCAGGGCGAGGATGTCCTCGTCGCGGCGGTCGCCGGGCGAGGCCAGCACGCCGAGCCGCCGGCCGTGCACCGCCAGCTCGAGGACGGTGCGCGCCACCGCCTCCATGCCGTGAGCGTTGTGAGCGTAATCGAGGAGCACGCGGAAGGGATGCTCATTGTAGAAGTTGAGGCGTCCCGGGGCCTGGAAGAAATCGTTGCTGAAGGTGCGCAGCCCCTGGCGGATGTTCTCCACCTCGACGCCCATGCCGTGCGCGATGGCGGCGGCAAACATGGCGTTCTGGATGTTGTGGCCGGCCCGGCCTTCGATGGTCGCCGGGATCTGCCGCGCCCAGAGCAGCGGCAACTGGCGCTCGCCCTGGTAGAGGACGAGCATGCGGCCGTTGAGGCCCGGCTCGAGCGTCACGGCCCGGCCGCCGGCGCGCACGTGGTCCCGCACGCGCTCGTTCCTGGGATCCATGGTGACGTAGATGGGCGCGCCCGGGCTCGCCTCCGCCATGCGCGCCACGCGCTCGTCGTCGGCGTTGAGCACGCAGAAGTCCTGCGCCACCTCGACGACGATCCGCTTCACCCGCGCGAGATCGTCCAGGTCCTCGACGCCGTCGAGGCCGAGGTGGTCCGAGGCGACGTTGAGCACGGCGCCGACGTTGCACTTCCGCCAGCCGAGGCCGGAACGCACGATGCCGCCGCGCGCCGTCTCCAGCACCGCCGCGTCGATCGACGGATCGCGCAGCACGATCTGGCTCGACCAGGGGCCCGTCATGTCGCCGCGCACGGTGCGTACGCCGTCGATGTAGACGCCGTCCGTGGTCGCCAGGCCGACCTTGTAACCGGAGAGCTTGAGGATGTGCCCCACCATGCGCGTGGTGGTGGTCTTGCCGTTGGTGCCGGTGACGGCGGCGAGGGGGATGCGGCAGCGCGTGCCGCGCGGAAAGAGCATGTCGATGACCGGGCCGGCCACGTCGCGCGGCTTGCCTTCCGTGGGCGCCAGGTGCATGCGGAAGCCCGGCGCCGCGTTGACCTCGACGATGACGCCGCCGGCCTCCTTGTAGCTGCGGGAGATGTCGGGGGAGATGAAATCCACGCCGCCGACGTCGAGGCCGACGGCCTGCACGGCGCGCTCGGCCATCAGCCGGTTGTCCTCGTGGATGACGTCCGTCACGTCCACGGCGGTGCCTCCCGTCGAGAGGTTGGCCGTCGAGCGGAGGTAGCAGACCTGTCCTTCCGGCAGCACCGTGCCCAGCGTCAGGCCCGCCCGTTCGAGCAGCCGCCGCGCCTGCTCGTCGATCACCAGCCGCGTGAGGACCCTCTCGTGGCCGATGCCGCGCCGGGAATCGCGATTGACGGCGTCGATCAGCTCGGCGACGGTATGCCGGCCGTCGCCGACGACGTGACCCGGGACGCGCCGGGACGCGGCGACCACGCGGCCGTCGATCACCAGGAGGCGGTAATCGTTGCCCCTCTGATAGGACTCGACGATCACCCGGCGGCAGAGCTCGCGGGCTTTCGCATAGGCGGCCCGGACCTCGCCGGCGGTCTTGAGATCGATCGACACCGCCTTGCCGTGATTGCCGTCCAGGGGCTTGATGACGACGGGGAATCCCAGCCGCTCCGCCTCCTCGACCGCCTCCTCCGCGTCGTAGACGATCGCCTGGCGGGGGACCGGCAGGCCGAGCTGCCCGAGGATGCGATGGGTCAGCCATTTGTCGGAGGCGATCTCCGTGGCGATGTGCTTCGTCTCGCTGGTCAGGGTCGCCTGAATCCGCTTCTGGTAGCGGCCATAGCCGAGCTGGATGAGCGACCTGTCGTTGAGGCGCATCCAGGGGATGTCCCGCTCCTCGGCGGCGCGCACCAGGGCGGCCGTCGAGGGGCCCAGGGCATGGCGCTGGGCCGTGCGCACGAGCTTCTCGAGCTCGGATTGGAAGTCGAAGGGCGACGGATCGTGCGCCCGGCGCTCGGCGGGCAGCAGGTGGCGGATGATGCGCAGGGCGAGATCGCCGGCCGCGAGCCCCACCGCCTCCTCGACGTAGCTGTAGACGACGTGGTACTGGCCGGCGGGCAGATTGTGGCTGCGCGTCTTGCCGAAGGTGACCGGGGTCCCCGCCAGGACCTGCAGCTCGAGGGCGACGTGCTCCAGCACGTGGCCGAGCCAGGTTCCCTCTTCCTCCTTCATGCGGCACAGGAAGCCGCCGTCCTCGCCATAGGAGCAGCCGTGCTGCCACAGCGAGGGGATCAGCTCCAGCAGGCGGTCGGCGAACCCCGGGAGCTTCGCCGTCGGGAAATGCTCCAATTCTCCGAGATCGATCCGCAGGCGGATCATCGGCCACAGCGCATAGAGATTCGGACCGCGGTAGACCCTCGTCTCCAGGATTTTCATGGTGGTTACTTCTCCAGAGGATGTGGTTCCTGGTTTTGCGATCTGGTGGGATTCTGAGCAAGCGGTGTGCCACGCCGGGCCCTCACCTCCCCGGCCCTCCTCTCCCGGAGGGAGAGGAGGGAGAAAGACAGAAAACGCGTTTTTCTCGTTTTTTCTTGTTCCCCTCTCTCCCTTTGGGAGGAGAGGGGTTAGGGGAGTGAGGGCTTCGGAGGGCAGACCGCCGGGGAGGTGACGGCGGCGGACAGGCGCGCTTTACTCTCCCCCATCCTCCGAACCCACCGGCACCTCCTCCCGGAAGAGAGGCGTCTGCGCCGGCGACCGCCGCTCCAGGGGCTCGGTGAGCACGTGGACCATGGGCGGCGGCGCGATGCCCTGCCGCCGGTTGAGATCGTACCGGCAGCCCGTGGTGAGGAAGTCGAGCTTGAGCCCCATCATCGCCACCGGCTGGCCGCGGTGGATGGCGTGGCTGTCGGTGAAGCGCAGGGCGGAGGCGTCCACCACCATCACGGCCCCGGCGCCGAGGACGGAGAGCTCGCCGTCGCCGCTGATGATGGCGGCCGTGTCCTCGTCGATGCCCACGCCGAGGGGGTCCGGATTGTAAGAAAGCGCCGTCAGCAGGCGGCCGAGACGGTCGCGGCGGCGGAAGTGCTGATCGATGATCAGGTGGGGAGCGAGGCCGAGCCCCTTGGCCAGGTGGACGAGGCGGCGGCGCGGCGTGGAGCCGCTCTCGCCGAGGGCGATCATGTGCTCGGAGAGCAGCGCGGCGCCGGCGCTGGTGCCCGCCACCACCATGCCCGCAACGTGCCGGCGCCGGATGGTGTCGGCGATCTCGGTGCCGCCCAGCGCCGAGGAGAGCTTGAGCTGGCTGCCGCCGGTGATGAACAGCGCCGTGGCGTACTCCAGCAGGTCGTGCGCCTCGGGCCCGGCTTCGACGGCGTCCTCGCGGGTCTCGATCTTGAGCACCTCGACGCTCTCGGCGCGCAGGGCCAGGAAGAGATCGGCGTAGCGGTCTCCCGTCTCCGGCACCTCCGAGGCGGTGGCGAGCACGACGATGTTGGCGTCCGCGCCGCCGGCCATCTCCAGGAAGTAGCGCAGGATGACGCGCTCGCGGGTCTTGTCCTCGGCGCCGCCGATGGCGATCAGCATTCCTGGATGGGTGGCGTGAGGGGCAGGCAGGATGTCCATGACACTCCCCCGTGGCAAGGAGAATGCCAGATCCCTTCCCGACTCGGCATGCATCGTGCTTCAGTCCGGAATGGATGGCACAGGTTTCTGTGCAACCTCCCAGTTGATCTTGCGTAGGAGGGAATGACATGGGACTCTCCACCGCAGCGGAAACGAGCACAGGCCTCCAACGGATCGCCGCGCTCGCGGCTCGACTGAGCGACGGGACGAGGCAGGCCGCGGACCCCGAGGCCTACGACGACGTCTTCCAGCGGACCGCGGCAGGAGTGCGCGACACCCAGAAGCGGTTGGCGCGCGAGCAGAAGCACGGCCAGGCGCAGTGGACGGTCCTGGAACGGCATCCCCAGGCGCGCCGGCTGATGATGATCCGCAACGACCGCCGTCTGCACAACTGGGGTCTCTTCCAGATTCTCCTCGATAGGTCCCACGGCCTCGCCGCGTACGACGCCAAGGCCGCCGTCCCGATGGCCGAATTGGCACTCGCCGTGGCACGCGCCCTCGACCCGGCGGAGCATGGCGAGGAGAGGAGCGCCGATCTGCAGGCCGAGGCCCTCGCCGCGCTCGCCGACGCCAGGCGCCGCCTCGCCGATCGGGAAGGCGCCTGGGAGGCCTTCGAGGCCGCCCGCGATTGCCTGGAGGAAGGAACCGGCGATCCGCTCGAGCGCGCCGAGTTGGAGATCCTGAAGGCGCGGCTGCTACGCGACTTCGGCAGCGAGGAGGAGGCCGAGCGGAGCCTGCGGCGCGCGGGAAAGCTCCTGCGCGGGATCGGCGACAAGCGCGTGGCGAGGGACCTGCTGGAGGACACCGCGCACGGGGTGGTGATGCGGCAGGCGCGGGGGTGACGCGCAGCCGTCGCCCTCGGCGGGTTCGGCGCCGCTAGTTGTACACGTCGGGCAGGTCGGCATAGTGCGCAGTGAGGCCGACGGAAACCGGCCAAACCGTTGAGCGTTGCACCCGGACCCTCCTCGTCACCCCCGCGAACAGGACCTCCGCGTGCAGCTCGACACATGCCGCCCAGCCCCACGGCGTCGCGGCTGATCAACGACGCCCTGGAACCGATCCGTTGCGGGGTCGTACCTCCACCCAGATCCCGCCCTTGGCTCGCGACGTGCCGAAGCGGGCCTGCATGATCGGCGTGTTGGCCGCGCGCACGATCTCGTAGTCGCGGAGAATCAGCGCGAGCACGATCTTGGCTTCCATGATCGCCATGGCCATGCCGATGCAGCCGCGCGGGCCCGCGGCGAACGGTTGATAGGCGAAACGGTGGCGCCGCGCGACCTGCTCGGGCAAGAAGTGGTCGGGGTCGAACGAGTCGGGATGCGCCCAGAAGGCCGGATTTCGGCCGGGGGCGTAGTTGCTGTAGATCAGCGTAGCGCCGGCCGGAATGCGCTGCGTGCCGATCACGTCGTCGGCGATCGCCATGCGCGGGTGGAACGACAATGGAGGGTAGAGGCGCAGTCCTTCCATGAACACCCGTCCCACGTAGTCGAGCGCCGCGATCTGCTCGCCGGTCGGCAAGCCCTGCGGCATGACCCGCAGCACTTCCTCGCGCGCCCTGCGAGTCGACTCGGGATGCGTCGCGAGAAGATAGAGTGTGAACGCGAGCCCGGTCGCGGTCGAATCGTAGCCGGCGAACACCGCGGTGCTGATCTCGTCGCGCAATTGCTCGTCGGTCATTCCCGAGCCGTCCTCGTCGCGCGACGCGAGCATCAAACCGAGCAAGTCGTTGCCTTCGGCCTTGTCGCCGCGGCGCTGCTCGATCATGCTTTGGATGATGCGGTGGAGCTCGGCGCGCGCGGCCAGCGCACGCGTGCGGCCGGGCAGCGGGAACCACTCCGGCAGAAAAAACGTGGGGCCGCGCACGTTGATGTGCGCGATCAGCGTGTCGAAGATGTCCACGAAACGCTGCATCGTGGCTTCATCCATGCTGGTCGCGAAGATCGTCCGCAACAGAGCGCTCATCGTGATGCCGGACATCTCGCGCCACATCTCGAACACGCCGCCTGTTCGCCAGCGCGCCAGGCGTTGTCCGGCGACTTCGGCGATGACCGGAACGATTGACTGCAGACGCTTCGGCGCGAACGGCGGCGACATCAGCCGCCGCTGTCTCACCCAGGACTCGCCATGATTCACCACCAAGCCGTTGCCGACCAGCATGTCGGCACGCGCGAAAAGCGGCCCTTTGGCGTAGTTTTTGTAGTTGTCGAGCATGATGTGCTGCAGGTGATCGGGATGGTGGACGAACCAGACCGTCGCCGGCCCGAGCCGGAGCGGCGCCACGTCGTTGGGGGCCGTCCGCATCAGCTCGATCGAGAGTGCGGCCGGGTCGGCGAGCAAGCGGGGCAACGCGCCGAGCAGCGGCCAGTCACGCGGTTTATGGCGCGTCGCTGAAGGTGCCGTCGAAACGTCGTTCATGCTGAACACTCCCTTCCGGTCGGCGCATGAGCCCTTTCGACTTCGGCAAAGTGGTCTATGTCATTTATTCTATTAACCATGGAATTCTACATCCTCTTCGGATCGGGGTCAATCGGAGACGGGTCGGTCACACCCGACAAGCATCGCCGCACGATTCGAAGCCGATCATCTGGGGACGTTACAGGCGCCTCGGGTGGTTCGCCGCCGAAGTTCATCACAGTGTCTTCCGCCGAATGTCCTTTTCAGGTCTTGCCCCATACACGGCCTTAGGGTCGGAACAATAGTCCATCCGCTTCAACAGGCTGAGTAGTTTCATCGCCGAACTGGGCGATTCGCTTCTCAACGATGGATGAGAGACCGCTGAGGTCCTGCTCCAACTGCCACGCCTTCTCCGTGAAGAGAGCGACGTCCATTGGGACAAGATCGGTGCGTGGAAGTACGGTTTCCTCGATGCGTGCGGAGAAGAGATCGTAGAGGCTGTGAGTCAGGTAGTTTCTCTGCCGCTTGAGGTTTCGCAACACTTGCACGCCATTCTCGCTCAGTAGGTTGTGTCTCTTAAGCTTGGAGATCAGTGAACCCAGGGTGGCCTCACCTTCGGGAACATGCACGCCACTCAGAATCAGGAAAGCTCTCAGGTCGGACTCGAAGCGACCAGCTGCGAGAGTCATTCTGCCGAGTACGCCGCAGAACTCCTCGTCTGCGTAAAGCCTCTCGAAGAACTCCGCGTTCACCGGTCCTCCAAAAGTC
The DNA here is from genome assembly GCA_046765915.1 of Acidobacteriota bacterium. GTDB lineage: Bacteria > Acidobacteriota > Thermoanaerobaculia > Multivoradales > UBA5704 > DATARR01. The sequence continues at coordinate 103,202 of JBKPTH010000002.1, read as the reverse complement.
AGATGCCCCTACCCTCCTGTTACTGGCGGCGAACGTCTCTGCCCCTCACCGGCGGCGCCAGCTGTCCGGTGTAGGGGCTTTGTTCGACGGTACTTTGCCTTTCATCCTCCATCCCGCAATAACTAGAAAAGCCAAGAGGATTAAGGGCACTGAAGACCACAGACCCGCCCAAACCAGAAGGATTCCTCCTGCCCCTATGAAGACTCCTAACGAGAGAAACTTTGCCGCCAGCTTAGCCCGGGATCCTCGTATAAAGAGTAACAAAGCCGACATCAGAGGAAAGAGCGTCATCCAAGATACTAGGAACACTTGTTCAATTTGAAATTTTGGGTTCTGATCTACGAAAAAGACTGAACCTACTCCAGCGATGACCGTAGCGAGGATGATTGCGACAATGATGATGCTCCCGAGAGCTTTGTCGCCAGTGTTCGGATCTAGTTCTGAACTCATCGGGTTCAACCTCCAGGATATCTCGCCGCCGAACGGATATGCTGCTCAGCGGCCGGAAAGCGGAGCTTTCTGGTCCGCTGGAGCAGCCGAGTTAGGTGTCTGGTTACCGTAGCTTGCAATCCGGCCCGTGGCTTGCTCACGTTCACCTATCAAACCGGACGGATTGGGAACCACGGCCTTGAGGAGAATGAGTGCCATCACGAAGCCGGTGAGTAGCCAGTGCCACCTTACAACCCTAGTTACAGGCTCCGGCGTATCTGCCTCCACGATTGACGAAAAGTTAGAATGGTGATTCCCTAGATAAGTCGTAATCGCTGTGTGAGCTGCGACTGATGCCTTCTGGCTTTCCCGGATAAGCTTTCGATTCGGAATGGAGAAGACCAGGAATGCCATCGCCAGTGCTGTAAGAGTAAGGTGTGAGGGAGTGCGGCTTGCCCACGCCAAGCCAACCAGGGTTGCTGCAACAATCTGGAAGTAGCCCCAAAATCTGTGGGTCTGGTCAACATAGGAGCGCCACAGCATCAACGCCTGTTGTAGGCCAAAATCTGCATTCGACACGAGGTAAACCTCCTACGGACCCCAGACACCGCCGAGTAGGCCGGGGGCCCTTACGGACCCCCAGCCCCTCTAAGAACCGTACGTGCGAGTTTCCCCGCATACGGCTCAAGCACCTCAAAGGCCGATCCCTTGATCGAACCCGGTTGGCCGATACAGCAGGACAACCTTTGCGATACTACCATGGTAGGCACCAGACTCTGGACTAGCCAGAGGAGGGGGCGCTCCGCCGGGTGGTCGAACCACCTCCAGCTCTCTTGGCTTTCCCCGTCTAAGGTGTTCTCCATACGTTCTCGCAAAGAGGCACCCGTCGGACGTGGGCTCACTTTCGTGCCGGGTAACGTTGAAACCCGTATCCGCCCGATTACAGGACGGCCTTCGCTTCTTCCGACATCCCAAGCCCGCACCTCCATCAGCTCCCCTCACGGTTCGCTTTCCCTTGCGGGAGAAGATACGGGGTTTCCACGTTCCGCTTCTGAAGTCGCGTGGGGTTAGGTACCTGCTGTCGACCGGGAAGCGCTGTTGACCACGAGGTGGCACCCTTAAATCCACCTCCGGCTTCCGTGCCTTTTGGCTCAAGCTTGTCAGCCACTTTAGCTTGATGCTCCATGACGGTCGTTGCACAGGTTCACATGTGTTTACCATACCCACTACCTAGCCATCGCCCGGCTTGTGGCTGCCAGGAGAGCAGGTCCCTTGCGGTTCCCACCCCGCACGCTTGTGCGTGCCTCTGTACATTGTCGGGGCCGCTCTTTATTCAGGCCCCTAGGTTCACCCGGTGGTACGGGCGGTCCTCTATCAAAAGCGACGATGAGGACAACTTCACAAAGCGACCTCGTGTCGCAGTAACGTGTGGGCGATGAGCGGCGGAACCGCGCTGTTTGCGGTTTCGTCCGCTCGATCGCCGCGTGTTAGGCGACGTACCGCAACCCAAAACTAGTCTCCGGAGTGCATAACGAGTCGGTGACTTGGAGGCGGAGTGAACCAGAGGACCATTACAGCGCGGCGATTTGCGTCACTGCGCCAGTTCTTGAACGTGACGGTGGCGACTGTTGGACCATCAGGAGTGTCTTGATGTAGGCTGAAGTCTTCGAAGGCACTCCAAGGGCGCGGCTCACATACACCATTCTCGCCGCAGATGCCGACACCGTTGCTGCTGTCTTGGTCTGAATCTGCTGCGCCTAATCGGAAACGCGTGACTTTCGAGCCCGCTGGTATGACTGCAACAATCGGTATGCAAACTGAGTTGGTGTTGGCATATGGTGAGAGAAGGAACTTCCCGATGTCTCCCATGCCATTTGTTCTCCTAAGTACTTCAGTTGCGGCCCCTGTGAGAGGCCCCGCGACCTTACCGGAGAACTCTCTCGCGACTTCGGGGTTATCGGTGTACGCCGCGATTATCTTCTCGGCCGCCTGTCGTGAGTACTCGCTCACATCGCTACCGCAAGGCGGGTTATTTTTGTAAGCGTACCCACTCGCAGGTGCGAGCTCATACACACGAAGGATGCACTCGTTGGGCTTGCACGCAACGATCGGATCGGAAGCATCCCCGCAAGTCGGTACACCTTCAACGCGGGCAGAGGCGTGGCACGCTAAAAAGGGACGTGCCCCGTCGATCGCATGGGCCCCAGAGCACACAGAAAGTAATGCGCAGGCGATGATTGCGGTCCGTACTCTCATCTCTCTTAAACCTCCTTTTCGGCTAAAGCCAGGCGCCTAACGTTGATGGCAGTGAGCGGCGGGACCGCGCTTTTGGCGGTATCCGTCCGCTCGACTGCCCGGGGTTGTGCGGCCTGCCTTTTGCTTGCCGGGTTGTGCACTCCTCATCTGGCTCATCCGAATAAAGTGGCTAAATGCCAAATCGCTGCCTCTCCTCAGCGGCCTTCCTTGCAGACTCCACCTGCTGTTGCTTATAGCTTTCTCTAGCTTGTTCCCAGGCTTTCCTTTCTGCGATACGAGCTAACGATAGAAGGTGTGCTTCCCACTCCCCAGGCACAAAAGCGAGTACGCTCCAAGACTCCGATGTGCCACTTACCGTGGTTTTCTTCACTAACTTGGAGCTTCCGTCCTCTTGAGGGACAATATAGGTCCCCAGATCGTCGACACTGTAATTGGCAGGAACATACACAATTTCAAACACTAAGAACCACTCTGCGCCTCTTCTCTCCTTGATAAGCGTTTTCACGCTTGACGCCTCAATATCAAGTCTATCATCACGAAAACGATCTTCTTTGCCGAGAGTGGCTACAACTCTCAGCGTTCTCTCTCTTATTTTTCTCCTCACAGCTTGCCATTTCCGGAATTTAATCTGTGCTTCGGTGCGCCAGGTTGGAATAATGGCGATAGCGCCTAGCATAGTTGTAAGAGCACCTAAAATGAAGCCGACTACCGAAAATGCAGGATCGACCGCTAGAGAGACAAACACAACCCCAGCAAGTCCGCCGAGGCACCCTAGGCAGCACCCTTGTCCCCCTTCTGCCTTGCTATTCATGGGTGACTGACCTCAGTCTGGTAGTTCTTTGCCGCACAACGCCCTAGAAGCTCACCGGTGCGGCAAGCGCGCGAAAGCGCGGTTGCCGTCCGGTGAAGCGCTGGTGTTGGCCGGTCGATAACATCCAGCATTGGGTATCGACTGAGCACCGGCCTATGCATCAGGCGCTTCATATACCGACGCGCCCTTCTCTCTGTTTCAAACACCTTCCAATATTGACTACAAGTACCAAAGAGATAATCAGCCGCACCAGGCTTGATTCCTGTGGTCTCCCACAGCTCAGGTATGCTGTGTGGGCTCTTGTTCTCGTGCATGACCAAGCCAACCACTTTCCCTGGAGCTAGTTCGTTCAGTCCGCCCCCACAATTGGTTCCCACGTTTGAATCCCATATGCGTACTAGCGGTTTCACCAGGGCACCACCACCTCTGTAGACCTCCACGACTTCCACATCTATGTAGACAATCTCTGGTTGGGTGGAGGTAAGCAGTTCCTGCCTCCCCTGTGCTTTTACGCGGCCGAGCAGCACTAAGCTCGAATGCTTGACGTTATCATCGAAGAGCAGCCCTCCAAAGCAGGAACAGGCACCTGCCCTTTTCCCAAGTCCGAAGGCATAGAGGACCACGAGAAGAAGTATTAAAACTACGCTTAAACAAGCATTACTCCTTTACGGCCAACGCTCAGGGCCTCAGCGGCGGAACCGCGCATTTTGCGGTTTCCGTCCGCTGTAGGCCGGGTGTTAGGCGGCGTTCTTGCACATGCCTTGGTCATGTCAGCCGAGCCCCTCTAATCGCTTCCGGATGTATGGATCCAACGCATCAAGACCACCAACGGTCTGTGCGACGATGCCAAGCAAAGAACTAAGACGGGCCGCGATCCCGTCCCCCTCAGTTGAAAGCAGGTTTGTAACCCTTGCCTGATCAGTAGGCTCAGGGACAAACGGAAAGGACCTCAAACCAGGCAGACTAAGCAGATCGAATTCCTCGGCACTAGTCATATCGGGCCAACCTGTAGGTACTAGTGCGCCTCCTCGTTGTACCGACCAGCGGCAGTTGAGGCGAGAGTACTCAGGGTTCTGCAGAAGGTCTTCATGAGAGATCAGCCGAATCGACTCAGCCGTTCTGGTAATCGGCACGGCGTAGACCATACACGGCTTACCACCAGACTTTCTATTTAGCAACGCAAACCAGATCGCGACTTCCGGGTCGAATGTAACGTCAAGTAATGGAACCGGCCAGCCATAGTGTCGAAGAAGTGCATACCATTCATCCTGAGTTATGTCGGCAAGAACTTGCGACTTGATTCGGTGAGACCATCTAAGAATGGTATAGGCTTGGCCTCGAATTCTTTCGGTCCTGTCCAGGTCGCCTGGAAACTCATGACGCAATCTGCCAAGGGTTGGATGAATAGCGGAGCGTGGACAAGTTTCGCCGCGAAAGACATATCCCGAGCGAGCTAGGTCAGTCAGTTCTTTTCGAACACCTTGCAAGGCACTCATCGGATCTCCTTACAGACCACTCGGTACAGAGTCGGTGAGCCGCCTAACGGGAATGCTGCTAACCGGCGGCGTAGCCGTCCGGTTGAGCAGCAGTGTTCGCCGCTCAGATTCGAAATACTGTATTTCCATACCACTCAACGACAAACGTCATCTTGAACTTTTCTCGAACGACGTTGCCTCTGACACCTCTAGCCAGTGCGGCCCATTCTCCGAGGTGCAGGGGGCGATCAGGCTCGACGTTAACAACCAGTATGCAAGGCTGCGGATACTCCTTCGCTGCCTTGGCTCTGAGGCACTCATTAACCCAGGCGATCGCCTCCTGCAGAGGAGAATCACCATCCTGAGCGGCGGCCTGACTGACAATTTCGTCGATACCCTTCTTCCTCGAGCGGACGCGCTTAATATCAGGTCCTCCAAAGACTGAACCATAGCGGGAGAGCGCCTCGCGTCTCAAAAAATCTAGAGGAGACAACGCCGAGGTCACCTCCACGTAGTATTCCTGCTCAAAGAAACCCTGAGCAACCGGTACTCCCGATAGCCTAAGCCGTGCGTCGTGACTTGCATCCCCTCCTACGTACTTGCAGCGCACCTGCAACTCGGGATTCTCAAGATGCTTCAGCAATGCCGCAATAGGCATCACTTCCTCAACTAGTCCCTTAGCTCCGGTCTTACGCGCTCGAGCCCGATACTCATCTCCGTCAAGAGCCTTGACGGCAGCATAGGCGCGCCGGACAAAGACCGGAACGCTCAGGTACGACTTTCTAAACTGACTCAGCATTCTGAGTGGCTTCCGTGCGGCGAACCGCTGATGCCGATGAGCGGCGGCTCAGCCGTCCGCTCGATCGGCGGGGTTAACCGGCGTCGGTGGCTTTCTCTTCAAGTCGTAGCACCCCAAACAGCTCCGTTGGTGACGAAGTGACAGCTGTAGCCCCAGCCGCGATAGCCTCAGGCCCATATTCCTTTGCCCTACGGGAACTGCAAAAGATAACAATAGGAACATCAGGTGACTTTTCGTGGACAGCCTTGGTCACGGCCACCCCCGCCTTAGGGTTGTAAGAGCCGTCTTCGGATCGCCCCATATCTGAGATTACTGTATCATAGCGATCTCTATCAAAGCGTCGCAGTCCGTCGCTGGTTGAAAGTGCCAGATCAACTCGAATACCAAAGTCCTCAAGCTGCTGGATGAAGTAACTGTTGTTCTTGGGATTATCGTCCACCCAAAGAATTGCCCGCTTGCCTCGTCCGGTTAGTCGGGCGGGGACAGATCCAGCAGCAGGTTGAAGGCCGCCGCCCTCGAGCTTCTTCCGAAGCTCCACAACTTGGGATTGAAGATCTGTCAGCAATGAACGCTGTTGCTCACTGACCTCCTCCATCGTAAGTTCCTGGCCTGCAATCTTCAACGTAAACTTGCGCGAACGCGCAGACTCCACAAGCGCCAAGAACGCAGGCCGAAAGAGAAATAGAACGAACAGGAAGATGATTGGCCAGAGGAGATCTGCCATGGACTTCAGAAGTGCCGCATCAACCATCATTGGCCTCCTTAGCCGGTTAACGCCTGGCGCTTCAGCGTGCGCCCGTTGCAGACCGCCGACCCTCCTCGAAGCCGCCAACGGCCGCAGGGCACTGAGGGCGAGAATGCCTCAAGCGTCCGCTGCAGGCGCGGGGTTCGCCGGACTGCCTTTGTTTGCTGAATTGTACCACGGTTGGGACCGCACTGCTTCGAGGGCAACGCCCCTCTGGATCGAGATGCCGGGAAGGCCATAGATGGTTCTCGAAGTGAGTATCGATTCTGCCGCTCACCGCCTTCGAGCGAAGCCCCGACTCCTCCGGCAACCTCTGGGAGAACGACCCTTCGACAAGCAGCCGGGTTCCGCGCGGCGTTCCAACCGGCGGCCACGGGAAACGGACAATCTGAAGGCTGGGAAACCGTGTTGCCCACATCGCCAGAGTTCGAAGGCGAGATCCCCTCGGGCATCCTCGGGGAGCGAGACCTCTGGCAAGGCAAGCGGCTGCGCGTGTGGAGCTCACCCTCTGGACGCGGGAACCCAACCACCTGTAAGACAAAACGCTGAGTCACCACGGAGCTGCTCGAAGAGATGATCGCAGGCCACCAACGGCTCTCGGAGGGAATCGCTGATCGAAGAGACACAGACCTCGCGACGATCTCCGACCTTGACTATCTGGCGATCAACGCACCACCCGCTCCTCAAGGAAACAAAAATGAATTCTCAGGACGGCGAACGCTCAGGCCTCAGCGACGGAACCGCGCAGTATGCGGTTCCGTCCGCTGCAGGCCGGGGTTATGCAGCGGCGCTCACACCGCGCCCTTCGATTTATCCAGATTGACTTCGTAGGCCATGGCATCACCAAAGTCTCTCCAAAACGGACTCGTTGTCGCTGCTGGCAAAGGGTCTGGCAATCTCAAGATTGCATTCAGAGCTTCGATATCTTCTTTCGTCATAGCTTTGGCGGCCTTCGCACGCTTGACAATTGCGTTAAAGACCTGCCCGAGGATTTGTCGCCTCTTTTCTAGTCCTAGTCCCGCTGCTTCCATTCTCGTGTCAAGACTAATCGCGGCAGCTAATAGGCGAGGGTCCTCAAAGGAGATTTCGCCGTAGGCCGGTTGCCGGCGGTCCTCCAGAAACCAAACTTTGTCTGGGTGGAGCTTAGCGGCAATACCCGTCCACAGACCCGGAATAAACCCACTGACGAAGGCTACCAATGCGATCCCCAAGGTCAATATGTGGCGCTGCCGCTCACGTTCAGGAGAAGCAGAGGACTTCGTTCCGGCTCTCGCCACCCAAACACCGCCACCAGCCGTCAGCAGAGTGAAAAGAAGTGGGAGCAGCGGAGCTACCACGGGGCTCGCCGATAAACCAGCGAGCGCTCCAATCAAAGACCCTAATAGGAAGATGCCTACTGCGAGTACTGTAAGCGACTTCATATATTACTCCCTCCTGCTTTAACCTGGGCGCTTCGACTAACGCATAACGTTGATCCGCTTGAGCGGCCGGCGGCCACGGACGCTCCTGCATGCCTAATCGGTCGCCCGCCGGTCCGCTCCAAGCGAGGGTTATCTGGCGTCTTCATCCCAAAGCTTCTCCTCAACGTCGAGCTCTTCGAAGGACCCAAGTGACTACGCCCATGGCAAGAACTCCCGAGAATATCAGTCCCCATCCGATTATCTTCTCGCGAGTGGCTCGTTGCTCTAAGACCCAGATGACACCGACCGCGACACCCAGTAGCTGTGTAAACAGAAATAGCCCACCATGGGCTAGGACAACGATACGCCAGGACCCAAGGCCCTTCTCGCTTCTCCGAGCATGGATGTGTGACTCCCAACGCGCTGCTGGAAGAAGTGGTTCGACCTTTTCTCGGACGTAGCTGGAGAGGTCGCGAATTCGATAATCGTTTTGACCCCAGGCGACCGCAAGGAAGGCAGCCAGCGGTGGGTAAAGCAAGGCAACGAGCGGCCGTTCAAGCCCCACGCCCAAGAGAACTCCTCCAAGGGTGAGGGTGCCTGTCACGATTTGCTGCCTTAGCCTGATTCTCGTTAAGATCTCCTCTCGCATAGCAGAGTATTCGACCTCTGCGCCCTCCCAGGGTTCGCGAGTCACTAAGGCCGCTGGCGCCTTTTCCATGCTTTCGCCTCCCTGCTATAAGCTTTCCGTATACTTACGCCAGATAACGCTTAACGCTTGAGCGGCCGGTGGCCACGGACGGTCCCGCATGCCTAGTCGGTCGCCCGCCGGTCCGCTCCAAGCGGCTGGTTCGGCGGCGTCTCAGACTGTTCCCTACCTGCTATGCTTGTCATTCTAGCCCGTAAGTCCAGGATCCATGTCCGAGCGTTTCGCCTTTACGGGCGAAGACAGCTGCGAACCCTAAAAAAGTAAGTAGTCAAGGCCGCGATCACGATCGCTTGAATGATGAGTGTGGCGAGGATAACCCACATCGGGGCTGATCCGGCCCAAGGAATCCATGCCGCTCCCGCTGCTGCGAAGCAGGCGAGGGCTTGGATCGACAGTACCGCGATGAGCGCGAATACCGAGGTGAGAAAATTTTCAAGCGCCCCCTTACAGCGCAGCCCAAGAGCAGCGTCCGTGCCGACCATACAAGCGAAATAGCTGCTCATGGCATAATATGCTGCCACCAGACTGCCGACTGCAGCAGTAGTCGAGACACCTGCGGCTATCATAGCTCCTGGTGCGCCGGGGGCCAACCAGAATGATCCATTGAGTCCAATCGCAACGATAATCGATGCTATAGCACCACCGACGAAGAACCCGGCGGCGGCTAGTGCCACTATGAGCGGGTTTTCATCACACATGGGATGCTCTCCTTTCTGGAGGTAGGTTGATGGCCAAGGTTAAGGATTGCGACTTCAGGGTTCGTTCCGGCTCCTCTTACGGCTTGGTTTAGTGAAGTTTTTCCAGACGCCGAACGCGCTTGGCTGTGAGCGGCGGAACCCGCGCTTCTTGCGGTTTCCGTCCGCTCGACAGCCGGAGTTGGCCGGCGATACCGAGATGTTCGATTCTGCATGCAGTTGTCCCTCTTCAGCGGCTGCTCCAATTCTACCTCTAACGCTTCAACAACACCAGAGCTCCCACGGACGTTTCCTCCTGAGGTAAATAGGCGCCTCACGGCACTGACGGTCAGGTATCGATTGATACGCCACGGATGCCCAAGATGCCGACAAAGGCTCGTGGGCCGAGGATCTTATGGGGGAACTGTTCGTGTGCGGCTGCTTGGAGCACATTTGCCGTATCGGTGACAGCTTTGAGGGCGCGTCTCACAAACGACCGCGTGAGTAACCGGCTGTATTCAGAGTCGATCGGACGAAGCCGGTTGGCTTCTTCGACAGTCACGCGGTGAGATCTGGTCTCTATTCGAGGATGTGCAAACTGGTCGCGACGTCGTTTCAATAGGCGCAGGGTGGAGTAGCACGCTTGTTTGCGGTCGAGTGGAGTGCCCAAACGCTCGGAAAGGAAGGCGACCTTGGCGAGCGTTCCGTGGATCCTAGGGTCGCCTACTCCGTCCTTTTCGGCCTGCCATAGATCTGGATACAGCTCCTCGCCGAGGAAGTTAATGTGAGCCTCGAGGCAGGCGTATATCAGGATGATCGCCGCCGTGAAGAGCCCGCGGTGAGGATGCTGATCGGCCTCGAGGAGAGTCAGGATGTCCTGGAGGTCATACCACAGCTCCTGATGGGTGAAAAATTTTCCCTCTCTTGTGGCAAGCCTCTCAGTCACGAGAAGGACTCCTCCGCCGGCCAACGCTGATGGCAGTGAGCGAGCGGTAACCGCGCTGTTTGCGGTTTCCGTCCGCTCGACTGCCCGGGTTGGCCGCACTACCGATACGTTGCGATATTTGCATGCAGCTTCTCCTCTACGACGACGCTTCCAATTCTACGCCGAGCACCATGCCATGGCTAGAGTCTTTCCGCTAAATACAAGTGCCAGTTTGGTGCCGGAGCGTAGCGGAGGCACCAAGCTGGCTCGGGTTGTACCACATACGCTCTGGACATAGGCCCGCTCCAAGCTGTTTGGCACCGGAGCGTAGCGGAGGTGCCAAGCAGCCAACACCGTCTCTCGTTCGACGGAGGGCCTTCTCCGTTCACCTGGAACCTATTTTGGGCCGAACCTATTGGGGGACCCTACTCTCACGGTTTACTTCGGTCTCCAACTCAGCTCAATGTCCAAATTGCTTTTTCTGGCCAGAGCCAAGCCCGGATAGCCCTTTCAAACAGCCTATGTACGCCGCTTCACGGTGTGCACTCTCTGTTGAGCGCATTGAATAGGCCCGAGCGATAACCTCACGATCATTAGCTACCCCAAGTTCTGAGGCAAGCTGCGCAGGCGGTTCATAGTAACAAAGGTCAACTGCGACAGTGTATGTGCTCTGCACACGCGAATCGCGAAAGACACGCGCGTATGGCCCTGAGCTCGAGAGAACCCCTGAAAGCAGACCCGTCAGTACTGTGATCACGAAGCCTCCAATCAGGAGGTCATCCATAATAGAGGCAAGTGTTCTGATCCGGTACGGGCGAATATCCTCGTATACATCCTCATCAATACGCACTTGTTTTGAGCGCACCAGAAATCGGTACCATTGCAACTCAACGAAGTAGCGAGGCAGCGAAACAAACAAGACTCCGAAGAGGGTCAAGAAGATGACGGCGACATATATATTCTGAGTAGCGCCAAGGGGGGATTTCTGCCACAGATAGAAATTGACCATGTATACGAAGGTCAGTGTTTTGGCAAGAATATAGGCTTCGGTAAATGTGGATAACTTGGCCTCGAGAACCGGCAGCTCGGCTTCAGTGGGTTGTGTTCTGGATTCCAACGCGTCCCCAACTGCCATAACCGAAACAAAGATTGACATGAACAAAGTGATTGATATAAGCGTCACGATGAGCAGAACAAAAGTCAACAAAAAATAGTAGACACCCAAAGCACCCAGAATGTGTTCACCCGAGCGGCTGAGATCCATAAACCAGTAGCGCTGAGGCACGTTGTCTGGCTTCATGATATCGTTGATATAGGCTGCGGTGGAGAAGAATCCCATCGAGAGGATTAAAATAACCAGAAGCAGGTTTTTGATAAGCGTTGCTCGCGAAGGCTTTTCCACTTTGGAACCAAGCGTCGATGCGAATTCCTTAATGTCTGCCCAACCTTTTATGACTGCGACTGCCAACCAACACCCCAGGCCTACGTAGAGTGGACACACAATCGAGTAGAGAACAAGGTTAGTGGCGTCCTGCAGCAAAAACAAATTTCCAGGTTTGTCGCTGGAGAAGCGTCCGATTGCAATAGTCCAACCTATGGGCACAAGAAGGCAGAAGATCAGCGTGATCACGGCACCCAGGATCGCAGACTGAAGACCTGCCGCACCCGTGATGCTGCGTCTTAGCGAGACCGGAATCGAAGGCGCCAGTTCAACGAACATGAACTTAAAAAGCGCCTTTACTTGCCGGATCCCGGTCACTTCACTGAGCCGCAAAAGGAACGCGAAGGCCCAGATTTTATGGTCCTTGGGTGCAACTAGATCGAGCGCCTTTAGACTTTCGAGAGGGCCTTTCCGCAACTCTCCGCCCTTGGGTTCTTCGGGTGGTGCTGTCACAAAAAATTATGCTCCTTAGCTCATCTATCTAGTCGGCCAACGCTTTAGCGGTGAGCGCGCGGAAACCGCGCTGTTTGCGGTTTCCGTCCGCTCGACCGCTTCGGGTTGGCCGTACAACCAGTACATTGCGATATTGGTATGCAGCTTCTCCTCTGCAGTGGCTGCTCCAATTCTACCCCAAGAGCCACACTATGGCTAGAGTCCTCCGCTAAATGCAAGTGCCAGTTTGGTGCCCCTCTCCACTCGGTCGACACCTTTAATTCGGAGCCTATTTGGGGGCACTTATCGGCACCTGCGCCCGCCCATCGGTACCTATCCTGCGCCTCGTTACGGGCCGCCGTGAAACGCTTTCCATAACATCACCTGTAACGCGTTGCGCCGCGACGTCAGTCGAGTCCCCAGCTTACTGCGCAGTCTATCTGTAGACCACTCGACGTGGCCTTTTGAATCGTAATGCGAATGCTGTTCGTGAAGCGAACATTGAAAGGGACCCAGCCGGTATAACCATCTGCGAAAGGTCCGGTGCCGGATGGCAGCATGTAGTCGCTAGTGAGCGTGACGGATTGTGCGGAGCCGCCGTTCACATAAAACTTCACGAGCGCTGTTGGAAAGAACCCTGATCCGTCCTGGGTCAGTTTACACGTCACGCCCTTTACATTACCGGAGCCATTCGTCGTAGCGATTAGGTCCGTTGCCGTTGTGGAGTTGGTAAAAGTAGTGTTCACCTTCGGCTGTGTCTGACCGTCGTCCGCAGCCAGTGCGACATGCGCCATGAGCAGAAAGAACAATCCAAGACTTGCCGCTGTCTTCTTCATATCGTCCTCCTGAGATTAGCTTCGGGCACGACGGCGCATCCGGCGTGCCCTGGGTATAACAGTATATCAGAAGAGAACGGCAGAGATAACACTCGTGCCCGGGCAGACAGGTGCTACCCACTTGGCGAGCTTCTCCGCGCGGCTGAGCCTACTCGCATCAGCACATCGAGCTCACGGAATGGCGTTTCTCAACTTTTGGCCGGCCAACGGGATGCCGATGAGCGGCGGGAACCGCGCAGTTTGCGGTTTCCGTCCGCTCGATCGGCGGGGTTCGCCGGCGTTCTCCAAGACCAATACCTCACCACTTCATAAGGGCCTGCCTTACCTAGCCTTCTCATACAACGGAGCATCAATGATCCAACCCATCCGGACGACCACGATCTAGCTCAGCAAGGAGGTCTGCTGAAAACCTGATACCACCGTGCTCTAGAGAATCAACCGTTTGACCAGCCACTGCTCAATTCCCCCGCCAATGAATCCTGAAGCGGTAACCTCGACATGCCAGCCGGCGAACGTTCAACGCTTGAGCGACCGGCGGCCACAGCCGCTCCTGCGTGCTGGATCGGTCGCCCGCCGGTCCGCTCCAAGCGAGGGTTAGGCGGCGAACCACTGCACCATACTCCTATAAATATGTCATACTACTCACCATAAATATGCGATACGTGACAGCGACCGGTGTTGAGCCCCTCCTTGCGGGCTCGAAGTGCCAGCGCCTCAACGCAGATGCACAGGCTGAGCCGAAATCTGAAGAGTCTGTACGGATCACCTCCACTCCTGTGACATTGCCAGCTTCGTCAATCTGGACAGCGAGACAGGCTCGCAGGACGCCGCCGTCGTAGTGATAACCCGACGGTGGTTCGGATTCGATAATTTTCGGTCTACTAAGGTCACTCGACCACGCGAGCTCGTTGAGGCAATAAGCTTGCCTATCGGCTTCTTGCCTGGCTGCTGTCTGGCAGTTGCCCAGCAGAACAGCTACTAGGATCGACAGCACTACTTGCTTCATCGATATCTCCTGCCGCCTAGCTCAGGCCAACCAGTGGCGTGCGGCGCTGCGACACATGCTTGCCGACCGCTACCCGCTCAGGGAGCAAGAAGGGTTTCGCTCCTGATGTTCGAAATGCGCTGCTTGGCCAGTCGTTCCCCTCTTATGTGCCCGGACTTGCTTGCAACACTCGATACATCGAAACGGTGGCGCCATCCGTTCGGCCTGCCTGAGACGCAGGGCTTCAGCGATCTCAACGCGTCGACCATTCAGAAGACAGGTTGTTGCCTTCGCCATCGTCAACTTCTCCCTGCCGCCTAACCTCGCACTGAGCTTATGCGCCCCTCGTGGCGTGCTTCGCGTCACGGGGGTTCTCGAATTCGAGAAAGCGGTCTATGTCATTCATTCTATGCGTCATAGTATTCTACAGCGCCTTCGGCGCCAGGTCAAACTGAGGAGATTCAGTCGCATAAGCCTCTCGGGCCGCCGAGGACATCGGCAGCTTTCCTGCACGGAGGCTTGCTGTGGGCGATCCTGTTGAAACGGCTGAGGTTGGGGCCGCAGACCGTCGCATGCGTGAGCCTTATCCGAAGGCCATATGCCGTCCAAGGGAACGATATCCGGCTGGCTCAGAGGCAAGAAGCACTCCTCTCGCCAACTCGGCAAGCCTCGCCTATCTTCCATCCTTTCAACCGGTTGCGGGGATACCTTGGCTCGGCAGCCGAGCTGCTTATGCGGCTGAAACCGGTCGTATAAGACGCCGGCGCAAACCCGGCTATAGCACGTCGATCGGGCTCCGCACGCCCCGGCCGCCGCGGTTGAGGACGTGGGTGTAGATCATCGTCGTCTTCACGCTGCTGTGCCCCAGGAGCTCCTGCACCGTCCGGATGTCGTAGCCGTTCATCAGCAAGTGGGTGGCGAAGGAGTGCCGCAGGGTATGGCAGGTCGCCGCCTTCGTGACGGCGGCCTTCCGTGCCGCATCATGGAAGGCTCGTTGGAGCGGCCTCTCGTGCAGGTGGTGGCGCCGGTGCTCTCCTGAACGCGGGTCGCGCGAGATCTGCGGCGCCGGGAAGACGTATTGCCAGCCCCATTCACCCGCCGCCCGCGGGTATTTCCTCGCCAAGGCATGGGGAAGATGGACGCGGCCGTACCCGGCGCGCAGATCCTCCTCGTACAGCCGCTTGACACCCTTGAGGTGCTCCATCAGCTCGGCCTTCAAGGAGACCGGCAGCATGGTCACGCGATCCTTCCCTCCCTTGCCGTCGCGTACGGTGATCTGGTCGTAGACCAGGTCCACGTCCTTGATCCTCAACCGGAGGGCCTCCGTCAGCCGCAGTCCGGTGCCGTAGAGGAGAGAAAGGAAGAGCCGCTCGACTCCTTCGACGTTGACCAGGATCCGCTTGACCTCCTCCGCCGTCAGCACCACCGGCAGCTTGCGCCTGCGTCTGGCCCGTACGAGCCCCTCGAACTCGCCCACCTCCCGGCCCAGGACAGCGCGGTAGAGGAACAGGATCGCGCACAGGGCCTGAGTCTGCGTCGAGGCGCTGACCTTTCCCTCGACGGCCAGGTGCGTCAGGAAGGTGTTGATCTCCGCCTCCCCCATCTCCGCGGGATGGCGCTTGCCGTGAAAAAGGATGTAGCGGCGGATCCACTGGACGTAGGTCCTCTCGGTGCGGAGGCTCAGGTGACGGACTCGCGCCGAGGCGCGAACCCGGTCGAGCAGCTTGGGCTCCCTCGTGGAAGAAACGGCATGGGTCGGCTCAGGCATAGCGCAGCCCTCTCGATGGACCGGACGGGCGATTCCGTCCGCCACCTATATAAGACGGAAAAACGCCGACTCATCTGACAACTTTCTTCTTTGAGCCCTCGCCGGCTCGCCGGCCGGGGAAGGACGGCGCCTGCGAGGACTCTCCCCGAAGGATGCCTTCCCGTCCCCGCGCGGGGGGAGCTGTCGGCTCGGTGCGGGCGCGACGGCCCGGGAGCTCCTCGGCGAGCCCGCTCCTCTTTGCAAAGATAAGCTCGCTCAGTCAGCGAGTGAGCTTCCTCAGTCAATGAGCCGGCTTATTTTTGGCAAAGTCCCGGGACTTTGTCGGTGAGTGGGCCCGTTTTCGGGAAAATAAGCTCACTCAGTCAGCGAGCGAGCTTGCTCAGTCAGTGAGTCCGCTTATTTCTGCCAAAGTCCCGGGACTCAGTCAGCGAGGAAGCTCCGCTACGCGAAAAGAAGCCCGCTCTTTCTCCGGACGAGCTCGTTCGGTCAATGAGGCCGCTTATTTCCGGCAAAGTCCCGGGACTCTTTCATCGGGTAAGCTCCGCTGCGGAAAAACAAGCTCGCTCAGTCAGTGAGTGAGCTCGCTCAGTCACCGAGTCCGCGGATCTTTGCAAAGTTGGCGGGACTCTTTCAAAGAGCAAGCTCCGCTACGGAAAAACAAGCTCGCTCTTTCATTGGATGAGCTTGCTCAGTCGCCGAGTGAGCTTATTTCCGGCAAAGTCCCGGGACTCTTTCAAGGAGCGAGCTTCTTTTGGGAAAAATAAGCTTGCTCGCTCATCGAGTAAGCGGACTTTTTCTCAGGGTGCCGAGAGTCGGTCAAGAGGTCCACGGGCCCAGGCGGAGCGTCCGCGGATCGGGTCTTCGAAGAGGGGGAGACAAAGGGAGGGAGGCGTGAAGGTCCACGCCTCCCGAGGACTTCAGGACTGTTTGGGGTTGACCGGCGGCGGCGTTTGCGGCTCCGGCGGCGTGGGAACGGAAGGCTGCGGCTCCTCGGCATCCGGGGTCTTGCGGCCACGGAACGGCTGCAGACCGAACTCGGCGAGCTTCTCCGAGCGGATGCCGTAGTGCTGCTTGACCCCCAGGCGCAGGATGTTCGCCAGCCGCTCGCACTCGGCGAGAGCCGTGCGGAGCTGCAGGCTCGCCTCCTGCTTGGCGGCGGTGTGGACGCCCTGGCGGTTAGCCGCTTCCTCGGCCTGCGCCAGAAACTCCGCGAACCGCGCGCGCGTGGCCTCCAGATGCACCAGGTCGGCGCTGTTGGCGGTCAGCGGGGCGTTGAGGCGCTGGAGGTACCCCAGGCGGGACTTCAACTTCTCCTTGTTCTTTCGCTTCGGCATGGTCCTTCTCCTTTTTTGGAGCCGCTTGGGCTCCGGTTCAACCACGGCGCCTCGATTGGCGCCGGGCCAACTCCGGCTTCAATCTCGCCCGGCGGCCTCGCTGGTTCCCGATCCAGTGATTCCCGCGCCGCTGGGTTGCTCTATGGGAGCCGATGATGCGCTCCGTTGCTGAATGCGCCTAATATGCCATTGATGGACTCCATTTGTCAAGGATCATTGCCAAGCTGAACCCCATCGGTGCCTCCAGTGGGTTTCCGGAGCCGAGCCTGCACAGCGGTTCTCAGCGGTCGCTGTGGAGGTCTTCCCGCGGTCGCAGCACGTAGCCGATCCCGCTCACCGTCACCAGGTAGCGCGGCTCCGCCGCCTCCGCCTCGATCTTCTGGCGCAGGCGGTGGACGAGCTGCTTCAAAAGCTGGCGGTCGCCCGAGCCGCGGGAGCCCCAGACGTGGGCGAGCAGGCGCTCGGCCGGCAGGGTGTGGCCGGCGTTGGCGAGGAGGAGCTGCAGCAGGCGCAGCTCCAGCCGGGTCAGACGCACCGGCTCGCCGCCGCGCACGGCGACGGACTGCCGCTCCAGGTCGAGGCTGAAGTCGCCCGCCGCGAGCGGCGCCGGACGCTCGTCGCCGGTGCGGCGGAGCAGGGCGCGCACGCGGGCGAGGAGAGTGCGCGGGCTGAAGGGCTTGGTCAGGTAGTCGTCGGCGCCGAGGTCGAGGGCCTGCACCTGGTCCTCCTCGCCGCTGCGCACGGTGAGCATCATGATCGGCACCCGGGAGCCGGCCCGGATGCGCCGGCAGACCTCAAAGCCGTCGAGGCGCGGCAGGTTGGCGTCGAGGATCACCAGGGCCGGCGACTCGCGCTCGAAGGCGGCGAGGGCCGCCTCCCCGTCGGCCGCCTCGACCACGAGATAGCCGGCCTGGCGCAGCGCGTAACCGATCAGGCCGGCCAGCTCCTGATCGTCGTCCACCACCAGGATCTTCACGCCGCGGTCTCCTCGCCGGCGCCGTGAGCGGCCCGCGGCAGGAGGATCCGCAGGCGCGTGCCGCGGCCACCGCTCCCTGCCTCCGCCTCGACCGTGCCGCCGTGCCGCTCGACGATGGAGCGCACGATGAACAGGCCCAGTCCCATGCCTCCCGACTCCGGCTCCTCCCCTTCGCCGGCGAGGCGCACGAAGCGGTCGAAGAGGGACCGCCCGCCCGCGGCCCCGGCCGCCGCCGGAATCCCCGGCCCGTCGTCCTCCACCCATAGCACGATCCGCTCCTCCTCCACCGCGCCGCCGACGCGCACGGCGGAGCCCGCGGGCGCGAACTTGTTGGCGTTGGCAAGCAGATTGACGAACACCTGGGTGAGGCGGGGCGCGTCGCCATGGACCGCTGGCAGCGGATACGGCAGCTCGACCTCGATGGACTGGGCGCGCTGGGCGAGCAGCGGGGCGGTCATCTCGACGGCCTCCTCGATCACCTCGTCGAGGGCCACCGGGCGGCCGCGGATCGAGTCCTGCCCTGATTCGATGCGCACGCTCTCCAGCAGGTTGTCGATGAGATGCGTCAGGCGCAGGCTGCCGCGCTCCAGCGAGAGGACGAGATCGCGCGTCTCGGGATCGAGCCCCTCGGGAGATTGCAGCAGCCGGTCGCGCAGCAGCTCGAGCGAGGCGAGCTGGGCCGAGAGCGGCGTGCGGAACTCGTGGGAGATGTTGGCGAGCACGGCGTCGCGCTGCCGGCGCGCGGCTTCGACGTCGGTCTCGTCGCGCAGCAACTGCACCTGCTGCTCCTCGGCCGGCGGCGCGCTGGTGATCACCACAGCGCGCCGCGTGCCGTCCGGCCGCAGCAGGTGCTCGGTGGCGGCGGCGCCGCCGCGGAAGCGGGCGTGCACGATGGGGCAGCTCTCCTCGCACGGCCGCACGCCCTCGCGGCCCTGCGGGTTCAGCACGTCGCCGCAGAAGCGGCCGAGCGCCTCCTCCGGCCGCACGCCGAGCATCGCCGCCGCGGCGGGGTTGAGATAGCGGATGCGGCGGTCGCGATCGACGCTGAACACCCCTTCGACGATGCCGGTGAGGATCGCCTCGCCCTCGGCCTGGCGGCGGCGCAGCTCGGAGGTGAGCTGGAGCAGGCGCCGCCGCATGTCGTCCATGGCGGCGGCGAGCGTGCCGAGCTCGGCTTCCGGCGCACGCGGCGCCGGCGTCCGGAGGTCGCCGCGGCCGATGCGCTCCGCCGCCTCGGTGAGGGCCTGGATGCGCCGCCTCAACCGCCGCCTGATCAGGAAGCCCGCGAGAATGGCGAGAGACGCCAAGAGGAGCGCGAAGAGCAGCAGCGTGGGCATTCCGCCTCGCAGCTTAACATCCGGTCAGGGTTCAGTTTGCCTGTGGATCTCGGACGGTCCTGCCCTTTTCTCCCCCTCTCCATCTCCGATGGAGAGGGGGCCGGGGGGTGAGGTCTCGAAGGGCACGTCCCCTCGCAGTCCTCGGACCAACTGCTGGGCCACCACCTACCGGCTCGTCCGCCACTCGATCAGGCTCTTGATCGCCAGCGTCGCCAGGGCGAGCAGCGCCAGCAGCGAGGCCACGGCGAAGGCGGCCGAGAACTGGTATTCGTTGTAGAGGATCTCGATGTGGAGAGGCATGGTGTTGGTGAGGCCGCGGATGTGGCCGGAAACCACGGAGACGGCGCCGAACTCTCCCATCGCCCGCGCGTTGCAGAGCACCACGCCGTAGAGCAGGCCCCAGCGGATCTTCGGCAGGCTGACGCGCAAAAACGTTTGCAATCCCGAGGCGCCGAGGGTGAGCGCGGCCTCCTCCTGATCGTTGCCCTGCGACTGCATGAGCGGGATCAGCTCCCGCGCCACCATCGGCGAGGTGACGAACATCGTCGCCAGCACGATGCCGGGCACGGCGAAGATGATCTTGACGTCGTGCGCCTGCAGCCAGGGACCGAGATAGCCATGGGCGCCGAAGAGGAGGACGAAAATCATGCCCGCGATCACCGGCGAGACGCTGAACGGCAGGTCGATCAAAGTGATCAACAGGTTCTTGCCGGGGAAGCGGAACTTGGTGATCGCCCAGGCGGCGGCCAGGCCGAAGAGGAGGTTCACCGGCACCGCGATGGCCGCCGCGGTCAGCGTCAGGCGCACGGCCGCCAGCGCCGCCGGCTCGCGGATCGCCGCCAGATACGTCGCGAAACCGTCCTCCAGCGCCTTGGCGAAGACCAGCGCCAGAGGGACGAAAAGAAAGAAGCCCAGGAACAGCAGGGCCGTCCCAAGGAGGAGCCAGCGCACGAGGCGCGGCTCGGCGAGGGCTCCCCGCCCTTGCGTCCGCTCACGCATCGGATCCTCTCATTTCATTCTCCACCCTCGGCGGTTCGCAGCCGCCGGCCCCGCCGCCAGGCGAGCAGGTTGATCAGCAGCAGCAGGCTGAACGAGACGAGCAGGAAGACGAGGGCGATCGCCGTGGCGCCCGCGTAGTCGAACTGCTCGAGCTTGATCATGATCAGCAGCGGTACGATCTCCGATTTCATCGGCATGTTGCCGGCGATGAAGATCACCGAGCCGTATTCGCCGAGCGCGCGGGCGAAGGCGAGCACGAAACCGGTGAGGGCGGCCGGCAGCAGCTCCGGCAGGAGCACCCGCCGGAAGGTCTGCCAGCGGCCGGCGCCGAGGCTGGCGGCGGCCTCCTCCACCTCCGGATCGAGATCGGCGAGCACCGGCTGCACGGTGCGCACGACGAACGGCAGGCCGATGAAGGTGAGGGCCACCACCACGCCGAGGCGCGTGTAGGCCACCTCCACCCCCAGCGGCTCGAGCCAGCGGCCGATCCAGCCGTTCTTGGCGTACAGCGTGGCGAGCGCGATGCCGGCGACCGCCGTGGGCAGGGCGAAGGGGAGGTCGACCAAGGCGTCGACGAGCCGCCGGCCGGGGAAGCTGTAGCGCTCGAGCACCCAGGCGACGAGCAGGCCGAAGACGGCGTTGATCGACGCCGCGGCGAAGGCGGCGCCGAGGCTGAGGCGATAGGCGGCGAGCGCCCGCGCGCCGCTGACGGTCTGCCAGAAATCGCTCCACGTCATCGTCGCCGTCTTCAGGAAGACCGTCGACAGCGGGATGAGGATCAGCAGACCGAGGTAGAGCAGCGTGAAGCCCAGGGAGAGACCGAAGCCGGGGAGGACGCTGCCGCCGCGGAAGCGCCTGCCCGGTTTTTTCCGCCTTTCTTCAATCATCTACCGCCCCGCGCCGTAGATCTGGTCGAAGACGCCGCCATCGTCGAAGTGGGTCTTCTGCGCCTTGGCCCAGCCGCCGAAGACCTGGCCGACGGTGAAGAGCTGGATCTTCGGGAACTGCGCGGCGTACCTGGCGGCCACCGCCTGGTTGCGCGGCCGGTAGTAATGCCGCGCCGCGATCTCCTGTCCCTGCGGCGTGTAGAGATACTGGAGATAGGCGGTCGCCACCGCGGTGGTCTGGTGCCTGGCGGCCACCTTGTCCACCACCGCCACCGGCGGCTCGGCCAGGATGCTGAGCGAGGGAGCGACGATCTGGAGCTCTCCCTTGCCGAGCTGCCTGGCGGCCAGCAACGCCTCGTTCTCCCAGGCGATGAGGACGTCGCCGATGCCCCGCTCGGCGAAGGTGACCGTGGCGCCGCGCGCGCCGGTGTCGAGGATCGGCACGTTCTTGTATAGCCGGCCCACGAAGTCCTTCGCCTTCGCCGGATCGTTGCCGAGCTTGCGCAGGGCGAAGCCCCACGCCGCGAGGTAGTTCCAGCGGGCGCCGCCCGAGGTCTTGGGATTGGGCGTGATCACCGACACGCCCGGCCGCGTCAGATCGTTCCAGTCGTGGATCTTCTTCGGGTTCCCCTTGCGCACCAGGAAGACGATCGTCGAGGTGTAGGGGGCGGCGTTGTTGGGCAGGCGGGACTGCCAGTTCCTGGCGATCAGTCCGGATTTGGCGATGGCGTCGACGTCATAGGCGAGGGCGAGGGTGACGACGTCCGCCTCCAGCCCTTCGACGACCGAGCGGGCCTGTTTGCCCGAGCCGCCGTGCGACTGCTGGACGGTGACGTCCTTGCCGGTCTTCGCCTTCCAGGCCTTGGCGAAGGCGGCGTTGAAGTCCTGGTAGAGCTCGCGCGTCGGATCGTAGGAGACGTTGAGCAGCTTGACCTGGGCGGCCGCGGGACCCGCGGCGAGCGCCAGGAGCAGGGAGAGCAGCGGCAGAACGAAGCGTATTCTCATGATGTCGATCTCCTTTCTTCAGCAGGCGATCTACGCGCGTTAACCTGACGCCGAGAGTCTGCCGATCATAGGGGCCGATCCGCCGCTCCGGGCCCCTCACCTCCCCGGCCCTCCTCTCCCACCTCACGCCCACCCTCCCGGGGAGAGGAGGGAGACTGCAAAAGAAAAAATTGGTTTTTGCTTTTTCTACCCCCCTCTCTCCCGGGGGCAGGGTGTGCGGTGGGAGAGAGGGGGAAGGGGGAGTGAGGGGCCTGAGGCGGCGGCGACGCCTGCTCGGCGATAACGCTCGACGTAAGGTTAACGCGAATAGGTCCTGAGAGTGAGGGCTCACGACACGGCCTCCGGCGAGCGCACGATGAGCACCGGCCGCGGCGCCACCTCCGCCAGCAACCGCCCGACGACGCCGCCGCCGATCTCGATCCGCCGGTCTCTGCCCGGCAGCGGCGCGCCCAGCACGAGGAGATCGTGGCCGCCCTCGGCGAGCTGGGCGAGGATCTGCTCGCGCACGGCGCCGCGGCGGATGCTCGTCGCCACGGGGACGCCCATGCGGTTCAACGTGCGGGCGCTGCCGGAGAGGAAACGCTCGGCCAGGGCCTCTTCCCGCGGGCCCGCGGCCGGCGGCAGGACGGTGAGGATGGTCGCCGCCGCGCCCAGATGGCGGGCGAGCCGGCCGGTGAACGAGACGTCCTCCTTGCCCGGCTCGCCCACGGCGACGCAGATGAGCAGCCGCTCCGGCACCTGCCCGGGGGCCTCCGCAGGCACGAGCAGCAGGTGATGATGGCCGGCCGCCAGCACCTCCTCCGCCAGCTCGCCGCCCTCGCGGGGAGGCAGGCTCAGGATCACCAGGTCGGAGGGCTGGCGGGAGACCTCGTCCCTCACCGCCTCGGCCGGCGAGCCCCAGCTCAGCCGCGCCTCGACGGCGGCGATGCCGCTGCCGAGCAGCTCCTTCGCCTCCTGCAGGGCGGCTTCCCCCGCCTGGCCTGCCGCGCCGGGCGACAGCACGGCCACCCGGGCCTGCGAGCGGCGGGCCAGCTCGCCGCCGAGCGCCAGCGCGGCGCGCGAACGCGGCGTGCCGTCGGCGAGCAGCAGGAACCTCAGTCCGGGATGGACCAGCGCGTGGACCCGCTGCACCCCGACCCACGTCGAGTCGCCCGGCCGCAGCGGGAAGCGGCGCGCCTGGTCCTGCGGACGGGTGGCCTCGATCCAGACCTCGTCGCTGCCGAACGGCACGGGCGGAGCGATGGTGCGCACGCCGGGCAGCGGCGGCAGGCGGAGGCGGAGACGCTCGAAGGAGCCGATGAAGGAGCGTTCCTCCACTACCGCCTGGCCGAGCAGGGGCGAGGAGACGTCCGCCGCCGAGTCGCGCAGGGTGACGTCCTCCGGACGGAAGAGGACCTGCACCCGCCGTCCGCCCCCCGGCGGCTCGGCGCGCGTCGACAACGGGATCTGCACCGGCCCCAGCCGCACCCCTTCCACCGTGGCTTCCCCCACCATGAGGTTGGCGGTGCCGAGGAAGGTGGCGACGAACTCCGTCTCGGGGCGCAGATACAGCTCTTCCGGCGGTCCCGCCTCCAGCAGGCGCCCGAAGCTGAGCACCGCCAGGCGGTCCGCCAGCTCGAAGGCCTCCTCCTGGTCATGGGTGACGAACAGGGTGGTGATGCGCAGCTCGCGCTGGATCTCCCGGATCGTCCGCCGCAACTCGGCGCGCACCTTGGCGTCCAGCGCGCCGAACGGCTCGTCGAGCAGCAGCACCTCCGGTTGATGGGCGAGCGCCCGGGCCAGCGCGACCCGTTGCTGCTGGCCGCCGGAGAGCTGGCGCGGCATGCGGCCGCCCAGCCCGGCGAGCCCCACCAGCTCCAGCAGCTCGTCGCGCCGTTGCCGCCGCTGGGCCGCCGGAACGCCGCGCACCGTCAGCGCGAACTCCACGTTCTCCTTCACCGGCATGCCGCGGAACAGGGCGTAGCTCTGGAAGACGAACCCGACCCCGCGCCGGGCCGGCGGCAGATCGGTGACGTCGCGTCCATGGAGCAGCACGCGGCCGGCGTCGACCTCGGATAGACCGGCGATCATCCGCAGCAGCGTGCTCTTGCCGCTCCCCGAGGACCCCAGCAGCACGAACAGCTCGCCGTCGCCCACCTCCAGGGACACGGCGTTGACCACCGGATGGCCGCCGTAGCGCTTGGTCAGATCCGTCAGGACGATCGACATGCCCGGAGCATAGGGGCCGCGGGTAACGCCGTCAGTCGCAGACCGGTGACAAAAAATCGCGAACTTGGAACCTCCGAACGCGATTAGGAACTCGTGTTCGGTTTTTTGTCCCCTTTCGCCGCCTCGAAGCAACTTATTCTTTGAGAGCGATTCTCTTACTTGCTTTTTGAAGGGAGTCAGATCGTGGATGAGAGGACCCCGCCAGGGGCGAAGAAGGATCTCCTCGGCTCGGAGCTTTCCCGCCAGGAGGCTCGCGAAGCCGTCCGCCGCATGCTCGCGGGCTCGCCGAGACGGCCGTTCCCGCCGGACCACAGGCACAAGCTCCGCCCCGGGGCCGCGGCGGACGGCGACGCCGCACGCTACGACAAGGCATTTCTCGACACCGAGCGACGCCTGACGGAAGCCCAGGAGCAGGCGAAGAGGGAGCGGCAGCTCGCGGGCATGCAGTGGTCCTCCCTGGTGAGCCATCCGCCGGCGCGCCGGCTGGTGATGGTGCTCAACGACGGGCGCCTGCACCATTGGGGACTGTACGACCTCCTCCTGGAGAAGAGCCGTGACGCCGCGGCGGACGATCCCGTGGCCGCCGTGAGCCTGGCCGTGCTGGCTCTGGCCGTCGCCGAGCGTCTGGACGGCCCCGCCTATGGCGCCGCGCGCGTGGCGGACTTCAAGACCGCCGCCCTCGTCGCCCTCGGCGACGCCCGCCGGCTCGCCGGCGATCTGGCCGGCGCCCGGCTGGCCATCAGCCAGGCCCGCATCAATCTCGAGATGGGCACCGGCGACCTGCTGGAGGAAGCCAGCCTCCTCGGCGCGCTGGTCAACCTGCTGTGCGACCTCGGAGAGTACCGGAAAGCCGCCGAGACGCTGGAGCGGGCCAACGCCCTCTACCGGCGGCTGGGAGACTCCCGCCTGCACGGGGTCTCCGTTCCCCGTCCCGTCGAGGAGAGCGGCGAGGCCAAGGGCCGGCAGGACAAGGCAGGGTAAGGCCAGGGATTTTTCAGCGATCTGCCCTCCGAAGCCCTCACCTCCCCGGCCCTCCTCTCCCAGAGGGAGAGGAGGGAGAAACTACGATAAAGGGTTTCTTTTCTTGGCTTTGTTCCCCTCTCTCCCCCCGGGAGAGAGGGGTTAGGGGAGTGAGGGCTTCGGAGGGCAGACCGCCGATAAATTCACAGACCCCAGGGGAGAGGGGTAGGGGAGGTGAGGGGCGCCGGCAGCGGCAACGGGGCGCCCCCTACACGCGATATACACTCGGGGAATGCGCCTCGCCGCCACCTGTGCCCTCGGGCTGGAGGAGATCCTGGAGGGGGAGCTGCGCGGCCTGGGAGCGCGCGACGTCCAGCGCCAGCGGGGCGCCGTTTCGTTCAGCGGCGACTGGCGGGATTGCTGGCGGGCCAACTGGCGGCTGCGCACGGCCAACCGCGTGCTCGTCGAGCTGGCCTCCTGGACGGCGAAGGACGGGCCCGCTCTCGCCGCCGGCGCCCGCGAGGCGGTCGCGGGAAGGCCCGGTCCGCCTGACGGTCTCGATCTTCCCTCTCTGCTCCACCCGGACCGCAGCTTCGCCATCCACGCCACCTCGGCGGGCTCCGA
Source organism: Acidobacteriota bacterium (assembly GCA_046765915.1). Taxonomy (GTDB): domain Bacteria; phylum Acidobacteriota; class Thermoanaerobaculia; order Multivoradales; family UBA5704; genus DATARR01. The sequence goes on along the minus strand of JBKPTH010000002.1, from coordinate 77,190 downwards.
GGTGCGGGACACGCGCTGGGCCGCCCTCTCCCTCAAGGACGGCCTGGTGGACGGCCAGCGGGACCGCTGGGGCCGGCGCTCCGACGTGGACCGGAAGGATCCGGACCTCCACCTGCGCCTGCGCCTCCACGGCGACCAGGCGACCCTGCTGCTCGACACCTCCGGTGAGCCGCTCGACCGCCGCGGCTACCGGGCCGTCAGCACCGGCGCGCCGGTGCGCGAGCAGCTCGCCGCCGCCTGCGTCCTCGCTTCCGGCTGGGACGGCCGCGGCCCCGTGGCGGACCCCATGTGCGGCTCCGCCACGCTGCTCGTCGAAGCGGCCTGGTTCGCCCTCGGCTGGCCGCCGGGCCGGCTACGCCGACACTGGGCCTTCGAGCGCCTGCCCGGCTACGATCCCGCGGCGTTCACCGCGCTCCTCCAGGAGCCCCTGCCGGCCCACGACCCGGCGGTACGCCTCTTCGGCAACGACATCTCGGGAGAGGCCCTGGCGGCGGCACGGGCGAATCTGGAGCGCGCCAACCTCCTCGACCGCGCCACCCTCTCGCGCGGCGACGCCGCAACCTTCCAGCCGCCGGCGGATCCCGGCCTCGTGGTGGTCAATCCGCCGCATGGCGAGCGCCTGGGCACCGCGGCCGAGCGCTGGCGGGAGCTGGGGGATCTTCTCAAGCGGCGTTTCAAGGGGTGGAAAGCGGTCGTGCTCGCCGGCGGCGAGGACCGCGGCAAGCACATCGGCCTGCGCCCGCGCCGGCGCATCCCCGTGATGAACGGGCCGCTCGAGGCGCGGATCCTCGTCTTCGATCTCTATTGAGTTGGACTACAGGCTGCGCTTCTTGGCCCGCAGGCCCCGCCGGCTGCCGCCTTCCTTGCGGGGCTTGTAGTTGCCGCGGTTGAAGCCGCCGCCGAAGCCGGGACTGCCGCCGCCGAAGTCGTCGCCGCCGCCGAAGTTGGGACCGGCGTTGAAGTCGCCGCCATAGCCGCCGCGGTCGCCGCCGCCGTAGCCGCCGCGGCCGCCACTGTAGCCGCCGCCATAGCCGCCGCCGCGCGGACCGCCGGGCGTGCGCTCGCGGGCCTCGTTGACGTTCAGGTTGCGGCCCTGGAACTCGTGGCCGTTGAACTGCTGGATCGCCTTCTGGGCCTCTTCTTCCGTGCCCATCTCGACGAAGCCGAAGCCGCGGGAGCGGCCGGTGGCGCGGTCCATCATCACCGTGGCCGAATCGACCGTGCCGGCCTGGCCGAACAGCTCTTTCAGGTCGTCGTCGTTGGTCTTGAAGTTGAGGTTGCCGACGAAAAGCTTCTTGCCCATTCTCTGTCGCTCCTGGCCTCGCGAGGCCGTGTTTCCAAAAGCCGACCCACTGCCGCCGGCGTCACCGTGTTCGAGGGCGGTTGAGTCTCTGGCCGCGGCGCGACAAAGACGGACGCCTCCCTGTCTCAGGACCCATAAAGATAGCAGAGCCTGCAACAGGTCGCAAACCGCTTCTAGAATGGATCCCTGTGAACGTCATCGGCATCTCCGCCTTCTTCCACGAATCCGCCTGCTGCCTGATGCGCGACGGCCGCCTGGTGGCCGCGGCGGAGGAGGAGAGGTTCTCGCGGGTCAAGCACGATCCGCGGCTGCCCGTCGCCGCCTTCCGCTGGTGTCTGCGCCGGGGCGGCCTCGGCATCGCCGACGTCGACTGCGTGGCCTTTTACGAGTCGCCGGCGAAGAAGCTGGCCCGCCAGCTCCGGGCGGGCGTGCCGGCGGCCGCGGCGGGCGATTCCGCCTGGCGCGATCCCGGCCGCCCGGAGCGCGCCATCCGCGAAGACCTGGGCTACGAGGGGCCGCTCCTCACCTTCGATCATCACCTCTCCCACGCCGCCAGCGCCTTCTTCTTCTCCGGTTTTCCCGCCGCCGCCGTCCTCACCGTGGACGGCGTCGGCGAGTGGGCCACCACCACCTACGGCCGGGCGGCCGGGACGGCGATCGAGCCGTTCGAGGAGGTGGAGTTCCCGCATTCGCTCGGCCTCCTCTACTCCACCCTCACCGCCTATCTCGGCTTCGCGGTCAACGACGGCGAGTACAAGGTGATGGGGCTCGCTCCCTATGGCGAGCCGCGCTACGTCGGCGAGATGCGCCAGCTCGTCTCCGCCGCGGCGGACGGGCAGTTCCGGCTCGATCTGGACTATTTCGATTTCATCCGCGGCTCGCGCATGTACTCGGACGCCCTGCCCCGTCTCTTCGGCCAGCCGCCGCGACGCCGGGAGGAGGAGATCACCCCGTTTCATCAGGACGTGGCGCGCAGCCTCCAGGTGGTGCTGGAAGAGATCCTGCTCGAGAAGGTCCGTTACCTCCACGCGCGGACCGGCCTGCCCGATCTCTGCATGGCGGGAGGCGTCGCCTTGAACGTGGTGGCCAACGGCCGCATCCGGCGCGAAGGTCCGTTCGAGCGCCTGTTCGTGCAGCCGGCGGCCGGCGACTCAGGAGGCTGCCTGGGCGCCGCCGCGCTCGCCCATGTCCAGATGACGGGGCGGCACCCCGGGACCGCACCTCTCCGCCACGTCTTTCTCGGGCCGAGCTGGACGGCAGAGGAGATCGCGGATCTGCTCGCGGCCACGGGCCTGCCGGGCGAGGATTTCCGAGGACGCGAGGACGCCCTGCTGGAAACCGTAGCCGGGCGACTGGCGGCCGGCCAGGTCGTCGGCTGGTTCCACGGCGCCATGGAGCTCGGCCCGCGGGCCCTGGGCGCCCGCAGCCTGCTCGCCGACGCGCGCGAACCGGGCATGCGCGACCGCCTCAACCGGCTGGTCAAGAAGCGGGAGGCGTTCCGTCCCTTCGCGCCGAGCGTCCTGGCCGCCCACGCCGGGGAGCACTTCGATCTCGGCCAGGCCTCGCCCTTCATGCTCGCGACCTGCCGGGTGATCTCGCCGCTCGGCCTGCCCGCGGTCACTCACGTGGACGGCTCGGCGCGCCCGCAGACCGTCGAGCCGGAGACCGCTCCCCGCTTCGCCGCCCTGCTCGAGGCCTTCCACCGGCGGACCGGCTGTCCCCTGCTGGTGAACACCTCGTTCAACGTGCGCGGCGAGCCGATCGTCCGCTCGCCGGTGGATGCTCTCTTCTGCATGGGGGTGTCGGGCATCGACGCCCTGGTCCTGGAGGACTTCCTGATCGATCGCGAGAGTCTGCCCGGCAACTGGGCCGAGCTGCTGCCGGCCTGGCGGGAACCGGCGCGCAGCGGCTTCGCAACCGAGAGATCCGCGATCAGCGAGGATCTCTACACCTTCGTATGAAGACGCGGCCGCCCGAGCCGATCAGCATCTGGCAGCCGCGGGAGATCGACGGCGAGCTCGCCTTCGTCCGTCCCGATCCCCTGCCGCTGGGGGACCACTACGCGGCGGCGAGGGTGCTGCGCCCGAAAAAATCAGAGCTGCCGCTGCGGGTGGCCTTCTTCGGCGAGTCCGTGGCGGCCGGCTACCTCTATGCGCCCCACCTGACGCCGGCGCGGGTCCTCGAGGCGCAGCTCCAGGCCGCGGGCGGCGAGGCCCATTTCGAGGTGATCGACCTCGCGCGCACCAACGAGACCCTCGCCTCCCTCGCCGCGACGGTGCGGACCTCCCTGCAGATCGATCCGGACGTGCTGGTGCTGTTCACCGGCAACAACTGGAACCTGCTGGAGACGCCGGAGATCTCTCCCTACGCTCCCTCGGCCGCGGCCCGCCGGCGCTACGCCCACGCGCTGCGGAAGGAAGGGATGGCGGGGCCGGTGCGGCTCGCCGGGCAGGAGCTGCGGCAGAAGGCGGAGGCGGTCCTGGATTTCATCGCCATGATCGCGCGGACCGTCCGCATCCCGGTCGTCCTCGTCCTCCCCGAGGTCAACCTCGCCGACTGGGAGACCCGCCAGCCGCCGGTCTGGCTGCCGGGCGATGGCATCGCCCGCTGGCATGGCCTCTACGAGGAAGCCCGGGAACGGCTCGCGCGACAGGACTTCAAAGGAGCGCTCGCCGCCGCTCAGGCGATGCGGGACCTGGACGGCGGCGCCTGCTCCTCCTCCTGGCGTCTGGCCGCCCGGGCGTGGATGGGGCTGGGAAATCACGACGAGGCGAGGCGCGCCGCTCTCGCCGAGATCGACGCCGCCGCCTACCCCACCCTCGCCTTCCTGAGCGCTCCCCAGGCCACCACGATCGCGCGGGACATCCTCGAGGGCGCCGGCCGCCGGCATGGCTTCTCCCGCGTCGACCTGCGGCAGGTTTTCGCGGCGCATACCGGCTCGCCCCTTCCGGACCGCCGCCTCTTCCTCGACTACTGTCATCTCACCCTCGAAGGTATCCAGGTCGCCATGGCGGCCGTGGCCTCCGAGGTGCTGGATCTCTCGGGGATGCTCGAGGAGAAGATCGATTGGCATCGGCTCCTTCTTCCCACGGAGATCTCGCCTGAGGCGGAGGCCACCGCCCGCCTGGGCGCCGCCGTCCACACCGCCCATCGTCTGCTGCCGGTGGGCTCCAAGCGCCCGCTGCTGGAGCATTGGTGCGAAGCGGCCCTCGATGTCTCGCCAGGGATCGAGGGGGCCATGCTCGATCTGATCGCCGCCCGCTGCGCCCCCTGTCCGGCGGTGCTGACGGCGGCCCAGCAGCGCAACCTCGGCTCGCCCTATCGCCTCCTGCTGCAGCACGGGTGGCGCTGGGACCATCTAGACGCCGACCTGATCGAGGCCCTCTGCGAGGTCCTGGAGCGGCGGGGCCGGCCGGCGCGGCAGCAGACCGCCGCTCTCCTGCTCCGCCACCTCGCGATCCGCGGCGAAGGCACCGATCTCACCCAGCCGCCGTATCTCTGGGAACCGCTGGAGAGGTTCTATCCCGACGCCATGCGCTTCGCCGACCTTCCCGAGCGGGCTTTTCTCCGCTGCCCCTGGCCGGAGTCCTCTTTCTGTCTGATCTGCGACGCCCAGTGCGACGTCGAGCTGGAGCTGACGGCCCGCCTCCCTTCCCCCCTCGCCGGAGGGAGCCGCCGGGGACGGATCGGCGTGACCGTCAACGGCGCCGCAGTGGGCGGGGCGGCAGCCGAGGAGCGCTGGTCCCGGGCGTGGCTGCGGGTGGAGCGCGGCGGCCTGCGCCCCGGGCTGAACCGGCTGACCCTGCATTGGCCCCTGCCGGAGGAGAATGGCGAGAGTAGGGTGACGGCCGCCATCGAGCGCCTGGAGCTGGGGATCGCCGCCGACCTTCATCCGGTGTACGGAGAAATCTTCTCGCTCCTCGCGCGGCCGGTTCCTTGAGGGCTTTGAATTGATCACTTTTATCGTTTGCACAGCACACTCGATTCAACAGTGAGGGCTAATCGACAAGCGCGTGGATTTCGTTTATATTGACACCAGGGCTCGCACGACCTCCAGCCGCGTTCATCGCTGCCCTGTAACGGATCTCGGTTCGACGCGCCTGTGGTACCAGGCCGGCCGGAGGGCGAACGGGGTGTCTCTCTTTCTTCCTTTTTTCGCACTATCTTGGAGTCCTGGTTCTTCACCTTGTGGGCTCCAGCCTGAGACGGACTCTCCGGGTCCGGACCGCGTGGGTCCGGTCCCTTGACACCAGCCGTATGCATGGAAGGAGGAAGGAAATGATGAGGAGCACGCAATCCAGTTGGGGGGCGATCGCGGTCCTGGCCCTCGCCGCGGCCCTGCTGGCGGCGCCGGCGACCGCCGCTCCGGCCGCTCTGGCCGCCGCGAGCGTCAGCCCGCTCGGGATCCAGTTCCAGCCGTCGGTCGAGTTCCAGAAGATGACCTTGACCGTGTCCGGCCCCGAGGGTCTGATCGTACGCCGTGAGTTCGCCGCCGGCGCCGCCATCGTCTTCGAGGCCGTCGGCGACGACGGCAAGCCGCTTCCCGACGGCGCCTACCGCTACGAGCTCGTCGCCGCGCCGGTGCTCGACCGGGCGACCCGGCGGGCCCTCGCCGCGGCGCGGCAGAACGGCGACGACGCCGCCATCGCCAAGCTGCAGGAGGCCGGCAAGCTGCCGCGCACGCCGATGGTGCAGTCCGGCGCTTTCAGCATCGACCACGGCACGCTGGTGCAGGAAGCCAATGAGCCGAGGCGCGGCAAGGGCTCGGCCGCCTCGAAGGCGCTGACGCCCTCCACCGCGGCGGACCAGGTCATCCCGGACGACCTCATCGTCCAGGGCAGCGCGTGCGTCGGCCTCGACTGCGTCAACAACGAGAGCTTCGGCTTCGACACCATCCGGTTGAAGGAGAACAACACCCGCATCAAGTTCGACGACACCAGCTCGTCCGCGGGTTTCCCGGCCAACGACTGGCAGCTCACCGCCAACGACTCGGCGAGCGGCGGCTCGAGCAAGTTCTCCATCGAGGACATCACCGGCAGCAAGGTGCCCTTCACCATCACCGCCGGCGCCGCGACCAACTCGATCTTCGCCGACAGCACCGGCCGCATCGGCCTGCGCACGTCCACCCCGGTGCTCGACCTCCACATCAACACGTCCAACACGCCGGCCATCCGCCTCGAGCAGAACAACTCCGGCGGCTTCACCGCCCAGACCTGGGACATCGGCGCCAACGAGGCCAACTTCTTCGTCCGCGACGTCACCGGCGGCTCCAAGCTGTCCTTCCGCATCCGCCCCGGCGCGCCGACGAGCAGCCTCGACATCAGCTCGGATGGCGACGTGGGCATCAACATAGCTGCCCCGGACGAGAAGCTGCACGTCTTCGATAGCGTCGATGCGAACACCTTTATCCAGGTCGAGAACACCAGCGCGGGCACCTCCGCACTCGCTGGCTTTCGCGCCAAGAATAACGCCGGCGGCCTGGCGCAGTTAATCTCGCACGGGAGCGGCAGGACGGCCACACGGTACGGCATAACGCTCGGCAACCGCCAAGAAATCCTCGCCGCTGGCGGCAATGGACTCCTCATCGGGACGGGTTCAGAAGCCGACGACATCACCTTTGGCACCAACAACGCCAGCCGCATGACGATCAACGGAACCAGCGGGTTGGTGACGGCCAACAACGGCCTGACCGTGAACGGCGTGTTCACCAACAACTCCTCGCGCACGTTCAAGGAGAACTTCCAGCCGGTGGATTCGAGCGCCGTGCTGCAAAAGTTCGCCGAGCTGCCGGTCCAGGAGTGGAGCTACAAGGACGACGAGCGCAAGATGCGCCACGTCGGCCCGACCGTCGAGGACTTCCAGAGCGCCTTCGGCCTGGGAACGGATGGAAAGTACATCGTCCCGATGGATGTCCAAGGCATTACCATGTTGGCGGTGCAGGGGCTCTACCAGGTAGTGCAGGAGAAGGACGCGCAGATCGCCGAGTTGCAGAAAGAGCTACGCGAGATCAAGCAGCTCCTCCTGGAGAAGGCGGAGAAGCAGTAACCGGATCTGAGTGGAGACCCGGTGCGCGCCGGGTCTCCACGTTCACCCAGATGCTGGAGCATTCAGCTCGCTGGCCGTTGCAGGAGTACCTCCCAGCCACCAACAAACCGGTAGAAGCGGTTCCGCCGATTTGCTGGCGAGATGCTGCTCTCGATGTGGCCGGGCAGCTTGAGCCCGGCCACCAGCAGAGCCCGTAATGGCGCTTCCCTGAACCCCACCTGACGAATCGAGGGCCGCGAGCGTCTGCGGCGGAGTGGGAGCTGCAGCGTTTGGACGACCTGGTTCCAGAAAGGTGCACCGAAATCATGCACATGCGCCGGAAAGGACAAGTCCGCCCTTGGTAGGATCTTGGCCAGGGGAACGTTCCAGGGCGTCCTGGCGTAGAAGTGGCCTCCGGGAGCTATGGCATCGGCGAGACGCTTCATCACGTCGTGAAAAAGAGGCATATGCTCCAGCACTCCCGAGGCAAGCACCAGGTCGAACTCGCCCAGCTCTTCGTCGAGCCCGCCGGCTCGGCGTATTGCAATGCCTGTCGCAGCGACCACCTCACCTACGTGGGGATCGACGACTGTGACCTCGGCATGGTGACAAGGCCCATTGCTCAGCAGTCGGGAGCCAACCGCTGCCGCCAGACGGCCGTCACCGCCTCCGAAATCGAGGATGCGAAAGCGTTCCACCGACGCCGCGACCCGCAGGTACTTGACCAGGTGTGCGGCAAAGCGTTCGGGGCCATCGAACGTCACGTGCTCCTCCTTGCCGTCGTAAAACGAGCTGTAGAACCGAGACAGGAGCTCTTCGCTGGGCATATGAGACGCGGAGCACGCCTGGCAGACCGGACATTCGAGAAAGTCGACCCTCGGCGCATCTTGGAGGGGAAGCACAGGGCGCCGCTCGCCCCGGTACAGACAAACTGGACACGATTCGATGCAATCCATCAAGTCGGCTGCCTCCACCCGCCTGCTCGGTAGTGACGCCAGCTTCATAGCAGACCTGCCGTTTCCAATTCTGCGAGGTGCTCGCGCACGAGGTTGACAGCCTGCTCCCCCTGCTCCTCGTTGAAGTACCTGTCATTGAACAGATTGACAATCTCCTGGTGGAACCTCTCCGCCTGGGGAAACTGACCTTTAGAGAAGATTCCTCCCAGGCCGGGGTAATGGCGGCTGGCGTAGAGCCCTTTCGCGAAGAGGCGCTTGATGAGCCTCTCTGGTGCAGGCACCCGGATGTTGAACCGCCAAGCCTGGAACTCGGGCGCTAACTGAATCTCCCGTGGCAGCTCATCCGCGTAGAGGGCATTGAGGCGACGCTTGTGCTGATCGGCCCGGCGCAACGCCGCGGCCGTGCGCTGGCTGTGATCTCTCCAGGAGACCTTCGGCACCCGGAGATCGAGCCATCCTTCGCAAGTCCCTTCGAAGGGTGACCTCTCGGCCACAGCCCTCTCGTAACGGCGGGTCACCTCTTCCAGCGCGGTCTCGCGATATGTCGGCCCATCGCTACGGCGATACGGGACGCTCTCCCGCATGTGCGCGAAGCCGCCGTATCCCAGGTCGACGTACTTTACCCGGCCCGTGCTGAACAAGGTCACATCCGCCCAAGGTGAGATCCTCGCGCCTTCGCAGTCCGGCCGGCAGAGGCACTTGTCATCAATAAGGAGCAGGTCCGGCTGCAGTTCCTTGAGCCGGCGAAAGAAGGTATCCACATCCCGCTCGCTACCGTAAGGGCGGACGAACAGGATCCCGCCGAACCTCCCCGGCTCCTGTCGAAGGCGGTCGAGGCAGGCTTCGGGATCTATCTCCAACGTAGATTCGGCGATGTCGACCAGTACGAAGGAGCGCCGCGTCTCCAGAAAGGTCACCGGAACGATAGGGCAGATGTTGGCCGGCATCAGGAAGGGGCGCTCTTCCCCGCATGAGCGCAAGAGGTCGTGCAGGATCGAGCAGGCCCGGGCCGCGAAGACAATCATCCCAAAAGGGCCTCCCGCAGCCTGGCATGGGCGCGCTCAAACAGGAACCAGGGTTGGGTCGCGGCGGCCGGAGCCTCGCCGAGTAGCTCGAGGCGTCGTGATTCCAGAGCAGCGTTGGCATCGCCGGCGAGGTCGTTCTCGATGCCCTCGCGCGTGATCTCGTAGGGCTCCTCGAAACCGTGGAGGACGCCGGGCGCCTCTTCCGCGTCCAGGCTCGTGGGATAACCGAGGAACCGCAACTCCGGCAGACAGGCGGCCTCGACGAACTGGACAACCGCCTCCGGAAGGATCTGCTGGTAGGCACCGACCGATGCGTCGCTCACGCCCAGGCGCTCACCGTGGGAGGAGTTGCCTGTCCAGAAGCGGCCTGCGACATCGCGGATCTCACCCGGCACGAAATCGGCAAGCCCTAAATTGTGGGCGATCCGGTGTAGGGTCGTTCGGGGATCGGCGACAAGATCTTCATAGCGCAGCCAGAGAAACCCCGGGTGGCCGTCAAGGTGGAGGGCGTAGGCGACGCTCTTGCGCCAGTTGCGGACGTTGAAGAGCGTCGTTTTTAGCGGGCCACCGTACTCGGGACCCCGGCCATGGTTGAGCGAGGCCACCACGTCACGCGGATCGCGGAGGATGAGCACGCACCGCCAACCGCGGTCCAGGAAGTGGGGCAGGAACTCCTCGCAGATCGTCTCTTTGCCGCCCACGATCGGGGCTTCCGGCTCAGGGGAGAGGCTGCGGTAGAGGGCTGCGAGGAGCTCGGCGAAGCCAGCGGCGGCAGGGAGTACCGGGATCGCCCGCTCCACAGCGGAGCGGTCAAAGCGAGTATACTGGCCGGAGAAGTCCCGCATCTCGTCGAAGATCTGCCGCAGTCGCACGCCGTTGATCTGCAGCTTCGCCAGGTATCGATCGAAGTCCTCCTGCCGATATTCGTCCTCGAGGAAGAGATGGCCCAGGGGATAGCGGACGCGGCTCCGGCCGAACCCAAGCAGAAAATCCCTCTTCGCCTCCACGAAGATCAGGGGGAACGGCTGCGCGAGGATCGAGGCATGGGGATGGAGGCCGACCAGCCTTTCGAGTAGTGTCGTGCCTGAGCGCTGCATGCCAGTGAGGAAAAGGGTAAAGCCATCCATGAGGCGTGCCCGAGACGGTAGCAGATTGCGCTAGAATCCGTGAACCAGCCGGATGAAACGCGTCGCCATTATCCAGTCGTCCTATGTTCCCTGGAAGGGGTACTTCGACATTATCGGATCCGTAGATGAGTTCATTCTCTACGACGACGTCCAGTACAGCAAGAACGGCTGGCGGAACCGTAACCGCATTAAGACGCGCGAAGGAACGGCCTGGATTACCATTCCGGTGCTCCTGAAGGGCCGCTTCGGACAACCGATTCGAGAGGTCGAGATCGGCGATCCACGGTGGACGGCCAGGCATTGGACTTCGATCCAGACTCATTACGCCCGTGCACCCTGGTTCGCCGACATCGCACCGCGGCTGGCCGGGTTGTACGAGCGTGCCGCTGGCGAGCGGCTCCTGAGCTGTGTCAACGAGCTGTTCTTGCGGGCGATTTGCGACCTCCTCAGAGTCGAGACCCGCATCACCCGTTCGACGGAGTATGAATTGCGCGGCGATCGTACGGAGCGGCTCGTCGGTCTGTGCGAGCAGGCAGGAGCCGGAGAGTACCTCTCGGGACCGGCGGCCCGGGTCTACTTGGACGAGAGCCGTTTCGCCGAAAAGGGAATCGCCGTACGCTGGATGGATTACTCCAGCTACCCGGAGTACCACCAGCTCTTCTCCCCACCATTCATTCACGAGGTGAGTATCCTGGACCTGCTGCTCAACGAAGGGCCGCATGGGGCTCGGAGCTACCTTCTAAGCACAGCGAGGGCATGCGCGTCTCCATCGTAATCCCCGTCTACGACAGCCCGGTCCTGGAGGAATTGGCTGACCGCATCGATGCCGTGTTCCGGGACCGAACGGAGGATGCCTACGAGATCGTCTTCGTCGACGACCGCTCACCCGATCCCGGGACCTGGCTGACCCTCGAGCGGCTGGCGCGAGAGCGGAAAGAGGTGAGAGCGGTGCAATTGACGCGCAACTTCGGTCAGCAGGCGGCCACGCTGTGCGGCTTGCGCGAGGCTCAAGGCGAGGTGGTCGTCACTCTGGACGACGACCTGCAGCACGACCCGCAAGACATCCCGAAGCTGCTGGCGCACGCGAGCCACGACATCGCGATCGGACAGTTCGAACGCAAACGGCACAGCTTCTTCCGGCGGACCGCCAGCCGCATAAAGGGCTTCTTCGACCAGATCCTCATCGGCAAGCCCCGAGGCATCCAGCTCAGCTCGTTCCGCTTGCTCGGCCGCACGGTCGTGGACGGGGTCCTTTCGATTCGAACTCCACATCCCTTTCTCCCAGCGTTGATGTTCCATGTGAGCAAGGACGTGGTCGGTGTACCGGTGGGCCATGGTGCCCGGCAAGGAGGGCGGAGCGGCTACACCTTGCGGAAGCTGTTCCGCGTGTTCAGCAACCTCCTCATCAACAACTCCTCGCTGGTGCTGCGCCTGGTGGGCGTGGCGGGGATTTCCTTCGCCGCGATCAGCTTCCTCCTGGCGGCCCTGGTGGTCTACAGGAGGATCGTCCACGGAGTCAGCGTCCAGGGCTGGGCCTCCCTCTTCGCGGCCCTGATGCTGATTGGTGGCCTACTCCTCGTCAGCCTGGGCGTAGTCGGCGAGTACCTCCTCCGGATCATCGAGAGCAGCGAAAACCGGCCTACCTACCTCATCCGCCGCCGGGGGGGGTTCCCCGAGGCCGAGGAGCCCCGCTGATGGAGCAGCTCTCGAGCGGAATTTACCGGCTCCTGGAGTGGGCGGGCGTGTACGAGGGGTTTCAGCGGGCGCTCGGGGCTCGGGCAGCCCGGCAACGCTTCGCGAGGAATTTTCTACTCCCGTTTCCCGGCGCCAGGATCCTCGACATCGGCTGCGGTTCGGGTTCGCTGCTCGACGATCTGCCGGACGTGGAGTACACCGGCTACGACCTGAACCCCCGGTACGTTGCCGAGGCCGAGCGGCGCTACGGCAGCCGCGGCAGGTTTTTCTGCGCCCGGGTCGGAGAGGAGCCACCGCTCGAAGGGGACTTTGATCTCGTGGTGGCCAAGGGGGTCCTTCACCACCTGAGCGATGCCGATGCTGACCGCCTGATCCGCGACGCCCACGGTCATCTGAGGGAGGGGGGCTGCTTCGTCACCTCAGACCCAGTCTTCCATTCCAACCAGTCGTGGATCGCCCGTTTTCTCATCTCCCGGGACCGGGGCCGCCGCGTGCGGACTCCCGAGGGTTACCGGAGACTGGTGGCAGCGCGTTTCGCCGATATCGAGGAGAGGCTGGTCACGGACCTGCTACCTATCCCCTACAGTCACTTTATCCTGCGGGCGCGGAAGGGCTGACTTAGAAGGCGCGGATCGCCTCGATGACCCGCGTCTGTTCGGAATCGGTCAACCCTGAAAAGAAGGGCAGGCGGAGGAGCCGATCGCTGACGCTCTCCGTCACGGGGCAGTCGCCTGGCCGTCCTCCGAACCGACGCCCCATTTCGGAGAGGTGGAGAGGGAGGTAGTGGAAAACCGCCTGGATGCCGCGGCTCTTGAGATGAGCGATCAGCGCCTGGCGCTCCTCCAGCGACGGGAGTAGGAGATAGAAGAGATGCCAAGGCGGCCCGCATTCATTAGGGACCACCGGCAAGCGGGTGCCATGCGCCAGAGCCCAGTCAGCGAGCTCCTCTCGGTAGCGTTGCCAGATCCGGCAGCGCCTCGCCTGGATTGTTTCCCGCGCTTCGAGCTGTGCCAGAAGAAACGCGGCCAGGAGATCGGAGGGGACGTAGCTCGATCCCATATCGACCCAGGTGTAGCGGTCGACCTCGCCGCGGAAGAAGCGGCTCCGGTCGGTGCCCTTCTCGCGCAGGATCTCGGCCCGAGCGGTGAGGGCGCGGTCGTTGATCACCAGGGCGCCCCCTTCCCCGCAGAAGACGTTCTTGGTCTCATGGAAGCTGAGCGTGCTCAGGGCGCCGAAGGTCCCCAGCGGGCGGCCGCGCCAGGCGCCGAAGAGCCCATGGGCGTTGTCTTCCACCACAGCGGCCCCCGCTGCGTGTGCCGCCTCGAGGATCCGGTCCATCTCGCAGCCCATCCCGGCGTAGTGGACCGGGAGGATCGCCCGGGTCCGCGGCGTGATGACGGAAGAAAGCTGCTCCTCGTCGAGGTTAAGCGTGTCCGGCCGGATGTCGGCGAAGACCGGGCGGGCGCCGCGCAGGACGAAAGCGTTGACGGTAGAGACGAACGTGAAGGACGGGGCGATGAAATCGTCCCCGGGACCAATGTCGAGCAGCAGCGCCGCCATCTCCAAGGCGTGAGTGCACGAGGTCGTCAGCAAGACGCGGGCCCCTCCCAGGATTTCGGAGAGGAGCTCCTGGCACTGACGGGTGTAGCAGCCGTCTCCCGACAGTTGCCCCCGGTCCACAGCATCGCGCACGTAGTCGAGCTCGCGACCGGCGAGTTCCGGGCGGTTGAACGGGATCGGGGCCTCCGCCAGCCCGACCATAGGACGGGCCATGGCGCGCGTGGACCGCACGGTCACGGTGAAGGCCCTTTTTCGGTCCGCAGGTACGTGAGGGCGAATCCGCGCGAAGGACCGTCGATCTCTTCCCACCCGAGAAACTGGGCGGAGAGACCGATGCTGTGGAGCGCCGTAGCGGCTTTCTTGAACGCGGCCGGGTCCGCCGAGAGAATGGCGATCGGGACGCCTGGTCCGAGCTGGACGCCGTCGCACATCCTGCCGGCTTGAATGTCTGGAAAGTCGAGCCCGATCATCCGTGGGCAGAGCAGAAATGCGGAAGCCACGGCATCGTAGATCCTCCCATCGTGCTCATCGAGGTCATACCAGAGGCGCGCATTCTGAGAAGGATCGAATCTCTCGATCGCCGTCACGGCGTGGCTGAGCTGCCGAAAGAGGCCGCGTCCGTCGCCGTCGTGGTGCTCGAATTGCTCGAAGATCGTGCCCCCCTGCCGCACCAGGAATTGCGAGAGCGCAAGGCACAGGAAGAGATTCAGGATCGCCCGCATCCCGGTCGTCTTCCGCCACATGGCGACCGCGACGCCGAGCCCGGCGAAGAGGGCCAGAGGGACTGGGGCTTTGAAAGGCATCCCGTCCTTCGTGAGGGAATGGACTATCGGCACGCACAGGGGCACGATCTGGAGCAATGCCACGACCGCTGCCAGCCCGGTGAACAGTCGGTCGGGAAGGCCGTCCATCAACTGCCGGAGCTGGCCTGCAAAGGCCAGGAAGGCGGAAGGGATCAACAGGCTCGCATAGTAGAAGTGCTCCAGCACCGCGGTATCGCCGAAGACCTGAAAGAAGAGCATGGCCGCGAGCAGAATGAGGAACTGGATCTGCGACCATAGCAGCAGGCGGTCCTGGCGCAAGGAGGCGCGGGTCCGTGACCGCCCCAGAAGGATGGCTGCGCCGAAGAGAACCACCGCCGGAAACACGAGCCAGACCGCCAACAGCAGCCATGAGTAGGTGGGATCGCGAAAGATATTCGGGGTTCCTATGGAGCCCGAGACGAATTTCAGGGACGAACGAAAATAAAAGAACTCGCCGCCGAGCATCCAGGTCAGCGACCCGAAAAGGAGGAGCATGCCGACTGCTCCTGACGCCACACAAGCTACAGCCGGGAGCAGAGGGATACGCCCGCGCTGCCGGTTGAGCACTAGGAAGTGTCCTGCCAGCAGAGGCAAGTAAATCCCATAGAAGAGGTTGGACGAGAGGATGGCCGTTGCCATGGCCCCCGCGGCCAGAAGCAGGAATCGCCATGCAGGAGAAATGCTGGCCTGGGTCAGGAAGAGTAGCGCCAACAGGAAGTAGGTGATTCCGAACGCGTCGGGGTGATTCCACCCGATCGCCTGGAGGAAGTACGGATGGCAGCCCAAGGCGAGCCCGGCGAGCAACGCCACCCGGGCCCCGAAAAGCTCTTTCGTGACGTAGTAGAAGGACAGGACGGCGGCCCAGTAGAGGGCGAGATGGAGCACAAAGTTAGCGACCACCGGCGGGAGCAAGTGATAGACCACGAATCCGGGAAGTATGACCGCGAGGCGAGATGAGTAGTAGAGGTCCTGGAAATGCCTCAGATAGAAAATGGCGTTCTGGAAGTAGCCGAAGTAGATCCAGGCGTCACGGTGGGGGCCGCTGTAGATCCAGTTCGAATCGAGCGCGAGCAAGACGAGGGGCAACAGCGCCAACCCTGCGAGGCCTGGATCCCGGAACCGCCGCCGTGATAGCAGCGTTTCGGCGTGCTGGTTCGCCGCAGTTGTCTCTACGCCATAGTCAGCGGAGACCGCCTCGGCATCATCGAGGGCTTGGGTATCCATCGGAAGTCTTTGCGCAGCATAGTGGACTCATGGCTTCGCCGCAACTTGTTTTCCGACGCTCAGGTGGCCGGCCGCATCCCTTCGCGCCAGGAGCTGCCCATGGACAGCCAGCCGGCCGCCGCAGCACTCCACAGGAATCCTCGGTTAAGGAGGGAGATTGCCACCGCTTCGGGATACGGCAGGCCGATGAGGACGAGTCCGGCCGCGAGCGCTCCCTCCTGTGTGCCCAGGCCGCCGATCGTGATCGGGAGAGCTCCGGCAACGGCCGTCGCCGCTGCTACCGGTGCCAGGTCTGGGAGGAAGAGGTGCGGTGAAAAGGCCCGCGCCAGAAGAAAGAGATATGCGATTCTCCCAGCAGCGACCAGCAGACTGGCCAGCGCCAGGCCGACGAGCTGTAGCGGGCGGCGCGCACCTTTGCTTGCCTCGGCCAGGGCTACTCCGGCGCGCCGGCAGAGGGCACGCCCACCGGGGCTCGCCATCACGACACCCAAACCGGCCGCGAGCAAGAGCCCAATCCATCCCACAGCGGACTGCGCGGTCTCGCTCCAGCGGATCTGTAGAAGATCTTTCCCCCTTGCAATCCGCCCGGGATAGACGGCGAAATAGAGTCCAGCGAGTGAGAGGCTGGCACCGATTCCGGTTAGCCGGAGCAGCACCGTGAGCGCGATCGGACGGACCAGCCCCGGTGCGCGGCGGTGCAGGAAGTAGACCCTGTAAGCTTCCCCTCCCAGGGAGCCTGGCGTAAAGCTTCCGACGAACATACTCGCCAGGGAGACGCGCACCGCTGTTCGGTATCGCAGGTGGTAGGGCTCGAAGAGCAGCGCAAATCGTAGAGCATCCAGAAGGAGCACGGCGACAAATGGCACTACGGCGGCTGCTAAGCGGGCTAAGTCCCCACCGCGAAGGGCGGTGAGGAGCGGGGCGGGGTTCGCCACCAGGAGCACCGCGAGCAGGAGAACGCCCGTCAGGATCCGCAGGCCCAGGGAAGTCGCGGATTTCACAGCCGTTTACGAACCTTACCCCCCGATCGCTTCCAACCGCGCCATGATTTTGCGCGCGGTGTTCTGCCAAGTCCAGCGGGATGCCACCTCGGCCGCCGCCGCCTGGCCGCGCCGCCCCGCCTCGTCGCGATTCTCATAGACTTCGCGCAACAGATGGCGAAGATGGTCGGGATCCGGATCGGCCCAGGAAAAACCGGCATAATAGGGGCACTTGGCGATTGCCGGCACCGTCCAGCGGCTGCGCAGTGGATAACCGACCCCGGCGTGGAAGAAATCGGTCTGGGCGCCCCAGTCCGTGGCGATCGCCGGCAGGCCGCATGCCATGGCCTCGATAAGCGGCATGTTCCAGCCCTCGCCGCGGCTGGCCGCAACGAGGCAGTCTGCCGAGCGGTAGAGCGAGGCGAGCTCATAGTGGGGGAACTCCAGGTTGAAAAGGTAAGAGATCCTGCCGCCCGAGGGCTTGAGCCGCAGGCGTTGGATCTCCTCCTTGATGCGCACGCTCGGATCCCGGTTCATGATCTTGCAAAGCAAGCGCACCGGCTCGCGCGCCGAGAACACGTCGTTGAAGGCCTTGAGCAGCAGCCAGGGCTCCTTGCGCTCCCCCCACTCGAACAAGGACAGAAAGATGAAGTCGCCCATCGGGTTGGGCTCGGCCTTCATGGCCGGGTGGAAGTAGTTGATATCGACGCCCAGGGGCACGACGTGGACCGGGCGTTTGAGCCCCGAGCGCAGGAACCCCTGCCGGTTGAACTCGCTGGGCACCCAGACCTCGTCCATGCGGTTGGCTTGGCGCACCCACTCCGCAGGAAAACCGTCAACCTCGAGCATGGTGTAACCGATCTTGTACTTTCCCCGGTTGCGCTCGAAGACATCACCCTGCCCATAGACCACGGCCACCGGCGGCCTGAAGGGCACCGGACGCGAGCGGATGACGTTCAGGCAATAGTCGCCGCTCGAATCGGGCTCGGCGACGGGAAAAACCGTCCCCGGACCGTAGACGTAGCGGTAGGCGGTCTTGACCCCCTCCTCCTCCAAGGCATGCAGCATCTCACGGCAGCTCATGGCATAGCCGGTCGGGAAGTTCATGATCGACTGCCAGAAGAGCTGGCGCCGGTAGCGTCCCTTGAGCACCGCATTCCACTTGCGTTGAAAGGTCTTGCGGCTCGTCTGGAAAAGCTTCTTCCACGCCTGGGGGTCCTTCTGCGTCGAGCCGTGCTCGTTGTGGACCAGGGTCACGTCGCCGCAGACGACCGTCTTCCAGCCGGCCTGCCGCGCGCGCAGGCAATAGTCGGTGTCCTCGAAGTAGGACTCGAAGTCGAGAGCCAGACCGCCGATGGCGTCGAGGACTTCGCGCCGGATATAGGCGCAGGCGAAGACGATCCCCTCGACCTCGCGTACACCCGGGTATTGGCCGATGTCCCTCTCGAGGGAGCCGATCTGCTGGCCCCAGACGGTATCGGGCAGGATATAGGTGCCGGCATGAAGCAGACAGCCGTCGGGCAGCACCAGACGGCAGCCGACGACGCCGACGTCGGGCGCGGAGTGGGCGCACTCTTGCAGGCGCTGGAGCCAGTCGTGCTGCGTGAGCTCCATGTCGTTGTTGAGCAGTACGATGTCCGATCCGGGATCGGCCGCCTCGATGCCGGCGTTGTTGCCGCGGACGAAGCCGAGATTCCTGGGGAGGGTGAGCACGCGCACCCAGTCGAGCACGGCCAGGCGCTTCGGGGTCTCGTCCGTAGAGCCGTTGTCGACGACCAGGACCTCAGCGCCATCGAGATCGGTCTTGCTCAAGGTCTCGAGGCAGTGCTCGGTCAGGTCCCAGCGATTCCACGCCAGGATGATCAGCGTGGTTTTACGCCGGCTCATCGAGGTTTTCGGGGAGTGGCGCGAGCGAGCGCCAGAGGTCGATCAGCGTCTCCTCGACATGAGCTCCGGTGAGCGCGGTCGTCTCCTGCCAGAAGGCCGGCTCGTAAGCGCCGAACGGGAGAGGAGGAAAACCCGACAGCAACCGCGAGACGAGGATGAGATCGCGCCGGCATATGTATTTCTGGATCAGCCGCAGCTCCCGGGAGCGACGAGCGAGCACCGCCTCCAGAGCCGCCACCTGGGCCTGCAGACGGGCGATCTCCGACTGCTCTTCGCTCGCCATCACCAGTTCCGTCCAAAGGGACGGCGCAAGGCTTGCAGCACCCGCCACCCCTTGGATTGGAGCACCGCGCGATGGAAAGCGGCCAGCCGCTCGACGTCTTGTTGCAGGCGCCAGACCTCGTCGTTGGGCTCGCGTCCGTTCGACCATGGGGCGAGCGGCTCGTCCTCGGCTCCCCAGGCCATGCGGGTCAAGCGGGCCTCCCGCTCGGCGAGCTCGCGTTCGCGCAGCTTGCGGTCGAACGTCTCGGCTGCGGAGCGGCCACTCACCTGGGCCTCTTCCAGCCTCTCCTCGGGTCTTTCCATATCCGCGGGGTCTCTCCGTCTGAGACGCCGTCAGAATCGACGGCGCACCACCCGTCCTAGCGTCAAACTCACCAAGAAGCCTGACTTGAGGTCATATAACGATCTGACTCTACTTACGCGAACTCAGAAACGCAACCGGGAACTCGCTGCAAGTACCGGCCTGCGATGCCTTCAAAGGCTCCCCTTGAGGATAGCGAAAATCTCGACGGGTTGGTCGGAGAAGCCTCCAGAGACTTGGTCGAACCAGGCCACCCCCTCCTGAACGAAGGTGAGGCGGAGGAGATGGGGACCCGTAGCGACGGGGACCGGCACCCGGACGAGCATATCGAGCATGCCGCCAGGCGGAACGTCTCCCGGCAGAAGCGAGCGCTCACCCTCAGCCACGAGAGCGCGGCCGTCCGGCGCCAGCCATCGATACGAGGCCGAGACTCGCAGAGCGCCCGCCTGCAAGGGAAGGCCGGACGCCGACCAGAATGCATCGCTCCGGTTGAGCACCTTCACCGGAACGGCGATCTCCGAGCCGGCCGCAACCCGTGCCGGCACGGCGGCGGATAGGAACTCGGTCCGCGGACGGGCGAGCACTACCGGCTGTAGAGGCAGCGGCGGCGGCAGGAGGCGCCGCCCGTCTGAACCCGTATAGATGCGATACCCGGCTGCGTGGAGTACCCGATAGGGACGCCCTGAGCTGGCGAGCTGATTCTGCAGCCACCCCTCCAGCAGGTTCACCTCCGCACGCCCGGCGGGCATAAGCTCCACAAGCTCCCCGGGGAAGATCCAGGCGACCCGCTCCGTCTCGCCCAGCCGCCGCGAGTAGGGTGGATAGCGGTCCCAGCCCATGTAGGGAACGAAAACGAGCTTCTCGCCGGCAAGGAAGGTGGCCTTGTAGGCGTCCCAGTAACGGGCGTAGCCTCCGATCAGCCCGCGGCCCGCGAGCACTGGGAGAACCCCGCGGAGCGGCTCCCGTTTCTCCGCTACCTCCAGCGAGGGAGTGAGAAAGCCGCGGTCGACGAGCCACAGGGCTGACTGAAGTGCAGGCAGAGCTACCGCGAGGAGGCCCGCCGCAAGGGCGGTGGGAAGATTCCGGCGTCCCCACCCCACCAAGGCGGCTCCCACCAGCGGCAGCGCGCTCAGCCAGGGCAGGAGATAGCGGTTGGAGCCCGCGTCCTGGGGGTTGGGGCTGAGCACGAAGAGCAGGGTCACGAGCGGGACGAGCGCGACGAGCAGCCCCTCAGTCCATCTCCGCGCGGCATCTCGCGCCGGGGACCGCAGGAAGCGAACGAGCGCCCACGCCCAGGCCGCGGCATACCCGAGGAGGAGCAGGGCGCCGAGCCCGGAGGCGAGCGGCCCCAGCCCGGGCCCGTTCTCGGGCTCGAGCGGCGATCTGGGATGGAGATTCACGCCGAACAGGGCGGGGATGCAGGCGCGCACCAGCAGGCGGAGGTTGGAGAGGATCTGCTCGCCCCCGGCCAGGGTGTATTCCGGTCGCTTCGCTCCCCGCCCGCCCGACAGGATTAGCGCGAGCTTGGGAGCTGCGCCTAAGGCGAACCCCGCTGCCGTGACCGCCGCGCTGCTGAGCCATCGCCGAAAGATGGACGGATTCCTGACAGCCGCCACAAAAGTGAATCCCCCCGCTAGGAGGAGGAGCACGAGATAAGGGACGTACATCTCGAAGATGTAGAGGCCGAAGCCAGCGAGGAAACCGAGCGCCGCGAAACGCCGGCGGGACGGCTCTCGCAGCGTGTAGTACAGGCAGAGCAGCGTCAGCGTCCCCCAAGCGACGATCAGGCAGAAACCGCTGGCGGCCAGCGTGCTCCAGCGCAGGAGCTGCGGGGAGAAGATGACGAGGAGACCTGCCGCCACCAGCCCTTCCGTCTCACCATAGAGAGCACGGCCGAGGCAGAACACGGCCACGACGAGCGCCAGGAAGCCGAGGACGGCCGCAAGCTTGAAGGCCAGCGCGGTCGGGCCCAGGATCGCAACGAAAGGGACCGCCAGGAGACCTTCGACCATCCCGTAGTAGGTAGCGTCCCAACTGAAGGCTGAAAGCTCCCGGCCCGCCAGGAGGTGCTGGACGGCCAGAGCGTTGACGGCCTCGTCCGAGGTGAACGCCGCCTCCGCATTGACCAGCAACGGCAGGCGAGGCAGAAGGCTCGCGGCAAGGAGGAACAGGAGGAGGATCTGGGGCCGGATCCGGAGCTCCATGGAAGCGAAGCTACGCTCCTCGATTCAGGGAATACAACACGAAAAGGCGGCCCGAAGGCCGCCTTTTTCCGCTCGCGCCGGCGCTCCGCGTCACGGCACCGTGGCGAAGTAGCCCGTCACGTCGAAGATGATGTGTCCGGTGCCGGGAGCCGGGTTCATCGAATAGCGGAAGCTCACGTCGTCCGCGCCCCCGCTGTCCGGACCCAGCGGCACGATAGCGCCGTTCGCCAGCGCCGACTCGTTGGCCAGGAAGTTCAGGGTCGACACCGTGGGCTCTGATACGCCGACCGGCCAGATGGTGATGTGCCCGGGCTTGGTCGGCGTGACAACCGTCACGTTGAGGGCCGCGGCCTTGGCGCCCACAGGGACGCCGCAGATGCCCTGGACCCGGATCGAGTGCAAGCCGTTGGCCAAGGGCGTGATGCCGTCCCCATCAGCCCGCGAATCGAAGATCCGGCAAGGAGTGATGGCGAAGAACCGAAAAGGACCGTCGGCCGAGGCGACATCCGGTAATGCCGTCGCAACGGCGGCGAGGGTCAGCACGACTGCGCTAAAGGCATAGATTCTTTTCACGGTGTAGGTCCTCCTCCTGTCCAATAAGGATACCACAGGATAACACAAATCGGCCGCTGGATTCATCCCTTCCCTCCGCTGTTGCGACCCTGCCGGTTTGGCCTTAGTCTTCTGGCCCGATGTCCCGCCAGGCGATCCCTCGGCCGTTGGTGGTGGCTGGAATGCACCGCTCCGGCACCTCGCTGCTCGCCTCCCTGGCCGCCGCGGCCGGCGTGGACATGGGCGACCGGCTGCTGGAGGCGGACCGGGCCAACCCGCTGGGCTATTTCGAGGACGTCGGCTTCCTCTCCCTCCAGCAGCGGATGCTCACGGACTGCACGCCCGCGGACGACGGCGGCCACCGCGACTGGGGGTGGACCGAGAACGAACGGCTGGACCGGCAGCGGTTCTCGCTCTATCGGGAGGAGGCGCGGTCCCTGGTCGAGAGCCGCCGCGGCACCGGCCGGCCGTGGGGGTGGAAAGACCCGCGCACGACGCTGGCGCTGGATTTCTGGGACGAGAACCTGCCGGATGCCCGCTATCTCTGTGTCTACCGTTACCCTTGGGACGTCGCCGATTCGATGCAGCGGCTGGGCGCCGAGGTCTTCCTCCGCAACCCCGAGTACGCATACCGGATCTGGGCCTTCTACAACCGCCACCTCCTGGACTTCCATCGGCGCCACCGGGAGCGCTCGCTTCTGGTCGGCGTCAACGCCCTGCAGCACCACCCCGAGAGTTTCCGGGCTCTCCTCGCGGAACGCTTCCGCCTCGACCTGCCGGAGGAGCGGCTGCGCGAGATCGTCGATGGCAGCCGGCTACGGAGCCTGGGTGGCGCCGATCCCCTCATCGGGCTGGTGGCGGCGACCTCCCCGGAAGCCGTGCGGCTGCTGAGCGAGCTCGACGCGGAGGCCGACCTGCCATCCACCGGGCTCTGGGAGATCCCTCATACCGAGGATCACCGGGCGCTCCCCTCCCCCGGCGCGGCGCCGGTCCGCCTCTCCGTCGTCATTCCCTGCTTCGATCACGGCGAGCTCCTGGTCGAGGCGGTGGCCAGCGCCGAGCGCAGCATCCCCGAGTTCTATGAACTGATCGTGGTCGATGACGGCTCGCGGCAACCGCGGACCCTGGAGGTGCTCGCCGCGCTCGAGGCCGCCGGCTACTTCGTTGTGCACCAGGAAAACCAGGGGCTCGCCGCAGCGCGCAACCGGGGAATCGAGCTGGCGACCGGCTCCTACATCCTTCCGCTCGACTCCGATAACCGGCTCCTTCCCGGGTTCCCAGAGGCGGCGATGCGCGTCCTCGATGAGGATCCGCGCGTGGGGGTGGTCTACGGCGACCGCCGTGAGCTCGGTCTGCGCTCGGGAGCGGTCCAGGTCCCGGAGTTCGACCTCGACACGCTCCTCACAGGCAACTTCATCGACGCCTGCACCGTGATTCGCAAGCAGACGTGGTCCGATTGTGGCGGCTTCGACGGCGCCATGCCCTCTCAGGGTTGGGAGGACTGGGAGCTCTGGATCTCGGTGGCAGAGCGCGGCTGGCTTTTCCATTACCTGCCCGGGGCCGCCTTCGAGTACAGGGTACGTCCCGGATCGATGCATTGGGGCCTGGCGAGCCCCGAGGTCGGAAGGCCTCTGCAAGGCTACATCGTTGAGAAGTATCGGGACCTCTACTTGCAGCGCCTGCCGCAGCTCCTGATTATGGTTCAGTCCTCCAGGCGCGAGAGCGAGAGTCTCCGAAAGGAGCTGAAGGCGCTTGCCAACGAGCGGGACCTTGCCGCCAGCCGCCTCGCCGCGGCCGTTTGCGAGCGGGAGTCACTGGCCGCCGAGCGCGACCGGTTGCTCCTGGATCGAACCCGTCTAGACGCTGAACGTGATCGGCTTTATCAGGAGCTGGCATCCTGGCGGGAACGCGTCGACGTCATGGCGGGTACCCGGAGCTGGCGCATGCGTCAATGGGTCATCGGCCTCAAGCGTACGCTGAAGGGGGCATTCCTCGGCTTCAGGTAAAGGTTGAATCGTCGAACCGAAGAGCGCCTTGCGGCACACGGGGTGGGCTGCATGTTCGACGACGCGGCCTTACGCTACTGCCCGCCGTACTTCAACCTCGGCATTCTGGCTGCTCCCGCGCACGTCATGCGCCGGGTCGGCGCCGAGGGTCTAGCGATCCCATGACAAGGTTGCCCGTCGCAAGAGAAGCTCGAAGTCCGGAGGCGCGAAGCTCGACAGTAGCCTGCCGTCACAGACGGCGAGCTCCGGCAGGATCTCGCCGTCGCGGTTTCCAACATGGTCGGCGAGGTCTACGAAGGTGACACGAGGAGCTCCGACGATCGCGCACACCGTCTCAGCCAGGGCAGTGGACATCACCGAGCGGCCGACGATCTTGAGTCCGCGTCCAGCCAAGGCGAGCGTGCGCCGGAGGAGGCGGGGGCGAAGCTCAAGCGTCAAGGTTCGCCACCGACAGATCCGCCTCGAGCGTGCCGTAGTAGTGATCGTAGCGGTCGGCGCCCGTGTGCAGCACGATCGTTTCTTCCGTCGGGTCTTCGCACCACCCGAAGGTATGTTCGCGCGCGCCGAGGCGAGACTGCCCAATGGCGTGCTTCGCCAGGGCTTGCGCCAACGCCCACTGCTCCGGCATGCGCGTGTCCGGACAGGGTGGGGGCAGCTCGCCGCGAAGGTACCGCCATATCTGCGCCTCCCAATCGGTGGTCAAGCGCCGATGGGCACCATTCTGGAATACGACCAGCCCGCAGTTGTACATCGGCACTTCGTCTTTGACGCCGACCGAAGCCAGACCCTGCCGCCACGCGGCTGGATTCCAGCGCTCGTCTCTGTAAGCGCTGCCAACGCGAGCAAGGAACTCGGCGTCGTGCTCGTTCCACGACAGCTCGATCGGCCGCAGGACGAACGTGTCCGTGTCGAGGAAGACCACGCGCTCCGCGCGACGCGTGCAAAGATAGCTCTTGTTGCCGAACACATAGTCGCCGAAGAGCCGGCGGCTCGGGAGAATCGTGACGCGGGAATCGGCGAAGCGTGGGCAGGGCTCTTCGCCGATCCAGAAGACGACGATCCGATCGAACGACGATCCCGATCGAAGCAGCGTCGCGATCGATGCGCGTAGCTGTCGGCTCCGATCAGGCGTGCAGGCGTAGATGATCTCGGTCGGCTGGTCTCTTCCCGGCTCGACGAGATCGAAGCTGAACAGGCGTTCGAACGGCAGGCGGAACGTCCGCTCGCTGAATCCCACATGTCCAACTCCGGCGTGCCGCGCCTCCTCCCAAAAGTCGCGGTACCAGAGGTTGACTCCGTTCGATTCCCGATGCCCGACCGTGCCGGTCAGGATCACGGCGCGCGCACCCGAATTGAAGAGATAGCGGCAGACGCCGCGATACGTCTCGTCGTCGGGAATGTGAAAGAGGACGTCGAGGCAGAGCACCAAGTCGGCCGGCGCGAGGTCCAGCGTGTCGAGATTCGCGAGATCGGCGTGCACGAAACGAAGATGCGGAAACGCGACGCGGTTCCTGGCCACGACCTCCGCCGCGAAGTCGACGCCGACGTAATCGAGCTCGGCGAGCGCCGGTAGCTCGCGCAGCACCTGCAGGTCGCCGCATCCGAGGTCGACCACTCGACGGATCGGGTGACGCTTGAGCGCGCGCTCGATCGCATCCAGCTTGCGCAGTCGCCACACGCCCTTCGATCCCGCGCCCGAACCCAGCTCGGGGTCCTTCGCGTAGCGCTCCTCCCAGAAGCGAAGCGCAGTTTCGTTCTTCGATCGAGCTTCGTGCACCGTTTCGCATCTTACCGGGTGCGCCGCCTCGCGTCGAGCGCGCGCCGGGCCCGCCCTTACCTCTACCGCTGGAACATCTTCGGCGAGTCCCCTCCCGGATTGGCTTCGGGCCAACCGGGAGGGGAAGCCCGCGAAGGACGCTACGAGGGGTTGATCGGCGTGAACGGCGGCGAGATGTCGACGTCGGAGTCGTTGTTCCCGAACGTGAAGCAAAGCGTGCCGACCGCAGACACGGCGGCCCCGTTGGACGAGAAGACGGTGTTGCCGACACGGACGACACCGTTGGCGCAGGCGACCCCCGTCCCGTTGCTGGCGGCAACGCTATCCTCAACGTTCAGCGTCGCCGTGGCGGTGGCGGCCTGGAAGCCGGCGTTCGTGTTGCCTGCGGCGACGCTGTGGTTCACCGCGGTGTTGGAAGTGCCGGCGCCTTGACTCCTGAAGCCGATGAGGTTGTTCTCCACCCGGACGTTGTCGAGCGACGCATTCACGGTGACGCCCGCGCCGGGACTCAGGAGGACGCCCGCCCCCGTGCCCTGGCCGTTATTGCGCACGATCGTGTCCTTGACGAAAAACTTCATCGTGCCCGCCGTGGTCGGCGAGACCTCGATGCCCGAGCCGTTAGTCCCACGGAAGTTGTTGATGGTGCACTTCTCGACGTGGAGAGAGCCCAGGCCGCCGAGCACTTTGATGCCGACCAAGCCCGTGCCCAACCCCTCGATGTCGAGGCCGCGCAGCACCACGGCGCTGGTCGTCGTCGCGTTGATGATGATGGCGTTGGTGCCGGAGACCAGCACGCCAGCCTCGAACCCCTCGCTGGAGATGGTGATCGACTTGGTGATCGTCACCCCGCCGAAGCCGCCGGGATCGAGGACGTTGATCTCACCGCCGGTCGCTGTCTTCGAGATCGCGCCTGCGAAGGTCTTGCAGGGCGCCGTGCGGCTGCAGGGGTTGGCGTCGTCGCCGACTCCCGAAACCCAGGTGCGGGTCGCCTGCGCCTGAGCGGCGGCGCTCAAGGTGAGGAGGACGAGGAATGCCAGCAACAGGATACGGAGGGATAGCTTGTTCACAACTTTCTCCTTTCGAGAGATTAAATTGTAGAAGATATGTCGATAGTGCCCGATCAGAAGGAAGGTTCCTCAATTTCAATTATATGTCCAACCCAGCTCGGCGTCAAGAGGATAGGCGTGTGGGCAGGCGCAACCGTTACAGGGGAGCGGTGAGCGCTGGGGGTGGAGGCGGTGCTTCAGCGCGGGCCGCCAACGTGATAGAAAGCCGCGATTCTGCAGAGGAGCAGAGCATGAAGCGGAAATTCCTCAACTCCATCCGGTGTCCCTTCTGCCGCGGCGGGGGCCTCTCCCTCTCCGTGGCCGAGGAGGACGCCCGGGAGGTGCGCGAAGGCGAGCTGAGCTGCGGTTCGTGCGGCCGCGGCTTCCCCATCCACCGGGGGATCCCGGACTTCCTCGATGCCAACGACGCGACCCTGGCCAGCGAGGTGAAGGGGTGGATCCAGCTCGCCGGGCCACTGCACGAAGGGTTGGTCCCGGTGATGACGGCGCTGCCCTGCTTCCCGCACGAGCCCTGGCCCCACGTGGCTCCCGATTTTTTCCAGATCTTCGAGCACGTCGACTTCTCGGGCCAGCGGGTCGTGGACCTGGGCGCGGGCCGCACCTGGTCGTCGCGCTTCCTCAAGACCCTCGGCCGGGCCGCCGAGGTCGTCGCGGTCGACGTGCTCACCACCCGCTTTCTCGGCTTGGAGACCGCTGATATCTTCCTGGAGATGGACGGCATCTACTTCGAGCGGCTGCGGGGGGACGCCCACCGGCTGCCGCTCGCCGACGGCTGGGCGCACGCCGTGTTCAGTTGCGCGGCGATCCACCACTCCTCGGATATCGACCGCCTCTTCGCCGAGGTGTGGCGCGTGCTGCGGCCGGGAGGGCGGCTGGTCTTCGTCTCGGAGGCCTGCAAGAAGGAGTCGATCCCGGGCAACAAGCCGCACAACGTCGAGACGGAGGCGGGGATCAACGAGAACTTCTACAGCCTCGCGGAGTACCGGGCGGCGCTGCGCCGGCACGGCTTCCGCTGCCGCCGCCTCGCCCCGCGCACCGTGCGCTACCGCCTCTTGTATCCGGACAAGGACTTCCTGGCCGGTGCCCCCGGGCTCCTGCGGCGCCTCGCCGGTAGGTCCTGGGGCCGCGGGCTGATCTACCGGCTGCTGCGCAGCCGGGCCGCGGGAGGTTGGGTCTACCGGCACTGGAGCCTGCCTTTGTCGATGATCGCGGAGAAGCCCCGATAACTCCTGCCGCCAAACGCGAGCGCTGCCGGCGCGGCCCCCCGCGCGCCCTGATGTACAATGCGCCGCTCGACATGACCGGACATTCACGGAATGCTTACCGACGCTACCCGGCCGTTGCGGATCATGGTGCTCTACGGCACCCGGCCCGAGCTCATCAAGATGGCGCCCGTGGTGCGGGAGCTCCGACGATCTCCCGCCTCTTTCACGCCCATCCTCTGCACCACCGCTCAGCACCGGGAGATGCTCGACCAGATGCACCAGGTCTTCGACCTGCGGCCGGACCTCGACCTCAACCTCATGCGGGCGAACCAGGAGCTCAACGACCTGTCTTCGCGGGCCTTCGCCGAGCTGGATCGGGCCCTGGAAGAGGTGAGGCCCGATCTGCTCCTCGTCCAGGGGGACACCACGACCGCCATGGTCGGCGCCCTCGCCGCCTTCCACCGGCGGCTGCCGGTGGGCCATATCGAGGCGGGACTGCGGACCGGCGACCTCGGCCGGCCCTTCCCGGAGGAAGCCAACCGACGCATCATCGACCTGGTGTCGAACCTCCATTTCGCGCCCACCCAACGGGCCGGGCAGGTGCTCTCGGCGGAGGGGATTCCCGACAGCCGGGTCTTTGTCACCGGCAACACGGTGGTGGACGCCCTGTATTGGATTTCGTCGCTGCTGCCCGCGGAGCCGGTGCGCGACGAGGTGCTGATCACGGTGCACCGGCGCGAGAGCTTCGGCGCGCCGCTGCGCGAGATCTTCGCGGCGGTGCGGGAACTCGCCGGCGCCTTTCCGAATATCCGCTGGGTCTATCCGGTCCACCGCAACCCCAACGTCTGGCGGCCGGCGCACGAGATCCTGGCGTGCCTGCCCAACGTAGAGCTCCACGAGCCCTTCGATTATCTCGAGCTCGTCCGCCGGCTGCGCACGTCGCGTCTCGTGCTCACCGACAGCGGCGGCATCCAGGAAGAGGCTCCGACCTTCGGCAAGCCGGTGCTGGTGCTGCGCGAGAGGACCGAGCGGCCCGAAGGCGTGGAGGCAGGGGTGGCGATGCTGGTGGGGAGCGACCATGGCCGGATCGTCGCCGCGGCGACCCGGCTGCTCGCCGACGCCGAAGCCTACGCCTCCATGGCCACCGCCGTGAATCCCTATGGCGACGGACGGGCGGCCGAGCGGATCGGCGCCATCCTTGCCGAATGGGCCCCAGGGGCCATGCGATAGCATTGCATGCCACAGCGGAGCCCTAAAGAATGCTGGAGCCAAGAGACCTCGAGAACATAGTGCGGGCTTTCCCGGCCGCGCGGTGCCTGGTCACCGGCGGGGCAGGCTTCATCGGGAGCAACCTGACGCGCATCCTGCTCGCGGCGGGCTGCGAGGTCACCGTGGTCGACGACTTCTCGACGGGCCGGCGCGAGCATCTGCCCGCCGCCGAGCGGTTGACCGTGGTCGCAGGCGACGTCTGCACGCTGGCCGAGCTGCCCGCGCTGGTGGCGACCTCGGACTACGTCTTCCACCTGGCGGCGCAGGTGGGCAACGTGCGCTCGCTCAACGAGACCGAGCGCGACGCGACCACCAACGTCCTCGGCGCGGTCCGGCTGCTCTGCGCTTGCCGGGACGCGGGGGCGGGGTTGCGCAAGCTCGTCTATTCGAGTTCCTCGGCAACCTTCGGCGAGGCGGAGCGCCTGCCGATCGACGAGGCGCACCCTCAGTCGCCGGCCAGCTTCTACGCCTTGAGCAAGCTCACCGCCGAGCGCTACGCCTGCCTGGCGGCCGGGTTGTGGGGGGTGCCGGCGGTGAGCTTGCGGTACTTCAATGTCTTCGGCCTGCCCATGGAGGACAGCGAGTACACGGGCGTCATCTCGATCTTCTTCAATCGGTTGCGGGCCGGGCAGCCGCTGATCGTCTATGGCGACGGCGGGCAGGTCCGCGATTTCGTGCATGTCGGCGACGTCGTCCAGGCAAACCTGCTCGCGGCCCTCCGCGGCCGGCCCGGGGGCGTCTACAACATCGGCACCGGCGTGTCCACCAACATCCGGCAGCTCGCCGAGGCGATGATCGAGATCACCGGCCGGCGCGCGGAGATCGTGCATCGCGAGCCGCGGGCCGGCGAGGTGCGCCGCAGCCTGGCCGACATCTCGCGGGCGAGCGGCGAGCTGGGATACCGGCCGCGCTTCGACCTCCGGCGCGGGCTGGCCGAAATGTGGCGGAGCCTCGACTGATGCGGCTCGTGGCGGCGGTCGAGAGCGAGTCCCAGCGGCGTTGGCTGCCGGCCATCGACTTCCCGCGCGCGGGCATCGCGCCCGTCTACTTCTGTCTGAGCGGGCTGCAGCCGGCGGCGGCGCCGGCGCGCGAGGTCGGAAGCTCGGTGGCGGCCGGAGTGGCCCTGCCGGACTTCGTGCAGATCGTCGCCGGCCTGGAGGCCGAGCGGCCGGTGGCCTGCTTCGTGGCCGAGAGCGGGCCGCTGGCCCGGCTGGTCGCGGTGGCCGCCGACCTGCTGGGCCTCCCGGTCTTCTACCTGATGGCAACGCTGGAGGAGCTGCACAACCTCAGCGATCGCACCAAGCAGCGTCCCGACCTCTTCTTTCTCGCCCACGAGGATCTCTTCCCGGCGGCGCTGAACGACCCCCGCTACGGCTCGACGCTGCTGCCCTCCGGGCATCCCGGCCAGGACGCACGAGCGGGAGAGAGGATCGTGGCAACCGTGGCGCGCTGGCTCGCCGGGACCCTGGCTGTGGTGCCGCCGGAGCTCAGCATCGTCGTCCCCGCCTACAAAGAGGAGGGCAATCTGGATCTCGTCTGCGACCGGCTGCTGGCGATGCTCGACCGCAGCGGGCTCAACGCCGAGATCCTGCTGGTCGACGACGCGAGCCCGGATGCGACCTACGCGGTGGCGCTTTCCCAGATGTGGCGGTCGCCACGCGTCCGGGCCTTTACCAAGCCGCTGCCGCGCGGCATGGGCAACGGCATCCGCTATGGTCTGCGGCACGCACGGGCGCGGATCGTGGCGGTCACCATGGGCGACGGCTCCGACGAGATCGACCGCATCCCGGAGATGTTCGCGAAGGTGCGCGATCAGGGGTTTGCGCTGGCCATCGGCTCGCGCTACCGATACCGTCGCAACTACCAGACCGTGCCGCGGATCTACCGCTTCTGGAGCTTCTGCTTCCGGCTGACCACGCGCCTGATGATCGGACTGCGGCTATCCGATTACACCAACGCCTTTCGCGTCTTCGACCGCGGCATCTTCGACCGCTCCGGCCCGGAGAGCGGCGGCTTCGAGATCTCGCCCGAGATCACGTTCAAGGCGTGGTTCGCCACCCGCCGCGTGGCCGAGGTCGACGTCTGCCACCTTAAGCGCGCCTCGGGGCAGAGCAACTTTTCGTTTCTGCGGGCAGGGCCCGGTTATGGCAAGATCCTGATCAAGGCATTGATCAATCGGCTGACCGGAAGGTGGGTCATCCTCGACTGGTGAGCTGGACGGCGAGCTTGGATAGAAAAGGAGAGCAGACGAGCATGAAGATTCTGGTGACGGGCGGTCTGGGCGCCGTCGGCGCGCCGCTGTCCGAGCGGCTGCGCCAGGCGGGACACGAGGTCTGGGTTCTCGATCGCGCACACCACCACGGCGTGCGGGGCAGCTTCTACTACCGCTGCGACGTCGGCGAGCACCGGCAGCTCGAGCGGGTCTTCGACGAAGTGCCGTTCGAGCTCGTCTATCATGCCGCGGCGGAGTTCGGACGCATCAACGGCGAGGACTTTTACGAGTCGTTGTGGCGCACCAACGCCGTGGGCACCAAGAACCTGATCCGGCTGCAGGAGAAGCGCCGCTTCCGCATGGTCGTCTTCTCCAGCTCGGAGATCTACGGCGACTACGCGGGCGTAATGCACGAGGACGTGCCGGACCAGAATCCGATCCAACAGCTCAACGACTACGCCGTGTCCAAGTGGGTCAATGAGCTGCAGGTGCGCAACTCCGCCGCCTTGCACGGCACCGAGACCGTCACCGTGCGCCTGTTCAACACCTATGGCCCGGGAGAGCCCTACAGCGAGTACCGGAGCGTCATCTGCAAGTTCGTCTACTGCGCCCTGCACGACCTGCCGTACACGGTCTACCTCGATCACCGGCGGACCTCGACCTACATCGACGACACGGCGCGCACCCTGGCGACGATCTGCGAGCGCTTCCGGCCGGGGGCGGTCTACAATATCGCGGGCGATACCCTGCACGATATCAAGACGATCTCGGACCTCGCTCTGGCCCAGCTCGGCAAAGACGATCGCTGGGTGCGCTATCTGGCGGCCGAGGCGCACAACACGCGCGACAAGCAATCCTCCAACGAGCGCGCCCGCCGCGAGCTCGATCATCGCGAGACGGTGGGCCTCGAGGAGGGCATCGCGCGCACCATCGCCTGGCAGCGGGAGTACTATGGTGTCTGAGCCACTGAGCCTGCCCCCCTTGCGGTCGGTGGCCGTCGTCGGTGCCGGCTACGTCGGCCTTCCTCTCTGTCTCCACCTCGCCAAGACGGGGCTCGAGGTTACCGCCGTCGACATCGACGATCAGGTGGTGCGCGAGATCAACGAGCGCCGCGCCAAGATCGAGGAGAAGGAGGACTTCGAGAGCTTCTTCGAGGACCCGGACGTCCAGGCCAACCTGCGGGCGCAGACCACGCCGGTGGAGGCCGATGCGTTCGTCATCGCCGTGCCCACGCCGGTCGACCACGCGACCAAGGCGCCAGATCTGGAAGCGGTCGTGGCGGCGACCGAGTCGATTCTGCCCTTCTTGCGCCGCGGCAATCTGGTGGTGGTGGAGTCGACGATTCCGCCGCTTACGACCGAGAACATCGTGCGGCCGATCCTCGAGCGCGGCGGCCTGCGCGTCGGGACGGACCTGCTGCTCGCCCACTGCCCGGAGCGGGTGCTGCCGGGCAACATCATGGCCGAGGCGGTGTTCAACGCGCGGATCGTGGGCGGCGTGGACCAGCGCTCCAGCCGGCGGGCGGCCGAGCTGCTGAACAGTTTCGTCAAGGGCAGGCTGCTGCTCACCGACGCGAGGACCGCCGAGTTCGTCAAGCTGATCGAGAACTCCTATCGCGACGTCAACGTCGCGTTTGCGAACCAGGTGGCCGTGCTCTGCGAGCGGCTGGGCATCGACGCGGGGGAGGCGATCGAGCTCGCCAACCACCATCCGCGGGTGGACATCTTGAAGCCCGGCATCGGCGTCGGCGGCCACTGCATCCCGGTGGACCCGTGGTTCCTGGTCGCCGCCTGCCCCGACCTCAGCGGGCTGCTGTGCGCCGCACGCCAGCTCAATGACGCGATGCCGGCGCGCACGGCGGACAAGATCTGCGCCGCGGTCGACGGCGTGGAGAGGCCGAGAGTCGTCTGCCTCGGAGCCACCTACAAGCCGAACGTGCGCGACCTGCGCGAGAGCCCGGCGATGGAAGTGTTCGGAATCCTCCAGTCGCGAGGGCTCGACGTCGCGCTCTACGATCCCCTCGTCTCCGGCATGGCCTGCGACTCGGTCCTGGCGGTGGCGCGCGGCGCGGATGCGCTGGCGATCCTGGTGCCGCACGACCTGATCGTCACCGAGATCCGCTATCGCAAACACGAGATCCTGCGCGCCATGCGGCAGCCGAACCTGCTGGCATTCACCCCGGGGGTCCTATGACGCACGAGCGTCCCGTAGCGGCCGGCGAGGAGCTCGCGCAACCGGCGGGAGAGAAGCTCGTCCAACCCCCTGCCGGGGAGCCCCGGATGGCGATTCCACTGCGGGAGGCAGCTGCGGTCTGCGGCCTGCTCCTGCTGCTCCTTGCGGCGGCATACTGCAACGTCGTGTTTGGCGGCCGCTCGCTGGTCTACAGCGACAATTACAACCCGCTGGACTACCGGATGTTCGAGCAGACCCAGGGACCCGACTTCTTGCCCGCCGAGGTCTGGACGAGCAGGAATTTGTCGACTTATGCAAACTTCCACGATGCCGGTGCGACCTGGTGGCAATGGGAGCCGGGCGGCGAGTTCCTGCGCCGAGGGCTGCGGCGCGGCGAGCTGCCCTGGTGGGATCCCTACGTGGGAGGGGGCGTGCCTGCCATGGCGAATCTCACCCCCGCGTTCTTCTT
Source organism: Acidobacteriota bacterium (assembly GCA_046765915.1). GTDB lineage: Bacteria > Acidobacteriota > Thermoanaerobaculia > Multivoradales > UBA5704 > DATARR01. Next base: position 43,090 of record JBKPTH010000002.1, on the reverse strand, counting down.
TCCGCCCTCTCTCGTACTCGTGGCGCTGGGCAACGGTGTGGCGCTCAAGAACGTGTACTTCCTGACTGTCCTTTTGTCGGCGGCCTTTTTCTCGTACCTCCTCCTACGCCGCCATCACCTGTCGCGGGAAGCGTCATTTGCGGCCGCTGTGGCAGTCCTCTTCTGCGGCGGCCTCAACCAGAACGTCGGCTCATTCATGGGACAGACCGCGGCCTGCCTGCCACCGGCGCTCCTGCTGACCCGGTGGTTCCTCGATCGGCCGAGCTGGTGCCGCGCCGCGCTCCTCGCCGCCGGCTACGCGGCGATGGCGCTGGCGAGTTTTCCGCCGCTGCTCTTCGCCGCCTTCGGCCTGTCAGGGCTGTACGCGACCGTCCTGATCGCGGCGGGTGAAGACAGAGCGCGGCAGGCAGGCCGGTATCTGGCGGCCGTCGCGCTCTCCTTGGGGCTGGTGGGCTTCTACTACCTACCCGCCTTCGCCGTCATGCGAGCAACCCCTCAGGTCACGGCGCACTACCAGGGTGCATCGGTCACTTTCCTCCCTTGGTACCAGTTTTCCCAACTCCTCTCCCCGGTTCTCATGGGCGGAGGCAAGGTCTTCGTGAGCCCGCCGATGCCTGACATCGGCGGCCTCGGCATCACCCTCCCGTATCTCGGCGTCGTCGCCATGCTCATCGCAGGCCTGGCCGGACGGGTCGGGCCCCGGCACACCCGGCTGTTTTTCGTGGTGGTCGCGACCGCTGCGGCGCTCATCGTCCTCAAACTGGCCGGCATCGAGCCCGTGCAATCGCTGACCCGGCTGCCGGTCTTGAGGACCATCCACTTCGCGCATTACTTCGGCATTCCGCTCAACATCCTGCTCGGGTTCGCGGCGGGGATCGGCCTCGAGCGTCTCCTGCGTGGCAAGGTGTCGAGGACCAGGGTCTGGGTCGTCATCCTGGGCATGGGAATCGTGCTCTTGGGTATGCTGACGGTGGCCCTGGTTCGTGGCACGTTCGCTCACTCGCAGGCCGCGGCTTGGCTCACGCGGTGGTACCTGGCCATGGCCCTGCTCGTGGTGACGTCGGCGGTCCTGCTGACGCTCGCCGGAGCCCGCGAGCCGAGCGTCAAGCGCCGGCGGCTGTGCGCCGCCGCGATCGTGGCGCTTCTGGCCGTCGAGGGAGTGATCAACACCTACTATCCGCGGCAGGATCGCTGGAACATCTGGAAGCACCCCGTGCCGTACGTCCAGAAGCTGCTGGCAAGGCGGGACGCGGGGCGCATCTACGGCGCGGGTGCCTTCCACCCGAACGCGGCGTCGGTTTTCGAGCTGTTCCAGGTCGATTCGATGATGACTTTCAACCCGCCGCGCATGCTCGAGCTGTACAAGAGCTACGCGGCCCCGGGTGCCTACCTGTTCCTCAGTGAGGCTTCGCTGTTGCCCCCCGACGGTGTCCTCGATGCGGCCAACGTAGGGCTACTGGCGATCCGCGAAGTCGACCGCTCCGCGCTAGCGGTCGAAGCTGCTAAGAGGGGATACAGAGAGTTCTTCGCGGACGGCTACGTGCGGCTGTTCGAGAGAGCGACGCCGCCCCGGTACTACTTCACTTCGCGCTACCGCCGGCTGCCGCGCGAGAAGATCCTACCGGCTCTGGCAGAGGTCCGCGCTGACCGTGAGGTCCTGGTCGAGCAACCGCCAGCGTTTCCGTCGGTGCCGAACGATGGGAGAGAGCCGCCGGTCGTGGTGGAAGAGCTCTCGCGCAACCGCGTGACGCTGCGGGTCCATGCGCCGCGGCCCGGCCTGGTCTACTGCTCGGAGTCTTTCTTCCCCGGCTGGCGGGCGACCGTCAACGGGCGGCCTGCACCGATCCTGGCGGCGAACTACGCCTTCCGCGCAGTGCGGGTGCCGGCCGGGGACTTGGTCGTCGAGCTGAGCTACTTTCCGCCGGGTCTGCTGCCAGGACTGGTGGCGTCTCTCGCAGCGGCGTTGATCGTCCTCGCGCTGATCGGCACGGCTCTGTGGCGTGACAGGAAACGGACCCCAGGAGCCGGGCCAAGCGTGCAGAGCGCAAGCGATTGGGAGCTCCGGAAATCAGGGCGGTAGCAAGCGGCTACTCGCAGCCCGCGGCAAAGACCTGGACGGAAAGAGGCCGGGGGTCGAGCGAGCCCGGAATCGTGGCGTCCGGCCGCCACGTGCGGTCGCTCTCCAGCACGAGGCGGACGATGCGGCCGGCCCCCATGCGGCCCAGGAAAGGCTTGGCGTCGAGCGGATAACGCTGGATCCCTTCCTGCCGGACGTGGATCGTGCCGAGCCCGGCCGAGCCGCCGCTCTCCTCGTCGACGGCCGTCACCGTCACCGCGATCTCCTGCGGCCCGGCAAGGGCCTCCCGCGGCACAGCCAGGAGGAAGGCGAGGTGCCGCGACCTCAGGGACAGGCGCAGCTCGCCGCGCCTGCTCATCCAGCGGCTGGCCTCTTCCCAGCGGTAGAAGCCGCTCACCACCACCGCGTCGTGCGCATCGGTTCGGAAATCGACGAAGGGGGCAATACGAGCGTCGACTAGACGGCCGTCGACGATCGACAAGAAGGGACCCGGCTCGCCGATCTCCTGCGCCCAGGCTGCCAGGACCGCATTGAGGATTCGGGAATCCCGCTCGCTGACGCGCAGACCGCCGAGGCGCAGGCGGCCGTCGGCACGGTCGGAGATGGCGTAGACGAAGAGCCTCGCCGAGATCCGGCCGTTGTGCACCTCGGGAAACCAGAAGTCGGTGTCGGGAAACTCGAGCGGCGGCGCAGCCGGGGGCAGGGTCCGCGCCGCGGTCTCGAGCCGGTCGGCAAGCCGGGAGAGCTGATCCAGCCGCCTCTCGTGGTCGTCATAGACATGGAACGGGATGCGGTTGAGCATCGCCCGCCGGTGGAGCGCCAGCTCGGTGCCGAAAGCGAGGAACAGCAGCAGCAACAGAGCGATCCGGGGACGCCAGGGCCAGGACCGCAGGCGCTCGGAGGCGGTGGCCGCCACCGCTCCCGCGAGCAGCGACAGGGGGATCAGCAAGGTGAAGAAGTAGCGGTCGGCGTCGAAGATCTCCCAGTAGCTGGTGCGCCAGCGCCCCAGCCCGACCAGTCCCACTATACCCAAAGGACCGACCGCGGCGAACGCCGCAATGGCGGCGAGCCGGGGAGCGCCGCGCCGCCAGAGCGCGAGGAGGAGGGCGACGGCCGGCAGCGCCACCGCGAGGCCCAGGGCGCTGCCGAGAACGGCCGTCTTCAAGCCGGGATCGGAGGCGCCGGTCCAAATGCCAGGGAAGAGCAGGCGGAACGGGGCGACCAGCATCAGGAAGACGGCGCGCGGGATGCCGTGGCGGAGGCTGATGGAAAAGCCCGAGCCCCCGTAGTTCCCGCGGTAGAAGAAAGAAGCCAGGCCGACGCAGGCCACGACCGCCACGGCGCAGAAGACCGCAAAGGCGCCGATCGGCCGCCGCGCCCCCTCACGCCGCCGCTCGGCCTCGTCGAGCAGTACGGGGAGCGCCACCAGCGGGAAGAGCGTGCTCTCCGAGGCGAGGCCGAGCACGACCCCCAATCCCGCCAGGACGCGGGCGCGGCGGACACCGAGCCGCGCGCGATGGGCCAGGGCGGCCGCCGCGCCGGTCAGGAAGGCGATCCCGAAGGTCAGGCCGGCGCCGGTCGGGAACCAGACCCACATCGAAGACAGGCCCGCGGCCCCCACATAGGTGACGCCGGTGGCGAGGCCCGCGGCATCCGACCCGCTGGCGCGTCTCGCCATGAGACCGAGGAAGACCGCCGCTGCGGCATGAGCGGCCAGATTCAGCAGGCGGAAGGCGAGCACGTCGACGCCGAAAAGCTTCAAGCTGGCGAAGACGACCAGGCGTTGGATCATCACTAGGTGCTCGCCCTGGGGGAAGAACACCATGTTCCAGAACGGTCGCTTACCCGCCAGCACGTCCCCGGCCAAGTTGAGGTAGTCCATGTCGTCGTAGGCCCAGGAAGCGCCGAGCGTCGGGAAATATAGGACCAGCTCGACCGCCAGCACCACCAGGGCGAGGGCCAGGGTGAAGCGGCGGGCCGTGGCCGCCGCGGATACTGGGTGCGGCATGCGCAGGGCGTCGGGCACGCCGGTGACCGGCGGCGAAGATCGGCCGAGCGGTTCCATGAAGTTGTTATCTTATATCAGCTCGAGTTCGCCCTTCGCCACCAGAGCAGCCAGCGTGTTAACATACGCTGTTCGAGAGGTCCGATGCTCGATCAGGTCAACAGCAGAGAGCTCAAGCTCCTGTCGTCATCCCCGTCTACAACGAGCGATTCCTCGTCGCAGAGCTGCCGCGTGCTCGCCGTTGAGGTGCCCGGCATCCAGGGTCGCCCGCTCGCTCTGGCGCCGGCGGGGCGCCGGGACCTCTATCTGGCGGTCCTGCTGGCTTTTCTGTCCTTGCTCGTCTACAACGCCAATTTCCGCACCATTGCGACCGGCGACTCGCTGCCGGCCCGTTTCCTGCCGTTCGCGATCTGGGAGGAGGGAAGCCTGCACCTCGACTCCGTCCTCGAGGCGACCCGCGGAGGGTATCCCCATTCCATCATCTATTGGATTCTCACCTCGCGCGACGGCCGGACGGCCTCGACCTACCCGGTGGTGACGCCGCTGCTGGTCACCCCGCTGTACTTACCCGCCGTCCTCTACCTGCACCAGAGCGGAAGGTCCGATCAACGCCTCGCTGTGGTCGGCGAGATCATGGAAAAGGTGGCGGCATCGACCGTCGCCGCCCTGACGGTGGGCCTCATGTTCCTGCTGCTCAGGCGCCGCGTCGCCGTGCAGGAGGCCCTGCTCGTGACTGGCGCCTATGCCTTCGGCACCAACCACTGGATGAGCAGCAGCCAAGCCCTCTGGCAGCACGGCGCCACCGAGCTGTTCGTGACGGCGAGCCTCTTGCTGATGTCCCGGCAGCCGCGATGGGGCAACGTGATCGCGGCCGGGCTGGCCACCGGCCTCCTACCCGCGAACCGCCCCGCGAATGCTCTGTTGGCGGTCGGCTTCGCCGCCTATGCTCTCCCCTGGGCCCGCAGGCGGGCGGTCGCCTTTTTCGCCGCCGCTGCGATCCCGGCTGCGTTGACGCTGGCCTATAACCTTTGGATGTTCGGGAATGTGAGCGGCGGCTACGGCATCATTCTAGCCGGGTCCCAGTTCTTCTCCCAGCCAATCCCCGTAGGAATTGTGGGACTGCTCTTCAGTCCCGGCAAAGGCCTTTTCACCTTCGCGCCGTTCTTGCTGTTTCTGCCGCTCCGTTTTCGTGTCAGCTCGGAGGATCCGCGTTGGCGCCAGCTCACCCTGTGCCTCGCCACGGGCGTGGTGCTCCAACTCCTGCTCTACGCGCGCTCGGATTGGCGCGGCGGGTTTTCTTACGGCCCACGTTTCCTCACCGACGTGCTGCCGATCTTGATCTGGATGCTTGCGCCCATCGTGGCGGCGCTGCGCCCGCTGCCGAAGCTGCTGTTCGTCGCCGCCTGTGTGTTTTCGGTTTGGGTGCAGGCGGTCGGCGCCTTCATCTATCAGGGCGGTAGTGAGCCGATCCTGAATGCGAACTTCGACAACCTCTGGCGGCTGCACAACACGCCGTACGTGCTGGAGCTTCAGGGGGGCTTCGCCCCCATGCGGCTCCTGGAGCTCATGGGGGTGCCCAAGGAAAAAACGTATCCAGGGGCCTGGCTCGATGGAGGCGAGCGGCGCGTTATTGGAAGTAGCCGTTGACGTCCAGGATGACCTGCAATTGCCCGCTCGGCATGTCCACCTAGCTCCGCGGCCAGCGTGTTATCGTACGCTGCTCGAGAGATCCCATGCTCGGACAGGCCAACAGCCAAGAACTCAAGCTCTCCGTCGTCGTCCCCGTCTACAACGAGCGGTTTCTCGTTGCAGAGCTGCTGCACCGCGTGCTCGCCGTCGAGGTGCCCGGCATCCAGGGCTTGGAGGTCATCGTTGTCGACGACGGCTCGAAGGACGGCACCCGCGACATCCTACGCCGGCTGGCCGCCGGGCACCCCGAGATGATCCGCTACATCGAGCACGAGCGCAACCAGGGCAAAGGGGCGGCCATCCGCACCGGCATCGCCGCGGCCACCGGCGACCTCATCGTCTTCCAGGACGCCGACCTGGAGTACGACCCGCGCGACTACGCCCGGCTCGCCAAGCCGTTCCTCGAGGACGGCGCGGACGTGGTCTACGGCTCGCGCTTCCTGCCCAGCGAGCGCCGCCGCGTCCTCTACTACCGCCACACGCTCGGCAACCGTCTCCTGACCACCTTGAGCAACTGGTTCACCGACCTGAACCTGACGGACATGGAGACCTGCTACAAAATGTTCCGGGCGCCGCTTCTGAAGTCGATCCCGATCCGCTCGAACGACTTCGCCCTGGAGCCGGAGATCACCGCCAAGGTCGCCAAGCGCGAGTGCCGCGTCTTCGAGGTGCCGATCAGCTACCTCGGCCGCACCTATCGCGAGGGCAAGAAGATCGGCTGGAAGGACGCCTTCAAGGCCCTGCGCGCCGTCCTGCGCTACTGGATCCTCGACGATGTCTACACCGAAGACGAGTACGGTTCCCACATCCTCCACAGTCTCGAGCGGGCGCAGCGCTTCAACCGCTGGATGGCCGAAGCCATCCTGCCCTACGGCGGCGCGCGGGTGCTCGAGATCGGCGCCGGCATCGGCAACATCACCGCCTGGCTCCTGCCCCGCGACCTTTACGTGGCGAGCGACATCAATCCGCACTATCTCCAGTACCTGCGCAACCTTGCCCTGGGCAAGCCCTATCTGCAGGTCGACCGCATCGACCTCGAAGACCCGCGCTGCTTCGAGCCGTGGCGCGGGCGGTTCGACACGGTCGTCTGCCTGAACGTGCTGGAGCATGTGCGCGATCCCCTGGTGGCGCTGCGCAACATGGCGAGCGCCCTCGAGCCCGGGGGCCGGCTGCTGCTCTACGTGCCGCAGGGCCAGGAGCTGTATTCGACGCTCGACGAGGTGCTGGGGCACCGCTGCCGCTACTCGAAAGCGCAGCTCGCCCGCGAGCTGCGCGCCACCGGCTTCGAGGTGGAGAGCTTCCGCGACTTCAACCACCTCTCGGTCCCGGGCTGGTGGCTCAACGGCAAGCTCCTCAAGCGGCGCTATTTCAGCCGTGTGCAGCTCAAGGTGTTCAACGTGCTGGTGCCGCTGATCCGCAGGCTCGATCCCCACCTCCCCGGTCCAGGCCTGGGCATCATCGCCGTTGCCCGGCGCGTCGACGCCCCGGCCGAGCGCGCCGAGGCCGCCCCGGCCGTCGCCGAGGCTGGCGTTGCCGGCTGAGCAAGAGCCTAGGGAAACAGTCCCAGCTCCCGGTAGAGCGCCAGCCACGCCGGGCGGTGTCGCGGACGACGGCCGCCGCGGGGGAGGCGTCGATTCCCACGACCTCATGACCGGCCGGGCAGGCCCTCGTTCACCAGCATGGCGGCGTGCCCGAGCATGAAATGGTTGTGGCTGAAGGCGGCGAGCTGCATCGTGTCCTTGACCAGACAGGGACCGGCGGCGAAGCCCGGACCCGGCATGCCAGCCATGCGCGGATAGGCGGGCTGCTCACGGGGGCGGTAGTGTAGCGCGTTTCAACGCCCGAACCATTCCTTCGGCGCCCTCCTCCAGGGGAACCAGTCGACCCGCTCCGAGCCGCGGCAGGCGTTCCCCCACGGCGCCCAGATCGAACGCCAGGACCGGTACACCGGCGCTCACGCATTCGTCGAGGACCAGGCTGTACGACTCGGGGACGATCGAGAGGAGGAGCGCCTCGTCGACGTGGTCGCGCCGCAGCAGGCGCGGCAGGGTACCGCTCCGGTAGTAGCCGCGGATGCGCACCCGCGGCAGCCGGCGAAGCCTGGCCAGCAGCTCCGCCTCCCCTCCTCCGTAGGCGGTCCAGCGCAAGCCCTCCCCCGCCATCCGCCTCACCACTTCCTCGAAGACGAGGGCTCCCTTGTGCGCCTGGACCCCTCCGACCAGCGCAACGTGCCGAACCGGACCAGGGGCTGGCGGGGACGCGATCGGCTCTCCCGCCGGCGCGACGACGCGCAGGCGCTCCGGCGCAAGCCCCGGAAAGAGATCCTGATAGGTGCGCCGTAGGAACTCCGAGGGAAAGACGAGCGAGGGGGCGCCGGCCAGGAGCTCGGCTGCGATCTCCCGCCGCGCCTGCTGAAAGACGTCCTCGACGGGCCAGTCCTGGCGCAGGCAGCGCCCGCAGCGGCCGAGGTCCCGCGAGTACCAGCAGAACTGAAGCTGCGGACGCTCCAGCAGGTGCGGCCGCGGACAGAAGACGGCGAAGTCGTGGAGCGCGAGGCTCAGCTCCAGGCCTTCGCGTTGAAGCCGCAGCAGCGAGCCCGGCGGCAGACCGTAAAGCCCCTCGACGTGCAGAATCCGGGCGCCCAGGATCTCGGCGGCCGAGCGGACCGCATCTTCGAACGCGGAGTCCTCCAGCGCGATGGGGGTGGGAGGAGATCCCGGAAAACGCAGGGATCGCCGTTCCCCCGCCGCCGCGATCTCCAGGCGCCACCCGTCTGGTCGTGAATAAAGGAGAGCGACCGGCCGCCGCTCGGCCTCGATCCTGCGCAGGAGCTGCGATTGCACGCCCCCCAGTTGCGGGGCCGGAGGCGTCGCCGACAGGTTGAGGACGGGAATGGGCTGAGGTGGGCGCCAATCCGATGACGCGGAGGAGAACGATCGCCGTCTTCGATTCTCGCTCATCCGGTCGAGGGCACGGTCACGAAAGGCAAGGATCCCCTCCGTCCGCAGCACCCGCCAGGAAACGGCAAGGCGTTTCATCGCGAGGGCCTCCGCCGGCTCAGCACCCGCTCGTAGACCCCCTCGATCTCCTCTGCGTGCTCGTCCATCCCCTTGACGGCCGGCAGCGCGGCCGTCCAACGGTCCAGGATCTCCGGCTCCGCGATCAACCGCTCGATCCAGGCGCGCAGCGACGCCGGATCCTCCGGATCGAAGAGCGCGCCGTACGCCCCCGGACCCGCGAAGAGCTCCGGCAGCGCGCCACGGTCGCTCGCCAGCACGGGCACGCCGTGGTAGAGGGCTTCGCGCGCCACCAGGCCGAACGACTCGAGGCCGAGCGAGGGCACGATCAAGGCGTCGAGCTCGGCGAAGACCTCCGGCTTCCGCTGCTCCTCGAAGCGCCCGCGCAGCTCCACGGCGGCCGATCCGAGCAGCGCTTCCGCATAGGAGGGATCGACGGACGGATCGCCCCAGATCGCCAGCCGCGCCCGGCCCGGATCCATCCCCGCGAAGGCGGCCGCCGCGACGTGAATCCCCTTGTGCGGCAGGAGCGAGCCGATCACTCCGAAGCGCAGGGGCTCGCCCGGCCGCCGAGGCCGCCGTTCCAGCCGCGGCGGCAGATCCACGCCGTACGGAATCACGAAAGCCGGGTCCTCCGGCCGCAGGTAGCCGAGCTCCAGGTAGCTCTCATGGATGCAGCGCGAGCCCATGACGAAGGCGTCCGCCTGGCGTAGCGCGCGCTTCATCCGGGAGGCGCGCCAGGCGTAGAGCGCCCGGTTGAGCACCGCGGCCGGCGGCAGGCCGGTGAGCGGCCGGCAGGCCGCGCACTTGCCGATCCCCGGGCCGCTGCAGAGGCGGCCCCACGCGTCCAGCAGATTGACACGGGCGCAGGCCTGCCACCAGTCCTGGAGCTGAAAGACCACCGGAATGCCCCGCCGCGCCGCCGCGCCGACGAGGGAAGCGGTGTGCCCCGCCAGGTGGTGCACGTGGAGGAGCCCCGGCGCCGTCTCCGCCAGCAGGCGCGCGAAGTCCGCCTCGATCGCCCGGTCCCGCAAGGCATTGCGCGCCAGCGGATCGCGCTGGGTGAAATTGTTGACGATCAGCCGTACGCGGACGCCGCGATCGAGGAGCTCCACGGCCTCGCCGTTGGGCTGCTGCGGGTCGGCGAGGCGCGCGTAGACCGTGACTTCGCGCCGGCAAACCTGCCGCCGGGCGAGCCAGGCGGCATAGAGCTCGGTGCCCGCGGAGTTCCAGGGCGGCCAGCCGTGCACCAGGTGCAGGATCCTGACCGGGCGGCGCAGGTCGGGTGAGCTCCGCTTGGGGATCAGCGCCGAGACCACGCGCTCGCGCAAGGGGCGGATCGGGTCCTCGCGCAGGAAGCTCGCCACCGTGGCGAGATACTCCGGATGCAGCCGCCGCATCGCCCGGTGAGCGGCCTTCGTCCTCTTCCGGCGGCTGGGGCCGAAGCTCCGCTGCCCCTCGTGGAAGATGAAGGTCGCGTCGTCCAGCGCATGCGCGTAGCCCGCCTTGAGCGCCCGCATGCAGAGCTCGCTCTCCTCGCCGTAGCCCTCGCCGAAGCTCTTGACGTCGAGGGGACCGACGTCGTCGAGGACCTTGCGCTTGACGTAGAGGCACACGCCGACGCCGGTGGGCAGGCGCGGGTAGGCCCGCCGCGAACGCTCCTCGACGAGACGCCCGAAGGCGTCGGCGTCCCAGCCGGCGGGCAGGGCGTTGGCCTCCAGGAAGCGCGGCAGCGAGCAGATGGTGGCGCTGTTGGAGAACGGCGTCACGGTGGCGATCTCCGGCGCCGAATAGGCGGCCGCCTGGAGCTTGCGCACCCAGCCCGCGGTGACCCGCGTATCGCTGTTGAGCAGGATGACGTCGCGGCCGGAAACCGCCAGCCCGCGGTTGACGGCGGCGACGAATCCCTGCCGCCGCGGGTTTTCCAGGACGAGGACTCCTTCGGGCCGCTCCCGGCGCAGGCGCTCGACGCGCTCTGCCGTCGCCGCCGGCTGCGGCCCGTCGAGCACCACCACCAGCCGGTCCCGCGCGAGGTCGGTATGAACGAGGAGGCTGTCGAGGCAGCGGGAGAAAGCCTCCGGCGCGCCGGCTACCGGTACGACGACGTCCACGGCCCCGGGAGGGCGGTCGGGCGGAACTCGAGCCGGATCTCCGTACAGCGGGAGAGGCACGGGTCGCATGGAGACGGGCACAGTATCACGAGCGCCGGCGGGCTCCCGGCGGGAAATTCAGGGCCGGCGGACGGCCGTCTTACCGGGCCTGGAGTTTGCGTTTATCTCTCTCGTCGTTGGCTGTTCCCAGGAGAGAAAACGTTGATTCCAGGCATCTTGCGAGGATGGCCACAGAACGCGACGGGACGCGGAGTGACAGTCCCGCTGACAAAAATTGGGACACACAGGCATGCGCGGATTGACATAGGCGCCTGCGTCCCGCACAATCCTCCCGTCTCGAAGAAGAACAACGACGGGCGTCTGCCCTGGTGAGAGAGGTACCGATGCGCTGGACCCTGAACCGAACGCTCCTGGCCGTCTGCGCGTTGTTGGTCGCCGCAGCGCCGGCCGCCGCGGCAGAGCCGCACACCACGTCCATCGAGAGCAGAGACTTCCCGCAGGTGGCCGCCGGGGCGCCGATCGGCGCAGAGTTGCGGCTGGAGAACGTGCAGGTGGCGGACACGGGAGAGGCCGCGGCGTTCGTGCTGCAGCGCTTCCAGGTGTTCGCCGACGACGCCAAGATCACCGTTCACGGCAAGGGCGGCGCCACCAAGGTGCTGCCGGCACCGGCCAACACCTACTTCCGCGGCACCGTCGACGGCGAGCCGGGCTCGCGGGTGTTCCTCAGCGTGCTCCCCGACGGCAGGACGGAGGGGATCGTCACCCGCGGGGAAGACACCTACATGATCGGCGGCGACGAGGTTGCCGCCAAGGCCGTGGGCGCGCCGCTGGAGATGCGGCGGGTGGAGCCGGTGATGATGAAGGCGGCGCGCGGCGAGGGCTTCGCCTGCGGCAACACCGCGCTGCCGCAGAATCAACATCCCCTGGAGGACCTGGTGCTCAACGCCGAGCCGGCGGCGGCAGCCGACCCGGCCGCGACGGGCAGCGTGCTGCACACGGCGCGGGTGGCGGTCGAGACCGATTACGAGTACTACGCCAAGTTCAACAACGCCGCCACCGCCACCACCTACGCCGGCAACCTGATCGGCTACGCCTCCACCATCTACGTCAACGAGATCAGCACGTCGCTCCTCGTCCAGTCCGTCAGCCTGTGGACCACGCCCAGCGATCCCTGGACGCAGACCGGCAGCACCCTGTGCGGCCTGATGGAGTTCGGCCGCTACTGGAACCTCAACAAGACGGGCGTCTCACGGACCATCGCCCACTTCCTGAGCGGCAAGAACCTGGGCGGCGGCATCGCCTGGCTGGGCGTGCTGTGCTCGGGCGGTTTCGGCGCCAGCGCCAGTTGTCCGGGCCTGCCGACGGACGCTAACTGGGGCGGCGGCTATGGTTTCACCGCCAGCATCACCGGCACCTTCAACATCAACGCGCCGACCGTGATGTGGGACATCATGGCCGTGGCGCACGAGATCGGCCACAACTTCAACTCGCCCCACGCCCACTGCTACAACGGCATCGGCGGCAGCGCCAGCCCCATCGACCAGTGCTACTCCGGCGAGGGCGGCTGCTACTCCGGCGCCACCTCCCTGCCGGGCCCGGCGGGCGCCGGCAGCGGCACGATCATGAGCTACTGCCACCTGGTGCGCGGCAGCTACAGCGACATCAGCCTCGACTTCGGCACCGGCCACCCCTACGGCGTGCAGCCCGGGCGCGAGGCGGCGCGGATGAGCGGCTACGTGACGACGACGGCCAACGCCAATCCGGCCTGCCTGGCTCCGGTCGCCCCCACGCCTCCGGCGCCGACGGACTTCTATACGCTGGCTCCTTGCCGCGTGCTGGATACCCGCAACCCCAACGGCCCGCTCGGCGGCCCGGCCCTGGCTCCCAACGGGACCCGCCTCTTCACCGTCACCGGAGCCTGCGGCATCCCGGCGACCGCCAAGGCCGTCTCCGCCAACGTCACCGTGATCGCCGGCGGCGCCTCCGGCTCCGTCGGCATCTATCCGGGCAACACCGCCCCGATGGGCATCATCACGGTCGGCTTCCCGGCGGGAGCGACCCGCGCCAGCAACTCGATGCTCGAGCTGGCGACCAACGGCGCGGGGACGATCGGCGTGCTGAACTCCTCCCTCGGCACCAGCCAGGTGATCATCGACGTCAACGGCTACTTCCAATAGACCTCATTCGAAGTAGCCGACGACATCCACGACGACCTGCACCGTGGCCCCCCCCGCCGCGGTGTAGGAGATCGTCACGCTGCCGGCCTGGAGCTGGACGACGGCGTTGTTGGAGCGCGTCTGCCCGGCCGTGAAGTTGAGGTTGCTGGTGGCCGGCTGGAACGTGCCGGCCGGGAACACCGTCAAATTGCCGGCGGCGGAGGGCGAGACGGCGGTGAGGTTGAGCGCCACCGCCAACGCGGTGGCCGGCACGCCGCAGGCCCCGGCGAAGGCGAACGTGCGCGGCGCGCCGCTGGCGAGCGCCGGCCCGCCCGTGGGCCCCGGCGGCATGCGGGTGTCCGCGAGCCGGCAGGGCGCCACGGTGTGGTAATCGGACGGGTGGTCCGGCCCCACGATCCGCCGCACCTGGCCGCCGCCGGCCAAGGTCGTGTAGTAGAGCGCCTGCCGGCCGCCGAACGGACCGAAGGCCAGGTGCACCACCGTGCCGAGGCCGATGCCGAAGTCGCTCGCGGCCGTGCCGGTGAGCCGGAAGATGCCGCCGCAGACGCAGTCGCCGAACAGGTAGGCGCCGTCGAACCCCGGCCACAGCCCGTTGGGCACGAAAGCGCCGCCGCTGATGCAATTGCAGCTCGCGGGGCTGGTGGTGCCGGGGATCGTGGCGCCGTGCGCGTACTCGAAGAACGGGTCCACCATCCCCGGCGGCGTCGGCGAGCAGGGGCCGGTGGTGCTGTTGACGTGCGCCCCTTCGCGGCAGTTCCAGCCATAGTCGGCGCCTGACTGAATGACGTCGACCTCCTCCCAGGCCCCCTGCCCCACGTCGTTGACGCGGAGGCTGGTGCCGGTGGTGTTGGGATCGAAGGCCATGCGGAACGGGTTGCGGAATCCCCAGGCGAAGGTCTCCTGGCACTTGTTGCCAGGGGTGGTGGTGCCGGTGACGTTGCAACGGGCCGTGCCCGCTCCCTGGAACGGATTGCCTGCGGGGATGCCGCCGGTGTCGGTGATGCGCAGGAGCTTGCCGGTCAACGTGTGCTGATCGCGCGACGCGTCGTTGGCGCCGGCGCAGCCGCCGCCCGCGTAGTCGCAGCCGCCGTCGCCGATCGTCACGTAGAGGAAGCCGTCGTTGCCGAAATGGACGTCGCCGGCGTTGTGATTGCCGGCCGGCGACGGCATGTTGTCGATCAGCACCAGCTCGCTGGCGGGATCGATGACGTTGGAATCGGGGAGCGTGAAGCGGGAGACGCGGTTGACGCAGGCCGGCGAGCCGCCCGTCTTGAAGGTATAGAAAAGATAGATGAAATGGTTCGCCGCGAACGACGGATGGACGGCCACCCCGAGCAGGCCGCGCTCGGAATCGGTGCAGATGCTGCTCGTCGAGAAGGTGAGCGCCGGCGTCGCCAGCAGCGCGTCGTTCTGGATGACGCGCAGGGTGCCTCCCTGCGTCGTCACCAGCAGCCGGCCGTCCGGCGTGAAGGCGAGGGCGAGCGCCGAGCCGACGCTCGCCACCAGGGAGTCGCCGAAGCCCGCCGGCACGGTGGCGGCCGCCGGTGCGATGCCAACGCCGGCGAGGAGACACCCGAGCCCCATCCAGATCATCGATCGTCTGATTCGTCGCACGCACGGCCTCCTTGGCGATTCGTCAGGTCTGCGCTCAAAATTGCAGATGCCGTGCCAAAGCTCGGCCGATTTCGGCATTGCCATACAATGCGCCGCCGGTGATGAGGCGAACCCTTCCCCGCCGGCCGCTACGCATCCTGGTGCTCTACGGCACCCGGCCCGAGCTCATCAAGATGGCGCCCGTGGTGCGGGAGCTGCGCGGGCGTCCCGAGCTCTTCGCGCCCCTCCTCTGCACCACCGCGCAGCACCGGGAGATGCTCGACCAGATGGCGGCGGTCTTCGCGCTGCGCCCCGATTTCGACCTCGACCTGATGCGGGAGGATCAGGGCCTCAACGACCTCTCGGCGCGGGCCTTCGCCGAGCTGGACCGCGTGCTCGCCGAGCAGACGCCGGACCTGCTGCTGGTGCAGGGCGACACCACGACGGCGATGGCCGGCGCCCTCGCCGCCTTCCACCGGCGGATCCCCGTCGGCCACGTCGAGGCGGGCCTGCGCACCGGCGATCTCGCGCGGCCGTTTCCGGAGGAGGCGAACCGGCGCATCATCGATCTGGTGGCCGAGCTCTGCTTCGCGCCCACCGCCCTGGCCGCGGAGCTGCTGCGGGCCGAGGGCGTGCCGGCCGGCCGCGTCTTCGTCACCGGCAACACCGTGGTGGACGCCCTGCAATGGGTCTCCTCCGGACTGCCCGAGGAGCCGGCGCGCGATGAGGTGCTGATCACGGCGCACCGCCGCGAGAGCTTC
The DNA here is from genome assembly GCA_046765915.1 of Acidobacteriota bacterium. GTDB lineage: Bacteria > Acidobacteriota > Thermoanaerobaculia > Multivoradales > UBA5704 > DATARR01. The sequence continues at coordinate 27,660 of JBKPTH010000002.1, read as the reverse complement.
GGCGCGCCGCTGCGCGAGGTCTTCGCCGCCGTGCGCGAGCTCGCCGCGGCTTTCCCCGCGGTGCGCTGGGTGTACCCGGTGCACCGCAACCGGAACGTCCGGCGGCCGGCGCACGAGCTCCTGGCGGGCCTGCCGAACGTCGAGCTGCACGAGCCCTTCGACTACCTGGAGCTCGTCCGCCGCCTGCGCGCGGCGCGCTTCGTCCTCACCGACAGCGGCGGCCTCCAGGAGGAGGCGCCGACCTTCGGCAAGCCGGTGCTGGTGCTGCGCGAGACCACCGAGCGCCCCGAAGGCGTGCAGGCGGGAGTGGCACGGCTGGTGGGCTGCGACCGCGGACGCATCGTCGCCGAGGCGTCCCGGCTGCTCACCGATCCGCGGGCCTACGCGGCCATGGCCAACGCCGTCAACCCCTACGGCGATGGCCGCGCGGCGGAGCGCATCGGCGCCGTCCTCGCCCGCTGGGGCGAGGAGAGGGGCGCTCAGCGGTAGAGGCGGGAGCGCCGCAGACCCTTCTTGTGGAGCTTGTAGCCGAGCAGCACCCGCAGCACCGAGAAGCCGTAGCGCACGCTGCGCCAGAAACCGATCTGCGACGCCTCCTCGAAGTAGCGCGTGGCGATCGGGATCTCGCGGATCCGCATCCCCTTCCACACGCCCTGGGCGATGATCTCGGTGTCGAAGACGAAATCGTCCGAGTTGGCCTCCAGGTCGACCGTCTCGAGATACCGCCGGCTGTAGGCCCGCAGCCCCGAGTGATACTCGGAGAGGAAGACGTAGAACGTGGCGTTGGCCGCCGCCGTGAGGAAGAGGTTCGCCAGGTACTTCCACCGCGGCATGCCGCCCTCGATCGGCCGGCCGCCCAGCATGCGGCTGCCGAAGACGGCGTCGCACTCGCCGGCGAGCAGCGGCTCGACGAGCTCCGGGATGTAGCGCGGATCGTACTGGTGGTCCGGATGCACCATGACGACGATGTCCGCGCCGCGCGCCAGCGCCTCGCGGTAGCAGGTCTTCTGGTTGCCGCCGTAGCCGCGGTTGCGCGGGTGGACGAGCGTGTGGAGGCCCAGCGCGCCGGCCACCTCGACGGTGCGGTCCGTGCTCGCGTCGTCGACGAGCACGATGTCGTCCACCCAGTCGAGGGGCAGATCGCGGTACGTGCGCTCCAGCGTCTTCTCGGCCTGGTAGGCCGGCATGATGACGCAGATCTTTGGCGCGCGCAGGGACGCCGGGCGGGGGCGCGGTGGCTGGCTCAAGGGGGAGAAGGCTATACCAAGCGGCGTGCAATAAGATGTCGGCGCTCCGATGCGCCCGCGAGAGATCGTCCTCCTCCGCTCGCTGCCCGGCGCCGCCGCGGCGGCGGCCGCTCTCGCCGGCCTCCTCGCCTGCGCCGCCTGCTCCTCGGAGTCCTGGCCGGCCTCCGCGCCGCGCCCCAACCTCATCGTCCTCTGCATCGACACGCTGCGGGCGGATCATCTCGGCGCCTATGGTTATCCGCGCGACTCGGCGCCGTTCGTCGCCGGGCTGGCGCGGACCGGCACGCTCTTCGCCGACGCCCATGCCCACTCCAACTGGACGGTGCCTTCCACCGCCAGCCTGCTCACCTCGCTCTACCCCTCCCAGCACGGCGCCGGCACCGAGGGCGCGGTGCGGCTGCTGGCGGACGACACGCCCGTGCACCCGATCCGCGCCGGCGTCGAGACGCTCGCCACGCGCCTCCGCCGTGCCGGCTTCCGCACCGGCCTGTTCTCGGGCAATCCCTACCTCTACGGGCGCTTCCAGGATGGCTTCGACGCCGCGGACGTCGGCCGCAAGAACGCCGCCGAGCTCACCGCTTCGGCGCTGCGCTGGATCGCCGAGAAGCCGGGCGAGCCCTTCTTCCTCTATCTCCAGTACATGGACCTGCACCAGCCCGTCGAGCCGCCGGAGCCGTTCTTCGACCTCTTCCCCGTGCGCGGCGGCGGAGCGCGGGGACGCGAGCACGGCGACTGGAGCTTCACCGGCCTCGCGAGCCCGCGGGACCTCGAGGATCCCGCCTTCCGGCGCTTCCGCGCCCACCGCACGGCGCTCTACGACGGAGCGTTGCGCTTCGTCGACGAAGAGATCCGGCGCCTCTACGGCTGGCTCGCGGACGCCGGCGCGGCACGCAACACCCTCATCGTCGTCACCTCGGACCATGGGGAGGAATTCTGGGACCATGCCCTGGCCGAGCGCGCCACCGGCCATGACCCGCGCCGTTCCTGGGGCGTCGGGCACGGCCATTCGATGTACGAGGAGCTGCTGCGCGCCGCCCTCATCTTCCACGGCCCCGGCGTGGCGCGCGGCCGGCGGGTGGATTGCCCCGTGCGCCACGTCGACGTCATGCCGACCGTGCTCGCCCTCTGCGGCCTCGCGCCGCCGGGCGGAGCGCGCGGGCGCAGCCTGGTCCCCCTGCTGACGAGCGGCGCCGCGCCAGGGCGCTGCGCCGCGGCGCCGCTGATCGCCGAATCGCCGGCCTACGGTCCGGACAGCAAGGCCGTGATCTGGAACGGCCGCAAGCTCGTCGTGCGCGGCCAGGGCGGTCCCCTCCTCTTCGATCTGCGCGCCGATCCCGGCGAGAGGCGCAACCTGGCGGGGAGCGATCCGCGCCTCCAGGCCCGTCTGTGGTCGATCCTGCGGCGGGAGCTGGCCGGAGCGGCCGGAGCGCCGTCCGCGGCCTTGGAGATGGACGAGAAGACCCGGCGCGAGCTGCGGGCTCTGGGGTACGTAAGGTAAGCCCCGCCCCCACCCAGGGCGGCCACGCAGGGCTGCCCCTACAGGTCGTCTGGAGGTAATTTCACCCTCGTATCCATAACGCACCGAACCCACAGCGACCACAGGACGATCTGTAGGGGCGGCCCTGCGTGGCCGCCCTGGGTGGGGGGTGGGGCCGGTGGAGGCCGGCCGGCACGCCTACTGATAGATCTCCGCCCCGCCCTCCCTGAACTCCGCCGCCTTCTCGCGCATGCCGGCGTCGAGGGCCTTCTCCTCTTCCAGGCCCTGTTGCGCGGCGTACTCGCGCACCTCCTCGGTGATCTTCATCGAACAGAAGTGCGGCCCGCACATGGAGCAGAAATGGGCCGTCTTGGCGCCCTCCTGCGGCAGCGTCTCGTCGTGGAAGGCGCGGGCGGTGTCGGGATCGAGCGAGAGGTTGAACTGGTCCTCCCAGCGGAACTCGAAGCGCGCCTTCGACAGGGCGTTGTCGCGCGCCTGCGCGCCCGGGTGCCCCTTGGCGAGGTCGGCGGCGTGGGCGGCGATCTTGTAGGCGATGACCCCCTGCTTGACGTCCTCGCGGTCCGGCAGCCCGAGGTGCTCCTTGGGGGTGACGTAGCAGAGCATGGCGGTGCCGAACCAGCCGATCATGGCGGCGCCGATGGCCGAGGTGATGTGGTCGTAGCCGGGCGCGATGTCCGTCGTCAGCGGTCCCAGGGTGTAGAACGGCGCCTCGCCGCAGGCCGCGATCTCACGGTCCATGTTCTCCTTGATGAGGTGCATGGGGATGTGGCCCGGCCCTTCGATCATCACCTGCACGTCGTGCTCCCAGGCGACGCGGGTGAGCTCGCCCAGCGTCTCCAGCTCGGCGAACTGCGCCGCGTCGTTGGCGTCGGCGAGCGCGCCCGGGCGCAGGCCGTCGCCGAGGCTGAAGGCCACGTCGTAGGCTTTCATGATCTCGCAGATCTCCGCGAAGTGCTCGTAGGCGAAGCTCTCCCGGTGATGGGCCAGGCACCACTTGGCGTGGATCGAGCCGCCGCGCGAGACGATGCCCGTCATGCGGTTGGCCGTCAGCGGCACGTGGCGCAGGCGCACTCCGGCGTGGATGGTGAAGTAATCCACCCCCTGCTCGGCCTGCTCGATCAGCGTGTCGCGGTAGATCTCCCAGGTGAGGTCCTCGGCGCGGCCGCCCACCTTCTCCAGCGCCTGGTAGATGGGCACCGTGCCGATCGGCACCGGCGAGTTGCGCAGGATCCACTCGCGGGTCTCGTGGATGTTCTTCCCCGTCGAGAGGTCCATCACCGTGTCCGCTCCCCAGCGGATGGCCCAGATGAGCTTCTCCACCTCCTCCTCGATCGACGAGGTCACCGCCGAGTTGCCGATGTTGGCGTTGATCTTCACCAGGAAATTGCGGCCGAGGACCATCGGCTCGCTCTCCGGGTGATTGACGTTGGCGGGGATGATGGCGCGGCCGCGCGCCACCTCGTCGCGCACGAGCTCGGGCGTGATGACGGGCGGGATGGCGGCGCCCCAGGACTGGCCGGGGTGCTGCGCCACGCCGCCGCCCCAGGCGCAGCCGTCGCGGTCGGCGATGAGCTCGCGCCGCTGGTTCTCGCGGATGGCGATGAACTCCATCTCGGGCGTCACGATGCCGCGCCGCGCGTAGTGCATCTGCGTCACGTTGACGCCCGGTTTCGCGCGCAGAGGCCGGCGCGGGTGCGGGAAGCGGATGGGCGCCAGCGCCGCGTCCGCGGCACGCTGCCGGCCGTAGAGCGAGGTGACCGCGGCGAGCTCCTCGATGTCGCCGCGGCCCTCGATCCAGGCGCGGCGCAGCGCCTGCAGCCCGGCGTAGACGTCGATCCGCGCCGCCGGATCGGTGTAGGGCCCCGAGGTGTCATACACCGTCACCGGCGGGTTCTCCACCGTCAGGCCGGCGTGCGTGCGCGTCGGCGCCACGCGGATCTCCCGCATCGGCACCCGCACGCCCGGCCGGCTGCCCTCGACGTAGATCTTGCGCGCGTTGGGAAAGGGATCGGTGGTGATGCTGGGACGGCGGACGGACGCGGGCTCGGTCATCGCGGGCTCCTCGCTGTGGGGAGCAGGGGCCGGCGATGGCTTCCCTACGCTGGCATGACCCAGGTCAGGTTCTGAGGGTGGTCCCCGAAGGGATCTCAGCCGTGCGGCCCCCCTAGCTCAGAGGGAATCGTACACCGAACGGCAGGTGATGGCTCAGTTTGCCTGTGGATTTCGGGCGGTTCTGCCCTCCGAAGCCTCACCCCCTGGCCCCCTCTCCATCGGAGATGGAGAGGGGGAAGCGCCTGCGAAGGGTATTGCTTTTTCTTTCCCCCTCTCCAGCTTGCTGGAGAGGGGGCCAGGGGGTGAGGTCTCGAAGGGCAGGACCGCCCGATGTCCAAGAACCCAATGAATCCACCAGGCCTTCAACCGCCCCGCTCGGCTATACTTCCCCGGACAACATGCCCAGTCACAGCAACCTCGGCGCGGCCTTGCTGGCGGCCCTGCTCTTGTTGCCGGCCAGCGCAGCGGCCAGCTCTGAGCCCGTCCAGCGCCAGCTCTGGAAATCGCGCTCCGGCGACGATCCGCGGTGGGCCGGTCCTCACTATGACGACGCGGCCTGGCGGGACGTCCCTCTCCCGGGCACCTGGAAGGAGCAGGGCTACCGCGGCGTCAACGGTACGATCTGGTTCCGGCGGGTGGTGACGCTCGGCGAGGAGGCGCGCCTCGCCGCCCGCAACGGCCGGCTCGGCCTTCTGCTCGGTCCCGCGGATTTCGGCGGCTACCAGGCCTACGCGGGAGGCCGGCTCCTCGGCAGCTCCCGGGGCTGGCCGCAGAAGCTGCCCCACGCCGCGGCCGAGGTCTTTCCCGTCCCCCGCGAGGTGGTGGGGAAAAACGGCGAGATCCTTCTCGCCCTGCGGGTGCGGCGGGCGGCCTGGATCACCGACCGCAGCCCGGAGAGCGGACCGGTCGGCGAGACCCTCACCCTCGGCAGCTACCCGGCCCTGCGCGACCGCACGGAGCTCGCGTGGGACCGCACCCTGCTGGCGGATCTCCCCGTGCTCGCCCTGGGCCTCCTGTTCCTCGCCGCGGCGCCTTACCACCTCCTGCTCTATCTTCGCCGCCGCCAGGAGAAGGGGCACCTCTGGTTCGGCCTGCTGGCCCTGGCCTTCGCCGCCAATACCGTCGCCAGCTCGTACTGGATCTATACGCTCACCGGCCGCTACGACGTGGCGGTGCGGCTCAGCGATCTCACCGGCCACGTTGCCGCGGCCCTGGCCATCCAGTTCCTCTGGACCTTCTTCGCGCGGCGCGTTCCCCGGCCGCTCCGCGTCTATCAGCTCTCGCACTTAGCCCTGGCGCTGTTCATCGCCCTGTGGCCCGGCGTCCTCCCGGTGGTCGCCAGCCAGGGCCTGCGCCTGCTGTGGCTGCTGCCGCTGCTGCCAGTGGCGGCCATGCTCATCCTGCGCGAGGCCTGGAAGGGGCAGGCCGAGGCCCGCCTCCTCGCCGTCGGCGGCGCCGTGATGGTGGCCGTCGAAGCCGTGGACGTCACGGCCCGGCTGCTCGCGGCGCCCTGGAGCGACCGCCTCTCGCTGGCTCCTTTCGGCTTCGCCGTGGTCCTGGCGGCCATGGGCTCCGCTCTCTCCAGCCGCTTCCGGCGCGTCCACGACGAGCTCGACCGACTGCGGTTGAGCCTGGAGGAGCAGGTGCGGGAGCGCACCTCCTCCCTGCTGGAGGCCAGGGACGAGGCCCTGCGAGCGAGCCGGGTGAAGAGCGAGTTCCTGGCCAATATGAGCCACGAGATCCGCACGCCCCTGCACGCCGTCATCGGCATGACCGGCCTGCTCCAGGAAACTCCCGTCACGGCCGAGCAGAGAGACTACCTGGAGGCCATCCAGACCAGCGGCGATGCGCTCCTGGCGTTGATCACCGACATCCTCGACTTCTCGAAGATGGAAGCGGGCATGGTGGAGGTCGAGCGCGCTCCCTTCCGCCTCGCCTTGGTGATCGAGCAGAGCCTGGAGATCGTCGCGCCCCTCGCGGCCCGGCAGGGACTCGCTCTCCGCCACACCATCGCGTACTGGACTCCGGAGGCGATGATGGGAGACCATGCCCGCACCCGTCAGGTGCTGGTCAACCTGCTCGGCAACGCCGTCAAGTTCACCCTCGAGGGCGAGGTGCATGTCACGCTCTCCGCCCGCACCCTGGACGACGGCCGCCTGGAGGCCCATTTCGCCGTCACCGACAGCGGCATCGGCATCGCCGAGAAGGATCTGGACCGGCTGTTCACCTCCTTCCAGCAGCTCGACGGCTCAATGACCCGTACCTATGGCGGCGCCGGCCTCGGCCTCGCGATCAGCAAGCAATTGACCGAGCTCATGGGCGGCGAGATCTGGGCCGAGAGCACGCCCGGCAAGGGCTCGACCTTCCACTTCACCATCGTGGGGGCGGCCGCCCCGCTGCCGCGCCGGCTCGCCGCTGTCGCCGATCGCGACCTGGCTCGGCGCCACCCGCTGCGGATTCTGCTCGCCGAGGATGATCTGGTGGGCCAGCACGTCATGCTCGCCCTGCTCGCGCACCTGGGATACCAGGCGGATGTCGCCTTCAATGGCAAGGAAGTCCTGGAAGCCCTGGCCAGCCAGCCTTACGACGTGGTCTTGATGGACCTTCAGATGCCCGAGATCGACGGCCTGGAGACGACCCGACGCATCCGGCAGCTCCCCGCCGCCCGCCAGCCGCGGATCCTCGCCCTCACCGCCTACGCCATGTCGGGAGACCGCGAGCGCTGCCTCGCGGCGGGCATGGACGGCTTCATCAGCAAGCCGGTGAAGCTCGCCCAGCTCGAGGAGGCCCTGGGGGAAACCGTCCTGCCCGGCGAGCAAGGCGCAACGTAAGAGCTTCGGTGCGCCGTCGTAAGCTTCGGTGGCGCGTTGTAAGCATCGCTACGCCACCGATCCTTCGGTACGCCATTGTAAGCATCGGTGGGCCACCGATCCTTCGGTACGCCACCGATCCTTCGGTGCGCCATTGTAAGGATCGGTACGCCGTTGTAAGCATCGGTGAGCCACCGAAGCTTCGGTACGCCACCGATCCTTCGATGGGCCGTTGTAAGCATCGGTGGGCTACCGATCCTTCGGTACGCTACCGATCCTTCGGTGCGCCGTTGTAAGCATCGGTGAGCCACCGAAGGATCGGTACGCCATCGTAAGCTTCGGTGGCGCGTTGTAAGCTTCGGTACGCCACCGATCCTTCGGTGCGCCGTTGTAAGCTTCGGTGGGCCACCGAAGGATCGGTACGCCGTCGTAAGCTTCGGTGAGCCGCCGATCCTTCGGTACGCCACCGATCCTTCGGTGCGCCGTCGTAAGCTTCGGTGGGACACCACAGGCTTCGGAAACGCACCGTAGCTTCGATGGCCCAACCCGCCGGAAACTCCAGCGCCTGCAGAACTTAGGGCTCTTCGGCCGAAATCCAGCGATCGAGAGTAGCGCCACACCGTCCGGAGCGCCGGAGATCCCGCGGCAGCCGAGGAACTGAATCGTGCCGGTACTGGACTATGCTAAGGCTATGGAGCCCTCCCGAAGGGATACCACCGACGATCCAGAGCCGGAAATCGCTCCGGACGGGGTGGACCTCGGCCTCATCCGCTGGATGCTCAGCCTGACCCCGATGGAGCGCCTCGAGTCCTTGCAGGACCTCGTCGATGGAGTCTTGGCACTTCGGGATGGCCGGGTCAAGGATTAAGTTCCGCCAACTCCTCGACCTTCTCGTCCGGCATGAGGTCGAATTCATCATCGTCGGCGGGCTGGCCGCGGTGCTGGAGGGGGTGCCGATCTTTACGGTGGACCTCGACATCCTCCATCGGCCCACTGCCGCCAACACCGAACGGCTCCTGCGTGCCCTCGAAGAGATCCACGCCCGCTATCGCGATCCAGCGGGGCGGTTGATCCTGCCGGATGCAACTCGTCTCCGCACAAACCGCTTCAATCTTCTTTCGACTGATCTTGGGCCTCTCGATGTGCTGGGCAATCTCGGCGAAGGCTTCGCCTATGAGGATCTTGTCCAGCGGACGCACGTTTACGAATTGGAGGGGCTCCGGGTTCGAGTTCTGGACTTGGCAAGCCTCATCGAGCTCAAGGAACGGGCGGATCGGGACAAGGACCGAGCGGTGCTGCCGATACTGCGGCATACGCTTGAGATGAAGTCAGCGCAGGCCGGGCTAGCTGAGGAAGAAGGCGACGAGGGGCCTGGCACCTAGTTCGTGCTGGCGCACAGGCACCTGCTGAATCTCAGCATTGCGCGCCGCGCAACTCACAACCTACGGAATGGTATCGCTGACTGATGTATATCAAGTTCGTTCAAACCCTTGGTTAAAAGAAATTCACGAATACTCCGCGCGACGAGCGCGGCATCTGGCTGAGGCCCCACAATAATCTCTTCCAGGGGCAGAGGGTACACGGCCTGCTCCTCAAGGCCTTCGCGTTTCAGCCGATCGCCTACGCCTCTTTCATCAGAAGTAATGTAGGGAACAAGAACTCGCCCTCTGGGCCGAAAACAGCGAGTTGCCTTCCTAAGTTCATTTCGACCGAACAGCTCTTGGTCCTCAACATAGGCGATTCGCACTTCTCGTTCATCGGAGAAGCTCGGATCCTTGACGAAAGGCAAATATCTTTACTAATCCAAGATGCTTCTCGAAGTCGGATTTTCTCGAATCCCACTCGACACTCAAGAGATGTATGTGAGCGACAGTCTTTATGAGTCTCTCCTGTTCTGACGCGGAGTACACTACCCTGTCCAGAAAGCATCCTCTCAACGGTACAAGGCAGGTGGATAGCTTGTTGCGAAACCAAGGCTTACGCCCCCATCAGCGCCGTACGCTCGCCATAGTGAGAGGTTGTCCTTATCCTCAGAAAAGCTCACCACGTATAACTGACAAGAAGACATTGTTGTCCTAAGGTGCAGGCGCCACTCGCCTATCAATTCGGCCACACGATCTGAGTACCCGCCTTGGTTCATTTGGCTTAGGATAGAGTCAGCAGTGTTTATAGAGAAGTGCAGCTCCGACGAATCGTTAAGTAATTGGTAGTCTGTCATCCAGAAATTGTTCGAATTTATTATACCAAACAGACCTCGAATGTCCGTATAGTGATAAAGTCTCTCCGGCCGCGCCAGTCGTTGGGGAAAAGCCTCGAAAGCTCCTCCTGAAGAAGCTGGTTAACTAGAAACCAAGATGTGTCATTGATGTCATCCCAGAAGTAACGCTCCTGACCATCTATTGATAACCACTCTCGACGAGAGTAGCTGGCGATTAGATGCCTTGAAAAAATGGACTCTGCATCGAACTCGTCCACATCGATACCGTTTGGACAGGAAGGCCAAGGGCACGGTAATTCGCCCGTGTGGCCGTGTAGCGCACAGCTGGCTGTGCCAGGAAGAGAGAACGAAGTCGTTACGATTCGTCGCCTATTCACAGCGTCGGCAACTTTACTCGCTGGGCGGCTTACCGCCTCGAACGACCTTACCGGGCGCAGCCAGCCGAGACGACCGCTTCTTCTCAGATGCCTGACTCAGCACTGGAGGGGCCACACTCTTGGCTGCTTTGGGCGATTTCGGGGGGCTCAGGAGCTTGGAAGCCGTGGTCGCAACCGAACTCGCCTGCTTCGCCTTGGCGACCAAATTGGCCCGGGTGGCTACATCGGTATCGTGCTGCCGTACACGGGATAGCTGATAAGCGCTCTCCAGGTTCAACCAGAATTGCGGGTCCACGCCAAAGGCATCGCCAAGACCCCAGGCAGTCTCCGCGGTGATGGCACGCTTCCCGTCGATGATCTCGCCAATGAGACGCCGGGGCCGGCCCAGGATCTTCGCCAGATCGGCCTGTGTCCAGCCGCGAGCCTCGAGCTCTTCCCTCAGGAACTCGCCAGGGGGGAACACTTCCGCCGCGATTAGGTTCCTCATGTCATCGTCTCCAACTTCAATGATAGTCCTCGATATCGACAATGACAACGACCTTCCTTGGACCTCTACCTTCGAACTCGATCACCAGCCGCCACTGGTCGTTGAGCCTCATCGAATACTGGTGGCTCCGGTTCCCTTTAAGCTTCTCAAAATGAAGCGACTTCAGTCCGTAGAAGGTGCGTTCATCAGGCGCTTCCCGAATGAGCTGCATTCTCTTCCGGAACGCCGCGACGATGAAGGGCGCATACCCGGCTGTGTACTGCGCGTCGGTGTAGAGTCGCTCCAGATTGCTGCTCTTGAACCGAAACTCCATGGCGGCGATCAGCCCGGTTGAGGTCGCCCCGTCTACTCGTCATCCGGCGTTTTGAATGCTTCGATGCCAGCCGGCTCGAGATCCCATCCCCGAGGGAACGTGGCGCACTTCATTGCTTCATTGTAGCTTCGATTTCTCGGCTCCATCATCCTTCTCCAGCTCGGGTCGGCGCGGCGAGCCCAGCCACCTCGAGAATCCGTCCCGAAGGGACAGGATTTGAACAGCCCCGGGCTTCAGCCCGGGGTAGCGAGCCCATTCGATCCCAAGCCCCGGAGGGCCGGCCTGCATCCGCGGACCTGAAGGCCGCCCTTCCAGGGCTTGACGAATTCTTATTGGCCGCTGACCCCGGGCTGAAGCCCGGGGCTGTTCAAATCCCGCCCCTCCGGGGCATCCACCGCCCTCGCGGAAACTCGGCGCACCTCGGCGTTCGGCGATCTCCCGTTCCAGGCCATCCCAATCCAACATGGGCTCACCCGCGCGCGATCGCACGAGAGATGAAACGGGCCGGCAATGAACCGCTGACGTAGAATCGCCCTGTGAAACGAGGCCGCCTTTTCGCCTGCCTGGCGCTTCTTGCCCTCGCAGCGTTCCCCGGGCTCTCCAAGCCGCCGAAGGCCGAGCCGGCCGGCAACGAGGCCTGCCTTTCCTGCCATGAAAAGACGGCGGCGGGCAATCCGGACAGCCCTCACCTGCGTTCTCCGGTGCGCTGCGAGGCGTGCCACGGCGACGGCTCCAAGCACGCCGAGACGGGCGATCCGAAAACGATCCGCTCCTTCAAAGGCCACCCGGCGGCGGAGCTCTGCATGAGCTGTCATCAGAGCCGGCACGTTGCCGACTGGAAGGCCTCGCGGCACGCTCAGGTCGGAGTGGACTGCATCGACTGCCACTCCGTCCACAGCCGGAAGGACCCACAGCAGGCCTGCAAGGGCTGTCATTGAGACCGGATCGTTCCGACATCCTCATCGTCGGCGCCGGGCCGGCCGGTCTCGCGGTCGGCGCGTGCCTGGCGCGGCGTGGCCTGCACGCCCGCATCCTGGAGCGGGGCGAGACGGTGGGATGGTCCTGGGCGCGGCATTACGAATCGCTGCGGCTGCATACGCCGCGCGGTCTCTCCGGGCTGCCGGGTCTGCGTCTCTCCACGGGTCCCTATCCGGATCGCGCCGAGTTCCTCGCGTATCTCGGCACGTACGCGCGGCAGGCTGGCTTGGAGATCGAATGCGGGCGCGAGGTCACCTCCCTCGCGCATGAGAACGGCGGCTGGCGAGTTGAGACCTCCCGCGGTCCCCTGCAGGCTCGTCACGTCGTCCTCGCGTCGGGCTGTTATGCCGAGCCTCGCGAGCCGGACTGGGATGGCCGCGAGCGGTTCCGCGGCCGGTGGCTCCGCCCGGCGGAGGCCGCGAAAGAAGCCGAGTGGAGCGGCCGGCGGGTGCTCGTCGTGGGTCTGGGCAACACCGCGACGGACGTACTCGCCCTGCTCCACCGGCGCGGCGCCCGGACAGCCGTATCCGTCCGCGGGCCGGTCCACGTCGCGCCGCTGGAGATCTTCGGCGTGAGCTCCTTCCGCTGGAAGCGCTGGATACCGGATCGAATACTCTCCTTGCGCCGGCTCGGAGAACGGGCCGGCCGCGCCGCCGAGCGAGCCGGGGAGCGCTTCTGGTGGAGCCTTCAGGAGCGCCACTACGGCGATCTGCGCGGCCGGGGCCTTGCGCTGAAGTCATCGGAGGAGATCGGCCGGGATCAGCGGTCCGGTCGCGCGCCGGTGATCGCGGGAGCTTGGGTGGACCTGTTGCGGCGCGGCGAGGTTCAGATCTTCCCGGCCATCGCTCACTTCACGGCCGAGGGCGCCGTCTTCGTGGACGGCCGGCACGAGCCGTTCAGCGACGTCGTGCTGGCGATGGGTTTTACGGACCGGCGCTTTCCTCTCGCCGGGGACTTTCAAACGCCGCCGCGCGACGGGTCCGTGCCCGGCCGGCCCGGGCTGTGGCTGTGCGGCGCGCTCCCCGCCCTGCATTACATCCGGCGCGCCGCCCATCGCGTGGCGCGCGAGATCGCGCGCGAGGTGAGCCGAAACAGCGCTCAGTGACCCGCCGCGCCACCGGCAGCCTAGGAATTGCGCCATGCCGGCGCTGGACTAATCTGTGAACTGCACCACCAGCGTGAAACCGCCTACCCCCGACGTGCACTTGTGCGTTCCTGTGTTCCCGGGGCCGATCTCTGCGTCACCTTCCCTCCACTGCCAGTTGGGGAAGGTCTCATCCGGACCTGCGAAGATCCAGCCAAAGTTGGGTTGCGTCCCTTCTACCCAGTCCCGCACCGTACTGCCCACTTCGAGCTGACCCGCGCCGGAGGAGCTCGGAGCCCAAGGGCTGCCTACCTCACCCGAGGTCGAGAGGCTGAATGAGTCCCAATTCTTGTTCGGCACGTAGAGCTTCGCCACGCAGGAACCTCGCGCATCCCAGTGAAGCTGCGCACCGATGACGGTCTTCCCATTCAAGGGTGCCAGGTTAAAGCGCACCCCTCCACGAAATACGCAGTCGACGTACCACCAGCAATTGCAGGGTGCGGTCCCATCGTCAGCGCGATAGTCGAAGCCGGCCTGAACCCGCGTCGCTGGATTCACCGTGACGGCACAACCCAGACCATGAGAGAAGAAACAGGTGAAGGGGAAGCAAGCCCAGTCCGCTTCATTGTGCTGCTGGAACTGCAAGGTCTTGAACACCGCTGGCTGTAGAGTCATCGTCTTGACTTCTTTGCCACAAGCCGACAACGTCGTGAGAAGCGCCATCGCTGATAGGATAGGTTTCCATTTCATCTGTGCCTCCTTCGGCTACCACTGCCTATTGCCGCGGATTCGGCGAAACACTCCGTCTCAGTGTCCAGCGCGTTCCTCTCAGTAGCCCTTCCGGACCCGCAGGCTCGTCAATCGGGTCTGTTGACTTTCGCTGAGCAAGTTCTTGAGCCGGATCAGGTGCAGGATCTCGCTCCGTTTACGTCGACGCTCCAGGTCTAACAGTTTGTCGAGGCTCGCCAAGGCTTCTTCCTCATCGACCTTGGCGGGACCCAGAAGCTTCAAGAGCTTCTCGGATTCGGGAGCAACCTCCTGGGCGATCGCCCGCGATTCTGCTTCGAGCTGTAGGGCGAGGTCTCGAGTGGCCTTCGTCTGCTCGGCGTCAAGGCCGATCTCTTCTCGCGACTCGAGGACGAACGGAATCGGGAAAAGGGAGGAGGGGAGCCCTTTCCCACTGCGATGGGCGACCGGAACCCCACCGAACAGCAGGATCAGGGCTGAAACTGCAGCGATCTTCGGCATGGAGCACCTCCACGAAGCTCAGGTTCACCGGAAAGATCGGCCGGATGAGCCCGGCCGACTCTTTATGACAGTCCAATATGTAAATATATTTCGCTTCTTTTAAAGACTACCACAGCGCCTATAGAGAAGAAAGATAGGGTGCACCTCGGCGTTCCGCTCGTCGTCTTCGGGCTCGCGGTGCTGCGGCGGGGCATCCGGTCGCAGGAGGGCCGCGGCGGAGCGCGACGCACGTTGAAAAGGCGGCCCCCTCTCCCTCCGGCGGGCGGGAGTGCGGTGCGGGAGAGGGGGAGGCAGGGAGAAGCGAGGATGTGAAGCGTGGTGGGCCGGCGGCGAGGCGCAGGACCGACGCCGCCGGGGGTGCTCAGGAAGGCAGCCTCAGTCGAACGCCGAATACAGACCCTTGCCGCTGGCCTGGCGGGCGATGCGCGCCTCGGAGGCCGTGCTGGCGCCGCTGCCGCTGACGCAGGTGCCCACGCAGCCGTCCGCGTAGCCGACGAGCACCCGCCCTTCGGCATCCGCGGTGGCGCCCATGAAATCGAGCAGGTTGCGGGTGCCGCCGCAGGTCGTGCCGGCCATGCAGATGGTGCCCTTCTGCACCGGATCCGTCGGCGTCACGTCCACCGTCACCCAGCTCGCGCCGCCGTTGTAGGTGTGCGCCACGTACAGATGCCAGACGGCCGGGAAGCCGGGATTCTCGCCGGTGGCGTCGCCGGCGGTGGTGGTGCCGAGGAACGCGAAGGCCGCGCGGTCGGGATCGCCCGCCACGACGGCCGGGAAGACGATGTTCTGGATGCCGAGCGAGGCGCCGACGTCCTGGAGGTTCGTCCAGGTCTGACCCTCGTCATGCGACACGGCCACGTAGGCATGGCCGTCGGAGCCGTCGAAGCCGAAGTAGATCGTGCCGTCCGTGGCGATGCCCACCGAGGGATCCGAGTCGCCCGGCGAGCTGCCCGGCACCTTGCGCACGGCCCAGGTGAGGCCGTCGTCCGTCGACACGGCCAAGCCCTGCTCGCCGCCGCAGCTCTTGTTGGGCACGTAGACGGTGCCGTCCGACGCCACCTTGACGTGACCGTGCAGGCCGCCGCACTGCGTGAGGTTCCAGATCGGCACCGCGGGACCGAACGTCAAGCCGCCGGTAACGCTCGCGGCACACTGCGCGAGAGCGATGTTCTGCGAGCAGTAGTAGACCATGTGTGGATAGGAAGTCAGCGGTCCGATCAGCCCGCCCGGCGCCGGCGGACCGCCGCCGACCGTCTGGTGATCGATGCCCGAGGCGATGCCGCCGCCCTGGCTGGGAGTCCAGGTGACGCCATCGTCGTCGGTGTACTCCATCAGGCTGGTCGTACCCAGGAGCTGCGAGACGAAGGTGCGGCCCGTTTGCTGGTCGCTGAACAGGATGGGATCGAGGGTGGTCAGCGAAGTCAGCGGCGCGCTGACGTCCGTCCAGGAAGCCGTCGGCACGTCCGCGTCGTCCTGAAACTCCACGCGCAGCGTCTGGAGGCCGGCGATGTACATCGCCGAGCCGGTGTTCTCGTTGACGCCGAGCGACGGCTCGCCGGCGCTGGCTCCCACGCCCGCGGGCGGCGCGTAGACACCGTAGGTCGGCGGCGGATCAGAGGGCGGCGGCGGCGGCGGTGAGACCAGCGACAGCGTGGCCTTGGCGTTGTAGGCGTGCGGCGCCACGAAAGGCGCGGCGCTGACCGTGTAGATGCCGCCGGCGGGATTGTTGAGCACCACCTTCTCGGCGGCGCCGACGCTGTTGCCGGAGGTGCCGACGAGGGCGCCGCTGGGATCGAAGACCTCGAGATCGTAGTCGTCCGTCGCCTGGGGCGTGAGGACGATCTCCACCTTGAAGCCGCCGGACGGCGGAGCGATGCTCAGCTTGTAATTGTCACATTTCGTGTTGTTGGGAGCGCCGCAAGCAACTCCCACGCTCAGCAGCTTGGGTCCCCCGGTCCAGCTCGCCTGCGTCGACGCCGATGAGACCGTTCCCGCCGCGGGACTGGCGGCCCGGACCGGAGAGACCAGGAGGCACGAGACGGCTAGGGCCAGAAGAATCCTCCCCACCGCACGATCGATGCTGTTCATTGTTTTCTCCTCATTCTGCAGAAGGAGCCGCAGCTCCCGATCCCCGGACTGTGCACGAGCGGTGCCCACCCCGCGAGTCAATACGCAAACTCTTCACGCATTGCCGCAGGCTACTCGGAGAGGAGAGCCACGGGCAGCGGGGAAGGCCCTCAGAGGAGATGGGAAATTTCCCTCAGGGATGGCTGAGGGAAAACCCTCAGGCGTGGACAGTCCCCCATCCACCCCCGGCCCCTGCTACAGTTCGCCGATCCGGAGGCATCCCATGGCTCATCGCACTTTCCTTCTGCCGTTCCTCCTCGCCTGCCTGCTCCCTCTCGCCGCCGCGGCGCAGACCCGGCCCGCCGATCCGGAGGAGGAGGAGCGCGAGTCCGCCGAGGCCGAGCCGCCGAGCCGCGAGGACCTCGAAGCCGTGGCGAAGCTGCGCACCGTCGCCGAGACCTCGGGCTTCGAGGCCACGTCCACCTATGACGAGACCCTCGATTTCCTGCGCCGGCTCCAGCCCCACTTCTCCGCCATGTACCTCGGCATGTATGGCAGCTCCGGCCAGAAGCGGCCGCTGCCGTTCGTCGTGGTGTCGAAGGAGAGGGCTTTCACCGGCCGCAGGGCGCAGAGGCTGGGCAAGCCGATCGTGTTCATCCAGAACGGCATTCACGCCGGCGAGATCGACGGCAAGGACGCCTCGTTGATGCTCCTGCGCGATCTGGCGTTGGGGAAGCATCCGGAGATCCTGGAAGAGGTGACGCTCGTCGTGCTGCCGATCTACAACGCCGACGGCCACGAGCGGATCTCGCCCTACAACCGGCCCAACCAGAACGGGCCGCGCCGGGGGATGGGCTTCCGCACCACGGCCAACGGGCTCGATCTCAACCGCGACCATCTGAAGCTCGCCTCCGAGGAGGCGCGCTCGCTCGTCGCCTTGATCAACGCCTGGCGGCCTCACCTGCACGTGGACGATCACGTCACCGACGGCGTGGACCACGACTGGGTCCTCACCTGGAGCTGGGCCGAAGCGCCGCAGGCCGCGGCGCCGGTGGACGCCTGGATGCGCGCTCACATGCCGGCGGTGCTCGCCGCCACGACGAAGGCCGGCCACAAGAACGGCCCGTACGTGGACCTGATCGACGAGAACGATCCGTCGAAGGGGTTCGCCTCGCGGGCGGGCGAGCCGCGCTACTCCACCGGCTATTTCGCGCTGCGCAACCGGCCGTCGATCCTCGTCGAGATGCACTCCTACAAGCCTTACGAGCAGCGGGTGCTGGCGAACCGCGACTTCCTGCTGGCGCTCCTCTCCGAGGTAGCCCGCGACCCCGCCTCGCTCACCCGCGCCGTGGCGGCGGCGGAGGCGGCCACCGTCGCGGCCGGCAAGCCGGACGCGCCGCCCTCGGACGTGTCGCTGACCTATGAGGACGGCGAGGCGGACCGCATCCGCTTCCCCGTCTACGCCGGCGAGACGCGGACCTCCGTCGTCACCGGTAAACCCCTGTTCTCCTACCACCGCGGCGAGGTGCGGGAGATCGAGGTGCCCTGGCATCACAAGGTGAAGATCGGCCAGGCCGTGCCGCGGCCGCGCGGCTATCTCATCCTCCCGGGCTGGCCGCAGATCGAGGAGCGGCTGCGCGGCCACGGCCTGCGCGTCGAGCGCCTCACCCAGCCGGCGGAGCTGGAGGTGGAGACGATACGCGTCTCGCAGCCGGAGCCGGGCAAGTCCAGTTATCAGGGCCTGACGCGGGTCGCGGCCAAGGCGGCGCGCGCGGCGGAGCGGCGCCAGGTGCCGGCGGGCGCGCTGTGGGTGCCGGCGGATCAGCCGGACTTCGAGGTGGCGGTGCAGCTCCTCGAGCCCGAGGCTCCCGACTCGCTGCTCTCCTGGGGTCTCCTCTCCACCGTCTTCGAAGGCAAGGAGTACATCGAGCCGCGGGTGCTGGAAGGGCTCGCCGCCGAGATGCTGAAGGACCCGAAGACCGCGGCGGAATGGCAGGCCGCGCTGCAGGACGAGAAATTCGCCGCCGACGCCAACGCGCGCTATCTCTGGTGGTATCGCCGCACCCCCTACTGGGACGAGACGGCTGGGCTGCTCCCCTACTTCAGGGTGATGCGCGCTCCTACCTTGACGACGCGGCCTTGGCAGTAGGGGAACATAATTGCTTTGCCGCTTTGCCAAACCCCGTCATGCCGTCATGCTACGCATGCCAGCACTTCACATCGTCAACCTAAGCCTAACAACTTCACCAGAGATTCCCCTTGCTGCCTATAAGTCTCCTTAAGATTCGATCTTAGCTTTAACAGGAATTGAAGACATTTCAAGGAAAAAATACTATCTGAGCCCGCAAGATCGCTCAACAGCCCGGGATCATAACCTCCGCCATTCATTCTCCAGCTCATCTCATCAGTGACTCGACGCTTATGGATTCGCATCTCTTCATCAACAGCCTCGTTAAATCTCACTCGGATAATTCGCGTCCATTGTTCACTTCCGAGCATGCTCGTTTCATCACAGTAGAGCACTATACATGATCTCACTAATGCCAGAATGGACTCTCCTTCCTTACTTACCCGATATCCGAATTGCCCACCATCCGCCTTAACGGTGAAAACCAGATCTATACAGTCAAAAAACTTGGCTAAGTGAGAACTAGTTGGAGCTTCAGCTAAAACTATCCGGGTTACAGCCAGAATGCGTTCAAGACCACTAAGAATAAAATCACGCTCTAGCAACTCTGGCCTCATCTCTCTTAACAGAAGAAAGACGGAATCACTCTCGACAGCAGACATATATCTCTCAAGCAATTTGCTTCTTATTTCGGTGCTCGCATCGGCTAGAAACCTAGCAACAAAATACTCTTGAAAGGACCGATGAGAAAAAGCTATTTCCAAGCCGTCCTCTACAAGTAGGCACGCCGCCCGCAGCGCATCATGCAAGAAGTCCTCATCGATAAAATCAATACCAACGATCTCTCGCGCTCCACTCAATTTTTCAAGCGCAATTGTACGAGAGAATCTGAATCTCCGCTCGTCGTAAGTTAGCAGGCTGAAGGCGGCAAACACAACGGCGAACTGCTGAATATCGAGACTTGACAGGCGCTCTCTTTTGAAGGCATGTTTTAGTGCGTCATGCTGCTGGAATAATGCCTCATAAGCCTGCATATAGAATAGATTTAATTTTTTGGGGATCTCAGCTCCTTGGGCGAAGGTAAGCAGCATAATAGATAAAAGAAGTGGATTTGAGACAAATTCCTTATATTGTCCAAAAATGTGACTTTGCAACGAATCTACAAACCTATCCCGTACTTCTTCGTCAATTGGAAGTCGCATAACAAGTTCACAGGCATCGTCTAATTGCAGTGGTTTTACCCTAAAGACTCTAAAAAGCGGCCATCCTTCTATCTGCTTATCCGGCCTAGATGAAACTATCACAATAGTACCAGGATATCGATTAGATGTTAAGCCAAGGATTTCTGCGGTCAAATCATGCCTTTTGTCTGACTCAACCTCATCAAATCCATCAAGCAGAAAAAGGAAATGGCCAGATCGAAGCGCCGCCTCTATAAAACTGTCATCCAGTCCTGGCGCATGCGACTGCAGCGTCTCTCGAATTAGATTATGGAGTGAAAAAGAAGTGCCATTTAAACGCCTAAGTTCAATAAAGACTGGCACTCGAATGGGATTAACTAATGCATCCAGTAACAGGTGCCGCATGAACAGGCTCTTGCCGCAACCAGCGCTACCGATAATGAGAGCAGGAGTACCGGCCTCTGTGAGCATCTTTAAAGAGACTCTCTTCAAATCATGCAAAGAGGATTCGAGCCCTAGTGGAACATAGAAGCTGTAGAGTGGGCGCGGTTCGTCACGAATAATTAAGGTCTTGGCGCCGACGTAACGGGCAGCAACATCATTCAGATATACTTTAAATGTCTTCTCTAGCCGGAGCCTAATTTTTTCTGAAGTGTCCTTGAACGCCCCTTTTGCCAACGTCAGGATCTGATCGAAACGTTGATTGAGGAGTTCAGCCGCCGTCTTGTTAACATCGAAACTCCAATCGTCGGCCACGGCAATGCTCCTTGGCTCACCCGTCGTTATAGTTGACCAGCTACTGAGGCCCCTCGCTGATATAACACTCCGATGATCTCCAGATCTCTAAGATATTCTATCACTTCTGATGCAGGCAATGGACCGTAGATGGCGGCGAGGTCGTCGCGGATCTGGCGCACCGTGCGCCGCCCGTCAACGAGGTTCAGGGCCTCGTAGGCGTACTCGGCGCCGCCGCCCCAGAGGCCGGTTCTCTGCAACAGGGCGGGCGCGGCGATCCCCTTCGCGGCGATGTGATCGTCGAAGTAGTCGTAGCCGAAGCCGCCCATCGGACCTTTCGGCTCCGGCGCGCGCTGGTAGACGATCGAGCCCGAGCCGTCCTGGGCGGGGACAAGCCCCGCCCCTACGTCGTCCGTCCTCAACAGACCGCGCAGCCCGGCGAGGAATGCGTCCGCCTCTTGCCGCATCGCCGCCGGCGTCTCGGCGAAGCGCGAGACGGACTCGATCGCCGCGGCCTCGTAGGCGAGGTGGAACCGCAGCAGGTTGGCGGCCTCGGCGCTCTCCCCCATTGCCATCAACCGGTCGTGCCGCGCCAGCGTCTCGGCGGTGCGCGCCAGGCTCTCGCGCCGCATCACTTCCCAGAGCGCCGGCACCTGGGAGGCGTCGAGCCCGGCCAGGTAGTAGGCGCTCGCCGCGCCGAGGAAGGCGGCGCGCAGCAGCTTCGTCGCGTCGATGTTGGCGACGCCGTCCGCGTGGGTGTGGATGTAGCGGTCCGGCCAATCGTTGAGGTAGATGGCCGGCACGCGCCAGGAGCCTTCCGCCCACACCTGGTGGTCGCTGCCCTCGGTGAAGTCCACGAGCTCGGCCTGCAGCGCGCGCTTGCTCCCCTCGGGATCCGCCAGCGGATACGCCGCCTCGCCGGTGGCGGCGAGGGCATAGGACTGCTCGTTGACGAAACGGCCGAAGGCGGCGCCCACGTCGTTGACGAACGTCGGCAGGCTCTTCGGCGAGCGGGTGACGTGGAAGACGGCCTTGGTGATCTCGGCGTCGCCGCCCACCATGTCCATGTGGATCACGGCGAGAGCGCGCGCCGCGAGGTCCGGCCGGGCGTTGAGCAGCGCGGCCGTGCCCTCGATCTCCGGCGGCCAGACGAAGCGCACGGTGCGGCGCGGCGGCGCGAGCCGGCCTTCGCGCACGAGCTTGGCGAGGGTGCGCGCCACCTCCAGGATGGCGGCGCAGCCGCTGGCGTTGTCGTTGGCCCCCGGGCGCTGATGATCGAGATGGCAGGAGAGCACGATCTCGCGGCCGCGGTCGGCGCCGGGGATCACCCCGGTCGCGATGCTGTAGCTCCCCGCGTGCTGGCCGGCCTCGACCTTCGCCCGCAGCCGCACCGGCTGGCCGGCGGCGAGCCGCGCCTGCCAGGCCCGCGCCTGCTTGAGCGAGACCATGAAGGCGAACGTGCGCGGCGGCGGGAAGGTGTTCAGATGACCCCAGCGCACCAGGGTCTCGTCCTCCTTCCACCAGCCGGTCACCTGGTTCTGCGCGTAGGAGACGATGCCGGCGGCGCCGAAGCGGTCCACGGCGAGGCGGTAGGCGGCACCCGGCTGAGCCGAGACCAGCACGAGCTTGCCTCGCACGTCGCGCCCCTGATAGTCCGCCTCCGCCGTGCCGGCTCCCACGTCCACCAGCTCGGCGGCGGCCTCGCCGCTCGCGCTGTCCTGCGCCAGCACGATCGGCCGCGCCTCCCAGGAGGCGATGCGCTCGGCGTCCACCCACTTCCCTGCTTCCTGCCGCTGCTCCCAGAGCTCGGCGAAGTCGGCGTCCCACGCCGGCCGCGAGCGTTGCGTGCCGTAGAAGACCTTGCCGTCCGCCGGCAGCTCCAGGATCTCCACCTCGGCGAGCCCGTACTCGCGCGCGCGGTCGCGCACCCGCTCGGCGGCGGCGCGGAATCCGCGCGAGCCCCGCATGCGGTGAAACAGCGTCAGGTCCTGCAGGTTGCGCTTCGCCGCCGCGCCGGAAACCTCGGAGGCGATGGCGCGCACGGCCGGCTCGGGCAGCAGGGGCGGGGGCGCGGTGGAGACGACGGGCGCCGCGGCCGCGGTCCAGCCGAGGATCGCGGCAAAGACAGGTCTGCCGAGCTTCATGCCCGGCCTGCCGCTCCGCCTTGCTTCTCCAACCTCTCGCGCAGCGACGCCAACATCTCGGCGAACGCGATCTCCACGTCCTGGAGGTGGATATCCGTGCTGCGGAAGCGCAGCGAACGCTCCAGGTCGCCGCCCTTCACCGCCTCCATGGCGCGAATGAGGGCGACGTAAGGGCCGGCGAGCCGGTGGGTGGTGAAGACCGCCAGCGCGAGGACCGCGGCGACCAGGAAGAGCGTCTGGACCGCCAGGAGGACCGCTATCCGGGTCCGTACCGCGTCGTCGAGGAGCGGCGAAGACGTGGCCATCAGATAGCTGGTGACGCCGAAGACCAACATGGCCACGATGGTTACGATCAGCCAAAGGCCCGAGAACGGCAGCACGTAAGGCAGGGTGTAGCGTACACCCGAGCCGCGGATCTCCCTCAGCCTCACCATGGCAGGGTCCTCCTTTTAGGAAAGACTGCTAGAGACAAGAGTCTATATCTTTTGCCGGCGCGATCTCACCCCGAAAGGACGAAAAGGATGGCAAGGATGGCAAGGACAACGGAGAACAACAAGATCTTCAGCGAGTGACCTCTGGTGTCGTTGTCATCCTTGGTGTCCTTTTCGTCCTTTCCTGCTCCTCACCCATTGGCCTTCAGCTCGCCCAGGATCATGGCGATCTGCTGGTCGGGCTCGGACATCAGGGGGATGCTCGCCGCGCCGCGGTGGCCGCCGCCGCCATAGCGGGCGGCGAGCTCGCCGACGTTGGTCCGGCAGGTGCGGCGGAAGATGCTGTGGCCGAGGAGCAGCATGGGGAAGCTGCGGTCCGGTCCCCAGTGGATGCGCGCCGAGACGTTGACCTCCGGGAAGAGGGCGTAGACCAGGAAGCGGTTGCCGATCGGCGTGTGGTCGAGATGGCGGAAGTCGGTGATCACCACGTTGCCGTCGACGCGGCTGTGGCTGCGCAGCTCCTGGCAGAAGCGCTCGTTCTCGCTCTCCAGCAGCTCGCAACGCTTCTTCACGGCGGCATCCTCGAGGATGGCGGAGATCGGCGTCTCGCCGCGCAGCAGCTCGACGAGATGCAGGAAGTAGCGCTCGAAGGTGCCGAGGCCGCTGCGGCCGTCGATGGTGAAGCCGAGCTTGATGTAGCTCTGCGGATCGAGCACGTCGTCCGGCGTCAGGTCCGCCGAGTCGAGGCGGTCGGTCTCGCGCACCAGCTCCGCGAACTGCGGCATCCTCTCCTCGCCGCCGTAATACTGGTAGACCAGCCGCGCCGCCGACGGCGCCTGGGCGAAGGCGCCGCGGAACGCCTCGGGCGGCACGTTGGCCGTGGCGGTGTGGAGGTGGTGGTCGAACCACATGGCGCAGCCGGGGTGGTACGGCAGGTTGGCGATGATGTCCCCCGGCCGGATGTCGGCCCTGCCGTCGCTGATGTCCTGGGGATGGATGAGGGAGATGCTGTCGACGTCCTCGTTGAGCGAGAGCAGGACGGCACACGTCAGGCCGTCGAGGTCGCCGCGGGTTACCAGGCGCATGATGGCGGGATTATAGGGGAAAGTCCCGCCGTTTGTTGCGGTCTTGCTGGATTGCGGAGAGTTACATAGCCTCAGGCGAAGACGCCGACGGATCCCAGCGCTTGGGTGCGCTCCGCGATCGCCTGGCGCAGCTTGCGCGAGATGTAGAAGGCGACGGCGAACATCAGGGTGAGCCCGATGAACCCGTCGACCACCCGCATGACCAGCATGGAGAGCAACAGGATCGTTCCCAGCCCCGCTGCCGAAGCCAGCCGGACCGAAAAGTACTTCTCCAGGAAGTCCTTGAGCTGTCCCGGCCAGCGGAACAGCCAGAAGAGATTGTAGAAGGGGACGAAGTGGTAGCCGACGGCCTGCCTGGGCGTGACGGGATAGGTCGGCTCTCCGTCCACCTGCGGCGAGAGCTGGCCGAGGATCTTGTGGAAGCGGTGGATACAGAAGAACCAATAGATGCTGCCGAGGAGGGACGCCACCAGCGTCAGCGGCCCCATCGCGTCTGTATTGCCCTGCGCGGCCTCGATGACCTCCGCCACGAGAAAGCCGAAGGCGAGGAGGAAGCCAATCCAGATCCGGGGCAGCGGCGACGGCGGCTCCGGGCTGCGCGCCTCACTGTCGAGATCGAGCGTGATCAAGCCCATGCGGTGCTCCTTGCGGTCGTCCACAGAGAGATGACCGCTAAGGCTAAGACATTTCGCTCGGCTTCAAGGAATGAGGACGTCCTTCAGGTACAACAGCGCCAGCGCCGCCGGCGGCGCCAGGCAGGCCTGCCATTCATGGTTGGCGATCACGCGGCGCCATTCGAAGCGCGTACCTTGGGGTCCGGCGGGAAGCAGCCGGGGAAAGAACGCCGGCACCTCCGCCACCCACAGCTCGTACTCGGCGCCGAACCGCTTGTGGAGGAACTCCCGCTCGTTCCGCATCACGTAAGGGAAGAAGGCCAGCAGGTAGGCGCCGACCGTCAGCAGGACCCACGGGTGGGCCGCGGCCACGGCGACGCCGAGGGCGATCAGAAAGCTGCCGAGATAGAGGGGATGCTGGGTATGGCGGTACGGTCCGCCGGTGGCGAGCCGCCGCGTCTTCTCCAGATGGCCCGCGGCCCACAACCGCAGGCCGAGACCGGGCGCGATCAAGGCCAGCGCGAGGAGCTGCGACGTCACGGTCGGCTCGGCCAGCACCAGGGTGAGGGCTCCCACCACGAACGCGCCGGGCACCCGCCAACGGTAAAAGGATCGCGGACGCCAGATCTTTCTGACTTTCAACGGAACCGCCGAAGACTGGGCGCCGGCGCACACCTCGACCTGACCGACATCAGCCATATCCGTCCCCTATCCAGAAAAAGAAAACGGCAACGTACTGCGCCAGCCGCAGCAACCTGAAGCCTGTTCTGAGCGCGCGGGATACTACACTGGAAACCCCGCCGAGTCGAGCGGCCGCGGCTTAGGAAAGCATTGAAGATAAAAAGCTTATGCGCGCCGACGCGTTTCCCTCAGTGGAAGCTGAGGGGCCAGGAAGAGCCGGGCGCCCGAGGAATAGGCGGCGCGGCGCCGGGGTTGCATCCCCTTTCGGCCGGTGGATTTGACGTCCGGGGGAAACTCTGGTCGAATACTGCAAAACTTACAACCCGCGGGAGCCCCTTCTCATGAACATCGTCTTCCTCAAGCCGCCGATCGGAGGCATCCTGGGTCTCGAGATGCTGACCTTCGTCGAGCCCCTGGGGCCGATCTCCATCGCCGGCGGCCTGGAGGCGGACGGGCATTCCGTGAAGATCATCGACCTGCGGATCGACGGCGAGGAGCAAGGCATGGAGCTCTGCCGCGGCTTCGCCCCCGACGTCGTCGGCCTGCAGTGCAACTTCACCACCGAGCGCTTCCGCACCCTGCGCCTCGCCGAGCGCGTGCGCCGCGAGCTGCCGGAGGCCTTCGTCATCGTCGGCGGCCACGACGCCTCGCGCGAGCCGGGATGGTTCTGCCATCCGGCCCTCGACGCCGTGGCGGTGGGCGACGGCGAGGAG
The DNA here is from genome assembly GCA_046765915.1 of Acidobacteriota bacterium. Classification (GTDB taxonomy): domain Bacteria; phylum Acidobacteriota; class Thermoanaerobaculia; order Multivoradales; family UBA5704; genus DATARR01. Next base: position 1,569 of record JBKPTH010000002.1, on the reverse strand, counting down.
ATCATGCCGCCGCTGGTGGAGGCCCTGGAGCGGCGCGGCAGCCTGGAGAAAGTGCCCGGGCTGGTGCTCAACCGCGACGGCGGCCAGCGCGCCACCCTCCCGGCGCCGATGCGCGACGACCTCGATACGCTGCCGATGCCGGCCCGCCACCTGACCTCCCACTACGCGGACAAGTACTACATCAACTTCCGCCGGCCGCTGGCGCTCATGGAGACCGCCCGCGGCTGTCCGTTCAAGTGCAACTTCTGCTCGGTGTGGAAGTTCCACGACAGCACCTTCCGCGAGAAGTCGCCGGAGCGGGTGGTCGCCGAGCTGCGCGCCATCGAGGCGCCCAACATCTTCATCACCGACGACATCTTCTGGATGGACGTACGCCGCAGCGAGGAGCTGGCGCGGCAGATCAAGGCCGCGGGCATCAAGAAGTACTTCACCGTGCAGACCCGCACCGACATCATCTGCAAATTCCCTCACCTGATCGAGATGTGGAAGGACTGCGGCTCGCTGGCGATCTTCCTCGGTCTGGAGTCGGTGACCGACGAAGGCCTGAAGTCGGTCAACAAGAGCAACACGATGGTCAACAACCGGCGCGCCCTCGCCATCCTCAAGGAGATGGGCGTCGGCTACACGCCGAACTTCATCGTCGATCCGGCGTGGGACCACGAGGACTTCACCCGCCTGCGCGACTGGATCTCGGACACCGGCGCCTACAACAGCGGCTTCTCGGTGCTGACCCCGCTGCCGGGCACCGATCTCTGGGAGACCGCCAAGCATCAGGTGACCACGCACGACTGGGAGATGTACGACATCATCCACGCGGTGCTGCCGACGAAGCTCTCGCTGGAGGACTTCTACGAGGAGTACTCGCGGCTCTGGCGCCACGTGCTCGAGGTGCGTTACCAGAACCGCGGCAAGTGGCGCACCTACTTCGGCCTCGGCGCCGCCCTCGCCACCCGCAAGGTAACCCTGGACGCCGTGCGCAAGGGGATGAACATGGCGAAGGTCTTCAGCAAGCCCGAGACCTTCCTGCACGCCCACCACGACTCCGAGTCCCGCACGGAGCTCGCGGCGGCGTCCTAGACCCTACAGGCTGTAGCCATGGAAGTTCCACGTTTCCAGGAAGATGCGCGAGCGGCCATCGGCGCGGCGCAGGCGCGGGCGGCGCAGGAGGGCAAACGGGTGGCCGTCGTCTTCGGCGCCGACTGGTGCCCGGACTGCGACGCCTTCAAGTCAGCTCTCCGCCATCGCCTGGTCGTCCCCATCCTCGAGCCCGGCTTCGTGGTCGTCACCGTCTCGGTGGGCAACCGCGACCGCAATCTCGACCTCATGGAGCAATACGGCATGCGGGTGGAGAGCGGCATCCCGGCGGTGGCCATCCTGGAGCCGGACGGCCGTCTCGTCGCCTCCCAGCGCGAGGGCGAGTTCCGCAACGCCAGCTCGCTGCTCTCCGTGGCCGAGATCGTGTCGTTCTTCCACCGCTGGGCGCCGGGCCAACCGGCTGGCGGCAACGAAGCGGCGCGCCCGTAGCGGCGGCCCTACGTGGCCGCCGTCCTTCATCGAACCTTTCTACGG
>JBKPTH010000001.1:0-13641 GCA_046765915.1 Acidobacteriota bacterium | reverse complement strand
CGGCCGCATCGCGCGCATCAGCCCGGCGATCAGCGAGGAGAACCGCACGCTGCTCGTCGAGGCCGAGGTGCCCAACCGCGAAGGCAGCCTGCGGCCCGGCTCCTTCGCCCGCGCCGAGATCATCGTCCAGGCCTCCGATCCCGCCGTGCTCGTGCCGGCCTCCGCCATCGTCAGCTTCGCCGGCGTCGAAAAGGTGATCGGCGTGGAAGAGGGCAAGGCCGTCGAGAAAAGAGTGAAGACGGGCCGCCGCGCCGGCGAACGGGTGGAGATCGTCGACGGTGTCAAGGCCGGCGAGGCCGTGGTGCTGGAGCCGGGGAATATCGTCGGCGGGGAACCCGTGAAGGTCCTCAACTAATGCAAAAACTCGCCGAAATCTGTATCCGCCGGCCGGTGTTCGCGGCCATGATCATCCTCGCCCTCGTCGTGGTGGGCGCGGCGAGCTATGGACGCCTGGGCGTGGACCGCTTCCCGTCCGTCGATCTGCCGACGGTCTCCGTGCGCACCGCGCTGCCCGGCGCCTCGACCGAGGAGACCGAGGCCGAGGTGTCGCAGCCGATCGAGGAGACCGTCAACACCGTCGAAGGCATCGAGGAGCTGCGCTCCGTCTCCTCCGGCTCCACGTCGTTCGTCATCGCCACGTTCAACCTCGAGCGCGACATCGACACCGCGGCCCAGGACATCCGCGACCGCGTCTCCACCGTGGTGCGCAACCTGCCCGAGGACACGCTGCCGCCGGTCATCGCCAAGTTCAACAACGACAGCACGCCGGTGATCACCGTCGCGCTCACGGGAAACCGCCCGCTGAAGGAGCTCACCGAGTACGCCGACAAGGTGGTGAAGGTGCAGCTCGAGCGCGCCGGCGGCGTCGGCGAGGTCACCATCGAAGGCGGCTTGGAGCGGGCGATCAACGTGTGGATCGATCCCGACCGGCTGGAGGCGTACGGCATTCCCATCACCGCCGTGCGCCAGGCCCTGGTACGCCAGAACGCCGAGGCGCCGGGCGGCAACGTCACCTCCGGCGCCCGCGAGCAGACCCTGCGCGTCATGGGCCGCTTCGAGAGCGCCGCGGACTTCAACGACCTCGTGGTGGCGACGATCGACGGCCAGCCGGTGCGCGTGCGCGACCTCGGCCGCGCCGAGGACGGCACCAAGGAGCAGCGCTCGGCCTCGCGGCTGAACGGCGTGCCCACGGTGAGCCTGGAGATCCGCCGGCAGAGCGGCGCCAACACCGTCGAGGTCATCGAGGCGGTGAAGCAGGCGCTCACCCGCGTCGAGGCGCAGCTGCCGCCGGACTTGAAGGTCGAGATCATCCGCGACCAGTCGCGCTACATCTACGCGGCGCTGCACGAGATCAACGTCCACCTCATCCTGGGCAGCATCTTCGCCTCGCTGGTGGTGTTCGCCTTCATGCGCAGTTGGCGCTCGACGGTGATCGCGGCGGTGGCCATCCCCAGCTCCGTCATCGCCACCTTCGGCATGATGAAGGCGCTCGACTTCACCCTCAACAGCGTCACCATGCTGGCCCTGGTGCTCATGGTGGGCGTGGTGATCGACGACGCCATCGTCGTGCTGGAGAACATCTTCCGCTTCGTCGAGGAGAAGAAAATCAAGCCGTTCGAGGCGGCGAAGAAGGCGACGCAGGAGATCGGCCTCCCCGTGCTCGCCACCACCCTGTCGCTGGTGGTGATCTTCGTCCCCGTCTCCTTCATGTCGAGCATCTCGGGACGCTTCCTCTACCAGTTCGGCCTCACGGCGGCGGCGGCGGTGCTCGTCTCGCTGCTCGTCTCCTTCACCCTGACGCCGATGATGAGCGCCCGCATGCTGCACGCCGAGGACGCGACCGGCAGCCACGGCTCGCATGGGGGTCCGCACGGTGGTGCCGAGCCGGCCCGCTCGCGGCGCGGCTTCTACGGCCGGATCGACGGCCTCTACGAGCGGCTGCTGCGCGCCACCATGGCGCGCCGGCGCCTGGCCGCGCTGGTGGCGCTCGGCATCATGCTCGTCTCCATCCCCATCTTCAAGCTGGTCAAGATGGAGTACATCCCGAGCGACGTCGACGAGTCGGAGTTCGAGATCAACGTCAACGCGCCGGAAGGCACGAGCCTCGCCGGCGTCGACGAGGCGATGCGCGCCATCGAGGCCGAGCTGCACCAGGTGCGCGGCATCCGCACCGTGCTGGCCACGGCGGGCGGCGGCTTCCTCGGCGGCGTCAACCAGGGACGGCTCTTCATCCGCATCGCGCCGCACGAGGAGCGGAAGTTCTCCATCCCCCGCCTGCTCAAAGACCTGGTCACCTTCCATCCGCTGGAGGCCTTCCGCGGCAACTTCACCCAGCGCGACGTGATGACGGAGGTGCGCCGCCGCCTCTCGAAGTACGAGGATTTGCGCGTCGCCGTGCGCAACGTCCAGTCGTTCAACATCGGCGGCGGCAACGCCGACATCGACTTCGCCCTGCGCGGGCCCGACCTCCAGGCCCTGGCCGTCTATGCCGAACGCCTGCGGGAGAAGACCAAGGAGATCGGCGGCATCGTGGACGCGGACACCACGCTCAAGCTCGACAAGCCCGAGCTGCGGGTGGTGGTGGACCGCGAGCGCGCCGCGGCGCTGGGCGTGGACATGTCCGACGTCGGCGACGCCCTGCGCCTGATGGTCGGCGGCGATCAGGAGGTCTCGCGCTTCCGCGATCCCCAGGCCAACGACGACTACGACGTCCAGCTCCGGCTGACCGAGGGAGAGCGCAACGATCCGCAGGCAATCCTCCGCCTCTACGTGCCCACGGCCGGCGGCAAGCTCGTGCAGCTCGGCAACTTCGTCACCCTCAAGGAGGAGACGACGGCGTCGCGCGTCGATCGGCTCGACCGGCAGCGGCAGGTGAGCCTGCGCGCCAGCGTGGCGCCCGGTTACGCCTTGGCGGATCGGCTGGAGGCCATGCAGGAGGCGGTCAAGGAGATGAACCTGCCGCCCGCCTACTCCACCGCCATCGGCGGCCGCGGCCGCGAGCTGGCGCGCACCTACCGCGAGTTCATCTTCGCGCTCATGCTCTCGATCGTCTTCATGTACATGATCCTGGCGTCGCAGTTCGAGAGCGTGGTCCACCCGCTGACCATCCTGCTGTCGCTGCCGCTCGCCGTGCCGTTCGCGCTGTTCTCCCTCTGGATCACCGGCAACACGCTCAACCTCTACTCGGCCCTCGGCGTGCTGGTGCTCTTCGGCGTGGTGAAGAAGAACGCCATCCTGCAGATCGACCACATGAACGGCCTTAGGCGGGCCGGCATGGAGCGCGGCGCCGCCATCATCCAGGCCAACCGCGACCGTCTGCGACCGATCCTGATGACCACCCTGGCGCTGGTCGCGGGCATGCTGCCGCTCGCGCTCGGCACCGGTCCGGGCGCCGAGGAGCGCCGGGCCATCGCCGTGGTGGTGATCGGCGGCCAGACCCTCTCGCTGGTATTGACTCTCCTCGCGACGCCGGTCTTCTACTCCATCTTCGACGACCTGCGCGGCACGGACAAGATGGGCGAGTTGGTGCGCCGCTGGTGGCCGAAGCGGGAGAAGTCGCTGGAGGAGAAGGCGGCGTAGGAGCCGCACCTGTCGCGATGTCCCGGGACTTTGCCGCAAAGTCCCGGGATACGCCGCAAAGTAAGCTCACCTTGTCAGCGAGTCCACGGATTTGCCGCAATGTCCCGGGACATTGTCACTGAGTCTCGGGATACGCGGCAAAGTCTTCTCATCTCGGCAGCGGGTGAGCTCACGCCGTCAGCGAGTCCGTAGATTTCCCGCAAAGTCTCGGGACGTTGTCATCGGGCCTGGGGATACGCGGCAAAGTCTGCTCATCTCGTCAGCGAGTGAGCTCGCTCTGTCAGCGAGTCCACGGATTTCTCGCAAAGTCCGGAGACGTTGTCACTGAGTCTCGGGATCTGCGCCAAAGTCCGCTCACCTCGTCAGCGGGTGAGCTCACGCCGTCAGAGAGTCCGCGGATCTCCCGCAAAGTCTCGGGACGTTGTCATCGAGTCTCGGGATACGCGCCGGAGTCCGCTCATCTCGTCAGGAGGTCTGCGGACTTTCTCAGCGAGTCCCGGGACTTTGCGACAACGTCAACAGACTCGCTCGCGACGTTCAGGGATCTGCCGCGATGTTTCCTCACGTTGCGATCGAGTTCAGGGATCTGCCGCAAGATCAGCGGACTCCATTACGAGATCGCCTCATCTTGACCGCCGCCGCGGCGCTCTGCTTATGCTGTTTTCTCGGAGTCCCGCGACGCCTCCTTGCCGGCAGGCTCAGCGGTCCGCCGCGGGAGCGGGTTCAGCTCTTGTCAAAGAGCCGCCATAGACTCGATGTCGAACGATGTAGAATAGGATGAGGAGCGTGAAGGCGACCAACGGAGGACCGAAGATGATCACCTCAGTCGAGGGAATCTACAAGGATGGTGAAGTGAAGCTCCTGGAGCGGCCCCAGGATTTGCAGGAAGCGCGGGTGATCGTCACCTTTCTTCCTCCGACCTCCGCCGATGCCCGCGACCGGATGTTGAAGCGGATGCGGGTAGGGATACCGCTCGGTGGACCGCCCTATCCCACGCGGGAAGAGATCTACGACCGAGGTCGCAAGGTGTGAGCGTACTGATCGACGCGAACATCTTCGTTTACGCCTATGACCTTGCCGATCCGGACAAGCACGAGAAGGCTCTTCGGCTGATCGAGGAAGTCACCCGTAGAGGTGATCTCGTTCTCTCGGCACAGGTCGTCAACGAGCTGGCTTGGACTCTCCTTCGACGAGGATCAGACTTCGGCCTCGGACCCGAGGATGTCCGGGCGATTATCGACGATGTCATCCAAAGCGCAACTGTGGTGTCGGTGACTCCCGACCTCACCTTGAAGGCGTTAGCCGCAAGGCTTGAGAATGGGCTCTCCTTCTGGGATGCTCTGATCTGGGCAGCGGCTCATGTACACCAATTGACGACCATCTACACTGAGGATTTTCAGCATGATCGAGAGGTCGAGGGCGTACGCTTCCTGAACCCGTTCTTGGTCTGATCTCCACCCCGAAGACACCCGCCGTGACCGCAAACCCTGCCGTCATCTTCGAGGAAGAGTTCTCCATACCGGCCGGTCTTTCCGACCTGGACCGCTTCCGCCGGTGGACCTGGGAGGAGGCCTTTCCCCAGCGCGGCCGGATCGACTATCTCGCTGGCATCGTGGAGGTGGACTGGAGCCCGGAGGACCTCTACACCCACGGAGTCGTCAAGACGACGCTCACCGCGGTTGCATTCCCTGATCGTAGACACCGGGCGGGGGTGCCTGTTCTCGGACCGCACCCGCGTCGTCTCGCCAGAGGCTCGGCTGTCCGTAGAACCCGATGTCGTCGTGGTCCTCTGGGAGTCCCTCCGCCAAGGCCGCATCCGCGAGATTCCGGCGGCAAAGGCAGATGAAGGCCGCTTCATCGAGCTCGAAGGAGCGCCGGACCTCATCATCGAGATCGTCAGCGACTCCTCGAAGCGGAAGGACCGAGAGCGCCTCCCCCGCCTCTACGCCAAGGCGGGTGTCCCCGAGCTTTGGCTCGCCGACTGCCGCGGGGATGACCTGAGCTTCGAGATCCATACCCTCGGCGTCGCCGGATACGAACGGCAGAAGCCGGCTGCGGAAGGCTGGCAAAGCTCTCCTCTACTCGGTCGCAGCGTCCGGCTTGTACGCTCTCGTAACGAATTCTCCCGCTGGGTCTATGACTTGGAGGCGCGAGTCTGACGTCTCTCACCTGGAGTCGCCCTCGCTGGAGCGACCTTAGGACGTGCGGAAGGTGTGAGTGACCGTCCGGTGGAGTTAGCCGGTCAGCCACGGAAGTCTCGCCAACAGCGGTTGAAGCTGCATGAGCAGTGACGTTATCGAGGAAAGATCACCCAGCGTGGCCAGGACAGCTTCGACGATTGGTCTGCGTGGCCGTTTTCGAGTAAGCTCTGACCTAAGGATGGCCACGTCGCCGAGGGCTTCTTCGCGGCGCTCTTCAGGGATGCCCGATGTTTCTCGAATAGATGCCTCGATGTCAGCTAGAATAGCGAGAATTTCAGAGGACTGCGCAAGGTTTTGGTTCGCGCTACCAGAGTGGACTGCCACGTTGCTGCCCGCAATAGGCGCGTGGAAGTGGGTACTCTGGTCAATGGCTATGTTGAAGATCTGCGGGTTCTCACGGTAGGTTTTAATGACGCCGGTATCTCCACCCTGTTCGACAAACAGAGTACCTTCGCCGGTAATACAAGCGCTGACAGCAGGTCCATGCATGAAGGTCGCTTGGATCAAGCCTCTACGTTCGAGAGCGTCCGCTATGTTGAACACCTTTTCTTTGTCAGTTACACTGAATTCTGCTGCAATCTCGTTCAGCGAATGCCACCTGCCGTGGCCTTCTGCCTCAGCCAAATCATAGAGACGCACGAGCAGAAGCTCGGCTAACTGTGTGTTGGTCATGTGTACCTCAGGCGGTTTCATCGAGCGGCTAACGCTAAGAAGATGAGCGCCGGGAACCGCGCTTCTTGCGGTTGCCGTCCGCTCCACCGCTAGAGCTAGACGGTCCGTATGATGTCAGACGTTTCTCTCTGAGCCATCGAACTAAGACTGGCGGGAGGGTTTCCTCCACCTGCTGAACGTCGAAGCTGTCATACAGCCGACCGACTAAGTCCGACTGAAGAGCTTGTAGCGTTCTGTCCTTCAGTAGACATACGGGTTTGCCGAGAGCCAGCATGTAGCCGACTTCCAGCGAGACGTTGGGATTGAAGAGATCACTTGTTAAGCGCTCGAAAACAGCGACCCCGAAGTCGCAGCCGTGCATGTAGGTCCGAATGTTTGGTAGAAGGTCATCCGAGTAGCGACTATCGTCGGCTCGAAGAGCCTCAAGTCCAACGGACGAACACACGTCTCGTATACACTTGGCGATTCGCTCGTGTGCGGGCGTGTCCCCAAACGGCATCATCAGGAACCCACGCTTAGTTGCGCCGCTGTGGTCACTCCGAAACCGGCCGAGGAAGGAGGACAGGTCCTGACTCGAGGGGATGGTAGTTGGCGCAACCGGCGAATGCACAGGAATCGTGAAACGAACGACCGCTGTCTTCCCATTGGCATATTCGTCCTCGAGATATGGTGAATTGACTATGTCGAAGGCTGGGATAATCATGCGCTCGCCTTCGAGCCAAGTCTGGTCGGCAAGAGCACGCACTCGTAGAGCCAGCTTAGAAAGATCAATGCGCCACGGACCGTCTGCCGAACCCAAAGGAAGTGCCCAATCCTCACCATGCTCAGCAAGATCGTTAGCAACGAGAGAGAGTGCCGCATCGCGGCGAGAGGAGTCCACGCGGAAGTTGAGCCGAACACCCTCTTGACGAGAGCGACCCCGAGTAGCACCCACTTGAGCCCAGTGATATTTGCCATCGAGAAGACGGTGACCAAAAAATTCCTTCATACTCTTCCTGTTGATCCCGGAACGCCTAACCTCCTATTATCCCGCGAGCACATCAAGTCGCTTGACCTGGCTGAGCCAGGCAGCGAATGCCAGGGCGGCGAGGATGTCCTCACGCTCCAGATCTTCGTAATCCGTCAGAATCTCCTCCATTGTCATGCCGCTGCTTAGTAGCTCCAGGATGACCTCGACGGGGTAACGCATGTGGCGGATACACGGTTTACCATGGCAGATCTCCGGGTCGACGGTGATGCGTTTGAGCAAAGCTTTGGTCGTCACCTGTGAGCACCTCGTCAGTCCTCAAGTCCCGCTGAGAAGCTCCTCTCGATTGTACCTCGAGCAATCTCCTTCTTCGCTGATTCGACCTCTACGGTAGCCAAACGATGCAGCAGGATCTCGGGGTCTGCCATTCGGTGTTTTGCCGCATCCACCAAGAAAGCTACATCCTTCTCACGTCCGGCGATGGCCTTCGCGACGAGCAGGTCGTGGACTTCGAGGCAGAGTCCTCTGACGCCGCGAGTGTTCTCGTTCTCGATGACGACGAGGCGAGCCCTCCACCCTTGAGGCAGGAGCGCCGTTTCCTCACCGACGCCCTCTGCGTAGTAACCGAAGGTTTCGTGGAATGGGGACAGCTCGCCGATGCTGCCTTCGATGATATCGGCACGCTCCGGATGGTGCAGAGGGAAAAGGTCCGCCTCCATGGAGACACGCATTGACGCCGGGGCATCGGGGAACTGTCCAAGGATGGCCTGGCTACCGATGATTACAATCGCGTCATCTTCGGCGATGACGCCGGCAGCGCGGATAAGGTGTTCGAGTTGCTCCCGAGTCATAACTCCCGCGAGAAGAACTCCCGAGTCTCGCGCCAAATCCTCCAGCGCTCCTCCGGCTTCAGGGCACCGGCGAACGGAGTCGATTGGCGCAGCTCGTCCGCCAGCTCACTGCGCTCTACCAGGAAGGCAGCGACCGAGGCAGGATCTCCCGCCAGGATCTCCGCCCATTTCCTGACATAGAACCGCTCGCTTTCGCCGGACGCCAGCCAAGCCGCTACGCGTCGTCTCGCGTTCTCGAGGATCTCCGGCTGATGCTGTAGGCGATCGGCGATGACGCGGTGATACGCGACGCTTCTCTCCTCCGATAGCCTGTGTGGATCCATTCGAGGACCTAGATCGAGGTTCAGGAAAAGGCGATCTTGTCGTAGAACTCTGACAAAGCGATCTCGCACTGGACCGAAGCGAGCGAGACGGCCTGCTCCAACCCCGCGATGTCCTTGAAGAGCCAGATGTTGCCGTCCTGCCTGATGAACTGCTCTACTCTGGGCTGGTCTTGCGAGACGAGCAGATACTCCTGGAGGGACTCAAGGGTCCGATACTGCTCGAACTTCCTTCCGCGGTCATAGGACTCGGTCGAGGGAGACAGGACCTCCACGATCAGAATGGGATTGAGGAGCGTATCCCTGTGCTCATCCTCGAAGCGAGGCTCGCCGCAGGCGACTGCGATGTCGGGATACGTGTAAAGGCCGGTGGCCGAGACCTGAATCCGAAGGTCGGCAACGTAGATTTCGCAGGGTCTCTGCTGGAGCTGCCTCTTCAATCCCGAGGCCAGGTTGAGCACAATCAAGACGTGCTCGCGAGTCGCCCCTGACATCGCCACCACCTCGCCGTCCACATACTCGCTCTTGTATTCCGCGCTCCGCTCGATAGCGAGATACTCCTGTGGTGTCAGGTAGGGCTTCGATTGGATGGCCACGGAGAAAGCATACCACCGCGCCTGACTTGCGAGCGATCGCGGTTCCCCTCCCGCCCGCAAGGCACCCCTCTTGCAACCTTCCCCGCTCAAGACGGCCCGCGTCCGGATCGGGACCGTTCCATCCGTGCGGATACCACGCCTCCGATCCCTCGGGCCTTGTAAGTTCGGCTTTGATTGGAGGTTGCCATGGCCAAGACCGCGGCCGATATTCTCGTCGAGACGCTGATCGACTGGAACGTGGACACCGTCTTCGGGCTTCCGGGCGACGGCATCAACGGCCTCATGGAGGCGCTGCGGACGCGGCAGGACCTCATCCGCTTCGTGCAGGTGCGCCATGAGGAGGCCGCCGCCTTCATGGCTTGCGGCTATGCCAAGTACACGGGCAAGCTCGGCGTCTGCCTCGCCACCTCGGGGCCGGGCGGCATCCATCTGCTCAACGGCCTCTACGATGCCAAGATGGACGGCCAGCCCGTGCTCGCCATCACCGGCCACTCCTACCACGATCTCATCGATACGTTCTCGCAGCAGGACGTGGATCTCGACCGCGTCTTCCAGGACGTGGCCGTGTACAACACGCGCGTCATGGGTGCGTCGCACGTGGAGAACGTCACCCATCTCGCCTGCCGCGCCGCTCTCAGCTACCGCGGCGTCTCGCACATCAACTTCCCCGTCGATCTCCAGGAGCAGGAGGGCGGCGAGCGCTCGCCGCGCAATCGTCCCCATCACGCCTCGGACGTCTGGGCTCGGCGCGCGGCCCTGCCGTCGCCGGACGATCTCCGCCGCGCCGCCGAGGTGCTCAACGCCGGCGAGAAGATCGCCATCCTCGCCGGCCGCGGCGCCCTCCACGCCACGGACGAGCTGGAGCAAACGGCGGAGACGCTCGGCGCGCCCATCATCAAGGCCCTCCTCGGCAAGGCCGCGGTGCCGGACGACAGCCCGTACACGACCGGCGGCATCGGCCTCCTCGGCACCAAGCCTTCACAGGAGGCGCTGGAGGAGTGCGACACGCTGCTGATCGTCGGCAGCTCGTTCCCCTACATCGAGTTCCTGCCCAAGCCGGACCAGGCGCGCGGCGTGCAGATCGATCTCGATCCCATCCGCATCGGCCTGCGCTATCCGGTCGAGGCCGGGCTGATCGGCGACAGCCGGTCCACGCTGCGCGAGCTGCTGCCGCTGCTCAAGCGCAACGAGAACCGGGGCTTCCTGCAGAAGGCGCAGGAGGGGATGCGCGAGTGGTGGCAGCTCATGGAGGAGCGCGCCACCCGCCAGGACAAGCCGATGAAGCCGCAGGTGGTGGCCTGGGAGCTCGGCAAGCGGCTGCGTGACGACGCCATCGTCTCCTGCGATTCGGGGACGATCGCGACCTGGTTCGCCCGCCAGATCCCGGTCAAGCGCGGCCAGATGCACTCGCTCTCGGGCACCCTCGCCTCGATGGCGAACGGCCTGCCCTACACCATCGCGGCGCAGATCGCGCATCCCAACCGCCAGTGCGTCGGCTTCGTGGGCGACGGCGGCTTCTCCATGCTGATGGCCGAGCTCGCCACGGCCGTCAAGTACGAGCTGCCGATCAAGATCGTCATCGTCAAAAACAACTCGCTCGGCCAGATCAAGTGGGAGCAGATGGTCTTCCTCGGCAATCCCGAGTACGGCTGCGAGCTGCAGCCCATCGATTTCGTGGGCTTCGCGCGGGCCTGCGGCGCTACCGGCTTCACCGTCGACGATCCAGCCCTCTGTGGCGCCGTGCTCGACGACGCGCTCGCTCAGCCCGGGCCGGTCCTCGTCGAGGCCGTGGTGGATCCCCTCGAGCCGCCGACGCCGCCGAAGATCACCGCCCGGCAGGCCACCAAGTTCGCCGAGTCGCTGGCCAAAGGAACGCCGAACCGTGGCAAGATCGCTCTGACGGTGTTGGAGGATAAGGTGAAGGAGATGGTGTGACGCCGATCCCGCCGGCCTTGATCTTCCAAGCGTGATCCGCGCCGCCAGGCCCCTCACCTCCCCAGCCCTCCTCTCCCGCCTCACACCCTCCCGCCCAGGGAGAGGAGGGAGACTGCTTTGATTTGTTTTTAAAGCCCCTCCTCTCCCGGGGGTCGGGCGTGCGGTGGGAGAGGAGGGGTTGGGGTGGTGAGGGGCCCGGCGGAGCGATGACGCAGGAGGTATCGAGATCGGTGGGATCGGCGCTCCGCGTCCGGATCTGACAGAGTAGAGTCATGCGCAACGGCAGCAGCCTTCGGACCGCGACGCCAGACCTCGCCGCCGAGCTGCGGGCGGCGATCGCGGGCGAGGTGCGCTTCGACGCTGGCAGCCGCGCCCTCTACTCCACCGACGCGTCGAACTACCGGCAGGTGCCGATCGGCGTCGTCATCCCGCGCACGATCGAGGACGTGGTCGAGACCATTGCGGTCTGCCGGCGGCACGGCGCGCCGGTGCTGGCGCGCGGCGGCGGCACCAGCCTCGCCGGCCAGTGCTGCAACGTCGCGGTGGTGATGGATTTCACCAAGCACCTGCGCCGCATCGTGGAGCTGGACCCGATTGGACGCCGCGCGCGCGTCGAGCCCGGCCTCGTACTCGACGATCTGCGCGACGCCGCCGAGGCGCACGGCCTCACCTTCGGGCCCGATCCGGCCACGCACAACCACTGCACCCTCGGCGGCATGATCGGCAACGACTCGTGCGGCGTGCACTCGGTGATGGCCGGCAAGACGGACGCCAACGTCGAGGAGCTGGAGGTGCTCACCTACGATGGCCTGAGGCTGCGCGTCGGCCCGACGAGCGAAGAGGAGCTGCAGCGCATCGTCCGCGCCGGCGGCAGGCGCGGCGAGATCTACCGCCGGTTGCGTGACCTCCGCGATCGCTACGCGCCGCTCATCCGCGAGCGTTATCCGGATATCCCGCGCCGCGTCTCCGGCTACAACCTGCCGTGGCTGTTGCCGGAGAACGGCTTTCACGTGGCGCGCGCCCTGGTGGGCTCGGAAGGGACCTGCGTCACCATCCTGGAAGCGACCGTCCGCCTGATACCCAGCCCGCGGCATCGCGTCCTCGTCGTCCTCGGCTACCCGGACGCCTACGAGGCCGCCGATCACGTCCCCGAGATCCTGGAGCACGGCCCCCTCGGACTCGAAGGGATCGACGACGTGCTGGTGGAGGACATGAAGAAGAAGGACCTCCATCCGCAGAACGTCAAGCTCCTCCCCGCCGGGGGCGGCTGGCTGCTGGTCGAGCTCGGCGGCGAGACGCGCGAGGAAGCCGGCGGACGCGCCCGCCGGCTGATGGAGGCGCTGCGGGGGAAACCGGACGCGCCGTCGATGAAGGTCTTCGACGATCCGCAGGAGGCGAAGACCGTGTGGACGGTGCGCGAATCCGGCCTCGGCGCCACGGCGCGCGTGCCCGGCGAGCCGGACACCTGGGAAGGCTGGGAGGACTCGGCCGTGGCGCCGGAGAAGCTGGGCGGCTACCTGCGCGAGCTGCGGCGGCTCCACCAGAAATACGGCTACCGCGGCGCTCTCTACGGCCATTTCGGACAAGGCTGCGTGCACACCCGCAACGACTTCGATCTCGTCACGGCGGAGGGGATAGCGAAGTTCCGCGCCTTCCTCGACGAGGCCGCGGACCTCGTGCTGCGCTTCGGCGGCTCGCTCTCCGGCGAGCACGGCGACGGCCAGGCGCGGGCCGAGCTGCTGCCGAAGATGTTCGGCGACGAGCTGATCGGCGCCTTCCGCGAGTTCAAGGCGATCTGGGATCCGGACGGCAGGATGAACCCGGGCAAAGTCGTCGACGCCTACAGCCCGGTCGAGAACCTTCGCCTTGGCACCTCCTACCAGCCGCCGGCGGTGCGGACGCACTTCCGCTATCCCGGCGACGATCAGGGCAGCTTCGCGCGCGCCAGCCTGCGCTGCGTCGGCGTCGGCGAGTGCCGCCGCATGCACGGCGGCACCATGTGCCCGAGCTACCGCGCGACGCGCGAGGAGATGCACTCGACGCGTGGCCGCGCCCGCCTGCTCTTCGAGATGCTCGAAGGCGAGCCGCTGCGCAAGCTCTGGCGCGACGAGCACGTCAAGGAGGCGCTCGATCTCTGCCTCTCCTGCAAGGGGTGCAAGGGCGAGTGCCCGGTGGACGTGGACATGGCGACGTACAAGGCCGAGTTCCTCTCCCACTATTACAAAGGTCGGCTGCGGCCCCGCTCGGCCTACGCCTTCGGCTTGATCCACTGGTGGGCGCGCCTGGCCTCGCATGCGCCGAGTATTGCCAATTTTTTCACCCAGACTCCCCTGCTGCGCGACGTGGCCAAGATGATCGCAGGCGCGGCGCCGCAACGGCGGCTCCCCGCGTTCGCGGCCGTGCCGTTCACGAAGGGATCTGTAGGGGCGGCCCTGCGTGGCCGCCCTGGGAGGGTGGACGTTAATAATTCCGTCCACGATTCCCGCGGTCCCCACCCCCCCTCCCAGGGCGGCCACGCAG